>QCGM01000001.1:0-151729 GCA_003279925.1 Prochlorococcus sp. AG-388-B05
TCTAAAAGGAATCATAAACCAACTTAAGGCCCAGACTATATCCTCTTGTAATGTTGTTAGGAGCATCAAATTCACACTATGAATAACAGTAAATATTAGTGTTGAAGTTTTTATTCCTAACTCAAAAGCTTTCCTAGATAAGTTATAGGGCCCAAGAGTTATAAATCCTATTTTCTTAGATGGAATTTCTAAAATATTCCAAGTTTCCTGACTTTCTAAAATCAAATTCAATTCATTCGAATCTCTTAAAGTACTATCAAGAGATTGAATATTAGAAGATGCTATTAATGATAATAATCCAATTATCAATGATAAACCCAAAAGGAAGAGAAGTGATCGCCACCAAACTCTAGAAGGTAACAAACTGATAAAAGTAATAAATATCAAACATATAACTAAACTTAGCCTCCACAATGGGCCTGCCCAGATTGGGGTAATTAGAAAAATAAATACTGCAATTATCTTTAATCTACTGTCTACAATTCTTAACCAACTTCTATTACCATCAACATATTGTCCAATAGGAAATTTAGTAAGAATATTCATTAATCTTTTTGAATAATATTAATATTCTTTTTTGATGTCTCCTTTTCTAGGTCTCTTTGCTGTTTTCCTCTCCAAAGCAAAATTATTGGAGACCCTTCAAACCCAAGATTTAATCTTATTTGTTTTTCAATATATCTTCTATATGTAATTCCAAATAATTTAGGGTCATTTACAAAAAGAGTAAAAGTTGGAGGCTGGTTTTTTACTTGAGTTCCATAGTAAAGTCTTCCTTGTTTTCCGCTTCTCTTTGTTGGTGGACTTTTCCATCCAAGAGCCTCCTTAAGAACTTCATTAACGACTGAAGTTGTAACTCTCCTTCTATGTTGGGTTACAGCATTAAGAGCATGCTCAAAAATATTTTGAACTCTTTGGCCAGTTAAAGCTGAAATGAAAATCATTTTTGACCAATGCAAAAAATATAATTTTGATCTAAGTTCTTTTTCAACTTGATAAATTGTGGAATTATTTTTCTCTACAAGATCCCATTTATTCACTACAATTACACATGCTCTACCTTGTTCTTCTATTCGTCCTGCTAATTTCTGATCTTGATCAGTCACACCATCTATGGCATCTATAACCAGGACGCAAACATCACTTCTATCGATAGATTTAAAAGCTCTATTAATTCCAAAAAATTCAGTTCCATATTTTACATTTTTTTTTCTTCTTATTCCTGCTGTATCTACTATTTTCCATAGATGGGAATCTTTCTTAATAAGAGTATCTATTGAATCAGTTGTAGTACCACTTATATCACTAACTATTGCTCTTTTTTCTCCGCAAATGGCATTTAACAAACTGGATTTACCAACATTTGGTCTCCCAATAATTGACATCATTATTTTATCCTCTTTATCTTCAACATTTAAATCTTTAGGGAATCCATCAATAACAAGGTCTAACAGATCCCCCGTTCCAGAACCATGAATGGCAGAGACAGGATAAGGTTCACCTAAACCCAATTTCCAGAACTCAGAGGCCAAAGAAACTCCTAAGGATGTAGATTCACATTTATTTACTGCAACAATTGTCTTACAAGCTGAATTCCTCAGCCATTTTGCTATAGATAAATCCCCGTCAGTTACACCTTGATTTCCATCAACAACAAATAAAGCAAGAGAAGCCTCTTCTAATGCTAAAAATACTTGAGTACGAATCTCAGGGAGGAATTCACTATCATCTTCAAAAACTAGTCCTCCCGTGTCAACAACTTGAAATTCCCTCCCTCCCCATGAAGCATTTTGATATGTTCTATCTCTAGTGACTCCAGGTTTATCGAATACAATTGCATCATTACTTTGGCATAACCTATTAACCAAAGTAGACTTCCCAACATTAGGTCTTCCGATTATTGCTATTGATGGAAGAGTCAATTATTCCTCAAGAAAACTAGATCTATTACAACTATACCCTCAATACTATCTTTTACTCTAAACAAGATTATTTATTTGATTTCAGGATCTCCAAAATGACCTTTTGCTGGATTAGGAGATGGGAGAGATAATTTAGGTAACTTACAAGTATCATCTAAAGAAGAAATCGAGTCAATAGACCAATAGATCAACCAATTGACAGCAGTTGCTCTTCTTGTTCTTCTAGGATAAAGTTCGTTAATTCTATAACCTTTAAAATTAAGAATTTTTTTTAAATTTTGTTTGTGATCTTTCGGTATAGATCGTGTTAAGTGAACTGAGGCTGATCGTTCTGAAATAATTTGAGGAGCTTTTGGAAATTTTTCTGACCAATATGATGGAGTTAAGGAACTTGATATCCATCCATCCATAGAGGGTTGATTAAGATAAAAAAGTCTTTCCCAAACTAATTTACATACAAAAATATCACTTACTTTATCATCAAGGATTAGAGACAATATTTGCCTACTTATCGGCCATTGAAAATCATTTCTTAGAGATTTGTCCTTATTCATTAATTAGGTCTTATCAAAATTAAAGAAAAATAAGGCATTGTCTCCACATTATACTTGGAAGCATATTGGATAATTTGATCAGGCATCCCTACATTTAAAGCGATTAAAGCTTTATTAATGATTTTCTCTTTTTTTAAAACTTCTTTAACTGACCCCCATCTTTTCCCAACTTTCATTAGTACTAAAGTTGTTTTATTTGCTTTAGTCTGAATTATTAGAGTTATTAATTCAGATTTAGAAGAAGGACATTCTTTTAATATCAAAGTCTCGCCTTTCTTTACTAAATCAAAATTACTTAAAGCTGCTGCTGCTGAGATAGATGATATCCCTGGTATTGTCCTTGTGATTATTTCAGGATAATTATTATTTATTATTCTCAGAATATTTGAGGAACTTGCATACAGTGAAGGATCTCCAAGACAAAGTAAAGCAACAGATTTATTGTTTCTAACAGATTTAACAATTATATCCACAGCATTAGACCAGATTTGATCTGGATCAAATTCTTGCCTTGCCATTGGAAAAATAATGGGTATTTTTTTCTTAAATTTGATGTATTTTTTGACTATTTCCGCAGATGAACTCTTTCTATCATCACTTGAAATTGGGAAAACTATAAGTTTTGCTTTTTTAATTGCCTCTACTGCAGCAATAGTCAGAAAAGAACTATCTCCAGGACCAACACCAACTACTGTAAATGAAGCAAGATCACTTTTAAAACCAAGCATATTTTTTATAGTTTTTCTAACTCCCATAAATCAATACAAAATTTACTTAACTATGAATTCTTGGCAAAGCAAAAGTTTGGGATAAAATCTCCGATTCAATATTAGATAATTCCTCTAATCTTTTGTTAGTTTCATTTTTAGAGAATTTAGTCTGTGCTAGTTTCCAATAAATTCCAAAATGTCTTGCTTCACTTTCAAGTAAAGACTTATAAAGTAACTTGAAAGATTTATGTTCAGAATTCAATGCTAGTAAACTTAATCTTTCATGACTTCTTGCTTCAATAAGTCCTGCTATTAAGAAACTGTCTAACATCCTATAAGGCTCCTCTTTTCTGACACATTTAGCCAATTTGGCTCCATATGGGGGAGGCTTTAGAGTTTTAAGAGAATGACCAAGATCCTTTAATAAAAACAGTATTTTTTCAAAATGTTCTAACTCTTCTCTTGCTATCGGACTCAAAACTTCTGCCAGGTCTGGTTCAGATGGATATCTAAACATTAATTGAATTGCAACTCCAGCAGCTTTTCTTTCACAATGAGCATGATCAATAAGTATTTCTATTGGATTCGATAAAGCTAGCTCTAGCCATGTTTCTGAGGATAATGAGGATAAATATTTAATATTAGAAGAGGGTCTTTTAAAATCTACTAGCATTTACTTATTACTACTTAAAAATTCAATTATTCCTTCAAGAGCAAGAAAATAACTTGTAAAACCAAATCCACTAATTATTCCTATTGCTTTATCTGTAAGAAAAGATTCTTTTCGAAATTCTTCCCTGCTAAAGATATTTGATATGTGTAGTTCTACAAATGGGATTTTTGATCCAATTAAAGCATCTCTTATAGAAATTGAAGTATGAGTAAGAGCACCGGCATTAATAAGGATTCCATGGATACTACTTAACGAGGATTGAATTTTGTCAACGATTTCTCCTTCATGATTACTTTGAAAGCATTCAAGATTAATACTTTTTTCTTTAGCAACTTTGATTAAATCTTTCTCAATATCATTCAAGGTTTTATTTCCATATATTTCAGGTTCTCTAGTACCCAACAGATTAAGGTTTGGCCCATTAATTAATAAAATATTCATCAGCTATTAAGTCTTTTCTTTTAAATGCTATCTAGAAAGAAACAAAAAAACCAAAACATTTTCACACAAAGTGACCATTAACTGATAAGTTCAAATAGTGGGGGTCGGTGCCCGAGTGGTTAAAGGGGGCGGACTGTAAATCCGCTGGCTCTGCCTACGTTGGTTCAAATCCAACCCGGCCCACTTTTTTTTCAGCCCTTGTAGCTCAGCGGTAGAGCACTCCCTTGGTAAGGGAGAGGTCTCGGGTTCAAGTCCCGACGAGGGCATAAAAACCCTCTACCGAAGAGAATCAAGAAAAATCAGAAGGCATCAATAGATGCCATTTTTTATGTCAAAGACTGATCAATACTAGGTAGTTTAGAAAAAGTATCCTTCAGATACATTCATTATATTCCAAAAGTCAAAATTATAAAATCCCGAAAACGTCCCGAAAATTTTTTATAAAAACCTAAAACGTCCCGAAAAAATTACCAAAATACTTTACGAAATTAAAATTTCAGTCTTAAGTTCCAAGTGTCTTATCTAACCATTTTAACCTATCTTTTTTGAGCATCATTTCGCAGTAAACATACATAGTTCCATACTTGTTCCAATTGCATTCACTTTGATAATAGTTTTTGAATGCTTTCTGACTCCTTTCAAGTGTGCAGGCATGAGACTCAAATCCTTCTTTATCACAATCACCTTTAGATGAAATTTTCTCTTGTATTAATGCAGCAATTTTTTCATTTGCTTTCAAAGAACATTCATAAACCAATCCCGTATTAAGTGTTTTTGGTAAAGCATCATCTAAACATTTTGCATAGAAATCATATTTGCCATATTCCTTTTTTTCTTTTGTTTCACTGTTAAGGGGTGATATAAAAATCAAAAATAAAAAGGGCATGAAAAAAAGTTTCTTCATCAATTCCCTCCATAACCAAAGAACTTACTACACCCACCAGTATCTACAAAAAATCCTTCTGATGCATCAAGAATAGTTTTCATTTTTTTCGATAATTTCTGCCTTCCGTATTCACCTTTTTCAGTAAAGGGAATTGAATAGTAATAACCTTGAGGAAGAGTTGGCATGAATGCTCTTAATTTTCCATATTTTCTCTCTTCTCTGTTCATTACTCTTCCTATTTGATTCCCAACGAAAATGATAAATCTTCCAGAACTGATTTTCTCAGTATTTTTTATTCTCTCTACATATTTTTTTTCATAAGTAAATGATTCTGGTGAATAGGATCTTGCAACATAATATTCACCTCCATAACCATTCCACCTACCAACTTCAAAATATAAAGAAGGTTTATTTTTATAATTAAGAGTTCCTGTTCCTCCACCTGTAGCAAGAACATTTTTCATGGTTATTGTTACATCAAGTTCCTCTTCACTTGTAAGAGTACATAGTGAATCCGCTCTAACTGAAGGAATCAGACTTAATAAGAGTGATAAAAAAAGTAAGCGTTTCATTTATTTCCCTTTAATACAGATTTGACATCACTTCTAAAATTTTCTGCATTTTCACTCTCTTGAGATTGTATATCCCCCTTCCCAAAAAATGCCCAACGAGGTTGTGGAATTTCAAGTGCTCGTTGCGTATTTTTTCTATTATCGATTCGATCAAACCATGCTTTTAAATTAGGTAGACCATCAATAGGGACATTTGCCCAATAATAAGTTCTTGCCCAAGGATAAGTAGCAATATCAGCAATTGTAAATTCGTTACTAACAATAAATTCATGTGATGCAAGTTGTTTATCAAGCACTTCAAATAAACGACGACTTTCATCTACATAACGATTTATAGAAAACTGATTATTCTCACCATTTAAAGCAGCAATCCTTTGAAAATACATCGCTTGACCCATCATTGGACCTATTCCACCAACTTGAAACATCAACCATTGCATAGTTATAGATTTTTCATTGGCATTCCTCGGTAAGAACTTATTATATTTTTCGGCAAGGTACCATAATATTGCTCCGCTCTCGAAAACACAGAAATCATTATTTGAACGATCAATAATAGAAGGGATTCTTCCATTGGGATTTATATTTTTGATGTAATCTTTATCCTTCTGTTCGTTCTTTGAAAAATCAACATAAGTAAGATCATATTCAATTCCTGCTTCCTCAAGAAAGATTATTGGTTTCCATCCATTCATAGTTGGGGCAGTATAAACATGTATATCTTTTCGAGAAGTTTCTTTTCCCATCACTCAAAAAATAAAACTATATAAAAGAATGTTTCATGTCTCTAAGTTTAGTTCTGATGTCAAATAAAAACTGACGCAAAAGTAAAGTTGATTAGGTGAGAAATATTCAAATTAATATCTCTAGTTTGCCCATTTTGAAGAAATCCGCTTCAGCATTCCAACAACCTTTTGTAGTTATTCTTTTTAGCATCCAATTTGCTGCTTCTTTATGTAAAGGTGGGAGAGGTTGTTCAGATGATACAGAACAACTGTGCCATGGGACTCTTGACCAGTAGTTGTCGGAATCCAACCACATAATAGAGAAAAGTAAATATCCTTCTTGATGATTTGCCTTAAAAGGTTCTTCCGGAAAAGAGCAGACATAATAATATATTTTTTTTGTGGAGGTTTTTTCCAAAAAAAATGTTGCGACTTGAATAGTATCCGGTGGATTGAAACTCTCTAATTCATAAAAATCAATTAAATCATTTATATCTTCTTTAGGTTCAGTATCTATAAGTCCGAAAGCAGTGCAATGAGCAATAACCTGATCGTGAACATATTCTGTTATTTGATAAGTTTCTTTTCCCATCACTCAAAAAATAAAACTATATAAAAGAATGTTTCATGTCTCTAAGTTTAGTTCTGATGTCAAATAAAAACTGACGCAAAAGTAAAGTTGATTAGGTGAGAAATATTCAAATTAATATCTCTAGTTTTCCTTTTTTAAAGTCATCTACTGTAGCAATTAAACAACCATCAGTAGTCATTGTTTTTATCATCCAATTTGCTGCTTCTTTATGTAAAGATGGTTGAGGTTGTTCAGATTTTACAGAACAAGAATACCAAGGAATTAATTCCCAGAGACTAATACTATCTTCCCACCTTATAGAGAAGAGTGAATATGAATAATGTGGATGTGGTTCCGGAAATGAGCAAACATAAAAATATATTTTTTTTGTGGAGTATTCTTTGTTCAAAAAAGTTGCGACTTGAATAGTATCTGGTGGCAAAGAACTCTCTAGATTATTAAAGTCAGTTGATTGATCAAAACCTTCTTTTGGTGTTTCTTTCTCACCCAAAATACCGAATGCCGTACAATAAGCAGTTACCTCGTCATGCCAATATTCTTCTATTCGATAAGTTTCTTTTGCCATTACTTAAAAAATAAGACTATAAAGCATTTCATTTAATAACCTCTAGTGTTCCATTTTTGAAGTAATCGGAATCGTGTTCTGGGACTTCACTCCCTTTGTTAGTGATCTCTTTTAACATCCAATCTGCTGCTTCTTGATGAGAAGATGCATCAGAACAAGCAAATACATCACTCCTCTGCCAACAATTAAAATCGTCTTCCCAATAAATCCTAAAGAGTAAATGATCTGTTTTTATAGTTGGGTGACGTTCACGTCTTTTCTTCGCTTCTTCCAAATCCAATAAATCCTTTATCTCTCCATATGATTCCCATTTAAATTCACAAACATAATAATGTTCTTTTTTTATATTTTCATTTGGTTTGTATTGCTTATTTCTCAAAAAAGTTGCCACTTTAATACTGTCAGCAGGGTTAGAACTCTCTAACTTAATATGATCATTAGAAAATGACATATGATAATCCCCCTCATTTTCGTTTGGTCTTTTCTGTCCATACAAAAAACCGAATGCATTTATAAAACTATCTACAGAATCGTAAAACCTAGTTATTTGAGAAGTTTCTTTTCCCATTAGTCAAAAAATAAATTCATATAAAGTGGAAAAATCCCAAGAAACTATCAAGTTAGTGTTCATCTCTACCAAAAATTATTTCATGTGCTGTGATTTTCATTCCCCTTTCCCAAGCAGTTTCTAAAACTTTCCGTTGTATTGAAGAAGGAATAGTACCATCCCTTTTTCGCCATTTATTAACCGAAGCAGGATCACGATGAATCGCCCTTGCTAAGGCACGGACTCCACCAAATTCAGAGATTAGAACCTCGTAAGGTGTTTGTTTAATTTTTGCCATAATAAATTTTATAGAAAGTGTAGAGAAATTAAAAAATCTACGATTTCTCAATATTACGATAATTATTGATTAGGTCTATCAAAAGATAATCATTAGAAAAATTAGTTCTTAGATTAAGAGATGAGGGCGAAACTTCTGGTTCATTCCTTTGCCAAGTTTCTAGGTAGAGGTACATTTCTTGTAATTCTTCAGAAGTCTTTGCTGGTTGCATTATGCCTCTAAAAATCTACCTCAAATGGAATTTCCATTATTGGGTTCTTTATCCCATGTTTTTTAGCGGTTTTAATCATAACTTTATAGTCATGTTTACACTCTTCATAGAATTTCTTTTCTTCTTCTGTAGCGTCTTTATTTAAAGGTTTGCCTGTACTCGCAAGCATTAATAAAGTTTGATATCTCTTATTAGTAATCATTTTAAAAATTTAAGTTGATTAGGCACCCACTTCTCTTTATCAATAAAACCTTTTGGCAAAATCTTCTCAATCGGTTTTTTTCCCATTTGAATTTTTTTAATTAAAGGGTGTTCTGGATTATTTCTTCCAGCAGTATTTGGACCATAAAAATATCCATAACCATCACGGTCAGCATTGAACCTTTTATTAATAGTTTCAATTATTTCTGCGGAGTTTTCAAAAACGAAATCGCCGAAATGGTAATTAGTACTCCAAAGAACACCATATCCTTTGATATTTTTGTCAAAAAGTACTTTGACGTTTGATTCACATCTTTGAATCCAATATCCCCAATTAACTACCTCAACTCCTGTCTCATCTTCAACTATTTTCTTTTTTCTAAAAGGTTCATGTTTTGGAGGGCGACGAACAATTGCAAAATGATCAGGACCATCAAATTCAATAAAAATACTTTGCCCTTCATGGGTGACTTTAAGATCCATTTTGAATCTTTTAACTTTTACTTGTCTTTCAATAAAGCAATCTGGGAGTGCTTTTCTCACAATTGATAAAATTAATAATTCATCCAAACTTGAACATCCTGGATCTGTTGCATTAGGAATTTCACCTTCGTACCATGCTTTCCGTACTTTTTTTTCATCTATTGCTTCAATACCATCAAAATTTTTGAATGTTAAAAAGTCTAGATCGGAATCATCTACACATAAAAATTCTTTTATGTCTTTTTTTAATAAGTAAGAACCCACATTTAAATCGCTATTCGCTGAGTCAAATATTCCTTGTGCTTTCCCCAGTATTCCCAATTTATTTTTCCCCTAGATATCTTTTTGGATAAATCATAATTCTTTTTACTTTATTTGCAGCAACCAACAATAAATTGAAAATTTAAATTTTTATTCTTAATCCTTCCAATTATTTGAGTTTATAGGCGATTTGGGCTAATCTGCCTTTCAAATTCAAACCATAATTTATGGATCAAGGTAAAGAAAAAATAAAAGAATTATTTTTTAAAAATGTGTATGGTTTATCTCCGAACATCGAAAGTTACGATAAAAAACATGCTGGGGCGAAAGGGCATTGGTTAGAAAAAAAACTAGGAAAAAAACCCGACGCTGCAAATGAAGCAGATTTTTGGGGTTATGAATGTAAAAACTTTACGAGGGACAAAACAACGTGGGGAGATTGGAGTGCTAATGAATATATTTTTGATAAAAATAATCATTTTCAAATTTCGAGAGACCAATTTATTAAATTATTTGGCAAACCAAATCAAGCAAAAAAGAATAGATGTTCATGGTCAGGACAACCAGTTCCAGACTCTCCAAATAAATACACATTTTTTGGACAGTTAATGTCTATTGATGAATATTTGAATATCTCAATTACTTATTCTTACGAAAAGGATCAACGAGAGAACAAGTTAGATCTGATGCCAAAAGAATTTCATATTAATAATTTGCTTCTTGCCAAATGGTATGGATATGAAAAGAACAACAAATCAAAAAAGAGTGCTCTTGAAACAAAAATCAGCAAAAAGTTTAATCAAAAGGGATGGTTTAAATGTCTGATGAAAAATAATACTTATAGTGAAATCGCTTTCGGGAATCCGATAAATTTTGAATCTTGGATGAGTTATGTAGAGAAAGGTGATATTTTCTTCGATAGCGGGATGTACCAAGGAAATAAAAGAAATTATTCACAATGGAGATCAGTTAACTCGTTTTGGGAAGAACTAATCCAAGAAAGATATACTAAAGCAATTTAATTATCCTTTCTGCAATTGCACGAATTACAGGAACTGATACAGAATTTCCAAATTGTTTATATGCTTGTAAATTACTTACAGGAATTTGAAACCCCTCTGGAAAACCTTGCAATTTGCGTGCTTCATTTGGTGTAAGCATTCTGGGATTCTTTGCCTCTTGATCGATCCAAATCTCTGAACCGTCTTTGTAATATCTTGCAGAAATAGTACTCGTATATTCAGATTCCTTATCAAATAATGAGAAACCAAATCCATAACCCCTTTTTCTATTATTTTCTTTTCTTCTTATTGCACTTGTCCACATCTTATCCGAAATAGTAAATTTATCGGGAACTTCATCATCAAGTATATCTCCAACTTTTGTTTGAACTTTCGTGGGTTCAGGAAATTCAAAAAATATAAAATCAATATAACCAAAGATAAAAATTCTTTCTCGATTTTGAGGAACTCCAAAATCTTTAGCATTCAAGATTTTATATTCAATCGTTTGATAACCTAATTCTCTTAAAACACTAACAATGGTTTTAAAAGTTTTACCACCATCATGACCTTTTAAATGTTTTACATTTTCTAATAAGAACGCTTTGGGTTTATGGAATTTAAGGATTCTTGCAATATCAAAAAATAGAGTTCCTCTGGTATCTTGAAAACCCTTTTTTAATCCTGCCTGTGAAAATGCTTGACATGGAAATCCACCTACAAGCAAGTCATGTTTTGGTATATCTTCTGCATTTATCTTTGTAATATCCCCATGAGGTGTTTCTCCAAAATTTGCTTCATATGTTATTTGAGAAAACTTATCCCACTCAGAGGAAAAAACACATTCCCCTCCAAACTCTTCAAATGGAATTCTAATACCACCAATGCCTGCGAACAGATCTATAAATTGGAATTTCTTACTCATTAAATAATTTTAGGATTAGGATTTTAAATATCAACTAATTAAAAGATTATTTTAAAAAAGATTGCCTTGAATTTCTTCATTATTAACTGTCACAGGGTTACAAACTAATTTTGCATATTGCTCAGAATAAGCACAGTTTTTACAAGATAAATTTGGTTCTGGAATCTGATCATTATTCATCAATGAAACCATTTCATCTATTTCATCTTCAATCCAATCGGCATTCCAATCATAAGGTACTAGATATTCATCAAAATTCATTCTTTTATTAAATTCCTCATCATCTCTTTTTGCATTACAGACTAAAAAATAAGATGTCTTATGAACATCAAATCCCATTCCTTTGAGAAGATATGCATAAAAATCCATCTGAATTTTATATCCCTCATGATAAGGATCATCTAGATAGTCTTGTTTATCGACTCTCCCAAGTTTTGCTTGAGATTTGTAATCAACAACTATTAATTGCTTAGTAATTTTATGTTGCCAGATATCATCAACTCCTCCAGTCAAAATGATTTTTGTATCCTTATGACGAAGCATCAATCCTTTATGCAAAGAATTACGCCAATCATCCATTTCTGGATGATCAAAAGGAACTAGATGACTCAAATCATTATCGATGAATAATCTATGAGGAATTTGTCTTTCTCGGCAATAATCAAATTCTTTTTTTAAGAGCAAATCAGTTGTCTCGTTTAAAGTCCAACCTGGTGTTCCCGGTGGATCTAATCCTTTTACCCTGTCCAAGTAAAAACATCTTTTGCAGGTTAAAAAATTAGAAAACCTTCCTCTACTTATTTTGAAATCCTCTTTCTGATTAGGAGAATAAGACGAAGATGCTCTCGTCCTTAATCCAGTTGCTTTAACAGGTTCTTTTTTACTATTTCTCTTAAGATCAATCATGACATTATTAAATCTAGCAAGAGAGATTCATCATTCATAGATTATCTAGATTAGAAACTATTAACAAAATTATTTTTATTTTTTAAAAATTTATTGAACAATTAATTAGTATAAATTTGATTTTTACTTTTAGGTCTACAATTAATTAAAAGTGTTTTAAAAATATGAAGCATGTTCTATTAAAAACTATCCACCTGAAAAATCATCCTGAGTTAAATGAAAAATGGTTGCAGGATATTATTGCTGATGATCCTTCTATTATTGGAATTGGAGATGTCATATTAAAGGATAAAGAAAGAATTCACCATCATGCTGGGAGATTAGATCTTTTACTTCAGGATGCAGATGGTAATGAAAGATATGAAGTTGAAATACAATTAGGTGCAACAGATGAATCTCATATAATTAGAACTATTGAATATTGGGATATAGAAAGGAAAAGATATCCTCAGTACAATCACACTGCGGTGATAATTGCTGAAGATATTACCAGTCGATTTCTTAATGTAATTAGTTTATTTAATGGTTCTATTCCGTTAATGGCAATTCAAGTAAGTGCCATTCAGACTGCGGAAGGAGTTGGACTTCACTTCACAAAGGTATTAGATGTGCAACAACTTGGATTAGTTGATGAGGATGAGGAAGTCGCAGAAATCACTAATAGAGATTATTGGTTGAAGCGTGGTACACCAAAAACAGTTGCAATGGCAGATAAAATCCTAACTAACATTATTGAATTTGATCCTGATGCAGAATTTAATTACAACAAGTTTTATATTGGGTTAAAGTTTAATGGCAGATCAAAAAATTACACTATATTCAGACCTAAAAAGAATTTTTTAGCGGTAGAAATAAAACTTCCCCAGACTGAAGAAAATGATGAAATAATCAATCAAGCAGAGATAACTACATTAGATTATGACAAAAGATATGGTAATTATCGTTTAAGGATAAATGAAAGAGAATTAGGTCAAAAATTAGAAACTATCAAAGAATTAATTTGCGATGCTAAAGAAAAATTTGGGTAAGGATTAATAGCAAAAATACGACTTAGAAAATGATTATTCTTATGTAAACTTGTGTAAACCATTATTCATTTTTGACATAAAACTCTTATACATACTCTGTATGGGTTGATCCGAAGGGTTTAGGTTATCAAGTCCTTAAGGATACTTTGATGGGATTATTTAAGGAATCTTATATTTTAAATGCATAAATAAATGTAATTGAGCAATGTAGTTCAAGACCGTAATACATAAGAAAGATCAGTTCACAACACTACAAATAGAATAAAGATGCAACAAGTTTTATACACCAGAGATGCCGTTAGGCAAACCACCAAAGATGGTTTCCATAGAGTCCTTCGTAAGAATGTCTCATACAATAAGTACCAAGATCATATTCAAAGAATTGAAAAAGAACTTATGAAGAAACACAGATTAGGATACTCTGCATTAGTCAAATTTCTAATACTGAAAGAGGGTCAGCAACTGTTTGGAATGCCATTTATCAATGGCAATCAGTTACCTTGACTTTTCTTTTTGTACATGTTCCTCAGTTCAACATAGTGTTTCAAACATAATTCAACATACATTGGGAACTTTGCAGCAGATATCTTATTTTCTCTGTAATGTAGACCATCTTTGATAGATAAGAATCTGTCTGCCCAGTTCATACAGTATGCTTTCTTCTGCTCTGTTAGTTCTGTTTCAACTGCATATAAAGGAAGTGATAAAGACATTAGAAGTGATAGTGCAATTAATTTCTTTTGATTTTTTCCACCAATTTTCAGCACAACTAGATCTTCAAACCTCCCTCATTAAGAAGTAAAGAATGCCAAGTTTCTAAAATATCTTTTCTTGATTCTAGTCGCATTGCATAATCATAATTACCAATAGAATCTTCTTTTAGTAAATGTCCCAAGCACCTTGATATATCTCTCTCATTTTTTCCTTTTTTATCAACCAAAGTATTTGTTATGACATGTCTGAATCCATGAATATCTTGTACTCCTTGGTAACCCAATCTTCTTAAAATACTATTTGGAGTTTGAGGAGACATGTAAGGATTATTCCCCTTAAATGGACTATAAAAAACATATTTTTGATTACCATTAATTGAACGCAAATAATCAATTAATTTTCCAAGTTGAAGTGTCATAGGAATGTAATGCGGATTATGTTTATCTTTTTTTGTTCTTTTAACTCCTACAGTTTCTGGTGGTAACTCCCAATATATTCCTTTGTTATTTTCCTTTAACCATTCCCATTCCAAACAAACTACTCCTGAAACTCTGATCATCATCATCAATGATGCGACCCATGATAGATGCGTTAATCTTCCACAAATAACAGGATCTCCATTAATATTTTGTTTTAAATTAAAGTTTTCAATAAGACCTTGAAAATCATTCCAATGAAGGTGTGGATGTGGTTGTTGTTCTGGAATATCTTTTTCAAACAAAAATGGTTTATTTAATCCAATCGGTGCTAATTCAGGATGTAAAAAACAATTTTCTGGTAATAAAGCATACTCAAAAATATTGTTTAATAATCTCCTAAATCTACTTGCTGAATAAACTTTACCCTCTTGATTTTTAGGATCGCAAACTCTTTGCTTAAAGAACATAGTTCCTTCTCTACCTTTGAAATAAGTGATTGGTAGATTTGATGGCAAATATTTCATAATTTGACCGCATCTATTTGAGAGAGTTCGGTAACTGTCTCCATTTTTTTTAAGATCTTTCTTTTTTTGTTCTAGGAATAGTTCAACAACTTCTTCAAAAGTTTTAGTTGATTTTGGATCTACAAATTGGATATCAAATAGATTTGGATCACAATTATTTTCTTTTGCCCAACTTTTACGTACTGACCATTTTCTTTTGTACTCCTCAATATCAGATTCTTTGAGTTTGATATGCAAAGAACCAAAACTACATTTAAAAGTTTTCTTGTTAATTGATACTTTCGCTACCACTCTTCTACTATTGGTTGGTTCTGGTGCAACAACAACAAATAAACCTTTATCAATTTTTAACCACTGCTCTTCTTCATTAGAAGCAGTGGTATTAATTTGTTTTGCTGAATAAATACTTTTATCCTTCATAGTTCCAAGTTCCATTAATCACTTGTTCAATTTGATATCTTTTAAACTTCACACGCCTAGACCCTGGAATTGGATGCACAGGTGCTGGAAAAAGTTTTTCATTGATCCTTCTTCTAATTGTTGTCTCACTTTGATCAAAGATTTTAATAACCTCCGACCAACTAATAAAATAATCTCTCAAACTATCCATCAATCTTCCTCCTTAACTTTTCCCCTTCTAAAACTACTTTGATTGGGTTGAGGATATTATTCACAACCTCTTCACTTGTCCATTCATACCCCCAATCTTTGTTCTCACATAGCAACTCAAAGAACCTTTCTAAAAGTCCTAAATGTGAAATAGCATTGTCTTCATTGCAGAAAGCAACTTTTTTTCCTCCCCATTCTTTGTTGCCTGTCTGCTCATTAAGCAAAGAGATCTCAATTGTGTATTTGGCATTGGTTTCTCCATTAGGAATTTTTATTTCATCCCATAAGGGATTTTTTGGCATGAAAAATTTGCCATCATTAAAAGATTTCATTTTTTAATAATTAATAATTTTGAAAATATGAGCAGTTGAATCTATACCTTTTGAAGAATAACTCGATCCTATTTTGATCCTTTGCCCAATGAATACATTATACTCGATTTTTAGTAATTTGTCAACCCACTCCTCAACTGCTGGAATGGATCTGAGCATTTTATAAAGTATAAAAACCCAGTAAAATCCCCTTGTCACACATAGTTCCATAATTAAAAATTAGAGAAAAAAAGACGTCCCGAAAACGTCCCGAAAAATACAAATATTCTTAAAAACTACCTTCAAAACCAGTCATAAACATGTCATTTCCAGTCAAGATGACACCCGACGAGGGCATACCTCGAAACCTCTCTACCACAACGATCTTAAAGAAGTTAGATATGATTTAGAAATTAAGGTTGTCTATGGCATTATCTTCATATCGAAAGCACAGAATATATCTTGCTGCAACAATGAAATATGGACTTGGTTCTAAGGATCCTGAAGAGCTAGCCTTTTACAACAAAATCAGGGAAGAGATGGATGATATCAAAAAAGACACCGTAAAAAAAGGAATACCACTTAGATGGAATAAATAAACGAGTATGAATACTTTTTTATTGATAGATGGGGGGTTGATGATTTTAGGTTTGCCCTTATTGATGATTCTTAAAGGGAAAAGCTCTCATAAAATTGGGTCATAAGATCAAAGTGATCGACCGATAATAATTAAAGTGTTACTTTGGGCTAAATAATTCCATAACGGTTACAAAGGTAACGATTATGATTAACTTTCCCTTATTTGTAGAGGGTTTATTATTTCCTTTATTAGGATTAGGTCTTTTTGTTATTTACAAGAGATCAAAAAGAAAAAAGAGAAAATTTCATGCACCACCTACACACCAACTTCCTAGCTAATTGGAAAATAAAGGTTTTAACGTAACTCAAGGAATGGTTTTACTACTTTTAAAACCTTTAGATTTACCTCCAAATTTTGTTTTAAATTTGATTATTTACATAACAAACTCTAAAAACAATATTGGTTACGAATGAAAAAATATTGATAAAATTTCAATCCCAATGATAATTAAACCTGCAAATTAATATTTATCAAGATACCTTGTAAATATTAAATATTTTTATCTTATCTGTTTTGGAACTTAGGTTATTTTAACCATTTTGAAATTTAATTGTTGATCCTCTATCCGTATATTGGAGTACCTCAAACCGAACATCTTTATTAATCGTATGACTCGTCTATTTAGTTAGAACATATGTGTAGTTGTCAAGAGAAAATGTCTACCACACCAACAAAAAAAGAAGTTTATGACTTTGAGATTCAAAAAAGATCAGAAGAAGAACTTCTAGAGGAAGAAACCAGAAATCAGCAAACTATAGATATTTTTATTGAATCTGATAAAAACTGGTGTTGATCAAAAATTATTTTAAAGGAGCTATTAATGAACTTAAAAACCTCACCATTCTCAATTTTAAATAAAGAGAGAAGAGAACTGGATTACATCAAAGGAGTTTATATGAGAAGAGTTCAAGCTGAAATCGATTCTTATAAAGATTCTGAGGATGAAAGTAAGAGAGATACAATCCAAACCCAAGATGTATTGATGATCGACAGGATTTCTATCTAATTATTTATTTAATTATTGATGCTGATTAATTCACTAATCACATAAAAAATTTAGAAAAGGAAAAATTTTATGAGCGGAGATTTCGAGACACATGAAATGAATCAACCAAAAATTTCATATTTAAAAGAAAGATCAGAAAACAATACCGAATGGTTAGATGAATTAATTAATAAAATTGAAGATATGAAGAACAAATTAACCGAATCTGCTTAATCTCCGAATATTGAATTTACCTAAATATATTGACAATTGAGTACAAATACTCTATAAATAAAGTGTAGCTAAAGCTACCAAATCGTCCGATCTACCTCTAGATAGACCGCAGTACGACTCAAGCCAAAGGACGGGGACTTGAGCAAGTTCAGGAGCTGCATTATGGTAAACATGTATTTTAATGGCAAGTCATTTGTATATTGCAAGAGCCAAGAAGAGAAGACAATAAAACTTACTTATAGAGGATCTAGTTATTCGAGATAAAAGATCTCATATCTAATAGATATTTAATAAACAATTATTTTAGGATTTACTATGAAATTTACTAATTCTCCTTTTGCTATACTCGACAAGAATATGAACGCATTAGATTATCAAAAAAGAAACCTTATATATGAAGATTATTGGAGAAGAGAAGGTTTCTATCAGAGACTTCATAAAGAATCTGAATAAGTAGTCTAAGTATTTTAGTGATTCTTTCTTGATTCATATACCAATATTCTTGCTATTAATTAAGTAGATACTTTTTTTATTTAATGCCATTAGATGTTTTTCTAATGAATATGTGTGTTGTAGTTTTAGGTCTACTTGTCAGAAGAGAAATCAAACTTAGGAAAGCCAGATAGATTATGAAGACACAAATTTTTAAAGAGCAGTACATTCCAAATGTCCATGCTATTTCTTTATTACTAATGCTTCTTCTATGTTTGTGGTTGCCACTAGGACTAAGATTCTTTTTGATCCTTTAGTCATGCAAATTAGAGATGAAATTTAATTCTCAAACTTTAAGCTTGCTGTTAAACATAGCTGTCTGTATTTTGGTATTCGTTATTTAACTTTCAATTTCCTTAATTTTGCAAGAAGTATAAATGGAGTATCTGATCCAAAACTAGACATAAAAAAAAGACCCTTGCGAGTCTAGGTGATGGGGATTTCTATAATGGCAAATAAAATAGAAACAAACAACCCTACCTAAAGTAAGAAATATTACAGTCAAACACCATATGTAGTGCTATTATTTTAGAAAGGCTGGGTGATGGGGATGATCTAGCTTTTAGAAAGGGTGTACTTAACGCCCTTTTTTTTATGGATATAACTTATTAAGAGCTTCTTTTTGTTCTTGTTTTTTTATTTCTTCAGCATCATAAACAGGACAAGTATTCTGATTAAGTGATGAGAAAAAAGCACTCTTTTTAAAACGTTTGAATATAGGAGTAAGTAGTAAGCGTTTCATTTATTTATTTAACAATAATTGTCCCGCCCATTCCAAAAGATGCGTGCGGAGAACAAACATAATAGTATTTACCTGCTGACACGCCCGTGGTATTCCATGATAGTTTTCCATTTTGCGTTCCAGGAGTCCCAGAAATTGTCCCTTTGGTTACCTGATCACCACCTCCACGAGAAAATTGAGTCTTTATATAGAACGGATGACGAGAGGCATCAACATCAAAAATAATTATATCTCCTTTATTCACTGTAACTTTAGGATCGTTCCCACTTACAGATCCATTCCTATCAGTTCCATTAAGAATATAGTTTCGATAACTCTCTGCTGATACTTCTATTTTAAATACTTCTGAATCTGCAATGGCTGGTCCTGAGAAACCAAAAAGTAAAGGTAAGAATAAAAGAGATCTCATGAATTTGAATACTTTGTATTTGAATATTAAGAAAAAAAAGAAGCTAATTGCCCTTCAATTCAGATTGAATTTCAATTACTAATAATTAGCTTTGAAAGTGGTAAGGGTTTCATAAAAAATGCAGCTAATAAAGATAGATTTTTTTAAGATTAGAAAACTTAATTCTATGGAGAGTTAAATGTCTATCATTACCGACAATACAGTGCTAGTACATATTTATAGCGGTTTAGAATCCCAAAATAAAATAACTTTAGGTTTACTCGTTGCACTTACTGCAGAAAAAAACGATCATAAAGTAACTCTTTTTCTGGATGGAGACGGAGTAGAAATATTAGATTGCAAAAAAGCTGGAGAAATAGTTGGTCAAGGTACTGGAGATTTATTCGAACATCTTGAAAATTTAAAGAATTCAAAAGTTACCATATATGTCTCAGGAAAGTCCGCTAAATCAAGAGGTTACGATGAGAAGCTTCTAACTGGATATAAAGCAGAGTTTGCTATGCCTGATGTACTAATTGAAGAATCAATTAAAGCTGATAGTGTTCTTTGCTATTAAAAAAAGAGGGTTTTAACCCTCTAATACAGATCGACTGTCAATCAATTAAATTATCCCATCGCAGCAACAGCATCCGCAACCTGCTTATTTCTTTGAATGACTTCTTCATCATTTAAAACAGGAGTGATATTCCATTCGAGGCCAAATTTTGCTCTCCATACTCCGAAATGTTCAGATATTGCCAAGTGATTATCAGCTTTGAAAGTCACAAAAACTTCTCCGGTTTCAGGGGCATGAAGTCTACTTATCAATTCAAATCCTTCAAAGTTATCCATTGGTGCACCGGAAGCAATATATTGCTCAAACATTTTGTAACCTTCAGCTTGAGAGATTCCATCAGGAATTAATCCATGAACGTGATAATGAGCCATATAAAAAATAATTGTGTAATTACTAATTTAAAACTAATTATTAAGGAAGGAATTAATTTGTCTCTGAATTTAGATTTTTCAATTTTCTTACTAGCAATTAATCTTTGATTTTGTATAGCGTGTACCGTTTACATATTTTTTGATAGCTATTAATTAAATATGACTTATTTTGCTGAACCTAATAATATTGAATATGACGAATGGTTCGACGAAAATATTGAACCGCTGGACCTAATGAATTATTCAAATGAAAAGGAATTTAGTGATTCAGTACATGAGAAGTTCTATAAGATTTCAACTCAGAATTTAACTATTGGCTCCTCTAATAATTTTCACAAATAAAATAATTTAATATTCAATTTATTTTGATACATAAAAAAAGACCCCTAATAGAGGTCTTTTCTTGGTTTAACTAAATTAAGTGTTTCCTTGTTTCCACTGTTTCAGTAAAACCTCTCCTACACACTTTTATAATATGCCATACATTCTCCTAAACCGGTAGGGGATGAGAAAAGTAATTTAATTGTCACATGTGCCAGTTATGACTTTCTGTTTTATGTCAATAAAAAACACCCTAATTTAGAGATAAGGGTGCTTGATTATCAGAAATTAATGTGTGAGGAGTTTCTGATATTATTACCTTACTGGGGTAAGGTATCAAATATCTAGAGTATTAATTACTAAAAATAATTTTGTTAATAGTATCTAATATAGATAATCTACAAATAAAAAGATTTTCGGAGAAAAGTAAATTATCTCTTTTTATTATTGGACTGTTAATTAATTATTCCTTCGCGATTTTGAGGTCTTTCAGGACTTGCTTATATTTAGCGATTTGGTTCTATATAAATAGGTTTATTTTTATTATGCAAATTTCAATTTTTGCAAAAGCAGTTTTCTTTTTAACTCTCTATGCGATTTCTGACCTTTCCATAAAAAATCATATTTTAAAAAAAACAATCCGCAGAGCTAATAGAGCTAAATCAATTTTTTAATATTCAAGATTTTTATTTAACTAAATGCTTCCATTATCTTCGTTTAGATAAGAAATAATTCAAAAAAATACCTCCAAAAACTAGTAAACTACCAACCGCAATAAAAGAGAGTAAATCTAATATTGATTTATCAGTATTTACTTTTAAAAATGTAAAACCAAAAGCAACTACAGGAAATAATAATATCGCCTTAGGAATAAGTGATTGATACCATTTTTTTAAAAGGGGATCTCCTTCTTCATTTAATTGTTGGTACATCTTTTCTAACTTTTCTCTATATTCCTCCATTGCTGTTTTTGCTGGTGATAATGAATTACTGAATTATTTAATTTTAGCTTCTTAGAAAGTCTATGGAGTAACTACTAAGTTGTAATTTTTCTCTTAAGAAAAACGATAACCAGTCGTTTTTGTTTCAGAGACAGTTTAAATGTTTTTTAAAAGTTTCCCAATAGCTAAGGAATTAAAAGAATTGCAAATATTCATTCTTCAAATTCAGCTTCAAAACTTTTCATATCCTCATAGAGAGTATTAAAAGACTTTTCAATTAGATCTTTACCTTTCCTTGTAAGTTTCAAAAGTGTTCTTCTTTTATCTTTTGGATCTTGTTCTTTAGAAACTAGACCTAAGCCTGCCTTACCTAGCCTATGATATCGACTTATATAATCCGTCATCCTTGAAGCACTAGCTTTACTCATATCGAAGTATTTTTCAATATCCTTCTTAGTACAATTTTGATAGGTTGCTACGTACCAAAATACTGCCATTGCCTGAAGTGGAACATCCTGAGAATTATCTAACTTCATGAACATTGTGAGGACTCTTAAAAGGTTATATGATTCATTATCTATTTTTAATAAACCCTCCAATTTTGCTTGGGTCATATCTTTTTCATACCTATATATATTCTCCAATTCTAATATCAAAAGTGACTACTTGTAAATATAGATCCATAAGTGGAATGATTTGAATATATCACCAATTCAAAATATTAATTTATGAATAATAAAAAATATCACTCAGTCTAAATCTTTAAAGAGAATTAATATAGAGGACAAGATTATTTTTCATTAATGTCGCCACCAAAACAAATAATGAAAATATAAATAGTTGAACCATTAGCCAGGCAAACAATTTATAGTTTGGATCTTTTGTAAAAAGATAAATATTTTTTGTAATAAGTGAATTAAGATGAACAACTTTTGGAGTTGCCTCTTTAAATTCATCTTTTTGTTCAAATAAATCTTTATTTGTAGTTTTCTCTAAAGGCTCTTCAAATTCTTTTTGTTTTGAAGAAAGATCATCATCAAAATTATCCATTATCTTCATAACGTCTATGAACTAATAGCTTAGTTTCACTTTTTCATCTTAGAAAGGTTAATTTTTAACAACTCTATGCTGAATATGTACCATCACTTTCTCTTCTAGCTTCAGCTAATACAATTTCATGGAAAACCTTTTCGATCATATAAGCACTTTTTATTCCGTAGCATTTTTTATTTGAACTTTTTACTAAGTCTCTTTGACTTATGTAATTGTATTCACAACAATTACATTTAAGATCAATTTTCTTACCTTTATAAATATCCATAGCTCTCTCAAAAATCCATTGCTGAACTCGTATATTTCCCCAGCTGTCAAAATCAGACCATTCAGAAATTTCCTTATCAAAAGTATCTATTAATCCTTGAACTTCACTCACATGGTAAAGATGGGCTTCTTCTCTTGCTATCTGCTTTATGCCGATTGTATTAATAAGATCATGATTCATTTCAATCATATTATAAAATTAAATTAGTTCCTCGATAGCCTTGGCTGGTCTTAGAGAAGGATCTATATTTCTTAGCATTTGAAAATCATTAAAATCAAACCCGGGGCCAACACAACAACTTGTGAGTGTAAATTCTCCGCTACTGCTAGCAGCCTGCCAATATCCAGAGGGGATCATTTCAATAGGATTATTTAAATCTAATCTAATATTTCTTAATTCTTTATTATCATCTAGAAAATATAAATTAAGGGGTGCCCCTTGAAGATAAATCCATATCTCATCGGAAGAATTTACTCGATGCCATTTACTTCTCTCATTTTTACAAAGTAGATAATAAATGCTCGTAATATTATTTCTTTTTTGACCATCAATTCTAGTCACATGATTTTTACTTCGTATGATTTCTCTAAACCATCCTCCTTCAGGGTGAGAAGATAATTTAAATTTATTTATAATTTCAGAACTACTTTTATCTAAATTCAATTTGAGTATTTTTTTAGGATTACTTTAATATTTTAGAGTCAAAAACCAAAGCTTAAAAAATATCCAAGAAAAAGATAGATTAATTAGGAATCATTAAGTAGTATGTAAAGCTATCAATAGCAAAAGATTTTCCGATATTTGCTCCAAAATATAGAGCTGAAAAGTAAAGAAGTAATCTATTCATTTTTTGGAAGCTTTAACTAATTTCTTATAAAGTTTCTCTGAGATAGGCCGCATAGGGAGGGAGAATTTTTTACTAAATTAATTATTTTGAAATATATTTATTGTCACGAGATATACCAATAAAAAGTCATAACCATATGCCTTTCAAATAACTTATATAAGTTTATCTAATACAAAAAAGGCCTTAAATAGGCCTTAAGCGATTGACTTTCAATAATTTAATTTATGCGCACAAAACTGATAGATCCACAAAATTCTTACTTTCATCTGCAAGTTCAGTCATTATCCTATTAAGCCACTCAGAAGTACTCTCACAATAACCGACATTAACAACTGTTTTTGAGGTTATTTTTTCTTGGTTTTTCATAAAAAATTTCTGATTTATTTTTTAAAATACCTAGAAATACAATCTTTGAGAATAAGTCTTAATTACTATCACTACAAAATAGTTGCATTTAATACAAATTACATATTTAAAAATATAAAAAAAGAATAATTTCATTGACATTAACAATCAATCAAGTTTATTTAGATAAAAATTATCTGTTTTAATTGTGAATAACATCAAAATCGAAGAGTTAATGAAAGTAAGATTTGATGGAATTGCAAATAGACTAGGTCAGTTAACAAAAGGAGAAAGCGAATCTTTATTGCTAGAACATCTTGAGTGGTTAGAAGGTGGGTGGGAAACAGAAGAAATTTTATTTTTAAAAAATCAAAATAAAAAATGGTGGTTTTAATAAGATTTTCAAATAAAAGATTTTAATAATTTATTCTTTTCTTTAATTTTTTTAAAATCAATTATTTCAGAGTGATTGATAATGTCCAAGAGGTCCTGGGCCTGATCCGATTTGATAAGAGTTCTTCAAGGATCTTTCAATAAAAATTTTTGATTTTTGAATTGACTCTATAAGATCAAATCCTAATGCTTGATAGCCACAAATTGCAGCACTTAAAGTACATCCACTACCATGCGTATTTTGAGTATTAATAAATTTATTTATGAACCACTTTTTCCCTCCATTGACATCAAGATAAAAGTCCCTCCCTTTCATATCCTTCAATCCACCACCTTTGATTAAAACTGCTTTAGCACCGAGTTTAATAATACTTTTTGCAGATTGCTCTATATCTACCTGATTTTTAATATCCAAATTTGACAGAAGATTTGCTTCAAAAATATTTGGAGTTACTAAATCAGCAATTGGTAAAAGTAACTTTTTATAAGCATTAATTGCAGAATCCTCAAGTAATTTAGAACCAGTTCTACTTACCATTACTGGGTCAATAATCTTTGGAATAGAAAAAGATTTCAGTTTTAGGGCTGTTGCATTAATAATACTATCGTTTAGCAACATTCCAGTTTTTAAAGATTTGATATCAAAATCTGAAAATAAGGTATCAATCTGGCTTGTTAAAGTATCCTTCTTTAGAGGTTCTACACATTTTACCTGTACACTATTTTGAGCAGTAACACATGTGATCACAGAACATCCATGGACTTTAAGCGCCATAAAAGTTCTTAAATCAGCTTGAATGCCTGCACCTCCTCCTGAATCACTACCACCTATTGAAAGAGCAATATTAGAATACATAATTTTTTAAAATTAAAAACTTTCTTAGATTAATTAGAAATTGGAATAGGCATTAAAAAAATCTAATTCCAGTTCCATGGCTTTTTTATATAAATTCTGAGCCTGATTAATGTCATATGGTTCTTGGTAATTATCAATTATTTTTTCAAGAGATTTTGCTAAATTATCAAAACTTTCATCGGAGTAAGTAAGAATCCATTCTTTATAAGGATTATTTATAATCATATCCGATAAATTTTTTCCTATCCAAGAATATAAACGCATGCAAGGAGTCATTGCAAACATTATTTCAACTGAACTTAGTTTTGAGGAAACATCATAAAGGAAATCCGTGTAGTTCTTTGTAGCAGGTCTTATATAGTTAGTAGACAAATCAATCTCCCATTCTTTTGCATACGTCTCATGAAGAATTAATTCATCAGACACACCTACTAAGAGTTGGCTTAAAGACTTAATTTCACTTTTATCTTTTGATTTAGAAACAGCTAATCCATAAGCCTTAGCAAAGCTCTCTAAAAAAAAATAATCTTGAGCTAGATACTCTTTAAAAATATTTCTTGGTAAGTTTCCATTTCTGATTCCTTGAACAAATTTAGTTTTCAAGCTAAACGAAGCTAGTTCGGAGTTATTTTCCCATAATCTTTTTGTGATTAACATTATTTTTAATTTTTAATTTTTATTTTAAGTTTAGTCAGATTAGATTTTATTTATCTAAAAAGTAAAATTAGAATTTTAATTTATAAGAATTTGTATAAATTTAATTATTTAGAAGAAATATCCATTTCACTCTTAATCAGTAGCTCTTCAGCATCAGAAAATATTTCTTCTGTTATTAATACCTTTTCTTTTAATAAAGAAAGACGTTTAATAACTATTTCAATTGGTATTCCCTTACTATTTTTTGCCATTTATTATTAATCTTGAGAAGATCTTAGATGATTAAAGAATAATTTCTTAAGACCAAAGAAATAAATAAATACCCCTAGAAAAGCAAGCATAATATCAATAAAAAAAATCTGTGTCATAAATATTTTTGTCTATAACTTATTTATAGCTGATAGGCATAATTTAAGATGTAAGTAATTCGACTTAAATATAGAAAATTTAAAACAAATAAAAAAAGAATAGGAACACAATTATGTATATTTTGAATTTTTATTAAAAAAACTAATTATTAGAATGATTTTATACATCAATTATTAATCAATATTAGCTGTAAAGAAAAAAGTTTTTCAGGGATAGATAATAAAGAGTTTTTAAAATTATTCCAAAAAGAATAAATTTTTTATTTGTTAACTAATTAAAATTTATTTTTTTATAATAAAAATAAATTTTACAGATGAAGGATATAAATATACTATGGTTTAAAAGAGATTTAAGAGTAAAAGATAATGAGGCTCTAATTGAATCTTTAAAAGATAGAGATATATTACCTATTTATATAGTTGAAAAAGAACTATGGAGACAAAAAACTTATTCAGATAGACAGTGGCAGTTTTGTAAGGAGAGTCTTTTAGATTTAAGAAATTCACTTGAAAATATTGGACAACCTTTAATAATTAGAACAGGTAAAGTTATTGAAATTTTTGATGAGATATCTAATAAATTCAATGTTAAGGGTATATATAGCCATCAAGAAACTGGTGACTATTTTACATATAAAAGAGATAAGGAAGTTAGAAAATGGGCTTCAATGAAAAAAATAATTTGGAAGGAATATTTACAATTTTCTGTATTTAGAGGAAATCTAGATAGAAATAATTGGTCAAAAAAATGGAAAAAAAATATGGAGAAAAAATTATTATTAGAGCCTTCAAATATTAATCCTATAGAAATTGATCCTGGGGCAATACCACCAGATAATTTATTTTGCTTTAAAGATGATTTATGTGAAGGAAGATTAAAGGGTGGGAGGGAAAATGGTCTAAAAAGAATGGATTATTTTTTCAGTAAAAAATTAAATTCTTATTCAAAAGACATTTCAAGCCCCGAGAAATCTTTCGATAGTTGTTCAAGACTATCTCCTTATTTAAGTTGGGGCTGTATATCTTTAAAAGAGATTTTTTATAAAGCAAGTTTAATTAAAGATACTAATTCTAAAATGCTAAAAAGTAGATTAACTTGGCATTGTCATTTTATTCAAAAACTTGAAAGTGAACCAGAATTAGAGTTTAAAGAATTTCATCCATATTTCCAAAAAATCAGAAAAAAAGATAATGATTTTCTCCAATTATGGAGTGAAGGTAAAACTGGTTTTCCTTTCTTAGATGCCTGTATGAGATCTTTAAATTTTAATGGCTGGCTTAATTTCAGAATGCGTGCAATGTTGATGTCTTTTGCAAGCTATAACTTATGGATCCCATGGCAAGATTCCGGTTCAGTATTGGCATCCAAATTTATTGACTATGAGCCTGGGATTCATTGGAATCAATGCCAAATGCAATCAGGTACAACCTCTATAAATATAAATAGAATTTATAATCCTATTAAGCAAGGAAAAGATCATGATCCAAAAGGGACCTTTATTAGAAAATGGGTGCCGGAGATAAAACATTATCCTGATAACTTTATACATGAACCTTGGTTGATGGAAAATTTCAATTCAATTGAGTATTCAAATTCTGAATATGCAAAACCAATAATCGACCTCTCAAAAACTACTAAGATTGCCAGAAAAAAGATTCAAGAAATAACTCAAAAAGATGGGTATTGGGATATTTCAAAAGAAGTTTATCTAAAACACGGCTCCAGAAGATCTTCATTAATTAAGAGAAAAAATCCTCCTAAAAAAATACATATAAAACCAAAAAGTGATCTTCAATATGAATTACATCTAGAATTATAAATTTAATTTCTTTTAATATATTTACAAATTTGAAAGCTTTCCAAAAATCTATTTTAAAAAAGGATTCAAGTTAAAAAAGTTACAACAAGAAATCCACGAACAACTGTATCAAGCTTTAATGTATTAAGGTTAATTATTATTAAGAATGAAGAAACCTACAATCGAACTTAAATCTACAGAATTTACTGAAGTTATAGAACTAGAAAGAACTGTTACTCCTGACAAAGAGAAAAGAGTTGACCACGTTTTTGTTAGAAGAAGAAAAATTTGTAAACGCCATCCTGAAGGATTTGCAACCGAAGAGTATGCAAGGTTTGATATTGAATGGCCAGAAGAAGTTAAAGAAGAAATAAAAGAAGAATTAAAAGAAGAAATTAAAGTTAACTCTTAGTACTAATGTCCGATAGATTTGAATGGGACGATACTAATAGTTCCGGCATTTGGTGGAGTACTAATGTAAGCATTAGGGATGAATGTATTCTGCTCAAAGAGGATACAGAATGTGATGACTCTGATATCGTTGAGCTACTAAGAAGTATTGCTAAAAATATTGAAGATAATGGCCTATAACACTTGATAGATTTATTTTTAATAAAATTGGCCTAAAAACTTTCTAATCTTTCAACTGAATCTAATAATTTTAATGTGATGCCTTTTTCGCTCATTGAATGACCTGCATCATCTACGATAATTAACTCTGAATTTATTAATTTTCTACTAAGGTCCCATGCACTCCTTACAGGACAAACTACGTCATATCTACCCTGAATTATTTTAGTTGGTATAGATTCTATAGTCTTTATATTTTTCAAAATAAAATTTTCTTCTAAGAAAATCTTATTTACAAAATAATGACACTCTATTCTAGCAAAAGCATCTGAGAAGGAATTAGTTTTACTTTTACCAACATCAATATCTCTTTTTATAAGATGGCTTGTAGAAAGTTCCCAATTTGTCCAGGCAGCAGCAGCTTTTGATCTAAGTTCAATATCTGGGGAGGTAAGATATTTGTAAAAAGAAGATATCAACTCAAGCCTTTCATCCTTAGGAATTACTTCAATATATTTTTCAAACTCTTCAGGAAATATCTCACTTGCGCCATATTGATAAAACCATAAGAGTTCAAATTTTCTACATAAAAATATTCCTCTTAAGGTCATACTTAAGACTCTTGATGGATTTTTAATTGCATAAATTAAAGCTAAAGTAGATCCCCATGACCCCCCAAACAAATGCCAAGAATCTATTTTTAAATTTACTCTTAATTTTTCAATATCATTTACTAAGTCGCCTGTTGTATTTTCTCTTAATTCTGAAAAAGGTCTTGAAGAACCGCAGCCTCTTTGATCAAATTGAATAATATCAAATTTTTCAGGATTAAAATATCGCCTATATCTTGGTTGACTTCCTCCTCCAGGGCCACCATGAATTACTAATATTTTTTTACCTTTTGGATTTCCAGATCTTTCCCAATAAATAGAATGAATCTTACTTACTTGTAAAAAACCCTTTTCTCTTGGTTCGATGGATGGGAATAAATTTTTCTCTTTCATTTTACAAATATAATTTATTTCAAATTGAAAATTAATATTAACTAATAATAAACATTTAAAATTATATAAATCAGTAAAAAAGAGGCCTGTAATAACAGTCCTCTTTTAAATTCTTATTTCCTACTTTCAGGATTTAAAATACATATTATGAAGTTCATTTATTCATGAGCTTAAAATACGTGGATCAGGGGATACTTCTCGATAAATTTAGTCCTTTTTTGTCGCTGGTAATTATAAAGCGAAGTCTTATCAGACTAATTGATTGAACTTTATTTTTCGATTAATCCCATTGTCAGGAATACACTTCCTATATTTGTAAATTTGCTAAATTTCAGGCGGACTATCAATCATTTAGATTGCCTCCTAACTCAACATTCATAAATTACTCCTATCTCTATTTCAAGTAAATCCGTAAATATGCTGATTTACTTTTTTATCGATTTATACGAGAATTCTAATGCTCTGTTTGACCTATGCTATCTAATTAGATTTTAAAGCCATACTTTTAATATTAAAAAATTAAATAGAGATCCTATCTATAAGAGCCAAGAAATGATTTTAAACGCAAATAACATCCTCTTATGTTTGGGTTTTTTATCTTTTATTCTTATATTATTTTCATTTTTTTTATGAAATATATATTTTTAATAAAGCACCTTTTTTAAAAAATTCTGTTTATTCAAAGCCACTTAATGAGAGCTTATCAATTTTAATACCGGCTTATAATGAAGAGATAAATATAGTCAATTGCCTAAAAGCATTAAGTGAGATAAAAAAACCTTGCCAAACTTTTAAAATTTTAGTTGTTGATGATTCAAGTACTGATGATACTTATCATGAGGCTATAAAATGCAAAGATGAATATTTCCAAAAAACTGATGATATAGAAATTATTTCGTCTGGGGATAGACCAAGAGACAAAAATTGGGTTGGGAAAAATTGGGCTTGCTATAAAGGATCAAAACAATTAACCACTGATTGGATTTTATTTATAGATGCGGACGTCATAATTGGTAAAAATTGTATTTTTAATGCATTATTAAAATCTTGTACAGATGATATTGATTTATTATCTTTAGCTCCAAAAATAAATTGTAATTGCTTAGCAGAATGGATGGTCCAACCAATAATGACTAGTCTTCTTATGCTAGGTTTCCCAATTTTTAAAACTAATGATTTATCAAATAAAGATTCTTTTGCCGCAGGTCCATTTATGCTATTTAAAAAAAAATCTTATGATCTGATTGGCGGACATCTAGAAACATATAATGAAGTCGTTGAAGATTTAGCATTAGCCGAAAAAATAAAATCAAATAATTTAAATTTAAATTTTTCGATAGCAATAAACGATATCTCTCTTAATATGTATAGAAATTTAAATTCATTAATAGAAGGATGGAGTAAAAACTGGTTCCTAGGCCTTGAAAAAAATATTTTAAAATCACTAAGTGCATCAATATTTGTATTTTTCTTATATTCATTTCCTTTGATTTTATTTCTGATATCACTAATAAAAATTAATTTTACTAATTATACAATGATATATTTACTAACTTTTCTAATTTCATTTATATCTATTATTAGTTATGGATTAAAAAGGCTAATATTTAAGAATAAATTTAATATCCCTAACAATTACTGGTACCTCAATAGCATAGGCGGACTTATTGTCATTTATATAAGTTTTTTATCTATTTATAGAACAATTACTGGAAATGGATGGACTTGGAAGGGGAGAAATTTATATGAAAAATTAGATTAATAAAATTTTCAACTTTCTTCAGTTTCATAAAGTAAAATACTTTCAATTATCATACGATCACTATCTGTTAATTCATAATTTTCTATTTTCCATTCTATAAACTTTATACAATCATCAAGAGATGGATTTTCGTTTCTACATTTTCGCCACTCTCTAATCCAATCTGATAGAGCATAAGTAATTTTTGTTGTAAGCATTTTTACCAATCTGGATAAATGTGGCCAAATGGTTCTTCTCCAATTTGCTCCTCATAAAATTCTCCTTTTTTTAAACCTCTTTCGTATTGATCAATAATTTTCTGATAGGAGTTTATAGAGGGTATTAAATCTCCAACATAGCTTTGTTCCATTAATTTCTTATAAATATTCTCTTATTAATAACTATATATAGAAATCACAGAAATTATGAATAACAAATTATTTCCCCATCGCTCTTCTTAATTTTGCAGCTTCATCTAAACCCTCCATTATTGTAAAGGTAGAATTCTTAGTTGCTTTTCTTCTCAAATTTGAAAGTTCTCTATATTCTTCAGATTCAAAAGCTTCAACTGCTGCCCTCATTGAAGGAAATTCACAAATAACAGCTAAATTAGAATCCTCAGTTCGTTCCTTTCCTAATGGTTCTGTATCTTTTGCAAATACTTCCCCACCAACTTCTTTTAGCCATGGTGCAACTTTATTTACATACTCATCAAATAATTCCTGATTAATTATTTTTGCTGTTGATATCCAATAGCCTTTTGCTCCTTTTTTATCCATAAAAATAATCTTTAAACTAAATTTAAATATAATTTACAGTTTAGTATTGTTATTTATGAAAAATTTTATTAATGTAATATGTTTTTTTTAAAAATAATTTAATATAAAACCAAATACGCTTAACTTTTAAAAAGAGCACTAGTTATTAATTATCTATATCTAATATGGATTTCATCAATAAGAACAAAATCCTTACAGTTATGGCTGCAATAGCAATTTTATCCTTCGTTTTAGAAAAAACTGGGATTATTCACCCTTGAAAATTATTTAAATTAGAAATTTCTAGATAACAAAATTGAACTTAATGAAATAAATAAACCACAAGAATTGCTGCAACAATGAGTATTGGAGATAATGCTGTAAACATTAAAGTCTTGAAATTAAGTTCCATTTACATTTAAATAAATATACAAACTAAGTAAAGAATACTTTTAAGTATTGGCAATAAGTAGAATTTACATTGTTTAGATATGCAAAAAAAATGAATAAAAAAAGATACCAGGAAGAATATGAAGAAGGTTCTAATTTACTTTGGCCTAGCGAAGAAGAAGATAAAATTACCAGAAAATTTTATAGAGATTTATCGCACCTATCTAAAAAAGAAATTCATAATAAAAATAAAAATTCGAATTTGTTACAACAAATTTTTAGAGTCTTAACTGGAAAGGCAGGTTCGTCAAAAAATATAGATGAGTCGATAAGAAAATTTTAGCTTAATTAATTTATTAAATAAAAAATATGCATAATTCAAACAAGAAAAGCAAAAAACAAACAAACAGTATTTTTCTTCATAAAACTAAAATTTTTTCAACTATAATCTTCGTCCCATTTCTTTACTTATTAGGTTGGATATTCTCGCAGTCATTTTTATTCTTAAGTTTAAGCAAAGAAGCTTTATCCTTAATAGGAACAATATTTACATTCTTATTATTTATTTCCTTAATGCCTGCATGGTTTAATTTTCGATGGCAAATAAGAAATAGTTGGGAAACACTTGGTTTAAATAATAAAACTTTTTTGAATAATATCTTATCTTTTTCTCAAGGGATTATTTTTGCTTTAATATTACTAATTTTAATTTTGATACCATTACTCAAAAGTAATTACATTACTTTTTCAGGAGGATTGTCCTCAGACATAATATTAAATGGGATTTTACTTACTTTTGGCATTGGGGTCGCTGAGGAAATAATTTTTAGGGGATGGCTTTTAGAAGACTTAAAACTTCAATTTGGAATAAAAGTTGCCTTAATTAGTCAATCTATAGTTTTTAGCCTTGCTCATATTGGATTCAAAATGCCATTTTGGAATACATTAGGCATTTTGTTAGGTTTATTCACTTTAGGAATCCTTTGTTCAATTATAAGATTAAAAGATGAGGGATCATTATGGGGTGCTATTGGTCTTCATGGTGGACTTGTCGGTATTTGGTTTGTTTTGAATAATGGTTTAATAAATATATCTAAAGAAGCGCCTAACTGGTTAGTTGGTTATGGTGCAGCTAATACAAATCCATTAGGTGGTTTATATGGTATTTCATTATTAATAATTTCCTGCATTTTTTACTTTTTAAAATTTAAGAGTCAGATATTCAAATTTATAAAGTAAATAGAAATCGTTTTTAAATTTATATTAATTTCGCTAAAGTCAACAATGAGTTAAGACTTTCTAATCTTTTTTGAGCCTGAATTATCATTCTTTTGGAATCTGGAACACAATCAGCCTGTAATGATAATGCATAAGAATATTCTTCATTAGTGATAGCTATGCATTTTTCAATCTTTGATTTTGAATCTGAATCAATCATATTAAGACTATCTATTAATTTTGTACCCACAATTTGCAAAAGGAGTTGATTAAAAGCTTGTTCAGATAAATTATTATTCAAATTTGTTTTTTTCAAATCCTAAGCATTGTCAAAACAAATTGCTATTGAAAATTAATAAATTAACTTATATATTCCTATAAAAAATCCTTTAATTTTATAGAGATATTAATTTTTCTTTTAAATAGATATAAATACTGATGCCTTTTTATAAAAAAGTTGTCAAATTTAAATAAAGTTTAAATATAAAATTATGAACTTAGAGGCAGGATTTCAATTCATTATTTTTTTATTTTTGTTTGGATCTACTAATTATTTGATGATGCTAAAAAGATATGAAAATGACCTTAAGAAAAAAAATATTATACAAAAGAATAGAATTGCAGAGTTATATCCTAAAGGAACTTTTATAAGCGTATAAATTTATAAAAAATATATATTCATAATTTAGTTTTTTAAATTTAGTAACTGATTTTGGAAAAACTTTCAAAATTAAAAAAATTCTTTTTTTGGGAAATAAATTTATTTTTCTAAATTTAAAATTATTTTTAAAGCAAAATTTATTTACCATTTAGGATTAGTTTTTTGCCATCCTTCATTTATTAATTTTTCCCAAAATAATCTTGCATCTTGGATCTTCATTTCTTTTCTTGTTTTCATTAAAGGTGGATTTTCACCATGACTACCCATGACAATTCCTTCTTCAATAATCATAAATTCGATCAAATCCTCTTTATTCTCGTTTTTTTTATAAAAACGAATTACTCCAACAGAGTTAGAATCAATTAACCAAAAATCATATTCTTTTTTCATTTATTTGGACGTTTAATGAAAAGAAATCAAATCAAAGATATCAATAAAATAATCCAATTTGGACATTGAAAGTTAGAAAATATTTTCATCAAAATTAATTTAAATAATTTAATATTTTCTCTGTCGATTCTTCTTTAATTCTCCCCGTTTTTTTTTGGAGTCAAGCCTTCTATTTTGAGAGGCTTTGGATGGTTTCGTTGCTTTTCTAACTTTGGATGAATTTTTTAATGAATTTCTAATTACTGAGCTAATTCTTATAATAGCTATTTGTCTATTAAGTAATTGATTCCTTTCTTCCTGGACGGCTAAACAAATACAGTTATTGACTAATTTAGTTTTCAATTTTTTCGTTAAAACTTTCTTTTGATAATCATTTAAGACTTTTGATTCTTCGATATTAAAAATAATTTCTACTCTGGTATTAGTTTTATTTACTTTTTGACCTCCCGGGCCAGATGATCTAGAAAAACGCCATTTTAATTCTCTTGAAGGAATTACTAATCTGGAAGTAATAATTAAATCCATTTGTATTTCTTAAATATCCTCAGCTCATTTCCGAATATACTTGTACATTACATTACCAATTAAAAATAGATCGGTAAATACTGGCCGGTTTAGTTAGGTAAACCGAAATTCGGTGTATTTGCCGTATAATTTTCTTCGGTTTATATCCTTACAAGATTCTAATATTTGTAAGATATTTGATTTGTACTTAATTCAAAGGTCACTATGTATTCAATGTTTGATCTTCTTTTTGAAACTCCTTCATATCGTCCAGTATATGTTATTTCTGATACCGAGATGAAAGAACTCAAGAAAAATCATCATCAAGAAGAACTTGATGAAATCACAACCCAAAGAAAAAGACTTGAAGATGCTTTTAAATCACAATTAAAACATCTTGAAGAAAGGGAAAAAGAAGTCAAGAATGAGCTTAAATTACTTTCCGGAACTAAAGGAAAAGCATAGTTTTTTTTAAAAAAATTATTACTAAAAAGACGGTTAAAAGTAACCGTCTTTTTTCATAATTAATTTATAAATTTTTTTAACCACGAATTCATAAAATCTTTTCCATAATAAAGTTATGAAAGATAAGCAAGAAAAAATTAGAATGTTTTTGCCTTTTAGTTGGGTAGTTTGCGCAGTCATATCTTTTGCTTATATAAATTCTCATTTAATTAACACTTAGTTAAATGGATAAATTATCAAAAGAACAAGTATTAGCTTCTTCAAGCGGATGGGTTGCATCGCTACTAAATTTCTTACCAGGAGTTGGAACTGGTTATCTATATCAGAGAAGATGGTTACCATATTTCATTACTACTGGAGTAGTAACTGCATGGTTTGTTTTAGGAATAATTTTGCAAGGTGATAAAGAACCAAGTCAAACAGAACAATTAATAGGTATATCAGGCTTATTTCTCATATCAACAATAACAGTAGTAGAAGCAAACTTGGCTTTTAAGAAAGCCGTAAAAATAACTTCTATTAAAAAAGAAGAAGAAAAAACTCCGACTAAAAAAGGATGGTTTAAATAGATTCTACTAACTGTAGAAGAATAAAATTTCTTTTTCTTTGAGGCCTTCCCAACCAGAATCAATTAATAATTGATCTAAAGTTTCTTTATCAAAATGCTTAGAACCTGTTTTAACACATCTATTTCTCATTGACTTTTTGACTCCGCTTCTTTCTCTTTTGTTTTCTTCACTCATAATCCTGTTGTAAAGCTCAAGCATTTTTGAGGGGATTGGAGTACCATCTAGGTCAATACCATTTTCAATAGCTTCATCAACTGCTTGCATCCCTATTTTTTTCATAAAGTTTGATTTATTAATAGATAACATCCTATAAGAAAAGATATTAATTTCTAAGAGTTTGAATAATTAATTTACTGATTTTGAATTTCCTTTAACACTCTTATTGCCTCTTTTATATGTTCTGGGCCATTTAACAAATCTCGAAAGATATGTTTAACAAACCCATTTCTATCAATAACATAGGTAACTCTTCCATCTAATAAACCGAGTACTTTTGGTACTTTGAAAGCCTTTCTTAGTGAATCATTTTTATCACATAGCAAAGGATATTGTAATTTATTTTTATTGGCAAATGCCAAGTGGCTTGAGGAACTACCATTACTTACTCCCCATACTTGCGCACCAAGGACTTTAAAAAGGTCATACTTATCTCTAAATCCGCAAACCTCTATGGTGCATCCGGGGGTATCATCCTTTGGATAGAAAAACAAAACTAAAGGAGATTTCAATCCATTATTTGTTCTTTTAGTCCCATTCTGATCTAGTAAAGAAAATTGTGGTACTTTATCTCCAATCTGCAAAATAGTTTATGTAAAACTCTATCTTAGAACCAAATAATATTTTTCTGTGACCAAAAACAACAAAGTTTTGGGTAAAATTTTTCATACATTGTTCTAAAAGATACTAAAAGATTCTTTTTATTTAATAAAGTTATTGAATAGATCTATTCTCATGGAATTTGCCATATATAGTTTTTTATTTTTCATTCTCTTTTTGGGAATACTTTTTAATTTAAAAATAACTAACAATAAGAGAGTTAAAGAAATAAAAGAAAGATTAAGCAAAAATTATAATTGGAATAAAAAAATTTAAGATATCTAAAAAAAATGATCTCTAGAATTTTATTTTTTCATTTGGTGTAAATACAGAACAGTAATTACTTACAATATTTTTTAAGTCAATTTCGGAAGAATTCTTAGATTCTAATTTTAGTTTTTCTATAGCTTGTTTAGCATCAATCTCTCCAAGACGGTATCTAGCACAAGTATCCAATACTTTAAACATTTTTGTAGTAACTGCCTTTGATGGAGTTATAAAGGCAAATAAGAAAAAAGTAGATAATAAGATTTTCATTATATTTAAAAAAGTTAATTACATTTTTGTAATTTAGTTTGGTTTATACAAAGCTGATTTTTAAAAGAATAAGAAAGCCAAAAATAATTTGGATTAAATGTGATTACTTATTGAAAAATTTTTAATTGCTGATAACCAAATTTTATTAATTTATCATTTCCATCCTATACAGTTTTGATTTAAAGTTAGTCTTATCTAAAAAATAGATTTTGAAATTAATCAAAAAAATAATTAAAAGACACAAAATACTTATTAGGTGGTACCAAGAAAAATTAAAATTAAGTGATTACCAACTACTTTGGCTAGTCTTTTTTAAGGGAGTAATAATTACAATTATTTTTTATAAGATTCTTTGAAGAGTAACAAAGCTAGTTTATAAAATGATATTTTCAAATCATTAGATTATATTAATATTAGATTTTAATAATGAATTAAATAGACTTCTATCATGAATATCTTTGGGGTAGGTTTACCAGAAGTAACAGTAATTTTAATTCTAGCTCTATTAATTTTTGGTCCCAAGAAATTACCAGAATTAGGAAAACAACTTGGCAAAACATTAAAAAGCTTAAAAAAAGCATCTAATGAATTTCAAAACGAGATAGATCAAGTAATTAATGAGCCAGAGAGCGAAAATTTACCAAAATCTCCTCAGAAAAAATTTACCAATGATCTCGATCAAGTTACTAAAGGACCAGAGGAAAAGGATTTATCAGAATCAGATAATAATGAAAAATGAGATAATTAAGAGGCCAATTACCCCTGTAGAAGAATTTGAAATAGCATTGAATAAAGCAGAACTTTCAGATGAAGATTATGAATTAATTGACTACATCAGATACACCAGTGTATTTACACAACCAAGTCTTGTTAAAGATTTAAAAAGGCCATCCAAACCGCCCCTTCTTACAAATCTTTGCCAAATATGCAGAAAAATTGGATCTGAGATGCCTGAGCACTTTAAAAAAGTAATTGATTGGTCAATCCGAATGAGTGAATATAATACAAGATGGGATGGCCATCTAATTTGTGCAGAGGCATTAAATGTAGATAATATTCCAATAAGTCCTTCCCATGGAACATCTTTATTTGATGTTCTTGTAGTACACAAAGAATTATTTCTGGGATTTGACTAGCTTAAAATATTAATCATCTAGAGGAATTGAATCGGTATCAATTACGTCTTTGGATTCTTCATATTTGCTTCTTTTAGTATCAATCCAGTTATTAATAGATGCCACGACTGGAAGGGAACCCCTATAAATAAAAATTGAAGTTGGTAAAGCACTCAATAATCCAACTAAAGGATTTTTGAACAGTAATCTGCCTGCTTTGATATTAAATAAAATTATAAGAATTGAAGGAACTAAAACTTTAATTACTGTTTTCAAAGCCTCAACCCAACCGACACGATATATCCACCATATCAAGACTATCCCAACTACATATAAAAATAAGTAAGTCATACACTTAATATAGTGTTTATTTAGTTTTATTGGTCTTTGCAAAAAACAATTTAATTTTTTTCTAAGGCTTTAATATAAAATTATACGTAATCTCTAAAATGAGTTTCTCTGAAATTAGAAAATTTTTAAAACAAATGCAGTCAGAAGATAATTTAAGAAAAGAGGTTACCTCTTCTGCAACTGCAGATGATGTAGCACTTATTGCTCAAAGACTTGGATATAGTTTCTCTGGTGATGATCTTTTAAGATTTAATGGCCAAAAAGTGGATAAAGTTACCGTCAAAAAAGTTGATCACCCTGGTGAATATCACTAAAAGATCAAGACTTAATCCAAATTGCGAGTCCTCCTCCTCTTCCTCTAGCACACATCCAATTTTTTTCTTTACTGATAGCTATTAGAGAGAAAAAAGGCATTTGCTTTTCTTCTGGTTTTTTTAAAGGTTTATTAACTAAGGTAAAATTTCCAATATTTATTATTAAGTTCTCGAAGAAAAAGGGCAATAGAGGCCTTGGACCTTTTAATGATGCTTGCCCACAGAAAACAATCGATAATATCCCAAAACTAACTGAATTTTTTATCTCGTAATCAACTATATTATTTTGAGAATTAGTTTTCTTTAATTGTAATTTTGCTGATAATACTTGAAGAATGGAACTAGATATATTATCTATTTCTTTTGAGCCTTTCTTCCATACGGAATTAAATTTCCAAGTTCCTATTAAATCTTCATATTCAATACCACTTCCATCTTTTTTAGAAATACTCTCTAAATTTTTTATTTCTGTGTATTGTGGTATTTTTTTTGCCTCTAGAGTCATTTTAAATATTATTTTTTATTCATCATAAAAAGTTTTTAAAAAAAAATAAAATAAAATTTCTTCTTTATTTCAAAATATTTCTAAGAAACTAGAGCACAGACACACATTCGTTACAAATTTCAACTATTATCTTTACATAGGTTAATTTAAAAAAATGGATTTCATTTCTAAAAGACAAGGTCATATTCCACTTAAGGCTGTTCCTTATATATTTTTCCTTGCTGTTGTTCTTAGTATCACAACAACAACAAATACATTTGTTTAAGCTTTAAGATTTATTCTTAGGGTTTAATTTTTGATGAATAAATACGACGTAATAATCATAGGTAGTGGTATTGGAGGTTTATGTTGCGGTTCTATATTGGCCCTAGCAGGTAAAAAAGTTCTAATAGCTGAAGCTCATTCTCAACCAGGTGGTGTAGCTCATAGCTTTAATATGAGAGGTTATAAGTTTGAATCTGGTCCTTCATTATGGAGTGGTATCGGCAAATGGCCTACGACCAATCCTTTAGGGCAAATACTTAGATTACTTGACGAAAAGGTTGAACTTATTAAATACCAAGGATGGCATGTCAATGTTCCTGAAGGCGAATTCAATTTGGAAGTAGGACAAGATCCATTTAAAGAAAGAATAAGATTATTAAGAGGTGAAAAGTCTGTTAATGAGTGGGATTCATTTGTATCAGGGATAAGGCCTCTTAGTCAAATAGTTAGCGAAATCCCACTTCTCTCTAGTTCACCTGAAACAATTAATTTTTTAGAGATTATAAAATTAGCATCTAAATTCTTACCTAATATAAAATCATTACCAAAGCTAAATGGTGGTTTTGGGGATATTGTCGACAGTCACCTAAATGATACTTTCCTTAGAAACTGGGTTGATTTGCTTAGTTTTTTAATAAGTGGGATGCCAATGCATGATACAAATTCTGCTGCGATGGCTACATTATTTGATGAATGGTTTAAACCTGAATCGTATTTAGAATATCCAAAGGGAGGAAGTGAAAGTATAGTAAAGGCACTAGTTGATGCTTTCAAAAAAAATGGCGGTGAACTAATTCTTTCTTCTAAAGTAAAAGCTGTAAATTTTAGTAAAAATATTGCCTCAGGTGTAACTTTAGAAAATGGTTTCAATTTTATTTCGAACTTTGTCGTAATGAATACTGATGCTTGGACTTCCAGAAAATTAGTTCCACAAGAATTCCAAAAAAAATGGAGCCCAAAGGCTAAAGATATTAATAAATGCGGTTCTTTTCTTCATATTCATTTAGGTTTTGATGCCTCTGGTCTACAAAATTTACCAATTCATGCAATACACGTTGATAACTGGGAGAGAGGAATTACTGCAGAAAGAAATGTAGCAGTTTTCTCAATTCCTTCTGTATTAGATAAGAGTATGGCACCAAAAGGTAAACACGTCCTGCATGGGTATACACCTGCCAATGAACCATGGGAAATTTGGAAGAATTTAAAATCTAATGAGTTAGCTTACAAAGAACTTAAAGAGGAAAGATGTTCAATATTTCTCAAATCTTTGAGAAAAATAATACCTGATATAGATAATAGAATTGAGATCAAATTGCTTGGCACTCCTTTAACGCATAAAAAGTATACCAATACTTATTGTGGTAGCTACGGCCCAGCATTATCGGCTGCTCAAGGACTATTCCCTGGATGTAAAACATCTGTTAAAAATTTGCTTACTTGTGGAGCAAGTACTTTCCCCGGAATTGGTATACCTGCCGTCTCAGCAAGTGGAGCATATGCGGCTGAAAAAATCATGGGGAAGAAGGAATATAAAAAGCTTCTTAAAACCATAGATCTTTAAAGCATTCGACAAAGTCTGAAAAATATCTTTAGTTAAGAAATAAGAAGAAAAAAAGTAATTTTTTTTACGGATGATATTCTTTATTTGAATATAACTTTTACTTATAGTTTTTATATGTTTTTCTTATCTATTCCCCAGGCTTGGCACTTAGCTGGTACTTGGTCAGAGCAGCTACCAAACGATTCAAATCTAATAGGAATGAGTCAAACAGAGTTGATGATGACTTTGCATTCTATCTTTGTACCACTTTTACTAGTAATTTCATATTTTCTATTTCTAAAAATATCTAAAAACGAATCAAAAAAAGTTAAAGGCTAATTTCTTTTTAGAAGAAGCTTTTATTTTGCAGAACTTCTTCTAAAAACTTTTCTTCCAGTAGAAGTATCAACGGAAGTAGAATTACTCTCTTCTTTAGTATTGGAATTACCGTCAGCATTTTCAATATCGCTTTTATCCATTTCGGCACAAACCCCTACTACCATTGCTGCTTGCAGTTGATCTGGTAAATCCCCAATAGTTAATAAAGCTTTTAAAACTAGTTGAAGGCGAGTTTCCCTATCTATTTCTGGCCTTAGCTTTTTAACCGTATTCCAAAGTTCTTGAGTAACTTCTTTCAAAAGTTCGCGATCTACAGACAAATTTAAAACCTTTTTGTATTTCTATTAATCTAACAAAGAAAAGGGATTCTTAAAATATTTTTCGTAAAACTGAATATTAGTTGAAATTTTTTATTACTAGAAGGCAAGTTGTATTTGTTTTGGAAGCTTATTATTTTCTTGTATATTTTTAGTAGATTTTACATTTTTAAAGTTACTAAAAAACTTTTTTTTAATTTTTATTGGAGTACTAGAGAATCTACAATTAGCTCTTGAAAATGAGTTCCACTCTTTTGGATTAAATGTAGCGTAGGGGGAAGAAGATAAAATTTTCATTTCTTATAATACATCTGTACTAATAATAGTACAAAACTACCATTATGCAACTGATCAATTCTACAAGTCTTTATTTTGATAAAATAAGATTAAAATTATTTATCTTTTTCTTTTATCCCATTAGATTTATATATATTTCTTGGTATCATCAAAGACAAATTAATCCTTAATTTAAGCAATTCATAACCAATACCCTTAAAAACCCTTTTAGATAGAGAAATTTCTTGAAATTAATATTGACAAGTTATTTTGCCATAAAGCTCCTATAAAAAATTAAGTTATTAATTGTCTAATGCTTTTAAGTACTCAAAAAAGATTAAAAATCCAGGAAATAGTTAGAAGAATATCCTTAGATAAAGAAGTTTCGTTAAAAGAAAGAATATACGTTGAAAAATATGCAAAACACAGCTCGACAATATCTCTTTGGTTAAAAAAAGCAAATAGTATCAGAAGACATGGAAGACAAAGCGAAGATAGTATTAATGGACTAATTCAATCGTTAGGAATTGATGGATTAGAAAGAGAGAATCATTTCAATCCAAATAAAGATGACATTTCTGACTGGTTTGGAGGTTCACCTGACTGGATTAAAAGGAGCTAGTAAATCATAAAATCCCTAACTTATCCATGCATTAGAGAATAAATAAATAGCCAAAACTGATATGAAACCCCAAAAAACCCAAGGGAGTAACTTTATAGGGAACAAGTATTTGTTAGTAAATGTATTCATAAAATAATCTAATATTTAACTAGATTATTTGTAATTTTGAATTTTGAAAATAGGTTTAATTGCTCTAATCACTCAAAATGAATGATATGAATATTCAACACGTAAGTAATGTACTAAATATATAAGAAAACTAGCGTAGTTTATTTCAAGCTAATAAATTAAGCAGCTATCTTTTCATTATTAACTTCAAAATCAATTTTCTTGATATTTTGTGCATTTGAATTATCCCAATATTTAATTAGTCTTTCTAACTCATTAATTCTTTTTTTAGCATTGGCAATCTTTTCTGTTGAAGTCATTTAAAAAATTTAGCTATTTAAAATATGCATTAAAAAATTTTTTTTTCAATACTTAATTTTGATTTGCTTAAACTTTAAAAATATTAATTATTAGTTAAAAGTTTAAACGCCTAGTATTTAAGTAATTATACTTATTAATAGAGATTGAGGTTTTTATGAAAAATTTGAATTCATTCATTCTAAACAATACGGTTAAGATCCTTGATTTTGTTTATTCAGATAGGCATTTGCAGAGATTTTGGGTATTAGAAGTTATTGCAAGGTCTCCTTATTTTGCTTTTCTTTCTGTTCTTCATTTCAAAGAATCACTTGGATTAAAAAATGACATCACAATGTTTTTGATGAAAGAACATTTTTACCAAGCCATTAATGAGACTGAGCACCTAAAAGAAATGGAGAAAAGAGGAGGAGATAAGTTTTGGATTGACAGGTTTTTAGCAAGGCACCTTGTACTTGTCTATTACTGGATCATGGTTTTTTATTATTTCTGTTCTCCAAGAAATGCTTATGACGTAAATATTAAAATTGAAGAGCATGCATTTAATACCTATACAAAGTACCTAAAAGATCACCCTGAAGATCAAAAGATAAAAGAAATTGCGCAAGACGAACTTAATCACGTTGAAGAACTTAATGAAGCCTTAGCGATGATAACTCAATCCTAAATTAAGACTGAAAAATCAAGAAAAAATACTGCAAATATTATTGAGGAAGAAATCAAGCTAATTCCGATAATCAATGAGACATAGCCTTTTCGTCTAGGCAATTTATAAAAGAGCACTCCAATTACAATTGAAGTTATTACGGCAAAAAATATTACGACTTTTTCAGTTAAAGAATTTAGGTGGAGTTTTAAATTTGTACTTCCAAAGAGTTTTAGATAATCAGATAAAAATACTTCGCCTTCAATTTTTTTAAAATATAAGAATGCACTTATCAGAGCAGAACTTAATAAAGAAAAGACTGCAAGAGCGCTAACTGGCTTAGTAAGTCTATTTATTGTTCTATTGAAACTTACTAGCAGACTTAATATAAGTAAAGCCATACCCATTGGTATCAAGGGGATCAAGATAGAAATGTTTATGGAATTTTCCACGAAAGATTTTTAAATATATTTTAATTTTATAATATTCAAAGACCTAATTTAACCACTTAAGATTTATATAAAAATTCTTATGTATATAGTACCTATTGATTTCTGTGTCAGTTGATACGAAAATTAAAATACTAACGACAAAGCTATGCTTACAATTTCTGAAATTCTTCTTGCCAGTGCAATTTTTCTTGGAATAGTATATTGGGAGGTTCAATTTCTATACTCCAAAACTACTGCTGTCAAATGATTTCTCTGCGAATAAAAGGCAACACATCAGATTAAAATAAATTTAAATAAAATTTAAGAATTCAAACAAACAAAAAAAGCTTTAAATATGAGAGAATAAACACATCTATTTTTTAATGGTCAAATGAGCGAAGTAAAAACTCAAGAAATCGATTCTACTCAGCAACAACAACAGCAACAGCAGCAATCATATCAAGACAGTAATATTTATTCTGCGGAAACAGAACAACTTTATTTAAAAATGAAAGAAGGGTGGCTTTAATCTCCTCCACTATTGAAATAAATTTTTAACGATAACTAATATACCTTGTTTGATCAAATAAAATAATTTTTAGAAACAACCGCTACTTTTTTTTTAATATAAGCGATTAAATTTTAAAAAGAATAAAAAAAAATTGTTTAAGAAACTCAAACAGTTAGAAAAATTAAATGGAAGAATTGCTATGGGAGGTTTAGTTTATTTACTATTTACAAAATTATTCTCTAGTCGTACTGATGTCCTTGATCAGTTGAAATCTATTTTAATTTAAAGATCAGTTACATTTTTTACAGTCATATTTCTTTTAATCTAACTAATCATCATTCAAAGATATAAAAATTTGAATAGCTTCGTAATTTATTTCTAATTTAAATAGTTTGACTTTTTTATTTAAAATTTATATTTTTCACATGATTAGGAGGATAAATATTACTCATAAAGCAAAACCAAAAATACAGATTTCATAGTATATTTGTACTATCAGAGATATTGAGTTATGGCCTTTTCGGAAACTTATGAATTTCTTTTCGTTAAGCCTGGTGATCATGTAGTAATTAGAAATGAAAAGCCTCCAGAGAATGATCAAAAAGGTCGGTATGAATATTGGATTGGGAAAGTGATTAACTGTATAGGAGGAGCGAGAAATCCAAATTCATGGACCTTGTTTCAAGTGGCAGACATTGATAATGGAGAGATTATAATAATCAATGCAGACACTGTAGAAAGGATATTAAAAACAGCTGAAAATTAACCTTCTCAAAATCTAATAAAGTAATAACTCTATAAAGTTTCTATTTATGAAAGATAAATAGAAGTAAGAAAAAATATGATGTATTAGAAAAATGACTAGCCCAACTCTAAACAAGCAAGCCCATATACCTGATTCATTGGGCATGAAGGTTGAATTCCTTTATACATTCTATAAGTTTGTGAAATTTCTTTAAAACCCATACTAGATAAAAGATAATTTGCATAAGGATTGAGATTCGAACAATCCAATAAGATTTGAGCTTCTAGATTCCTAACTAATTTTCTAATAAGTAATTCTGCTAAAGGAGGCGTATCAGCCAGAAGAGGACCAATTCGCCAACCTTTATTATTATCTTGAAGCATACAAGGTCTTATCCTCCCAAAGCCATGGCACATGCCATTATTATCAACAAGCGCACTAACATTTCCAAAAGAATTCTTCAGCCAATCGTTCAAGAAGTGAGGCCTAGGACTAGGTTCTCGTTGCGAATCGTATATTAAAACAGCTTCAGGGGGAATTTGGTTACCTGGAACAACACTAAAAGTATTATTATCATCTTTATAAAAATTCCCATTTGGTAAATCTTGAATACCTTCTAATTTCCATCTATTTGTTATGGAAGATTTTTTAAAACCCCACCTTTGATAATCATCTAATCTGTTTGGAGCTGCTTCTAAACCAATACAACCAACATTTTTCAAATAATCTAATGCATGTTTCCATAATCTCACTCCATAACCCATATTTCGGAATTCCTTTTTTACGATGAATAATCCTATAAATCCATAAGAAGAATTATATTTAACACAAGCTATAGAGCCTATAGGATCGTTATCAAGACATCCAACCCATATCCCTTTTTTATCGGTATTTTTATAAATTGAGATGTCATCAAATCCAGGAGCAAATCCCTCTAACCTAGCCCAATCAGTAACTTTCTGGATCTCATCATTAGATATTAGTCTGATTGAAAATTTTTTCTTCATTAATAATATAATAACTAAATTAAATAAGATTTTTAAGATTTAGATGTAGTTAATTTAATCATTACTAAGGAAAAAAATATTCTCGCTTCAAAGAATAAAAATAATAAAGCCACTCAATATTCCTGCGATATGTCCAGATAGGCTTATGCTTGGTAAAAAAGAATAAACAATCCCCAAAGACAAAAAAACGGTCATTAATTTATAAATTTCATTGTTCTTTTTCAAGCCAATAAAAATATTTAAAATATATTCTTTACCATAAAGAGAGGAAAGCAATATAAAGGAAAATGTACCAAATATAATTCCACTAAAACCAACCAACAAATGATTAGGATTATAAAATATAAAATTATCTAATATAAATAAAAAAAAAGTCTGAATTGGTATTAATAAAATAATTAGATAAAAGAAAAGAAATATATTCTTCAAGTTCAAATTTATAAAACAATATCTAACTACAATTATTCCAAATAAATTAGATAATAAATGATTAAAATCTTTATGAACAAAACTATAGCTTAATATCCTATAAGGTTGATTAATAAGATAACTGGACCAATAGGAAAGGTCTGAAACCAAGAAAAAGCGCTTAAAATTTATAAATATAAATAATAAAAAACATAATAAAGAAGGAATAATAAATTGTGCTTCTTTTCTTATTATTTTCAAAATATGATTTAATATTTTGATATTATTTATAAAAAATAATAAGGCCTTATTTGTTTAAATAATTTATCGATATTTAATATTATTAATCTGATATATTAACTATCATATAAAAAATTTTTCTAGATGAATATTTTAGATAAATCGTATAAATCAAATATTGAGAAATTAAAAAATAAAGTAATTACTGGTCAAACAGAGAGTATAAGTTGGAGGATCCAGCAGATTAGCAAGATTTCTCAACTTTTAGATGAGAATAAAAAAGAAATAATCAAAGCTCTTTTCCTTGATCTAGGTAAATCAGAACTTGAAGCTCTTTCAGAAATACTCTTAATAAAAGAAGAAATTTCCTTAATAAAGAAGAATCTCAGATTATGGATGCGACCAAAAAAGGTAAAAACGCCAATATATCTTTTCCCATCATTCTCAAAAGTAATCTACGAACCACTAGGTTGTGTACTGATTTTAGGGCCATATAATTATCCTTTATTGTATCTCTTAAAGCCCCTCGTAAATATTTTTTCTTCGGGAAATACTTCTGTAATAAAACCATCAGAAAAATGTCCTTCTACATCTAAACTAATCAAAAAATTAACTGATAAATATTTCCAAAAAGATATTTTGTTAACGATTGAGGGAGATTATAAAGAGTCAATAAAACTGGTAGAACAAAATTTCGATCATATTTTTTTTACAGGAAGTACTGAAACGGGAAAATCTATTATGAAATCAGCTTCAACAAACTTAACTCCATTAACTTTGGAACTTAGTGGAACAAATCCAGTAATTATTTTCAAAAATGCAAATTTAGAAATTGCAGCAAAAAGAATTGTATGGGGCAAATTTTTCAATTCAGGCCAATCATGTATGGCGCCTAATCATATATTTGTAGAGAAAGAAATTGAAAATCAATTAGTTGAAGAGTTAAAGAAATTTATAAATATTTTTTATGGAGAAGATCCAATAATCTCAAAAAACTTATCCAAATTGCAAAAAAACCAATTTTCCATGACTTCAGAACTTCTCAAAAGATATAAAAAGGAGAAACGTATTTTGTTTGGAGGAACTTGTAGTAAAAAAAGAATGAAGATATCACCCACAATTTTAAAAGTAAAATTACAAGATAAAAATATTATTCAAAAAGAATTATTTAGCTCCCTTCTTCCAGTTATTGGGATTGACAATAAAGATTCAGCATTAAAAAAAATCAATCAAGCTTCAAAGCCCTTAGCAATATATATTTTTGGAGGAAACAAAAAAATCCATGATCATATTTCTAAAGTTACAAGCTCTGGCACCGTTTGTATTAATGATGTTATGTTGCCTGTACTTATTCCAAATTTGCCATTTGGAGGGGTTGGAAAAAGTGGAATGGGTAAATTTCATGGAGAGGAAGGATTTAAGAACTTTTCAAATCAAAAATCCATAACTTATAAAGGCTTTTTATTTGATTTGAATTTGAGATACCCACCTTATGACAAAGTAATGAAAATTATAAAATTTATTTTTAAGATTTAAATTAATTAGTTTGGTTTCAAAAGTCTAGCGATTTTAAATACAGAGATTATCTTTAAGAAAATAGATAAATTAATGAAATTAACGTTTATTTTATTTGCCTTCATTATTAATTTTTTCAATACTAATTTTATAAAGGCTGAAGAAATTATTGATTCATCAAATAATCAAATTGAAAATACTACGAAGGTAGAATCATCTAATAATGAAATATCAGACTTTAAAAAAACTCATATCGTTCAAGTGGGCGATACGATTACAAGTATCTCAAATCTTTATTCAATAAAAAAAGATTTCATTATTAAATTAAATAATTTAAAAGATGAAAATTATATATATGTAGGACAAAATCTAAAAATTTATGATTCTAGTCAAGAAAATAAACCTAATAAGGATATAAATAATAGCTATCATCTCGTCCAAAAAGGGGAGAGTCTTACAGAAATTTCTACTAAATATGGTTTAAACTTTAAAGAACTTATTAAAATTAATAATCTCAAGAATCCAGATTCATTAGAAGTTGGTTCGAAATTATTTTTAAGTGAAAAGAATATCAATAATCAAGAAGTTAATACTTCACTTAAAGAAGAAAAGATTAATCAATTTATAAGTAAAGAGAGTAAAAAATATGGTCCTTTAACAACTCAACAAACCGAATTAGAAGAAGGAAGTGGCAGAAAATTTCTGAATGCTTTAAATCAAAATAATAAAAAAGTTATTATTTCTATAAAGTGTGCAACAAAAGATTTAGACGTAAGAATTCCTGGAAGAAAATGGAGGGGTTGGATTCCAGCTAAAGAAGAATTTGAAAAAAATCTAATAAATGATTTTTGTTAATTGTTTTGATTAATATCTGTGAATAAATTTATTTTAGATATCCCTTTTGAGGTATTGTTTTACTAGTTAAATTTAAATTAATGGCAATTTCAAGAGGAGATCTTGTAAGAGTAAAAAGACCAGAGTCATACTGGTACAACGAAATTGGCAAAGTTGCTTCAGTCGATACAACCGGAATCAAGTATAACTGTGTAGTCAGGTTTGAAAAGGTAAATTATGCGGGAATAAGTGGAACTGAAGGAGGAGCAAATACTAATAATTTTGCAGAAAGTGAATTAGAGAAAGCCTAAAAATTTGCCTGAGTTACCTGAAGTTGAGACTGTTAGAAGAGGTTTAGAACAAAAACTCAAGAACTTTATTATCAAAAGAGTTGAAATCTGTAGAGAGTCAACTGTTGCGTATCCCATTGATAAAAAAGACTTTATTGAGGGACTTCAAAATTCACTGTTATATAAATGGAATAGAAGAGGAAAATATTTAATCGCGGAATTAAAGAAAAATGTTAGTAATAATAATGATGCAAATGAATTATCACTTAAAGAAAATGGTGTTCTCGTCGTTCATTTAAGGATGACTGGTTATTTCACTTTTAATAATACTCTTACTAATCCTTGTAAACATACCAGAATAAGGCTGTTTGATAATCATAATAATGAACTTAGATATATTGATGTAAGGAGTTTCGGTCAAATGTGGTGGGTTGGAGAGGGATTATCTCCTAATAAAATTATTAATGGATTAGGAACATTAGGCCCTGAGCCTTTCTCTCAAAATTTTAATGTCAATTATCTAACAAAAGTAATTTCAAACAAATCAAGATCCATAAAATCTATTTTATTAGATCAAACAATAATTGCTGGGATAGGGAATATATATGCAGATGAGAGTCTATACTCTGCAGGCATATCGCCTTTTAGAGAGGCTAGAACAATTAAAAAAAATGAAATAAAAAGACTTATAAGAGCTATCGTCGACGTTTTAAAAAAAAGTATTGGTGCAGGGGGAACAACCTTTAGTGACTTTAGAGACTTAGAAGGTGAAAATGGCAATTTTGGATTACAAACTAATGTTTATAGAAGAACTGGGAAAAAATGTCATCAATGCAAAAATTTAATTGAGAGACAGAAAATCTCAGGAAGAAGTACACATTGGTGTCGTAAATGTCAGAAATAAAAAAGGGTTTACTTTTTCGAAGTAAACCCTTTAATAATATTTTACCTGGCATTGAGCTATTTTCTCAAGGGGCTACCCCCTAAATATTTTCGCCGCTGATGCGTTTCACAACCGAGTTCGAGATGGATCGGAGTGGTTCCACATCGCCATGAACACCAGGATAGTATGAACCTTGAGAACTGCATAGAAAATATAAATTAAAGACAATAAATTAAGTTTATTTGGTCAAGCCCTCGGTCTATTAGTACTCCTCCGCTGCACTTGTTACCAAGCTTCCACGTAGAGCCTATCAACGGGTGTTCTTCCCGTGACCTTACTGGCTTAAGCCATGGCAATACTCATCTTGAGGTGGGCTTCCCACTTAGATGCTTTCAGCGGTTATCCACTCCGCACATGGCTACCCAGCGTTTACCGTTGGCACGATAACTGGCACACCAGAGGTGCGTTCCTCCCGGTCCTCTCGTACTAGGGAGAAATCCTCTCAATATTCCTGCGCATACACCGGATATGGACCGAACTGTCTCACGACGTTCTGAACCCAGCTCGCGTACCGCTTTAATGGGCGAACAGCCCAACCCTTGGGACCGACTTCAGCCCCAGGTTGCGATGAGCCGACATCGAGGTGCCAAACCTCCCCGTCGATGTGAACTCTTGGGGGAGATCAGCCTGTTATCCCTAGAGTAACTTTTATCCGTTGAGCGACGGCCCTTCCACGCAGAACCGTCGGATCACTAAAACCGACTTTCGTCCCTGTTCGACTTGTAGGTCTCACAGTCAAGCTCCCTTCTGCTTTTGCACTCAACGACTGATTTCCAACCAGCCTGAGGGAACCTTTGTGCGCCTCCGTTACCTTTTAGGAGGCGACCGCCCCAGTCAAACTGCCCATCAGATACTGTCCGCTTCCCGGATAACGGGTAAGCGTTAGAACCCTAGCTCTAATAGAGTGGTATCTCACCGATGACTCAATAATACCCACAAGTACTATTTCAACGTCTCCCACCTATTCTGCGCAATTAGAGCCCGAGCACAATATCAAACTACAGTAAAGCTTCATAGGGTCTTTCTGTCCGGGTGTATGTAGTCCGCATCTTCACAGACAATTCTATTTCGCCGAGCCTCTCTCCGAGACAGCGCGCAAATCGTTACACCTTTCGTGCGGGTCGGAACTTACCCGACAAGGAATTTCGCTACCTTAGGACCGTTATAGTTACGGCCGCCGTTCACCGGGGCTTCAGTCGCTAGCTTTGCTAAAAGCTAACCAGCTTCCTTAACCTTCCGGCACTGGGCAGGTGTCAGCCCCCATACATCGTCTTGCGACTTAGCGGAGACCTGTGTTTTTGGTAAACAGTCGCTTGCGCCTCTTCACTGCGACCAGCTCTCGCTGGCACCCCTTCTCCCGAAGTTACGGGGCCATTTTGCCGAGTTCCTTAGAGAGAGTTATCTCGCGCCCCTCGGTATTCTCTACCACCCCACCTGTGTCGGTTTCGGGTACTGGCATTTATGTCTTAACGGGTATAGGGCTTTTCTTGGAAGCATGACATCACCAACTTCGCTGCCGTAGCAGCTCGTACTCACGCCTCAGCTCAAGATGTTTTCTCCATCTCTCAAAGCCTTGAACGCTTGAACCAGTAACCAACATCTGGCCTGGCTAGCCTTCTCCGTCCCCCTTCCCAAAACATAACTGGTACAGGAATATTGACCTGTTATCCATCGACTACGCCTTTCGGCCTCGCCTTAGGTCCAGACTAACCCTCCGCGGACGAGCCTGCCGGAGGAACCCTTAGGGTTTCGGGGCATGGGATTCTCACCCATGTTTTCGCTACTCAAGCCGACATTCTCACTTCTATGCCGTCCACGTCCGCTTACGCTAACGCTTCACCCAACATAGAACGCTCCCCTACCATAAATAAATTTATCCGCAGCTTCGGTATAACGCTTAGCCCCATTCATTTTCGGCGCAGGATCGCTCGACCAGTGAGCTATTACGCACTCCTTTGAGGATGGCTGCTTCTAGGCAAACCTCCTGGTTGTCTGGGCAATCCCACCTCCTTTATCACTTAGCGTTAATTTTGGGACCTTAGCTGGCGGTCTGGGCTGTTTCCCTCTTGACTATGGAGCTTATCCCCCACAGTCTGACTGCCTAGTTACACACAGGGTATTCAGAGTTCATATCGATTTGGTACCGCTTTCGCAGCCCGCACCGAAATGGTTGCTTTACCCCCCTGCTGGAGCACTAGACGCTACGCCTCAACGTATTTCGGGGAGAACCAGCTAGCTCCTGGTTCGATTGGCATTTCACCCCTAACCACAGCTCATCCGCTGAATTTTCAACTTCAGTCGGTTCGGACCTCCACTTGGTATCACCCAAGCTTCATCCTGGCCATGGTTAGATCACCAGGGTTCGGGTCTATAAACACTGACAAACGCCCTATTAAGACTCGCTTTCGCTGTGGCTCCACCATTTCCGGTTTAACCCGCCAGTGCCTATAAGTCGCCGGCTCATTCTTCAACAGGCACACGGTCACCCGATTAGTCGGGCTCCCATTGCTTGTAAGCTCACGGTTTCATGTTCTATTTCACTCCCCTCCCGGGGTTCTTTTCACCTTTCCCTCGCGGTACTGTTTCACTATCGGTCACACAGTAGTACTTAGCCTTACGAGGTGGTCCTCGCAGATTCACACGGAATTCCACGTGCTCCGTGCTACTCGGGATACAGCTAGGTCAACTCATCTTTCAATTACGGGGCTTTCACCCTCTGTGGCACGCCATTCAAACGTTTCTTCTAGAATTGTTGATCCATATTGCTGTCCCACAACCCCGATAGTCAAGACTATCGGTTTGGGCTAGTCCCCGTTCGCTCGCCGCTACTGAGGGAGTCGTTATTTACTTTCTCTTCCTCCAGCTACTAAGATGTTTCAGTTCGCTGGGTTAGCTCGCACCAACCTATATATTCAGTTGGTCGTTCAAGGGGTTGCCCCATTCGGAAATTCCCGGATCAAAGTGTGCTTCCAACTCCCCGAGACTTATCGCAGGTAACCACGTCCTTCATCGCCTCTGTGTGCCTAGGTATCCTCCGTGAGCCCTTTGTAGCTTGACCAATAACTTCAATAATTGAAGCATCAGCTTAATAGAATTGTTATTTAATGCATTCGCACAAATAATAAATCTGCATCATTAAAGATGCTTATTGTCTTCAAAAATAATCTATGCAGTTGTCAAGGTTCTCTGAAAACAATGAAATAAATTCAATGAGTCCAGCATCTTATTTATAGAATAAAATAGGAAGCTAGATTCGCTCAGAGCAAATTAGGACACGACTCAAAACAATTTCCCTCTTTAAATATATGTAAGAGGTGGTATTCAGTGGAGGTAAGCGGACTCGAACCGCTGACATCCTGCTTGCAAAGCAGGCGCTCTACCAACTGAGCTATACCCCCAACATAGAGATATGGGCCATCCTGGACTTGAACCAGGGACCTCACCCTTATCAGGGGTGCGCTCTAACCACCTGAGCTAATGGCCCAGGAAAAGTGATGGGTGTGACCTAGAAAAAACTTAGAAACTGAAATTCTTAAAAAAATAAGAATCTGAGATACCGATCGACCTAAGGTGACAAAATTAATATTTACATTTTGTTGTCTCCCTGTTAGGAGGTGATCCAGCCGCACCTTCCGGTACGGCTACCTTGTTACGACTTCACCCCAGTCATTAGCCCCACCTTCGGCGTCCTCCTCCACAAGGGTTGGAGTAACGACTTCGGGCATGGCCAACTTCCATGGTGTGACGGGCGGTGTGTACAAGGCCCGGGAACGTATTCACCGCAGTATGCTGACCTGCGATTACTAGCGATTCCTACTTCACGTAGGCGAGTTGCAGCCTACGATCTGAACTGAGCCACGGTTTATGGGATTTGCTAGCTCTCGCGAGTTTGCTGCCCTTTGTCCGTAGCATTGTAGTACGTGTGTAGCCCAGGGTGTAAGGGGCATGATGACTTGACGTCATCCACACCTTCCTCCGGTTTATCACCGGCGGTCTTTCTAGAGTGCCCAACTAAATGCTGGCAACTAAAAACGTGGGTTGCGCTCGTTGCGGGACTTAACCCAACATCTCACGACACGAGCTGACGACAGCCATGCACCACCTGTCACTGAATTCCCGAAGGCACCCTCAAATTTCTAAGAGGTTCTCAGGATGTCAAACCCTGGTAAGGTTCTTCGCGTTGCATCGAATTAAACCACATACTCCACCGCTTGTGCGGGCCCCCGTCAATTCCTTTGAGTTTCACACTTGCGTGCGTACTCCCCAGGCGGAACACTTAACGCGTTAGCTACGACACCGAAGGGGTCGATTCCCCCGACACCTAGTGTTCATCGTTTACGGCCAGGACTACAGGGGTATCTAATCCCTTTCGCTCCCCTGGCTTTCGTCCATGAGCGTCAGTAATGGCCCAGCAGAGCGCCTTCGCCACTGGTGTTCTTCCCGATATCTACGCATTTCACCGCTACACCGGGAATTCCCTCTGCCCCTACCATACTCAAGCCGATCAGTTTCCACTGCCATAATGGAGTTAAGCTCCACGCTTTAACAGCAGACTTGAAAGGCCGCCTGCGGACGCTTTACGCCCAATAATTCCGGATAACGCTTGCCACTCCCGTATTACCGCGGCTGCTGGCACGGAATTAGCCGTGGCTTATTCCTCAAGTACCGTCATATCTTCTTCCTTGAGAAAAGAGGTTTACAGCCCAGAGGCCTTCGTCCCTCACGCGGCGTTGCTCCGTCAGGCTTTCGCCCATTGCGGAAAATTCCCCACTGCTGCCTCCCGTAGGAGTCTGGGCCGTGTCTCAGTCCCAGTGTGGCTGATCATCCTCTCAGACCAGCTACTGATCGAAGCCTTGGTGAGCCATTACCTCACCAACAAGCTAATCAGACGCGAGCTCATCCTCAGGCGAAATTCATTTCACCTATCGGCATATGGGGTATTAGCGGTCGTTTCCAACCGTTATCCCCCTCCTGAGGGCAGATTCTCACGCGTTACTCACCCGTCCGCCACTAACCCGAAGGTTCGTTCGACTTGCATGTGTTAAGCACGCCGCCAGCGTTCATCCTGAGCCAGGATCAAACTCTCCGTTGTGTTCAAATCCTTTTGTAGACAAAATCTACTCAATATGAATTGCTTTCTCCAAACAAAAATAAGATTGACTTAAGTTATTTAGGTTCAGCCTCCTTAGATAAATAAGGATTACTTTGAGTGCACATTAAAAATATTTCAAAGTGACTTTCCAAGATCTCAGATCCGTTGGTTTTCAAAAAACTAAAAAGTTAGCAATTGAAAACATTTTATATATTCTTGACGGGACCTCACACCTTTATTGCAAATACATCTTAAAAATATCAAACCTAAATTTGATAAATTCTTGACGCAATAAAAGCATCAGTTCCTAAGTTTTAAATTTTCTAGGTGCAGAGTTAAACAACAAGTGAATAACCCATTTAGAAGGAAAACCCTTCTACTGGCTAAAGATATTGATCGAAATCAAATCTCCAAAAAATTCATTCATTTACCAAAAATTAGATTTAAGATAATAGTTTGAATAATACAAAAAAAATATTTTTGCCCAGAAGAAAATACTAAACCATCCGACTGTAATTTTGCAACCTTTTATACAAAATTTTTTTATTAATTTTTATTTTGTTCAAAGTCCACTTAAAGAACTAGGCTTAATTAAAGGGATTTAACTGAAATGGCAGAAAGATTTAGTCAAAAAAATTTAAGAGTTCGTCCAAGTTCAGATGAAGACAAAATTGTAACAAATGCAAAAAAACACTTTGAGAAGACCTTAGTTAAAATTTCAGGGGAGTTGGTTGGCAGTGTTGCTGCACTAGAACACCCTACAAAAAACCTCAAGTTAAATTATGGTGAAATTTTTCTAAGAGATAATGTTCCAGTAATGATTTATCTCATTACCCAAAAAAGGTACGATATTGTAAAAAAGTTCTTAAAGGTATGTCTTGAGCTGCAAAGCACTAATTATCAAACAAGGGGGGTATTTCCTACAAGTTTTGTCGAAGAGAAAGGAAAGTTAATTGGCGACTATGGGCAAAGATCTATAGGAAGAATTACTTCTGCTGATGCGAGTTTATGGTGGCCAATATTATGCTGGTTTTATGTCAACAAGAGTGGTGATCATTCATTTGGTAAAAGCCAAAGTGTGCAGAGAGGGATCCAACTTTTACTAGATTTAGTTTTACATCCAACATTTGAGGGGACACCTGTTCTTTTCGTTCCAGACTGTGCATTCATGATTGATAGACCAATGGATGTCTGGGGCGCACCTTTGGAAGTCGAGGTATTACTTCATGGATGTTTAAAAAGTTGTATAAATCTAATGGAATTAAGCCGTGAAGATCACGTTAGTAGATTATTAGACCAGCGACTTATTTTAACCAGTCAATGGGTTGAGGATTTAAGAAGTTTTCTTTTAAAGCATTACTGGGTTACAAGCCAAACAATGCAAATTCTAAGAAGAAGGCCAACAGAACAATATGGCGATGACCAACATTTTAATGAATTTAATGTTCAACCTCAGGTGGTCCCTTCATGGCTACAGGACTGGCTAGAAAACAGAGGTGGATATTTAATAGGAAACATTAGGACTGGGAGACCTGACTTTAGATTTTATAGCTTAGGGAATTCTTTAGCATGCATGTTTGGAGTTCTCCCTTCTGAAGAACAAAGAGCACTTTTTAGACTTGTGCTACACAACAGACAACATCTTATGGCACAAATGCCGATGAGAATATGTCACCCTCACATGGATGTAGAGGAATGGCAGAATAAAACAGGTTCAGATCCTAAGAATTGGCCTTGGAGTTATCACAACGGAGGTCATTGGCCAAGTTTACTTTGGTATTTTGGAGCTTCTGTTCTTTTACATCAAAAAAAATTTCCAACTGAAGATGTGATATTAATGGAAGAGATGAGATCTTTAATAGAAGAATCCTATTGGTGTCAACTTAATCAATTACCAAAACAAGAGTGGGCAGAATATTTTGACGGACCGACTGGTACATGGGTTGGGCAGCAATCAAGAACTTATCAGACTTGGACCATAGTTGGATTTTTATTGATGCATCACTTTCTAAGAGAAGATAATAATGACTTAGACATGTTTAATCTTTAAAGACCTTTAAAATAAACCCAAAGTAAGAGATTTATCTATAGGTAAGCAAGCACCAATTCCTAAATAAATAGTTAAAAAAGTTCCAAAAAGAAAGACTGACATCGCAACTGGTCTTCTAAAAGGATTAGAGAATTTGTTTACATTTTCAATAAAGGGCAGAATCATTAACCCAAGAGGAATTAATGTTTGAAGAGCGATTCCAAGTAGCTTATTAGGTACAACTCTCAGAATTTGAAATACAGGATAGAGATACCACTCAGGCAAAATTTCTAGAGGGGTAGCGAATGGATTTGCTTTGTCTCCCAACATCGCAGGATCTAAAACAGCAAGACCAACTACGCAAGCAATAGTTCCAAGTATTACGACAGGGAAAATATATAAAAGATCGTTAGGCCAAGCAGGCTCACCATAATAGTTATGGCCCATACCTTTAGCCAACTTAGCTCTTAATTTAGGATCAGATAAATCAGGTTTTTTTAAAGTAGACATATAAAATAATTCAAAATGTTCAGTTTTTAAAATTATAAGGGTTTATAGCGGACCTGAAATACCTTGTTTACGAATCATTAGAAAATGCATCAGCATAAATACTGCTAAAGACCAAGGTAGAACAAAAGTATGGAGGCTATAAAATCTAGTCAAAGTAGATTGACCAACACTTTCTCCTCCTCGAAGAAGTTCAACCATAAAATCACCTATGATTGGTATTGCTGCAGGAACACCTGAAACTATTTTAACTGCCCAGTATCCAACCTGATCCCACGGGAGTGAATAACCAGTAACTCCGAAAGCAACTGTTATAACTGCCATAACAACTCCCGTTACCCATGTTAATTCTCTTGGCCTTTTAAATCCTCCAGTAAGATATACCCTAAATACATGAAGAATTAGCATTAATACCATCATAGAAGCGCTCCATCTATGAACAGATCTTATTAACCAACCAAAACTTACATCAGTCATTAAGTAGCTAACAGAATTATAAGCTTGGGTAACAGTCGGCTTATAATAAAAAGTCATTGCAAAACCTGTTGCAAATTGAATTAAGAAGCATACTAAAGTTATGCCTCCTAAACAGTAAAAAATATTTACGTGGGGGGGTACGTACTTGGAAGTTACGTCGTCAGTTATGTCTTGAATTTCAAGTCTTTCTTGAAACCAGTCATAAACAGAAGAGGAATCAGACATCCAAAAAAAATAGCTTTGATATAAAAAGCTTACTTAAAATTCACTTACTTGGTGTTAACACTTAACCCAATGAATTCATCTTTTAACAAATTTTTAATATTCAAAAAATGGATCATAATCATGGTGATCTGTATTTTTTCTGCCAATTTTTTGTATATTCCAAGTGTCAATGCGCTGAGTGATAGCAAGCAATTTGTACTTGACGCTTGGACGTTAGTAAATGAGGGATATTATGATCCAGAAAGGCTTGATGAAATCCAGTGGAAGAGGATTAGACAAAAAACATTACAGAAACAAATTGAAACAAGTGATGAGGCTTATTCTGCAATTGAAGATATGTTGAAACCTCTTGAAGATCCTTTTACTAGGATATTAAAGCCAAAAGATTATGAACTTCTGAAAACAAGCAATTTTGGAAGTGAAATAAATGGCGTAGGACTTCAATTAGGAGAAGATGAAATAACTAAAGAAATCAAAGTCATTTCGACATTAGCAGGATCTCCTGCCGAAGAAGCAGGGATAATTAGTGGAGATAAAATAGATAAGGTTGATGGAATATCTTGTTCCGAGTTAGGGCTGGCAAATACTGCATCAAAACTTAGAGGAGAATCCGGTACAAAGGTTCTTGTTCAAATTAAATCCATGTCTGATGAGACTAAAGAACTTGATTTAGAAAGAAGATCAGTTGACCTTAGACCAGTAAGAACAAAGAGATTGAGAGATGACTCTCATACAATTGGATATTTAAGAATAACTCAATTTAGTGAAAGTGTTCCAAAAAAAATTGAAGAGGCTCTACAGGAACTCAAAGAGAAAGAAGTTGAGGGTGTAATACTTGATTTAAGAAATAACTCTGGCGGGTTAGTAAGTTCTGGAATCGCAGTAGCAGACTCGTTTCTAAGCGAACAACCAATCGTAGAAACAAAAGATAGAAATGGCATTAAGGATGCAATAATTTCTCAGAAAAATACTTCCTTTGATGGCCCGATGGTTACTTTAGTAAACAAAGGTACTGCAAGCGCAAGTGAAATCCTGGCAGGATCCCTGCAAGATAATAAGAGATCAACTTTAATGGGTGAACAAACTTATGGGAAAGGACTTATTCAGTCTTTGAAAAGTTTAGGTGAAGACAGTGGTATTGCTATTACTGTTGCCAGTTATTTAACACCTCAGGGTAATAATATTCAGGGTAAAGGTATAACTCCTGATAAAATTTTAGGCCTCCCAGAGGCTAGAGAATACGGCAATTCTGAGGATAAATGGGTAAAAAATGCAGAGATATTCCTAAACGCTTTATTTGATGAAAATGATTTTGAAGCAAAAGTAAATGAATTAGAAAACAAAGACATTGAAAATTAAAAAAAGAATTTTTAATAGATAATTTTTTAGTTATGAACAATAAAAGAATTTTTCATGATCCAATTCATAAAGAAATAATCATTGATTCAGACAAACCAGAAGAATTAATGATTATGCAGCTAATTGATACTTTGGCATTTCAGAGATTGAGAAGGATAAAACAATTAGGTGCTGCCTCTCTTCTTTTTCATGGAGCAGAATCAAGCAGATTCACACACTCAATTGGTGTATTTTGCGTCGCGAGAAAGATTTATAGAAAACTAGTAGAAATAAATCCTGAGTTTAGCCAAAATAAATTCATACTTTTTGGTGCTGCTCTTTTACATGATTTAGGCCATGGTCCCTTAAGTCATACAAGTGAGGTTATATTTGCTCATGATCATGAGTTATGGTCTAAAAATTTAGTAAAGAATTATTCACCTATCTCTTCAATTCTTAAGAATTTCGGAACCGAATTACCTAATCAAATTGGAGACTTATTTACAACTAAAAACCTATTCTCAAAACCTTTAAAAACATTAATTAGTAGTGAAATAGATTGTGATCGACTTGATTATTTGCTTCGTGATAGTTATAACACTGGAACAAAATATGGATTAGTAGACTTAGAAAGAATTATTTCAGCTCTTACTTTTTCTCCTGATGGGAATATCGCAATCAAACCAAAAGGAGTAATAGCTATAGAGCATTTTTTAGTTCTAAGGAACATGATGTATAGAACTATTTATAACCACCGAATAAATGAAATTTCTACTTGGATTTTAGAAAAAATTATTCAAATTATCAAAAAAGATTCCGTAAAAAAGAACTTATGGATAGATGAAAGCATGCGCAGATGGATATTTTTTCCAAACCAACTTGAAGTTAAGGACTTCCTTGCGAATGATGATATTGTATTCTATTTCCATTTAATGAAATGGAAAGAAGAATCTTTTGAACCTTTAGAGACTCTTTGTAAGATGTTTATTGATAGAAATTTACTAAAAGCATCAGATATAAGTTTTCTCACAAAATTAAAAAGACTAGAAATCTTAGCTTTTGCCAGAAAAAAATGTAAATTAAATAATTATGATTCAGAGATATTTTGCGGAATTAAAGAAAGATCTTTTAAAGGTTTTAAGTCTGATAATTCTCTAAAAATATGGGATGGTACCTATCAGAACCTATTGGAAAATCAATCAGATTTAATAAATACACTAATGTCTTCAAAGAATACTTCACTAATTATTTATCCGGGAGAGTTTAGAAAAGAGATAGAGGATCAGATCGCGATAGAAAGAGCTAACGTATAAATGAAATTAATTTTAAGAGGTATTGCTAATGAATTTATAAAATCATTTTCATTCAAAAATTTTGAGATTGATCAAAATTTTTGCGACAATTTAGTAACTAAAGAAGCCCCAGCTGCAGCAAATCTAATTACAGAAAATGAAAAAATTAATTCATACGAATTAGCGAAATTAAAACTTATACTTGAAAAACATTTTATTAAGCTTTCAAATATCTATTCAAATAATAGAGAAACAGTCTTAAGTGGAAAGTCTTTAAAAATCAACTCAACTTTTTTAAAAATCAAAGACCTTAAAAATCAATTACCACTAGATCCTTCATATCTAAAAAAGGACATACTTCACAAAGGCACGGTTAGATCAGGGGATCGAATATCTTCAAATGGTGATCTTTTTATTATGGGTGACGTAAATCCAGGAGCTATTATTTCTGCAAATAATAACGTTTATGTATGGGGGAAATTATTTGGTATCGCATTCGCCGGAAAAAATGGAAATAAAAATGCTTCTATTGCCTCGCTTTATCTAAACCCTCTACAATTAAGAATCTGCGAAATTGTAGCTATAGGTCCAAAAGAGAAACCTAAAGGTCTACATCCCGAAATTGCAACTTTAGAAGACGATAAAATAATTATCAAACCTTATCTTCTAAATCAAAACTTGTAGTAAATAAATATTTTGAAATATTTTTATTTATAAGTAATAAATTTAAGAATTACTTAACTTTTAAAAAATTTCAATTTTTTAAAACTAGCTTATTATTTATAAAATTATTCATTTTCTGTGTCGAAAAATACTCGCACTATCTTGATCTGTTCCGGCAAAGGTGGGGTTGGTAAAACTACCCTAACGGCAAACCTTGGTATTGCCCTAGCAAATAGTGGAGCTACAACAGCTGTGTTAGATGCTGATTTTGGATTAAGGAATTTAGATCTCCTTTTAGGTTTGGAGAATCGTATTATTTATACAGCTCAAGATGTTTTAGACAAGAATTGTCGTCTTGATCAAGCATTAGTTAGACACAAAAAGGAGCCGAATTTAGCTCTATTACCAGCTGGTGATCCTAGGATGCTTGACTGGATGAAGCCTGAAGATATGAAACAAATCAGTAAATTACTTAGTGAGAAGTTTGATTACGTTTTAGTAGATTGTCCTGCAGGAGTTGAAGATGGTTTTAAAAATGCTCTTTCAGCATGCAAAGAAGCCATAGTGGTTACAAACCCAGAATTATCTGCAGTTCGTGATGCAGATAGAGTTATAGGAATTTTAAATACTTCTGATATAAAGCCAATACAGTTAGTAATTAACAGAGTTCGCCCTAATATGATGGCTAATCAAGAAATGCTCTCGATAGAAGATGTTCAAAGTATCCTTTCATTGCCATTACTGGGTATTGTTTTAGAGGATGAACAAGTAATAATAAGTACAAACAGAGGGGAACCCCTTACTCTTTCTGATAGTAAATCTCCTGCTAAAAAATGCTATTTAAATGTATCTCAAAGGCTTACAGGAAAAGATATTCCAATTATCGATCCAAAGAATGAAGGGAAAAGCCTTAAAGACAAATTCATGAGATTAATGCAAACAAAGATTTTTTAAAAATGATGACTCTCAGAGACCTAATAAACAAATTGCTAGGCAGAGAAACGGCTAGTGCCAATACTGCTAGAGAAAGATTGCAGTTAGTTTTAGCTCATGACAGAGTTGACATGAGTTCATTGACAACTGATCTTTTGGATAAAATGAGAAAAGAAATACTTGATGTGGTTGCTAAATATGTTGAAATTGATTTTGAGGAAGTAGCTGTAAGTCTAGAAACCGAAGATAGAATGACAGCATTAGTTGCGAATCTTCCAATAAAAAGAACTCTTACTGGAGAAATTGAATTTAAAAAAAATGAAGACACACAGAAAAAGAAATAAACGTTTTAAAATCAAAATTAATAAAGTATCAAATACAACCTAGTTGTATGTAAAATAAAATTCATGCCGGCTTAGCTCAGCGGTAGAGCAGCGCTTTTGTAAAGCGAAGGTCATCAGTTCAAATCTGTTAGCCGGCATTCTCAAAGTTCTATATTTGATTCCTCTTTATTAGTCCAAAATAAAAAAGTAAAAAGGGATAAAAGAAAAATTGGTAAAAACTTTATCTGAAATAAATCAGTTAAAAAAAATGTTAAAGGTTCAAAAATCCAGTAAGAAAAAATTTGTGTTAAAGAAATAAAAAATATAAGAAGAATCATAACTTTATACCTGGAATTGAAACTTCTCCTTCTCTTATTATTTTCCATTTACCATGATTGACCCAAGAAATTATGGTACTCGCCTTACCACTACATTTACCCCAGGGAGTTGGTCCTAAAATATTTACATTAGGCAAATTAATTGAAATTTCTTTTGCGCTTGTAGCGGTAGGCAAGCCTGATAGATTTGCACTTGATGTTAGTAGTGGTCCACTTTCCTTTAAGAGTAATTTAGCCATTTTTGAATTTGGTATTCGCAAACCCAATGTAAAATTACTGGTGGATGAATATGATCTTCTTTTTTCAGAGCACGGAATAATGATTGTTAAGGGTCCTGGCCAATAACGCGAAGCAATATATTTGAAATCACCTAATGCCGATTCATGAACAAAATCATCAAATTCAAAATTTTCAGCTCCCATTAAAATTAAAGGTTTTTTAATATCTCTTTTCTTTATCTTATAAATCATTTCTGAAAACTTTGGTAAGCATCCAATCGCAGGTAAAGTATCTGTCTGAAAAACTATAGGGTATCCACTATTTAGTTTTTCTAAAGCTAATTTTTGATCTATTACATTCATTAAAATTATTAACTAATAATTTATTTATATCTTCCTATTGTAAATCTTCCAATCCCAGAAAAATCTTTTAAAACTTTTACAGAAGTAAATCTATTTTCAAGAAATATTTTTTTAACTTTCTCCCCTTGATCAAAATGATTCTCAATCAATAACCAACCTTTATTTTTTAAATATAGGGGTGCATTTTGAACTATTTGATTGATATGATCTAGACCTTCTTTCCCTCCCAAAAGAGCAAGTTTAGGTTCAAAATTCTTTACCTCTATTGGTAAGACTTCATAATTAGCTTGCGGAATATATGGAGGATTAGCTACAGCAAAATCAATTTCACCTTTGAAATTTTCCAGAGGATCCCACCAATTCCCATTATAAAATTTTAAATTTGATTGATTAGAATTAGTTTTAAAATTTCTTGAAGCAATCTCAATAGCACTTTTATCTATATCGGTTGCAATTCCACTCCAGTTTGGATTCTCCAGTGCTAAAGCTATGCTAATCGCACCCGAACCAGTTCCTAGATCGACAAAAGTTATTTTTTCTTCCTTATTTTTGAATATGCCCGAAACTATATCAATAAAAAGTTCTGTTTCTGGTCGGGGGATAAGAACTCTGTTTGAAACTTCTAATTTTAAATTCCTCCAGAAAGAAATTCCACTTAAATATTGTATGGGTATAGAAGTATTAAGGTGTTTATCCCAATAAGACTCAATCAAATCTAAATTTACTTTTAAATTTAAATTGAAATTTTTTTCTCTTCTTATTTTAAGTAAATTTAATTCTATATTTGATAATCCACCTAACGAATCAATCAAAAGATTGAGAGAATGGTTATCTCCTCCTTTTGTTATTTGTTTTTTTTTCCACAATGAAAATTTTTCAGCAGAAATAAGAAACATTAAAGGATTAATTTAGCGTTTTGGGCCAAGTTTACCTTTGCTAGAATCTGAATAAAAGCTTGATTTTTCTCCATCTTGGGTTGAAATAAATAAACCAATAAGGAAGATAGTTGGTATTCCTACAAATAGAAGGCTTGCTACGAAACCAAAATTTGTTGTTTCCATTTAAAAAGACAAATTTAATAATAATAAGACTATAGACATTCAAGTAGGAATTAAGTGAAAAAAACCAAAAAGTCGACTAACTCATTAACAGTCTTAAACAATTTATCTAGGTAATTTTTTGCTTTCAGCAGATTCTTTCAAATCTTTCAAATTTGATGGAGGAGATTGAGGCTTAGTAAGTATTAACGCAGATGAATTGATGAGAGTTTGACAGGCAAGTCTCCAGTTATCAGGTCTATTATTGAGTTTTTCTTCCTCAACAGCGGTTAGAGGACTTAGCGAGTTTTTCAATCCTCCTTCAACAGAAACAAAACAAGTACTGCATTGCCCAACACCACCGCAATTTCCAAGTATGCCCTTTAGTCCATAAAGTTGTAATTTCTCTCTTATTACTAACTCTCTCAAATTTTCTCCAGGTTTGCATTCGATATCTATTCCTTCACGGATGAATCTGATAATTGCCATTTTTTTTGTTATTTTTATCTATTTTGGCGCTTTACTTTGAGAATTGTGACCAAAATATTAACATATTTTTGCTAAAAATTCGCTCAAACTAAAGTGATACAAGTTTATCTGACCAATTTTGCTAAGTAAATTAATTTATTTACAAAACTCTCTCAACGCCCAAAAAACCCTTACTATCATGATGTTTAGCTGTTTATTCAGCATTGTCACAAGAATTTAACCGATGGGATTGCCTTGGTATAGAGTTCACACAGTAGTTATCAACGACCCCGGTCGACTACTTGCTGTGCATCTCATGCATACTGCATTATTAGCCGGCTGGGCCGGTTCTATGGCTTTATATGAATTAGCCATTTTTGATCCTTCAGACGCTGTTCTCAATCCAATGTGGAGACAGGGAATGTATGTCATGCCATTCATGGCAAGATTAGGGATTACAAGTAGTTGGAACGGATGGGATATAACTGGTGCTACAGGCGTTGATCCAGGATTCTGGAGCTTCGAAGGTGTTGCAGCCGCTCACATTGTTTTTAGTGGACTTTTAATGCTTGCTTCAATCTGGCATTGGACATATTGGGATTTAGATCTATGGGAAGATGAAAGAACTGGGGAACCTGCTCTTGATCTCCCAAGAATATTTGGGATTCACCTCCTTTTATCAGGTATTACTTGCTTTGGATTTGGAGCTTTTCATTGCGCGAATGTCGGCATTTGGATTTCAGATCCCTATGGTTTAACTGGTCATGTCGAACAGGTAGCACCATCTTGGGGAGCAGATGGATTTAATCCCTTTAATCCTGGTGGAATAGTTGCAAATCATATTGCAGCTGGCCTTTTGGGAATTATTGGTGGAATATTTCACATCACAAATAGACCTGGAGAAAGGCTTTATAGAGCCCTTAAGCTTGGAAGTTTGGAAGGAGTGTTAGCTAGTGCTCTAGCAGCAGTTCTATTTGTATCTTTTGTTGTCGCAGGAACAATGTGGTACGGCTCTGCCACCACTCCTATTGAATTGTTTGGACCAACAAGATATCAATGGGACTCTGGTTATTTCAAAACTGAAATAAACAGGAGAGTTCAAACAGCTATTGATAATGGAGCAACCAAGGAAGAAGCATACGCCTCAATTCCAGAAAAACTTGCATTCTACGATTATGTAGGGAACAGCCCTGCGAAAGGAGGATTGTTTAGGGTTGGTGCTCTTGTAAATGGAGATGGTTTACCAACAGGTTGGCAGGGTCATATTGCCTTTACTGATAAAGAGGGCAATGATTTAGAAGTTAGAAGAATTCCAAACTTCTTTGAAAACTTCCCAGTTATTTTGGAAGATAAGGAAGGGAATGTGAGAGCTGACATCCCATTTAGAAGGGCTGAAGCAAAGTATTCATTTGAACAAACTGGCATCACAGCGACTATTTATGGGGGTGATCTTAATGGTCAAACATTCACAGACCCTGCAGTAGTTAAAAGATTAGCTAGGAAAGCACAACTTGGTGAAGCATTCAAGTTTGATAGAGAAACTTATAAATCTGATGGTGTATTCCGAAGTTCCCCAAGAGCTTGGTTTACTTATGCACATTTATGTTTCGGATTATTATTCTTATTTGGTCATTGGTGGCATGCTTCAAGAACACTTTACAAAGACTCCTTTGCTGGTATTGACTCTGAGATAGGTGATCAAGTTGAATTTGGTCTCTTTAAGAAACTTGGAGACGAAACCACTAGACGAATCCCAGGAAGGGTTTAATTTAAACTTTATTATTTTTTCTCATGGAAGCTTTTGCTTACGTTCTTATCTTAACTCTCGCAGTTGTTACTCTATTTTTTGCAGTCGCTTTTAGAGATCCACCTAAATTTGACAGAAAATAAAGTTAAAAAAAAACCTCCTATAAATTGGGAGGTTTTTTTTTGCCACTTTTCATAATCGTGATATTAATCTACTATTAGAGTTGAAGATAGTACTAATTCACTATATGCAGTGCCCAACCTGCCAAAATACAGATAGCAGAGTTTTAGAATCAAGATCTGCTGATACTGGGAAAAGTGTCAGAAGAAGAAGAGAGTGTTTAAATTGCAGCTTTAGATTTACAACATATGAAAGAGTTGAAACAATGCCAATTTCTGTTCTTAAAAAGGATGGGAGCAGAGAATTATTTAATAAAGACAAATTAGTTACTGGAATATCTAGAGCATGCGAAAAAACAACATTTTCTAGAGAATCAATTATTAATTTTGTTGACTCAATTGAATCGCAAATCATACAAGACTCAAATAAAGATATTAAATCTTCTCAAATTGGAGAATTAATTCTTAAAGGCTTAAGGAAAGAAAACGAAGTTGCTTATATAAGATATGCATCAGTCTACAGGGAATTTAATGGGGTAAAAGACTTTGTCTCCACTCTTGAGTCCCTAAAAGGTAGTTCAAAAAACGAATTAGCTTCAATTTTATAAATTTAGCCTACTAAAGTGTAGAATATTACTTACAAATAATTTGCTCTTTAGTTTGCAGGCTAAAAGCGTTCCTTTCTAACCATCTTAGGTGGTCTGCGTTTTAACAAATGATCGAAAATCCTTCCCAAATCGTAAAAGAAATTTCAGACGAAAAAGAAATTGAAAATTCAACCCTAGAAGAAAATACTTCAGAGACTCCAAAAGAGGAAGATTTATCATTTGACCATAAAGATATTCCCTCTGCAGATTCTTCTTCAAGCAGACGAAATAGTGATTTGGATACAGCAGGATTTACTCAAGAAGAGTTTGCATCATTATTAGGAAAGTATGATTATAATTTCAAACCAGGCGATCTTGTAAAAGGTACAGTTTTTGCTTTAGAGCCTAAAGGAGCAATGATAGATATAGGAGCTAAAACTGCAGCTTTTATGCCTATGCAAGAAGTATCTATAAATAGAGTTGAAGGACTAAGTGATGTTTTACAACCTTCAGAAAGTAGAGAATTTTTTATAATGAGTGAGGAGAATGAAGATGGGCAATTAGCTTTATCTATTAGAAGGATAGAATATCAAAGAGCATGGGAGAGAGTAAGACAATTACAAAAAGAAGATGCAACTATATATTCCGAGGTTTTTGCCACAAACAGGGGTGGAGCTTTAGTCAGAGTTGAAGGACTGAGAGGCTTTATCCCTGGATCTCATATTAGTGCTAGAAAAATAAAAGAAGATTTGGAAGGAGAATATTTACCTTTAAAATTTCTTGAGGTGGATGAAGAAAGAAACAGATTAGTTTTAAGTCATAGAAGAGCTTTAGTTGAGAAAAAAATGAATAGACTTGAAGTTGGAGAAGTTGTTGTAGGTTCCGTAAAGGGAATAAAACCTTATGGAGCTTTTATTGATATAGGTGGGGTGAGTGGTCTTCTACATATTTCTGAAATTAGTCATGAGCATATTGAAACACCTCATAATGTTTTAAATGTTAATGATCAGATGAAAGTAATGATAATAGACTTAGATTCCGAGAGAGGTAGAATCTCTTTATCAACCAAAGCTCTAGAACCCGAACCAGGCGATATGCTAACTGACCCACAAAAAGTTTTTAATAAAGCTGAAGAAATGGCTGCAAAATATAAGCAAATGTTACTTGAGCAAACTGATGAGAATGAAGATCAGACAGTAGAGATGGCAGAAAGCGTATAAACTATTATTTTTAATTTATTAAAAACTAATAAATAAATTAATTCTAGATTAGAAATCATTGTAATTTCAAGTTAATAATTATTGATTAATATTTACGATTTAATTTAGGATTAGTTTATTCCTAAATTATTAATAAATGAGTGATTTTATTTTTACTTCTGAATCTGTAACTGAAGGTCATCCAGACAAGATATGTGATCAAATCAGTGACGCTGTTTTAGATGCTTTATTGAGTGAAGACCCAGAAAGTAGAGTGGCCTGCGAAACAATAGTCAACACAGGCCTTTGCCTACTTACAGGTGAAATAACTTCTAGAGCTAAGCTTGATTATATAAAACTTGTCAGAAAAGTAATTAAAGAAATTGGATATGAAGGTTCAAAAGCTGGAGGTTTTGACTCAAATAGCTGCGCCGTTTTAGTGGCTCTTGACGAGCAATCACCTGACATTTCCCAAGGAGTAAATGAAGCAGATGATATAAATGAGGACTTGGAAAATAATACTGGGGCTGGTGATCAGGGGATAATGTTTGGCTATGCATGTGATGAGACACCTGAATTAATGCCATTACCAATTAGCTTGGCTCACAGATTAGCAATACAACTTGCGAAAGTAAGACATGAAAAAGTTCTTGATTATCTTCTACCTGATGGAAAAACTCAAGTAAGTATTGATTACAAAAAAGGAGTCCCAGTTTCAATAAACACCATCTTAATTTCAACTCAGCATACGGCTGAGATTGATGGAATTACAAATGAAGAAGAAATTCGTCAAAAGATAAAAGAAGATTTATGGATCAATGTTGTATTACCAGCGACAGAAGATTTAGAAATCAAACCATCAAGTCAAAAGACCAGATTCTTGGTTAACCCCACAGGTAAATTTGTAGTAGGTGGACCTCAAGGAGATGCAGGACTTACTGGTAGAAAAATTATTGTAGATACTTATGGAGGATATGCAAGGCATGGAGGGGGAGCATTCTCTGGTAAAGATCCTACTAAAGTTGACAGATCAGCTGCATATGCTGCACGTTATGTCGCTAAAAGTATTGTTAAAGCAAAATTAGCAAAAAAAGCAGAAGTACAATTAAGTTATGCCATTGGAGTTGCCAAACCAATTTCAATTCTTGTTGAAACATTTGGTACTGGTGTTATTTCTCAAGATAATTTGAAAGAACTAATTAAAAACAACTTTGATTTAAGGCCTGCAGCAATAATAAAAGAGTTTGATTTAAGAAATCTTCCCAAAAAAATGGGTGGGGAATTTTTCAGAAAAACTGCATCTTATGGACACTTTGGTAGAAATGATCTAAATCTTCCTTGGGAACTTGTTGAAGAAAAATCAGCCCAATTAGAAGAGGCCTCAAAAATACTTTTGTAATTATTCATGCCAGATGATTTTTTTGGGGGCTTAGATTTTGGGACTAGTGGCGCAAGAATATCCATAATTAATTTTAAAAAGGAATTAAAATATACGAATTCAGTTCCATACCAATATGGCTTTAAAAATCCCAACTCTTGGATTAATTCTTGTGAACAACTTCTAGATAATTTACCTCTAGATATTAAAAAAAATATTGTTAATTTAGCAATCTCCGGTACTTCTGGAACTTTAACGGCTTGTACTTTAAGAGGGGATCCCATAGGGGAAGCTATACCTTACGACCAAGCATGTAATGAAAACAAAATACTTATTGAATCCATAACGGTTGGAGAAGATCATTTACAAACCCCATATAGTAGTTTGGCTAAAGCATTAAAACTTATAGATAAATTTGGGGAAAATATTATTTTAAGACATCAATCTGACTTGATAACTGGCTGGTTTTTGAAAGATTGGACATATGGAGAAGAAGGCAATAATATTAAATTTGGTTGGGATCTAATAAAAGAATCTTGGCCAAAAAGCTATCTCAAAACTTCATGGCAAAAATGCTTACCTTTAATAATTAAAAGTGGAAAAATATTGGGTCAGATCGATACTGACTTAGCCGCAAGATTCAACTTAAATAAGAAAATATTATTAATCTCGGGGACAACTGATTCAAATGCAGCTTTTTTAGCTGCAGGATTGGGAGAGGAAGAAGGTCTAACAGTTTTAGGAACCACAATCGTAGTTAAAAAAATTAATAAGACCCCTATCAAAGAAAAGGGAATTACAACACATCGAGTAAGTGATAACTGGATATGTGGAGGGGCATCAAACGCTGGCTGCGGAATTTTATCTCAATTTTTTTCCGATTTAGAAATAAAAGAACTTAGCAGACAAATAAATCCATCAAAAAAAACTTCCCTAAATCTTTTGCCACTCAATAGTAGGGGTGAAAGATTTCCCGTTAATAATCCTTTTTTGGAGCCAATTCTTAGCCCTAGGCCTGTAAGCGACTCACTTTTTTTACATGCATTGTTCGAGGGGTTAGCAAGAATTGAATTAAAAGGTTGGGAAAAACTATATGAGCTGACAGGTTCACTTCCAAAAAGAATTGTTACTACTGGTGGAGGTTCAAAAAACCCTCAATGGAGAGCCATAAGAGAACGGATTATTAATATCCCAATAATTTCATGTAAAAAAACGACTTCATTTGGGACTGCTTTATTAGCAATTAATGCAAAATAATACATTTCATTCATTAAATCTTTAATCAAGATATAAAAATTTAATAAATGGGTTTCACAAACTACACATCTTAATTTAGAGTATATAAGTTAGAGCCGGGATAGCTCAGTTGGTAGAGCAGGCGACTGAAAATCGCCGTGTCCCCAGTTCAAATCTGGGTCCTGGCACCTTTATAAACCTGTCTTTGACGGGTTTTTTTTTATGAATATTTTAAAATTTAAATTTTTAGTTATCAACTCTACATACTTGACCAATCACACCCAAGATTAGTTGGTCTCCATTTGGATCTTGCCAATCAGCAAGCTTATTTAAACGTCTGTTTTTCTCATCTGTGAAAACATTGACATCTCTAAAAGATTTCTCAAAACAGTTTATGTCCATTGTATATAAAATGTCTTGTGTTATTTCACTTTTAGTTTTTGGAATAAATTTGCTCAAGACTCTAACAGAACCATCTTCATTCCTTTTAATACTCTTTCTATCCCATAATTGTTCTCCGTATTCACTAATTGGGACTCCAACCCATTCATGAGAAAAAGCATATGATTGTTTTATTGAAATACAAAAAGAGAAAATTATATAAACAGTTAAAGAAAAAATATTAACAACAACTATTGATGAAAATTTATTATTGGCTTGAATCATAAAATAATCGAATATGAGAAATCAATAAATTGAATTTTAAAATTAACGAGTATATCTTATTTATTTTCAATTTTGATTCAGAATTTACTAATGAAGTTTGCTTAAAATCTATATTGAAAAAAATAAGAATAAAAACTTTGTAAAAAATTTAATTGATTAGTGTTTTTATTATAGAATCAAATATTAATTTAAAAAAGTTAGCTCTTAAAGAATTTTCTGAAAATAATGAATAAAATTCAAAAATTCCTCTCGGTAGTTTTTTTTATAGCAATATTTATTGTATTAATTTATTTCATACAAAACTATGGCATCGAACCTCTAAGGGACAAGGTAGAGAGTATGGGAATATGGGCACCTTTTGGAATATTTGTTCTTAGAGGAGTAAGTATAATTTTACCTGCTCTACCAAGTTCGGCCTATTCACTTTTGGCTGGCTCATTATTAGGATTCCAAAAGGGTTATATAACAATTGTCTTTTCTGATATCATTTTTTGCCAAGCAGCTTTCTTCATAGCAAGATATTTTGGTCGTGGCCCTGTACGTGGTTTAGTAGGCTCAAAAGCAATGAACAGAATTGAAAGTTTTAATCAAAACCAATTAGAAGAAAATTTCTTCCTCATGACAGGTCTCCTTATGACTGGACTTTTTGATTTTCTCAGCTACGCAATCGGCATTGGAGGAACTCGATGGAAAATATTCACCCCAGCTTTACTAATAAGTCTTCTAATCAGTGATTCAATTCTTGTTGCTGTTGGAGCTGGGGTCAGTCAGGGAGCAGGTTTATTCCTAGGAATATCTCTTTTAGGCATGTTTGCTTTAGCAACTGTATCAGGTTTAGCAAAAAGAAAAATCCCAAAATAAGGCGAGAATTAATAATCCTAAAACCATACATAAAAGATATAACATTTTCGCAAACAACAACATTAAAATGACTATTCATGCAAGAATATAATTCTGTTGATTTTTACAATTTTTAGATGACTCCATTTAGACCTACATCATACGATCGTCCTGGAGAACAAATATCAACTACACCTTCCGGATTAAAAGTGACTTCTGCAAAAAGATTAATGGTAGATTCTATGGTAAGGATGATTCAAAAAGCTACCAATCATTCAGTAGAAGATCAACTTGACGAAGAATCTAATAACAATTAATCAATTTATTCAACAAAGTTTAGGAGAGTGGAAATCCATAAGAAGCACTCACTCTTTGGCTTTTCAGGAAGTTGAAAATTCAACTAGCAAAATAGAAATAAAAGAGTTAGAAAACAATAATAAAAATGTATTAGGACTTTTAGAAAAATATAATTACACCTCTAAACCTTCTTTTATTGCATTATCAATAAGTTGGAAGGCAATAAGTGATTGGGAGATTGATCAAAAAATTGAACAAGATAGAACTATATTATTATTTTTACCAAAGGATAAAAATAAGGGGATTGTTCTACGTAATAAGGGATATACTGAATCCGCGATTTCATCATCAGAATATTTGATTGATGAAAATGAGAACTTAAATATTAAAACTATATACAGTTCAACAGCTTCTGAAGAGAGAATTTGTTTTTTATCAAATCATATTAGATCCAGATATTCAGTAATTAGAAATAATGAAAACAATACCGTAATACAAACCTCACACACATCAGAGATAAGAAATATGTCTATCTTAAAAGATTGATTATTCTTTCAAATTGAAACTCTGTGTTAGAAATTAAATCAGGAAGAAATTCTTTTGCTCCTTTTATAGTATTTACAGTAGATTTTAAATCAGAAATCGTTGCATCTCTCATTAGTTCAAAAACTCGGATAGCATTTTTCAAAGGTACACCAAGGGCCAAATAAGTATTTTTAAGATCCTTTAAACAGTTTTTAGATAAAACTGATTCGTCATCAGAAATTAAAAGGTAAGAAACAATCCTTAAAATTATTTCTCCATCTCTTAGGCAAACAGACATCTTATTGGTGGTATCTATAGATATTTTTGTATTAACTGAATCTTGATTTTCACAAATCATTGCGGTTACAGCATCAGCTGCAATTGCGTGAGAATTATTTGTTATTGAATTTATTGCATCTAATCTTGAGTTTGCAGTATTAATAAATTCTTTAATGTCTTCAATATTTTTATTACTTATATTTTCTAAATCTCTATCATTTGATAAAATTTGATTACTATTTGAAACTGTCATTCTTAAATTTAAAAACTTGAAATTTCTTTTTATTTATAATAGATCAGAGCAAATTAAAATAATTAACTCTTAAAATAAACGAAATGGTTCTTAATCAAAAAATACATTTCGAAGTGATATTCAAAATACTATAAATAAAAAAAATTTTTCGCTAATATAGGATTATTATTCCTTAAAATTTTGGATAAACAAGAATTAAAATTATCAAAAAAACTTGTTTCTTCTTATAAAAAAAGATTAGAAAAAGAAATTCTTGAGAGAAGTGTTAAATTAAAAATGCCTCAGAATAAGTTCGAAGAAATTATCAATAATAATAATGAACTAATAAACCTAAAAAAAGCATTACAAGAATTAGAGACTAACCCTCAATCTTCAAATTAAACTAAGGTAAAAATTTTCAATAATATAACCTATAAAAAGTGCATCAAACTAACAACTTCCTTTTTAAATCCTTAAATAATGCACAACTAAAAGCTGTAAATCATATCAATGGGCCACTGCTAGTTGTAGCAGGTGCAGGTAGTGGAAAAACCAAGGCTCTTACTCATAGAATTGCTAATTTAATTGAAAACAATTCTGTAGATCCCTTTAACATTCTCGCGGTAACTTTTACAAATAAAGCTGCTAAAGAAATGAAAGCAAGACTTCAAGTACTACTTGCTCAAGAAATAGCTTTAAATCAATTTGGGCAGCCTTGGTCAACCCTCAAGGAATTTGATCAGAATCAATTAAGAACAAATATAGATCAAGAGAGACTGAGGGACCTATGGATAGGAACTTTTCATGCATTATTTTCAAGACTTTTAAGATACGATATAGAAAAATATCAAGATCCTGATGGCCTAACTTGGACACGCCAATTTTCTATTTATGACGAGACAGATTCTCAGACCCTAGTAAAAGAAATTGTTGGTCAAGATATGAGTCTTGATCCAAAAAGATTTGATCCTAAGAAAATCAAGAGGGCTATTAGTAACGCTAAAAATCAATGTTTTACAGCTAATGACCTTGAAGAAAAAGCTGATAATCATTTTGATAAAATAATCGCAGATGCTTACAGAAGATATAGGATATCTCTCTCAAAAAATAATGCTTTAGACTTTGATGATCTTCTACTACTTCCTGTGTTTTTATTAAGGCAAAATGATTTAGTTAGGGATTACTGGCATAAAAGATTCCAGCATGTATTAGTTGATGAATATCAAGATACAAATCGGACACAATATGAACTGATTAAATTAATTACGACTGGGAATACTGAACCAAACAAATTTTGCGAATGGAATGATAGATCAATTTTTGTTGTCGGAGATGCGGATCAAAGCATTTATAGTTTTAGGGCAGCGGATTTCAGAATATTAATTGGATTTCAAGAAGACTTTAAAAATTCATCTAATAATGATCAGAAGGCCTCTCTGGTTAAATTAGAAGAAAACTATAGATCTTCATCAAATATTCTTACCGCTGCAAACTCTTTGATTGAAAATAATACTGAAAGAATTGATAAAGTTTTGAGGCCTACAAGGGAGGAAGGAGAACTTTTAAAGTTGCTTAGCTGCGATGATGAGATATCTGAAGCTGAGGCAATAACAACAAAATTAAGGTCTCTAAATAATTACAATAATCAACCAATCTGGAAAAATTTTGCAATCCTCTATAGAACAAGGGCTCAGTCTAGAGTATTAGAAGAATCTCTTGTAAGGTGGAGAATTCCATATACAATCTTTGGCGGATTACGTTTTTATGACAGAAGAGAAGTAAAAGATGCTGTCGCCTATTTAAAAGTCTTAGTAAATTCTTCAGATAATGTAAGCCTTTTAAGAATCATAAATGTCCCGAGAAGGGGAATAGGAAAAACAACTATTCAAAAGCTTAATGAGCTATCAAATAAGTTGAACATTCCTTTATGGGAAGTCATAAATGACAAACAAAGCTTAGATGAGACTATAGGCAGATCATCAAAGGGCATTAATAAATTCACAGAGCTTATGAATGACCTTCTTTGCTATGTAGAGAACTCGGGACCTGCTCAAATTCTTCAATTAATTCTAGAAAAAAGCGGTTACTTAAGTGATTTATTAACAAATGGTTCGGAGGAATCTGAAGATAGAAGAAATAATCTTCAGGAATTAATAAATGCTGCTACTCAATTTGAAGAAGAGACCGAGAACCCAGATGTAGAGGGATTCTTGTCAACAGCAGCTTTAACAACAGACAATGATACAAAAAAAAATCATCCTAATTCTGTCACTTTAATGACTCTCCATAACAGTAAAGGATTAGAATTTCAAAATGTATTTATAACTGGACTAGAACAAGGTTTATTTCCAAGCCACAGGTCAATTGATACTCCTTCTCTTCTTGAAGAAGAAAGAAGATTATGCTATGTAGGTATAACAAGAGCCAAAGAGAGAGTTTTCTTATCACATGCAAGAGAGAGAAGATTGTGGGGAGGTATGCGAGAAGCAACAATTCCTTCTATATTTCTCTCAGAAATACCAGAGGAACTAATTGACGGGGAGTTACCTCAATCAGGTGGTGCTTCTATCAGAAGGGATCGTCATCTTGACCGTTTAACGAGAGTGGATAGAAACGATTCAAATGAATTTATTAATAGACCTATAAATGCAGTAAGAAAACTATATTCTGGACCCAGTAAAGGAAAAAGTTGGTTGATTGGAGATAAAGTAATTCACTCTAAATTTGGCAAAGGTGAAATTATACATATTTTTGGCAGTGGCGAAAAAATATCCTTAGCAGTAAAGTTTGGTGATAAAGGGAGCAAAATTTTAGACCCAAGATTAGCTCCAATAAGAGCAATAAAATGAAATTTGCATGAATGATATTTCTGCCTATATAAATTCAGCAATATTAAAAATTCCTTTTAATTTATTTAATATAATTTCTAATTATATTGAATTGAATAGTAGCGTTAAAGTTGCAATTGTGGGTGGCTATATAAGAGATTTATTAATCACTAAAATTCATAAAAAGACTTTTTTCAATCCACTTGATATTGATATTGTTACAGAAGGATCTTCTGTTGATTTAGCAAAATTCATAAAAAAAAACATCTCAAATGTTGAACTTTGTTTGATAAAAGAATTTGAAATATACGACACTGTAGAACTAAATATTAATGATTTAAAAATTGATATAGCTTCTGCAAGAAAAGAGAAGTATGAGGCTCCAGGATTTAATCCAATCGTAAAACATGCAAATATTAAAGAGGATTTAAAAAGGAGAGACTTTAGCATAAATGCAATAGCTTTTGAATTCTCAAATCAAGAAATTTATGATTTCTTTGATGGTATAAAACATATACAAGAAAAAGAATTGCATTTGCTGCACGAAAATAGTATTCAAGATGACCCTAGTAGATTAATAAGATGCGCAAGGTATGCTTCAAGATTAGATTTTAAAATTTCAAATAAATCACTTCAACAATCGCAAAAGATTATCCAAAGATGGCCCTGGGCTTTTATTAAGGATGATGTTAAATCTAAATTTCCGCCTGGAATAAGTATAAGAATCAGGATGGAATTGGCAGAAATATACAAATATGATAATCTCGCAAAAATAGTTTCTTTGTTAAACGATTGGGAAATTATTTCAATTCTAAATAAAAATATTAGTATTAATAATAAATTTTTAAGGGGTTTAAATTGGATTAAAAAACTAAAAGGTAATTATATTCTCTACCTATTAAAAAATTCAGAAAATTTAGAGATTAATTGTCAAAGATTTTTTATTAATAGCAAGGAAAAGAAGATTCTCAAAGATTACTTAAATATCACAAATCAATTAGATAATGAAAAAGAAAAATTTCTCTATTTTACTCCCTCACAATGGACTGAATTTATTGAAACAAAAAATTTAGATGAAGAGACAGTGAAATTATTAATTTGTAATGGGGGTTTATTTTGGAAATCTTTTTTTAGATGGCTATTTATTTATAAATTTATTAAGTCAAAAAAAAGTGGAGAATTTTTAAAAAGTGAAGGATGGCAACCGGGGAAAGAAATGGGGGATGAAATTAAAAGGTTGAGATATATAGAGATCGATAAGATCAAAAAGAAATAACTATTAATTTATTACTTCTCCGACCTTATACCATTCATCCTTTAAAAATTTTTCATACTTAGGATCACAACATATCAAAAGCGGCCCACAAGTTTGTGGATCTAATAATAATGAGATTTTTTCTTTAAAGCTGTCATTATAAAATTTATTTTTTTTTGAAAATGCGATAATTCTATTATTATGTTTTTCTGCAATAATTTGATCAAATATTTCTTTATTTGATTCGAATAGAGAACTTTTGATTCCTTTACGTATTAAATCAAATACTCCTGGATAAGCTTTAAATGCAAATAAATCTAATAAAACCCTAATAGGCTTAAGCTTATTATCCTTCCTTAATAAATTAGATGAATCGATCATCTCTTTAAGGTGACCTATAAATCCATAGCCAGTTACATCAGTAGCTGCATTTATAAATGTTTCTCCAAACTTATCTTGAAGCAAATAAATTTTTTCAATTAATGGTTGCTGACTTGTAACTAAATTTCTCATTATCTCCTCTGAACTATCTTTCAAATTAATATTTTGCATTTGAGCAGCAAAAAAAACTCCAACGCCTAGAGGTCTTGACATTAGGATAATATCTCCTTTTTTCATACCGGATTTTAACCATGGTTTTGCTCCATTTTTCAAAACTCCCTGAACAGTTAAAGAAATATCGATTCCTAAAGAATAAGGTTGATCAACAAAACTTCTTGACTCAAAAGTATGCCCTCCAATTAACTTACCCCCTTGTTCTTCAACTGTTGTTTTTATCCCTTTAAGACAATGAGAAAAAAGGTAGCTTTGAAAATCTTTTCCTACTTTTGGAAGAGATATTAAGGCCTGTACAGATGAAAGTTTTACTCCGCAAGCCCATAAATCTGAGCAAGCATGCAAGACAGTAATTTTTGCATTTAACCAAGGATCGCTTATTAACGCCGGAAATCCATCAACACTTTGAAGAATAATATCTTGATTATTTTTATAAATTTCAACAGAATCCTCAGGAGAAGTTGCAAAATTTTCAAGTTGAGCACTTCTTAAGGATTTATTTAAAGTGCTTTGAGGAATTTTAGCGGCACATCCTCTACATTCTTCCATCCCAGCTTCTTTGACTTTTTGATTCATATTCGAATCTAAAGTACGAAATTTATTTATGAAACCTTCATCAATTTTATTTTTAAGGTACCAAATCAGAAAAGAAGGCCCAATAACAACATCACCATAAAAAGCAAAAGCTTTCGGAAGCTTTCTAGGATAAGAATTTACTATTTGCAATCCAAATTTTTGAGGAGACCATTTTTTTAATGATTCACCTTTTATTTCCTTCTGAATATTAGTTGCCAATATATTTAACACTTTTACTGCAAATATTCCAGAAGAAGGTCTCTTAGAGGTTTTTATGACTGCGCAATCACCAGTTGCAAAAGTTCCGAAAAAATTTTTCAACCTTAATTTCTGATCTGTAAAAAATCGTCCTTTTGAATCCAATTCTGAATTATATTTTTGTACCCAATATGGTGATGAATTTCCTGTACATAAGAGAATCTTTCCATATTCAACAGGAAGTTTGCTAACTACTTCTATATTCGATCTGTAAAAAGTTTTTAAGATTTTATCATCTACTTTATTTAATTTGCACAGAATTTTTAAAGATCTTTTTTTCCATCTTTTTCTCAAGGCAAAAACAACTTCAATTGCTGCGAGTCCACTTCCTACAATTACAAAAGATTGTTCGGTTTCAGAATCATACTTATCTTCGTTTTTAATTAACTCATAAGCCTTAAAAAAAGGTTTAATTGGGAAAGCAATTTGATTATTGACTAAATCTTCAAATTCTCCTGAAATTTTGGTTTGACTTCCATAATTTAGTACTAATTTTGAGTAATAAATTGATGGTCTATTTTTTAAAAAAATTTTTTTTAACTGAAAATCAATATTTACTACCTCTTCTTTTATGAAAGCTACTCTTGCCTTTTTAGCTAAAGATCTAATATCAATTAAGCTTTCCTCTAAAGAAATTGATTTAGAGATAACAGAAGGGAACATAGCCGAATAAACTAACTGAGTATCTCTGGATATAATTGAGATAGGGATTTCTGGCATTAATTTCGGATACATCAACCATTTTCTCATCAAAAGAACATTTGTATGTCCGCCTCCAATTAGTACTAGATGATTAATAGTCATTTTATTACAATGAATAAACAGCATTTATTACCCATTAAAGAATCAAGATTAGGAGTAATTGGTGGGAGTGGTTTCTATTCAATTGACAAAATAGAATGTCATGAAGAAATCGAGGTCGATACACCTTATGGTAAACCTTCTGATTCAATTAGGCTCTTTAAAACTGGTAATTTAGAAATAGCTTTTATAGCGAGGCACGGTAGAACACATAAACTGAATCCCACAGAAATACCATACAAAGCTAACATTTGGGCTCTCCGATCAATTGGTGTGAGGTGGATAATCGCTCCATCAGCAGTTGGCTCCCTTCAAGAACAAATCAGGCCCCTTGATATTGTTATTCCAGATCAATTTATTGATCGAACTCATAAAAGACCAGCAACATTTTTTAATGAAGGAGCAGTAGCTCATGTAACTATGGGGGATCCTTTCTGTATGAACTTGTCTGGAATTTTATGCAATGTTAGCGAAGAAAATATCCCAAGAGGAAGACAATTACATAGAGGAGGAACATATCTAGCAATGGAGGGACCCGCCTTCTCTACCAGAGCAGAATCTAATTTATATAGAAGTTGGGGTTGTTCAATTATAGGTATGACTAATCACACTGAAGCAAGATTAGCTAAAGAAGCTGAGATAGCTTATTCTTCTCTTTCTATGGTTACTGATTATGATTGCTGGCATCAAACTCATCAGGAAGTATCAGTAGAGATGGTTTTGGAGAATCTCAGAGCAAATACTGAAGTTGCCAACAAAATTATCTTTGAAATCGCGAAAGTTATCGATATAAAGAGACCTCAAAGCAAATCCCATAGTTCTTTAAAAGATGGTTTAATAACTCAAAAAGAAAATATCCCTAGTTTTACAAAAGAAAAACTAAAGATATTTACAGATTCTTATTGGAACTAGATACTCAATAGTTAAAAGGAAATAAAGGGTTTAGCCTGCACCTACTCCTTGGTATGAGCCGTAGAAAAATATGCCTAAGACGAAAATGACAGCTATTCCTCCCGCCGTAGCAACTAGCCAAAGAGGAAGAGTTCCCTCTGTCCATCTTCTTTCCCAAGCCACAGCCGGTCTACCATCAGGTAATCTATCGGGAATTCTGCCATCAGGGCCTTTTAATTTACTCATAATTTTAATTTAGTTGAAAAAGTAACTGGAAAATAAAATTCCTAAAACAAACACTGCTAATAAGCCTAAATAAAGGCTTGTACGATTAAGTTCTACTGGAACTTTATTCGGATTTTCGTTTACTTGCATAATTAATAAATTTATCTTAAAAATTGCATAGCTGCTATAGCACCTAAGAAGAAGACTGAAGGAATCGCAAGAGCATGAACTGCTAGCCAACGAATAGTAAAGATCGGATAAACGCGGACTTCAACAGCCTGCATTGGAGCTTGAGAATTTGACATAATTATTTTGTTCTTAAATCTAATTGAGATTTAGCGTCATATCTTTGCGTTACAACAGGTGCTTTTGATTCAGAAGCCTGGAAATAACTATCCGGACGTGGAGTCCCAAAAGCATCATAGGCTAAACCTGTATATACAAATAGGAAGCCCGCTATAAAAATAGCTGGAAGTGTTACTGCATGAATAATCCAGTATCTGATACTGGTGATTATTTCAAAGAATGGGCGTTCACCCGTTGAACCTGCGGCCATAATCACAATTATTTACCCTTTGATCTTACAAGGAAAAATCCTAAGTTTGTGAAGAAATTTACAGCTTGGTTACAGACAGTTGTTAAATTACAAGAAAATTAAGGATTTTTTTATTTTTTAATTTGCTTGAACTTAACCGTTCCACCTCAGAATGTAACCCCTTTCTCCAAGAATAAAGCCTTTTTTAGCATCTAATTCATCTTTCTCCAAGAATTGAATTTTGATAAAGTTAGTTGGCAAATTTGAGGCAACAGGATCAGAATCCCAAGTCTTACCATCATCTTTACTAACTATCAAAGTCCCATTACCACCGCCGGCCCAGATATTTCCTTCAGGGTCCCAACCCATATCTAAATAGTTGTAGCCATTAAGAATCGGAACTATTGGTTTAGTCCAACTTTCCAAATCATTACTATCGTCATTAAATCTTATCTCAGCACCTCGGGACAACATCCATAAATTTCCGTCTGGATTAAATCCTATACCTTGTACTCTCTTACTACTAGCTCTTTGATGAGCTATCCAAGTATCACTTCCACTTTCGAGAGTAGAGAAAAAATTACCAAGACTACTTACACTTACATAATCTCCATTAGATGTTCTTCTTAAATCTCTAATACCTCCCTGCTCGGAAGGATCTGACACCTTGGCCTCCCATGTTTCACCACTATTTGAAGTTGTATAAATAGCAGCTGAGGTTGTTGCCAATTCAGCAACCCCATCATCAACAGTTGACACTAAAAAAGGCTGGCCAGGTAGCTTACCAAGGGATAACCTTGTCCAATTCTTACCTTCATCAATCGTATGCATAACTAAAGAGGGTTGTCCTATCAACCAACCTTCAGAACCCTTAAAGTCTATATCAAGTAAACGAAAATTCTCCTCTGCAGAAATATCTAACGATCTTTTTTCCCATGATTTTCCTCCATCATTAGATTCCATAATTAGCCTATTTGATCCGACTAAAAATCCATGATTATTATCTATAAAATCTATATCTAATGCATTTGACTGATCTTCGAATTGAATTGTTTCCCAGGGACTACTCTCGCTCATTTTTACACCTGTTGAAGAACAACTACTCAAGATAAAGCAAAGTGTAAATGTCAGAAGAAGGTTTGGAATGCTAGTTAAAAATTTTTTCATGGATATATTTTAGTGCAAAGAGTACAAAGAAAGGAAACATGCAGCTGCAAATGCCAAACCACCAAATATTAAAATATTTTTCTGACCAGGTGGCAAACTATTGAATCCAAAGCCATAAGTTAAATTCTCTTCAAAACCACTAGGTTTCTCTCTTGGTCCTATATCTTTATATAAATTTTTACCTGCTCTACATACTGGACAAGCAAAAGTATTTCCATCTATTGCCGAGAAAGGAGTATTTTTAGGTATATTAAGTTTCTTATTTCCTTCTATAGGATCATAAATGTATCCACAACTTCTACATTCGAATCTATTTTGTTCTAAATTAGTAATGAGTTCTTTATCTTTAAATTCTAGGAGTTTTTCAGAAGATTCTTTATTTGTTAAATCCTCAACTATTTGGTTTTCCTCAGAAGATGGTTGAATGTTTTCACTCACGATTTAGTATTTAACTTTAAAGACTCTAAAAGATTTTGCTGAATTAAGCGAATTTTCCAACAATTTTTTTAAATGTTTTCATTACCAGGCTACGAATATTTTTTAGGTTTTTTAATAATTGCTGCGGCAGTTCCAATTTTAGCTTTAGTTACTAACCTAATAGTTTCTCCCAAAGGGAGAACCGGCGAGAGAAAACTCACATACGAATCAGGGATGGAGCCTATTGGGGGGGCTTGGATTCAATTCAATATTAGATATTACATGTTTGCACTAGTATTCGTTATATTTGATGTAGAAACAGTATTTCTTTATCCTTGGGCGGTTGCATTCAATAGACTAGGCTTACTAGCATTTATTGAGGCTCTAATATTTATTACTATATTAGTAGTTGCTCTTGCTTACGCTTGGAGAAAGGGAGCTTTAGAATGGAGTTAAAAAGTTGAACAATTCACTTTCACCAAAAGCAATAAGAGAACTTAGAGAAGAAACTTGTAATCCTCTGGGTGCCCCCCAAGTTACAACTGACTTAAGCGAAAATATTATAATGACAAGTTTAGATGATCTTCATAACTGGGCCAGGTTAAGTAGTCTATGGCCACTTTTATACGGAACTGCATGCTGTTTTATAGAATTTGCAGCACTCATAGGGTCTAGGTTTGATTTTGATAGATTTGGCTTGGTACCTAGAAGCTCCCCAAGACAAGCAGACTTGCTGATTGTTGCTGGAACAGTCACAATGAAAATGGCACCAGCATTAGTAAGATTATATGAGCAAATGCCTGAACCAAAATATGTCATCGCCATGGGAGCTTGTACCATAACTGGTGGGATGTTTAGTGCAGATTCAACAACAGCAGTAAGAGGAGTTGATAAGTTAATCCCAGTTGATTTGTACCTGCCTGGATGCCCCCCTAGACCAGAAGCTATTTTTGATGCTGTTATAAAATTAAGAAAAAAAGTTGCTAATGAGAGTATTCTTGAAAGGAGTAAAGCTGAACAAACACATAGATATTTAACTGTAGATCATAAAATGAATCTTGTTTTTTCAGAAAATACTGGTGAGTATTTAAATAAAAAATCTGAAAAGTCAATTGAATCTTCTAACCTCAGTCAGATAGAAGAAATTAGTGAAAATATATATGAAACAAACTCTATAGATAAAGAAATTAAATAATGGAAAATAATAGTTCCCCTGAATCTTCAGAAAAAATTGTAAAACAAAATGGAATAGTAAGTAATCAGCTTTCTGAAGATGGAATTACAAACGAATCTTTAGGGAATGATCATATAGGTGTTGAGATACTTTCAGTAAAACCAGAAAAATTGTACGAAGCAATATCTATTTTAAAAGGATATGGCTTTAATTACCTCCAGTGTCAAGGAGGTTACGATGAAGGGCCAGGAAAATGTCTCGTAAGTTTTTACCATCTAATCTCACTTGGGGATATTCAAGATATAAAAGAGATTAAAGAAATTAGGGTAAAAGTTTTTTTAAATAGAGACTCAGATTTATCTGTACCTAGCCTTTATAAAATTTTCAAGGGAAGTGATTGGCAAGAAAGGGAAACCTACGACATGTTTGGAATCAATTTTGCTGATCATCCAAATCCAACAAGACTCTTAATGCCAGAAGACTGGAGAGGATGGCCATTAAGAAAAGATTATATACAACCTGACTTCTATGAATTACAAGATGCTTATTAGACAAATTTATTAATTTAATTTCTTCAATTTTTTATTAATAAACATTACTGCCCTTGCAAGTCTTCGGGGGTCATGCCTAAGTGTTGGAGTTATCTTTCTTGAATAAAGAGGAGCTTGCAAGACATAATATCCTTCTGAAATTAATTCTTCTTTATTACAAATCACTGGCATGGCACCTCTACTTTGGTAATAATCAACAAGCGGTGACTTTTCAAATTGAATTTGAGAAAGTATTGCATTAAATATTCGATTTTTTACACCAAAATTTGATAATTGCTTTTCTATTGCTTTGATGTGTTGATATACATCAAGATTATCCGTTTCCCCTGGTTGAGTCATCAAATTACTTATGTAGATTTTGGGAGCATTACTTTTCAGAAGAGCATCTACAATTTCAGGGACCAGTAAATTAGGTAGCAAAGAAGTATAAAGACTTCCTGGACCAAGTATTATTAGGTCTGCTTCTTTAATAGATTCAAGAGCACTAGGAAGAGCCGATGGATTTTCGGGCAGATAACCAATCCTTGAAATCACCTTTTTTGATTGACTTATTTTACTTTCGCCAAATATTTTCTCACCGTCTTCAAGTTCTGCCCAAAGCATTACATCTGTATTTGTTGCTGGCAATACTTGCCCTTGTACTGCCAACACTTTACTGGAAGCCTGAACCGCCTTTTCTAAACTCCCCGTAATTGTTGTTAAAGCAGATAAGAATAAATTGCCAAAACTATGTCCCTCTAATCCACTACCTCCAGAAAATCTGTATTGAAATAATCTTGTTAATATTGGTTCTTCATTTGATAAGGCTGCCAAACAATTTCTGATATCTCCAGGTGGTTGAACTCCTAATTGTTTTCTTAAAACTCCGCTACTACCTCCATCATCTGAAACTGTAACTATTGCAGTTATATTACTGCTGTAGGTTTTTAGGCCTTTCAATAATGTTGACAAGCCGGTTCCACCTCCAATAGCAACAATATTTGGGCCTCTATTTAATTTACTTTTTACTCTTAGTGCATCTACTAAAAATGTATTTTTTTCTGGAACAAGAGCTTTTTGTATAGAGTTAATACTTCTATTTTGCCCAATACCAATCAACAGAAGACCAAACAAAAGGATTAATGGTCCTAAAACTGAAATAGGCAAAATTTTTGTTACCACGTTCATTATCGAGAAAAAGACTTCTATTAACCAATAAAGAGGTCTTAAATTAGTCCATATTGCAATCCCTAGTAAAGAAGTTAATAATCCAACAGCAGAAGTAATCATCCATCTTTTAATTACTAACCCTGGCAATAACCAACTTAGAATTCTTATAATTTTATTTATCAATCCCAAATTCGACTTTTTAAAATAAGATAAGGTTCTCTTTATTCTTTTTTTCTTCTTCTGCATCAAAATCCTCTTAAATTTCTTAAAATTTAAATATATACATTGATTATAAATCAAATACATACATCCTTTTTTTATTTTTAAAAAGTAGGCAATATGTATTTAAAGACAAATTGCTCTATATACATTTTGAAAAAAACAAAACATGTCGTAGAAACCAATAATCTCTCAATTAGTTGGGGAGAACTTAATGTACTAAATAAAATCAATTTAAAACTTTATGAAGGAGAAAAATTAGCTATTGTTGGCCCTTCAGGTTCTGGGAAATCAACTATATTAAAAATCTTGGCAGGTTTGCTTTTACCAACTGCGGGTGAACTAAGTATATTTGGACAAAAACAAACTTACTTAAGATTAGATCAAACTAACCCTCCAGATGTAAGGTTAGTTTTTCAGAATCCTGCTTTATTAGGATCTTTAACTATTGAAGAAAATGTAGGCTTCCTACTTCAAAAGAATAAAAATTTATCCAAGAAATTTATTCAAGAAGTTGTAAGAGAATGTTTGGAAGAAGTGGGATTATTTAATGTTGAGAAAAAGCTGCCAAATGAATTAAGTGGCGGTATGCAAAAAAGAGTAAGTTTTGCAAGAGCATTGATTACAGATCAAGATTTAGATAAAAAAAGTCAACCATTATTACTTTTTGATGAACCTACTGCTGGTCTTGACCCTATTGCTTCATCAAGAATTGAAGACTTGATTAATAATACAAATAATAAAGCCAATGGATCATCTATTGTTGTGAGTCATGTTCTTAGTACTATAGAAAGGACTTCAGAAAAAGTTGTTATGCTCTATGGAGGTAAATTCAGATGGGCTGGTTCGATTGATGAATTTAAAGAGAGTAATGATCCTTATGTTTTTCAATTTAGAAATGGAAACCTTGCAGGACCAATGCAACCAAAAGACATTTAAAAATTATGCGTAGAAGCTTAAGAGATTCAATAGTAGGATTTTCCTTGTTAGGAGGTTTATTAGTATTTACATTTTTTTCATTCTGGTTAAGAGGTGTAAAGCTGTCTTCGAAAAATTGGTATCTTTTTGCAGAATTTAACAACGCAAGTGGTTTATCAAAAAAATCTCCAGTAACTTACAGAGGGATCTTAGTAGGTTCAATTGAGGATATTCTTTTTACTAATGAATCAATCAAAGCAAAAATTGTTTTAAATAATCCAGACATTATTCTTCCCAAACCTGCATTCGCGAGAGTTGTTACGAATTCATTTTTAGGGGGAGATGTTCAAGTTGCATTAGAAACTAGTGAAAAAACAATTCCGAAGAATACTCCAAAAGCCATATCAGACAAATGTGATAGTAAATTAATTATTTGCCAAGGAGACACTATCACTGGGAAGCAACTATCGAGCCTTTCAAATATCACTAACAGGATAAATCAACTACTTAAAGAATCAAATCAAGAAAATTTAATTGAAAATGTAGTTAATTCAATAGATCAATTTGATAAAACACAAGAAAATCTTGATGAACTAATTTATTTGTCAAAGCAAGAAATTATTAGAGTTAAACCTCTTATAAAAGAGGTAACCATAGCAGCAGGTCATTTAAACAATATTTTGTCCACTATAAATGACGAAGAAACTCTAAATGATATTAAATTAACAATCGAAGCGGCCGAATCAATATCAGGCAAATTTGATAAAATGAGTGATGATTTTGAAAAACTAACCAAAGATAAAGAATTTACTAAATCTATAAGAGATTTAACAATTGGACTATCAAAATTCCTTAACGAGATTTACCCATAAAAAATTTAAAATTCATTAATTGCATTTAAGGCCATGGCGGCTATTGTCTTATCAGTAGCTTTAGGCAATTGAACATATTTCCCTTGTGCTGCTTCTGCAAGTTCTTTTCCAAAACCACTAGCTATAAATTTCCTTTCTGTATCTATAATTAATAACTTTATTCCTAACATGGGGTATTTAGCGGCAATATTTAATACTTCTTGTTTTAAATCCACATTTTCGTTTTCGTTAACTTCTGCTTGACCTAATGATTTACCTAGAGGGACATTCCCCCTCCCATCAGTTATTCCAACAACAATGACCTGACCTATATCTCCTGTAGAAAGAGCATTTTTTGCTACTTTTGCTGATTGAGTTAACCCATGAGCTAAAGGAGATCCACCTCCACATGGCATAGTCTCTAACCTTCTTTTTGCTGCAGTAATAGATCTTGTTGGAGGCAAAAGAACCTCTGCTTGATTCCCTCTAAAGGGTATGAGAGCGACTTCATCTCTATTTTCATAAGCCTCAGTCAAAAGTCTTATGACAGCACCTTTAGCACTTTGCATTCTATTAAGTGCCATAGAACCACTAGCATCAACTAAAAAGATAACCAAAGCTCCTGCCTTTTTTTGAAGGAGCTTTTCCCTAAAGTCATTTTCTTCAATAATTATAGTTTTATCGGGATTCTTTAATCTTCTAGATTTCTGATATGGAGCAGCGGCTCTTAGGGTTGCATCAACAGCAATTCTTTTTACTTTACCTCTTGGAATTAAAGGTCTGACATATCTACCTCTGCTTTGACTTAGAATTACTGATCTGCTTCCACTATTTCCTGATTTAGATTTTGCTGATGAAAAAAGTAATAAATCAGGATCTACCATGCATGACTCAGGATCAAGAATAAATTCTTCTGGAATATCAGGAGTAGAATCTTCTTCCCCATCAGAATTATCTTGTTCTTCTTCTTGATTATCCTCATTTTCGTTAGATTCAGGTTCAGAATCTTCATTATTTGACTGAGGTGGGGGTGGGCTTTGATCCTCAGGCGGTGGTGGTTGAATATCATCATCCTGAGGTGGTATTTGCGTAGCTCTTGGAAGAATTACTAACCTTACTGCAACCTTTAAATCATCAGAATTAACATTCTCATCACCTCGAAGGGCTGCATTTGCTTTGGCAACTTTTACTGCAAACAACTCAGATCTATGTCCTTCGACTCCACCTCTAAGGGCTTCATTTACTAAATAAGTTATTTGTTCTTTAGTAATTTTTACATCCTTTAACCATTGCCTAGCCAAAATTAACTGAGTGGATAAATTATCAGATTCTTCAGACCATTTTTCTGAAAACTTGATATTGTTTTCAGCATGAGATAGTACAGATTTTGTTATTTCAACTCTTTGGTTATTATCTATCGATTGATCCGCAGAAAGAACAATTGCAAATCTATCTAATACATGATCTCTTAAAGCTCCTTCTTCAGGATTATAAGTTGCAATCAAAAGTGATCTGCAAGGATGAGAAAGACTTAATCCATCTCTTTCAATATTATTTTGTTCTCTGCCAGTAGCTTCAAGAATTAAATTTACAATCCCGTCATCCAATAAATTAATATCATCAACATACAAAACGCCCCTATGAGCCTCTGCTAAAACTCCTGGCTGAAAAACTTGCTCGCCTGTATTCAATGAAGCAGAAACATCTATAGATCCAACGAGTCTGTCTTCCGTAATCCCAATTGGAACTTGAATAAATGGAGCCTGTACAACCTTGCTTGGAATACTTTCAATTTGATTAAGGTAATCAATACCGATAATTTTCGCTATTAATTGATTAATATTTTTATCCCATTCCTCAGGTTTAGTTGGATCTAAATTTCTACTTATAGGTCTGAAAGAAATCTTATTATCAGTTAATTTCTCAAGTATTAATTCATTATCTATTATTTCAATCGGTGGGATTAAGGAATGCAAACCTCTTGCCAATACCGACTTACCAGTACCTCTACCACCTGCAATGATTACTCCTCCTAAGCTAGGATCGACAGCTGCTAAAAGTAAAGATAATTTTAATAAGCTGTGACCTGTAATTGCAGCTAATGGAAATGCTCTAAACGAATCCTTCTTTTGCATTAAATCCTTTATATCTTCTTTCCCTTTTAACTTTTGTTCCAAAATCACTTTAAAAATACCTGATATAGAATTTATCCAATAACTTGCTTTTTTGTAGTGGAATTATCAAATCTTAATATCAAAAATGGACTATGTATATCCCTGGGAGCAAATATTGACAGTAAATTCGGAAGCCCTCTTGAGTCACTATTAATTTGCAAACCAAAAATAGAAGAAACAATAAATGAGTGGGGAGAACTTTACAACAACAAAAAAGAAGAGAAAAGAAAATTTTATGCAAACTTTTTTTGGTCATCAATTTATGAGACATTACCTCATGGAGTTGAAAATGAGCAGCCAAATTATTTAAATACTCTATTGCTTATAAAAAGTAATTCTTTTCCTAAACCATCAAATAAAAACGCGAAATTACTTTTAAAAGAGCTAAAAAAGTTAGAGAGGTTTTTCGGACGAAAAGAGACGCCAAAGGGTAAGAAATGGCTATCAAGATGTCTCGATTTAGATATTCTTTGGTGGGAAGATTTTTATACGGTTGACGAGAAATTAACATTACCTCACCCTAGATTCATGAATCGGAATTTCGTTATTACTCCACTATCTGAAATCTTAAGTAGAAGCCAAAAAATCAAAAAGTTTGATGCCCCAAAATGGTCTATATAAATGATTTACAAAACCAAAAAATAACTGTTAGGCTGTCATTATTTAAAAATTATGGGCAACAAAAACTTTATAAAAAGATCCATTTTTAAAGAAAAAATATCTGAGTTAAAGTCAAAAAAATTTAGTTTCGAAATAAATAGAATTGAGCTTCCAAATGGACATGAAGGTGAATATGGATACATTAAGCATCCTGGCGCAGCATTAGCCGTACCTATTACAAAAGACAATAAAGTTATCATTCTTCGGCAATATAGATTTGCTGTTTCAAGGTATTTATTAGAATTTCCAGCAGGTACATTAGAAATAGGTGAAACACCTATTAATTCAATTCAAAGAGAAATACAAGAAGAGACTGGATTCAGTGCAAACAAATGGGATGAACTAGGAACTCTTGTCCCTGCTCCTGGTTATGCAGATGAAGAAATTTATTTATTTTTAGCTCGTGATTTAAACAAACTCAATTCCGAGGTTAAAGGAGATTTAGATGAAGATATAGAAGTATTAATTTTAGACCCCGACGAACTAGATAATCTTATTTCTAGTGGGGATGAAATTCTTGACGCAAAAACCGTTACGGCTTGGTTTAGAGCTAAACAATTTTTAGATAAATTATGAATAAACCTAGAATACTTTTTTGGCATAGAAAGGATTTAAGAATATTTGATAATCAAGCTTTAATCAAAGCATTTTCACTATCAGATGCTATTACTTCAAGTTATATATTTGATAAAAATTACTCACACGATTTCAATGCAAGTTCAAGAGCTTGGTTTCTAGGAAATTCGCTTCAAGAATTAGGAAATAATTGGAAAAAAATGGGTAGTAGATTAGTGTTGGAAGAAGGAGATCCGGTATTAATAATTCCTCAATTAGCAAAGAAAATAGATGCTAAATTTGTTTTTTGGAATAGATCAATTGAACCTTATGAGATTAATCGAGATTTAGAAATAAAAAATAATTTAAAAGAACAAAATATTCAAGTTATTGAAACTTGGGATCACTTATTAATAGAACCTTTAAAAATATTTTCAGGGAATAATAATCCTTATTCAGTTTATGGACCTTTTTATAAAAACCTTAAATCAAAAATGAATTTATTAGGTTCATTTGAACAAGATAAAGTTGTTTTCCATTTTAAAGATATAGATAATAAATTCAAAGAAAATAAGACAATAAATTCATCTGATTCGGTTCTAGAGAAATTCATCAAAAATATCAAATTTCCTGGTTCGAATATTTGTCCATGTAGACCTGGAGAGAATGCTGCGCAAACATTATTAGAAAACTTCATTAACGAAAAAAAAATATATTCTTATAATTCTGCAAGAGATTTTCCTTCACATAATGGGACATCGTTTCTAAGTGCATCTCTCAGATTCGGCACCATCAGCATTAGAAAAGTTTGGAACGCCACATTAAATTTAAATTCAGATTTTGCAAATCAAGAAAATTACCTATCAATTGAAACATGGCAAAAAGAACTTGTTTGGCGTGAATTTTATCAACATTGCTTATTCCATTTCCCAGAGCTAGAGAAAGGTCCATATAGAAAAAAATGGGATAACTTTCCATGGCAAAACAATAATGAATTGTTTCAACATTGGAGCAACGGAGAGACCGGAGTACCTATAGTTGATGCTGCAATGCGTCAACTTAATAGTACTGGCTGGATGCATAACAGATGTAGGATGATAGTCGCTTCATTTCTGGTAAAAGATCTTATATGCAGTTGGCAAATGGGCGAGAAAAAATTTATGGAGACGTTGGTTGATGGAGACTTAGCTGCAAATAATGGGGGATGGCAATGGAGCGCCAGTAGCGGTATGGATCCAAAACCACTTAGAATTTTTAATCCATATACCCAAGCAAAAAAATTTGATCCTATTTGCGAATATATAAAATATTGGATTCCTGAATTATCTAGAGTGTCAAATTCAGAATTATTAAATGGGGAGATATCTAATTTAGAAAAAAATAATTATTCAAGCCCTATCGTCAATCACAACATCCAACAAAGATTATTTAAATCACTTTATGCTGAAATTTGAATTTCCTCTATACAATTCTTTAAAACTTTATTTAAATTTTCTGCTATATAAACTTGCTCTTCATAAGAAATTTCAGGAAACATTGGGAGACTAAGAACTTCTGTACAAATTCTCTCTGTATTTATGAGTTTTGTTCTAGAAAAATTTTTATTTTTGTAAGCTATTTGTGCATGTATTGGAATTGGATAATAAATAATTGAATTAATACCTTTTTCAAAAAGTTGTTGTTTCACCAAATTCCTTAAGGAATAGTATTTTTTGCAATCAGTATCAAATAAATTTGAAAAATCTTCATTTAAAAAATATTTATCGTTTCTTAATTTGATGACAAATTGATTCCAAGAATGGGAAATTAAATCAGAGCCAATTTTTGGAAAACTAATAAATGGATTTTTTCCTAATAAATCAAGGTAATTATTAGCAATTTTTTGGCGATTATTAATCCACTTAGAAATATATTTAATTTTAATGTTTAATATAGCAGCTTGAATGGTATCAAGTCTGCTGTTATATCCAATTTGGGTATGGTGATATCTTATTGGGCTGCCATGTACAGCCAGTTCTCTAATTTTATTAGCAATCTTCTGATCTGAAGTTGTTACTGCTCCACCATCTCCAGCAGCTCCTAAATTTTTAGTAGGGAAAAAGCTAAAACAACCTATATCACCGATACTACCAACTTTAGAATTATCCCACATTGTGCATGTTGCCTGGGCACAATCTTCGATTACTTTTAAGTCATATTTATTGGCCAAAGATTTTATTAAGGTCATATTCACTGCATTCCCAAATAAATGAACTGGCATAATTGCCTTGGTATTAGAATTTATTTCTTGTTCTATTAGTTCAGTATTAATGAGATAAGTTTCTGGATCTATATCTACCAAAACAGGATTAGCACCAACTACACTAATAGCCTCTGCAGTCGCAAAAAAGCTAAAAGATGAGGTAATAACTTCATCACCCACACCAATATCTAATGCGCGCAAAGCTAATACTAAAGCATCAGTTCCACTATTACATCCAATAGTATTTTCAACACCAATCAGACTAGAAAAACTCTCCTCAAATTTGGCAATTTCTTGTCCTCCAATATACTGACCCCCTTTTAAAACTTTAGAAACCTCGCTCTCAATTTCTGAGCCAATTTCTTGGTACTGCCTATTTAAAGTAAATGGAGGTATCTGCATATTGAATATATTAACCCTAAACCATATTTCTATGGGTAAAAAAATTTTTTAATTCATTTAAACCAACTCGGTTCTTTACCAGGAGTCCATTTTATACTGCAACCTAAAGAAGGAATCTGATTTGAAGGATAAGAATTATCTTGATTCAAATCTTTTACAGCAGAGCGCAAATCTTTTCCAGACAGGGGGATATTATTACCTGGTCTACTATCATCTAATTGGCCATGATAAAACAATACAAAATCACCATCTCCTTCATTTGAAAAAAGATAAAAATCCGGGGTGCAAGCCGCTTTTAATTCCTTAGCAAAATTTTGATTTTCATCATATAGATAAGGGAAACTCCATCCCTGTGATTGTGCTTGTAATCTCAAATGGTCAGGAGAATCTGAAGGATGAGTGACAATATCATTACTAGAAATTGCAACTGTTTGAACTGTATTTTCAATTTCTTTACTTAAGGTGAAAATTTGATTCTCAATATATTTAACAAATGGACAATGGGCACAAATAAACATTAAAAGTAAATGCCGATTATCTAGATTATGAGAATTAAAATATTGATTATTAGAAGAATTAGCATTTAACATTTTGAAATTAGGTAATTGAAAACCTAATTCCAAAACCATAGAATTTGTTTTGACCATGTTTAAGTTGAATATTCTTTGATATTTGAAAATTATTGTATATTTTGCAGTAATCCGTAAAGATAGGTACTTTGATATAGGAGAATATATAGAAATAATAAACAAAATGCTTCTAAATCTATCTGGCAAAAAAATTCTAGTTACGGGAATTGCCAATAACCGTTCAATAGCATGGGGTATTGCTCAACAACTTTCAAAAGCTGGCGCAGAACTTGGAATCACATATTTGCCTGATGATAAGGGAAGATTCGAATCTAAAGTTAGAGAACTAACTGAACCGTTAAACCCATCCTTATTTTTGCCTCTTGATGTTCAAAATCCAGCTCAAATTGAAGAAATCTTTAAAAATATAAAAGACAATTGGGGTCAAATTGACGGATTAGTTCACTGTCTAGCATTTGCAGGACGCGATGAATTGATTGGAGATTATAGTGCCACCACTTCAGAGGGTTTTGATAGGGCTCTTAATATAAGTGCGTATTCGTTAGCTCCTTTATGTAAAGCAGCAAAACCACTTTTTAGTGATGGTGCTGGCGTTGTCTCATTAACTTATTTAGGATCAGAGAGGGCGATCCCTAACTACAACGTGATGGGAGTTGCAAAAGCAGCTTTAGAAGCTTCAGTAAGATATCTTTCTGCAGAACTTGGACCCGAAAAACAAGTCAGAGTTAATGCAATAAGTGCTGGACCTATAAGAACACTTGCTAGTTCTGCTATAGGTGGCATTTTAGATATGATTCACAATGTTGAAGAAAAGGCTCCTTTACGCAGAACAGTCACTCAAACGGAAGTAGGTAATACTGCTGCTTTTTTATTAAGTGATCTCTCTAGCGGCATTTCAGGCCAAACAATTTATGTTGATGCGGGTTACTGCATTAATGGAATGTAAACTAAATTTTTTGCATAAAAATGTCATCTCTAAGGCAATCTGAAATAAAAAGAAAAACGAATGAAACAGATATTTCTGTATTTATAAACTTAGATGGGAATGGGATTTCCGAAATTGAAACCGGGATACCTTTCTTAGATCATATGCTTCATCAAATATCCAGTCATGGTTTATTCGATTTAAAAATAAAAGCAATTGGAGATACCCATATTGATGATCATCATACAAATGAAGATGTAGGAATCGCGTTAGGCAAAGCATTTTCAAAAGCCTTAGGAGAAAGAAAAGGAATCAGTAGATTTGGACATTTCTTTGCCCCATTAGATGAAGCATTAGTTCAAGTTACTTTGGACTGTTCGGGCAGACCACATCTATCTTATGATCTTCAATTAAAAGCTCCTAGAATTGGTAATTATGATACTGAACTAGTAAAAGAGTTTTTTATCGCCTTTGTAAATAACAGTGGTATTACTCTGCATATTAATCAAATAAGAGGTAGCAATTCACATCATATAGTCGAGGCTTGCTTTAAAGCTTTTTCACGAGCGATGAGAATGGCTTCCGAAATAGATCTAAGAAGATCTGATTCAATTCCAAGCAGTAAAGGAATGCTTGAAAATCAATAAAATAGGAATTTTTTCGAATCAGCCACAATTCAGTTGATTTTTGGCGAAAATAGACAAAGTTATTATTTTGTTGTGACTAATTTACAAGATAAAAAAATTGATAAACCTAAAAGTTTTAAAAAAGAAGATTGGTCAAGTGCGTATCAAAATGTAGAAAAGGAGCTTACCAATGAGCCTCTAAAAATCAGCAAAGGTAATAATATTAATAATTTAAATGGAACATTATTAAGAAATGGACCAGGAATATTAGAGAGAGGTGGACAATGGGTTCATCATCCATTTGATGGAGATGGAATGATAACATCCATAAAATTCGAAAATGGTCAGCCCCTCTTAACAAATAGATTTGTTAAAACTAAAGGCTATTTGGAAGAAGAAAAAATAAATAAATTTATTTATAGAGGTGTTTTTGGTACACAAAAAAATGGAGGAATTTTAAATAATGCATTAGATCTAAAATTCAAGAATATCGCTAATACTCATGTCGTTAAATTAGGAGATGAAATTCTCGCATTATGGGAAGCAGCCGGTCCACATGCAATGGATCCTGATAGTCTGGACACTATTGGTTTAACAACATTAAAAGGGGTACTCAAGCCTAACGAAGCATTCAGTGCACATCCCAAAACAGACCTAAACTCAGATGCATCTTCAGAACTTTTAGTCACGTTTGGAGTACAAACCGGGCCAAAAAGTACCATTAGATTAATGGAATTTAATAATGCTGGTTTGAATTCTGGAGAGCTCATTTTCGACAGAAAAGATACCTTTAATGGCTTTGCATTCCTTCATGATTTCGCAATTACAACCAATTGGGCAATATTTTTGCAGAATGCTATTGATTTCAATCCTCTTCCATTTGTAATGGGTCAAAGAGGAGCAGCACAATGTCTAAAATCAAACCCAAATAAAAAGGCAAAGTTTTTTATCATCCCCAGAGAAAGTGGATTATTTAGAGGTCAGCCACCGTTAACAATAGATGCTCCAGAAGGATTCGTTTTTCATCATGTAAATGCATTTGAAAAAGATTCCAAAATCGTATTAGATAGTATTTTTTATGATGATTTCCCTTCAGTTGGTCCAGACGAGAATTTTAGGGATATTGACTTTGATAAATATCCAGAAGGAAAACTGAAAAGATCATTTATCGATCTAAAGAAAAAAACTTGTGAACTTGAAACTTTAAGTGAACAATGTTGTGAATTTGCTGTTGTTAATCCTAAAAACTTAGGACTAACAGCAACTTTTAGTTGGATGGCAAGCACATCTCAAAAACTTGGGAACGCTCCACTTCAAGCAATAAAAAAAATAAATTTAACTTCTAAGGAAGAGATTTCTTGGTCAGCAGGTCCAAGTGGATTCGTTAGTGAACCAATTATGGTTCCATCAGAAAACTCTTCAAAAGAAGATGAGGGATTTTTATTTATACTTCTATGGAACGGAGAAAGAAGAGGAAGCGATTTAGTGATATTAGACGCAAAAGACTTAAAAGAATTAGCTGTTTATGAATTACCTATTTCGATTCCACATGGCCTTCATGGATCTTGGGTTAATTGAAGTCAAGAAAAAATTTCAAGCAAGTCTGGAATAATTTTTTTTAGTGCTTTACCTCTATGACTACAAGAGTCTTTAATAACATTATTCATTTCTGCGAAAGTTAATCTGGTAGATCTCTCCTCAAAAATTGGGTCATACCCAAAACCCCCTTTTCCTCTAGGGCTTAGAATAATGTTTCCAAAACATTTAGCCTCTGATTCTAATATCACATCTCCAGAAGGAGAGCAAACACAAACATTTGCAATAAAGAAAGCACCTCTATTTTTTTCTCCATCAAGTTCATATAAAACTCTTTCTATTCTTTTTTGATCATTTTCTGCATATCTTGATGAGTAAATTCCTGGCCTACCGTCCAAAGCATCAATACATATTCCTGAATCATCTGCAATAGCATAATTCCTCGTTTTTTTAGAAACTTCACTTGCTTTTTTGATTGCATTCTCACTAAATGTTATCCCATTCTCCTCAACTTCTATTGATTCTGGTTGAAGCAATAATTGGCAATTTACATTTAATAATAATTTTTTATATTCTTCAATTTTACCTTGGTTTTTGCTTGCTAAATATAATTTTTTCATTTTATATTTTTTACTTTATTTATGTATTTTTGACTCCATTCCAAAACCTCATTTAAATCATTTTCAGATTTTGCCTCACAATACAATCTTAAAAGAGGCTCTGTTCCTGAGAACCTAAATAATAGCCAAAAATTATTATCCATTCTCAATTTTATGCCGTCGATATTTGATACACTTTTTATACTATAGCCACATATTTTTGAAGGAATATTATTTTTAATATATTTTTCAAGAATTTCTTTTTCTGATTGATTTGGAAATTTAACATCAATTCTTCTATAAAAACTTGGACCAAAATTTTCTTGAATTTGATCCAAAGTTTCATATAAATATTTTGATTTTTCTGCTATTCCATTTAGTAAAATCATAGCTGCATATAAAGCATCTCTCTCCGGCATAAAGTCTCCAAAACCTACCCCTCCTGATTCTTCTCCTCCAATAAATATTTTTTCTTTAATCATTTTTTTTGCGATATATTTAAAACCAACCGGTAGTTCGAAAACCTCTCTATCTTGATTTTTTGCGATATTACTAATTATGTCTGAACCACTAACAGTTTTAAGTACTGGATATAAATTCTTATTCTTTTCTCCCAAATAACTAATAAAGAAAGGTAATAAAACTTGAGTACTACAAAATCTTCCTTTTTCATCAATTACAGCAATCCTATCGCCATCCCCATCAAAAATTATGCCTAGCGTTTTAATACCATTTTTAGAAGTTTTTGTTAATGTTTCAGTTAAATTATCTAAATATTTTAGCAGTGGCTCTGGAGGATTTCCTCCAAATAAAGGATCATAATCTGCTCTAATTTCAGTAAAAATTTTTGAATCAAAACCTTCAAAGATCTGACTAAGGCAATTTGCTGCTGAACCATGCATAGAGTCAACAAAAATATGCAAATTCATTTTCTTTAAATTATTAGCAATAAAATCAATATTAAAATTAGATTTAATTTGATCTAAATGAAACTTCTTAATATCAACTTTTTCATATGCACCTTCCAATCTTTCAATTGAGTTTCCCAGAAGTAACCTTTTTTCAACTTCCTTTGTAAAAGATTCATCCACAGAACATCCTTTAAAACTTTTAATCTTTAAACCCAGCCAATTATAAGGATTATGACTTGCAGTAATAACTAAACAACCTAAAAACATAAATTTTTTGGCATATAAGCTGCAGGAAGGGGTGGGCACATAACTATTAGAAAGAATGGGTTCAAAACCACACCCTTTAACAAAAGATGCTATCTCTTTTGCGAACTCATTTGCCATGAATCTACGATCGTACCCTATAAGAATTTTTTTAGAATTTGTTTCTTCGAAGTATTGATAATATAATTCCTGACAAGAAGCGACTACAACTCTTGAGAGATTTGATAGATTGAAATCAAAACCAATTATTCCTCGCCAGCCATCAGTTCCGAATTTTATTTCATCTAGTTCATTTGAAGACAAAGTAAAATAGTTCCTTAATTTCCAATAATTATCTATATTAATTTATATAAGTAAAAATTTAAACTGCCTTTGCAAAAAAATTTGAATAATCTTTATTTAAAAAGTTTTATAAGATGCAAAAGAAAAGCTTGGCTCGATTATCAGGGCAATAAGTCTCAAAGAATTTGGTCACCACATCAATCTATAGAAATAATTAAACGATACAAAACCTTTTACAAACTAAGTGATGGAGATTTGTATTCTGGGGAAAAAGCCTGTAAGAGGGGTTCAAGTGGAGTAATCGGATTAAAGGCAAGATCTAAAGTAATCAATAATATAAATACAGAAATGCAACCTCAATTACTTAAAAAAGTAGGTGGTCATAGCAAATGGGGCGAATATAAATATATACCTGTTGTATATAAGTTAGGCCATAGAACAACAAAAGAGCATCTATTCGATTTAGCTTTTTCTTCGATGTTATTAGAACCCTTTCAAGAAGCAAAAATTGAAAAAGGATTGGTAATTTCAAATTTTTCAAATCGAATTAATATTGAAAAAATTGATTTAAATCCACGCTTAAGAAAAAAAGTAATACATACCTTTTTAAATTTAAATGAATATCTAAAAAGATCTATTCCAGATATTACTGAAGACAGGAAAAAATGTACGATATGTTCATGGCAAAAGTTTTGCGATACAGAAGCAAAAGATAATGGATATCTAACTGATATAGATGGTATTGGTTCTAAAACAGCCTTGTTTCTCCAAAAAAATGGGATATCTAATATTAAAGAACTAGCTGCTACCAAGAAAATCGATTTAGGAAAAAAACTTTTTCAATTTAAGGAGCAAAGATTTGAAAAAGCTTCAAAGTTTATAAAGCAATCAAAAGCATATTTATCAGGAATACCAATTCGAATTTTGGAAAATAAAAACTTATCTTATCTTTTAAAAAATAAAGATTCGGGATTCTTTATTTTTGATATTGAGTCAAATCCAGATGATAAACATGATTTTTTATATGGATTTTTAAAAGTAAATAGTTTGTTTGAAAATATTGAAGATGATTTTTATGATCCAATATTAAACCTTAAAAACAATACTAAAAAATCTAATCAAGAAATTATTCAAAAACTTTTTTCTCAAAAATACTGGCCAGTTTTACATTATGGAGAGACTGAGAAAATTGCAATTTTAAATTTAGCTAGGCAATCAGATCTCGATGTAAAAGAAATTGAAATCCTAAATTCCAGATTTATAGACTTACACTTAATTGTAAGAGGATCTTGGATATTACCTATTAGAAACTATAGTTTAAAAACAGTTGCTAATTGGATTGGATTCAAATGGGAGCAAGAAAATGTAAGTGGATCAAAAGCTTTATATTGGTGGATCCAATATAAAAGTACCTTAAATGATATTTTCCTAAAAAAAATAATTAAATATAATCGAGATGACTGTTTGGCTACACTTCAAATCGCGAAGTGGTTAATCAAAAAACATGAAAAGGTTAATTAAAGAAAAGTTGAACCTACAGATTTCTCTAATGAAATTTGGCCAAAATTATCAGAGAAAAAGGGATTTCCCTTATCTAAATATTTTCTCTTTATCATTGCTAGGCCTTTTATTATTCGAGACTCTAATACATAAATGCTGGTAATGTAACCAACCGATTTTTCTTTATTCTGATTATTAAAAAGAATTTTATTCACAGATTCTAAATTCACATCTTTATCTTTAGCCGTCCATACTCTGATCTCCTGCTTTAAAGAAGAAACATTCTTGATTTTTGACATTGTTTCTTGACCCAAATAACAACCTTTATTGAAGTCTATAAGATCTGTTAATCCTAATTCAAGTGGATTATTTTTTCCATTAATTTCACTATTTAAAGATGGTATAGCCTGATTAATCTTCCACAATTGTAAGTCATTAGTATTCATTGAATTTGGATTATTTTTATAAAAATCATATTTTTTATCTTCATTTTTTAAAAAAATAGGTTGAGTGATTCTCCAAGAATTCATATCATCAACTTGCTGAAGTCTATTTATTGAAAAAGTATCACTTAATGAAACATCGTCAGACGGAAAAATAATGTCATTAAAGTATTTTCTAATCTCACTAGTATTTCCGACTAAGACAATTACTTTTAATTCATTTTCTGAGCAATTAATTTCAAGTAATGATTTTAAAATTCCATTTGGGGATAACCAGCAAGATTTTAAAACCTTGTTATTTAAATCAACAATATTTCCTGTAGTTATTCCATTTAAGAATCTTTTACTATCTTTTCCAGTAACAGAAAAGCAATCAAATTTTTCAAGCCAAAATTGTTCTTTAATTTTTGACATTATTTATAGAAAGTCTTCTATTGAAAATAAGCTTTTTAATTGTATATTTTGTTCTTTCAAGGCCTCATATCCTCCTTCTCTTCTATCGACAATAGACAAAACTTCTTTAACTAAAAGATTATTTTCTCGTAACTTATTAATTGCTTTAATAGCTGATCCAGCAGTAGTCACAACATCTTCTAAGACAGTTACTTCAGTTCCTTCTTTTAATGTAGGCCCCTCTAACCCAGCCTTTGTTCCATATTCTTTTATTTCTTTTCTGATGATTAAAGCATCTATTAATAACCCTTGAGAAGCAGCTGTTACGATTAAACCACTAACTAAAGGATCGGCTCCTAAAGTCAACCCAGCCACAGCTTTTGAACTTGGATCCATTAACTCCAAAAACAAATTGCTAATTAATTTCAACCCTATGCCATTTAAAGATACAGGTTTACAATTTAGATAATGAGCACTTTTTTTGCCCGATGCCAAAGTAAAGTTTCCTTTCTTATAAGACTTTTCAATTAAAAGTTTTAACAAATTCTCCTTATTTAATTTATTCTTCTGCGAGAAATTGTTCATTAATAGAGGTTAAGCTTATATTTCAAGATTAGGAGAAAAAAAAGAAATCTCACAAAAACTTACTAAGTTGGTGCTTTTTGAAATATTATTTTTATATTGTATGTAAATCGAATGTAATTAATCATTACTGCAGAAAATCTGGGGGTGTAGCAATCTGGTGAATGCACCAAACTCATAATTTGGCTTAGGCGAGTTCGATCCTCGCCACCCCCATCACTAATTTGTTATTGAATGAAAATAACTTTACTATTCTTACTTTTGATATTTCCAGCTTTTTTTGCTGCGAGTGAACTTTCGTTTTTATTAATAAGGCCAAGTAAAGTTTTAAGACTGATAGAAGAGAAAAGAAAAGGAGCCTTTTCTATTTTAAAAATTCAAAAAAGATTCAGATCTTCTTTAATAGCATCTCAATTTGGCGTGACAATTTCTCTTATAGCTGTTGGTTGGTTAAGTAAAGGTTTGGCTAATGATTTTTGGAACGTAAATAAATTTTCAAATCGAATATATGATCTCTTATTATTTTTATTTATTGTACTTATAGTCACTCTTATATCAGGTCTTATTCCTAAAGCATTAGTAATTAATAATCCAGAGTCAGCTGCTTTGAGATTAACTACAATTTTTGATGCAGTTCGAAAAGGAATGCAACCTATTGTTTCTGTAATTGAATTTTTTGCAAGTGCTTGTTTAAGGTTATTTAATCTAAACAACAAATGGGATTCATTGAATTCAGTATTATCGGCAGGTGAATTAGAAACATTAATAGAAACAGATAATGTCACAGGATTAAAGCCTGATGAGAAAAACATCTTAGAAGGTGTTTTTGCTTTAAAAGATACTCAAGTCAAAGAAGTAATGATCCCAAGATCTGAAATGGTAACTTTGCCAAAAAATATTACTTTTGCTGAACTTATGAAACAGGTTGATAAAACAAGGCATGCACGTTTTTTTGTAATTGGTGAGTCTCTTGATGATGTTTTAGGAGTTTTAGATTTACGTTATTTAGCAAAACCAATTTCTAAAAGCGAAATGGGAGCAAATACATTATTAGAACCTTTCCTTTTGCCAGTAACAAAAGTAATAGAGACATGCTCATTAGCAGAAATATTACCTATCGTCAGAGATTACAATCCATTTTTACTAGTTGTTGATGAACATGGTGGGACTGAGGGACTTATCACTGCAGCTGATCTTACTGGTGAAATTGTTGGGGAAGAAATGCTAAATAGCAGAGTATATTCTGATATGAAAATGTTGGATAATTTCTCTAAGAAGTGGTCAATTGCTGGTAAAGCAGAAATAATAGAAATCAACAAAAAGTTGGGATGTTTTCTTCCAGAAGGAGCTGATTATCATACACTCGCAGGATTTCTTCTTGAAAAATTTCAAATGGTCCCAAAAATCGGAGATAGTTTAGAATTTAAAAATATTAAATTTGAAATAATTTCAATGTCAGGTCCCAAAATAGATCGTGTAAAAATATTTCTGCCAAAAAGTTAAAATTGACATTCAATGAAGGATAATAACTAAATATACATGGACTATAAGATATGAAACCAACCTCATCCTCAGTAAAGGTTGGAGTAATAGGTATAGGAAATATGGGATGGCATCATGCTCGAGTGCTTAGTTTGCTAAGAGATGCAGATTTAGTTGGAGTTGCCGATCCGGACGAAAGCAGAGGTAAATTAGCAGTAGAGCAATTTCAATGTCAGTGGTTTAAAGATTATCATGATCTTATTACTAAAGTTGATGCAATTTGTATTGCTGTCCCTACACTTCTCCATCACAAAGTAGGCCTAGATTGTCTTAAGGCAGGGGTTAATGTTCTTATTGAAAAACCTATTGCAGCTACTGAGCTAGAGGCTAAATCTTTAATAAATGCCTCTAAAATTGGTAACTGTCTTCTACAAGTTGGACATATTGAAAGATTTAACCCTGCTTTTAGGGAGTTAAATAAAATAGTTCAAAATGAAGATATTGTTGTTTTAGAAGCAAGAAGGCACAGTCCTCATGCTGACAGAGCAAATGATGTATCAGTAGTTATGGATTTAATGATTCATGATATTGATCTAGTGCTTGAATTAGTTAATTCAAAGATACAGAAATTAGCCGCCGTAGGAGGAAGAAATAGTGATGGCTTAATAGATTATGTAAATGCTACTTTGGTTTTCAAGAATAATATTATTGCAAGCTTAACTGCCAGCAAAATGAGTCATAAAAAAATCAGGAATTTAAGCGCACATTGCCAAAATGGTCTTGTTGAAACAGACTTCTTAAATCATTCTCTACAAATCCATAGAAAAGCGCATGAATCCTATACAGCAGATCATGGAGAATTAGTTTATCGAAATGATGGTTATGTTGAAGAAGTAAGCACAACCTCTATCGAACCTCTATATGCAGAATTAGAACATTTTCTTAAGTGCGTACAAGGTAAAGAGTTGCCAGAAGTGGACGGAGAACAAGCCTCAAGAGCGTTAAAAATTGCAGATTTTATTGAATGTGCAGTAGAAAACTCTGGTGATGCAATATCCCTTGAAATACCCTTCTAAATCATAAATAGATTTTATTTAAACCCTACTGCAGCTTGCCAAACAAAAACTAATAAAAAGAAAAATAAAGGTATTAAAGGAAGAACGTCAACGGTTGGAGCGAAAGCCTTATATGCTTCAGGCAATTCAGCGAATGTATTTAAAAGAGTGAGCACCTTCTTAATAAATTAATTAATTATGTTAAGACGTTACCACGTATGGTGAGCAATAGAGGATCTTTTCCATGGAGCGAAATCTATTGTAAAACAATTATCTTTAATTGCAGCAGAAATTGCATTTGTAAATCGAATTAGATGAGAAATATTATGTAGGCTTATAAGCGTTAGGCCTAATATTTCATCATTTCTAACCAAATGATGTAAGTAAGCACGAGAGTACGATTTACAAGTTTCACATTTACAAGTTTTATCTATTGGAGAAAAATCATTTTTAAAGCGGGCATTACGTATATTCCATCTTTCATCATTAAAAAATGCAGTCCCATGTCTTCCCAGTCTTGTAGGCAAAACACAGTCAAATATATCGAATCCTTTTGCAACAGCTAAAGAAATTTCTCTTAGAGAGCCAATTCCCATTAAATATCTTGGTTTATTTATTGGTAAGAAATTCGGGACGTAATTAATTACGCTATGTATTTCTTCGACTGCCTCTCCAACACTGACACCTCCTACCGCTATTCCAGGTAGATCAAAAGAACTTGTAAATTTTGCGCTATGTTCTCTTAATCTTGGATACTTACCACCTTGAACTATTCCAAATAATGCTTGATTTGATTTCTGATGAGTCTGAACACATTTTTGCAACCACGAATGAGTTCTTTCTAAAGAGTCCTCAATATCATTTTCGTTAGCTGTGTGCGGAGGACAATGATCAAAAGCCATGGCAACATCAGAACCAAGATCCATTTGAATCTGCATTACTTTTTCAGGTGATAAAAATACATGACTACCATCTCTTGGATTTCTAAATTCCACACCTTTATCAGAAATATTATTTAATTTGGCCAAACTAAAAACTTGATATCCACCTGAATCAGTAAGAATAGGCTTATCCCAATTCATAAACTTATGAATTCCACCAGATTCTTTAACTATTTTTTCTCCAGGTTGCAGATGAAGATGGAAGGTATTTGAAAGAATCATTTCTGATCCTGTAGAGATTAACTGCTTAGATGAAATTCCTTTAACAGTTGCCAAAGTACCCACAGGCATAAATTTTGGAGTGTTTACCTGACCATTTGGGGTATGAAATATACCAGTTCTTGCCTCTGTATTACTACAATTCGATTTAATTTCAAATTCAAACACGATAATTTATAAAATTTTTTGATCATTTTTTATTAATCTACCCTATTATTTAATATTGAATCTATTTTTATCTCATCAAAAAATATTTAATAAAAAATTTGGCTGGATCTTGGATATTCTATACGACATTTCCAAAGATACCTTTAATTAATCCCGAATTTAAAAATATTGCACAATTTGCGCCGCTTTTGGGATTTTTTATTGGAACAATACAGAGTTATATCTTTATTTTTTTAAGCATAAATTCTTGGTCTATTTATGCATCTGCTTTAATCTGTTTGGCTTCAGGATATTTAATTACAGGGGGTTTACACCTCGATGGTTTAATGGACACTTTCGATGGTATTTTTGCGGGTAAAAAGAAACGTTTAAAAGCTATGAAAGATAGTAAAGTTGGATCCTTTGGCGTTCAATCTTTATTTTTCATAACTTTAATTCAGATTGCTTGCATACTCAAAATTCAAAACCAAATAATTATTGTTTTGCCAATATGCTTATTTTGGGGAAGATTTTCAAATTTATTTTTTATAGAAAAGTTTAAATATAAGAGTTACAAGAAAAAATCTATTAGTCACAAAAAGTTTTGGAATGGATTTAAAAAAGAATCTTTGATTTCCATTGTTTTTCTTTTAATTTTCATCGCATACCAATTTGTTTCAATTACATCCCAAGCAATATTAATTAAATTTTTATTTTTAATTTTTATTGGTATTTTTTTAAGTTATTCTATTCCAAACATACTTGGGAATAAAATTGGAGGCTTCAATGGAGATGCCTGCGGTGCGAGTGTTGTACTAGTCGAAACTGCAATGTTATTTATGAATGCAATTCTTTTATAGGAAGTTCTAAATAGAAAATATTCTTCTTCTTAAGACTTTTTAATTCCTTTACATCATTAATTGAGGAGTTTTCAAGCAATTTCAACTCTCCTCCAATTTGTTTTGCTAATTTCCTCGCTAAAAAAAGTCCAACACCAGTGCCATCCTTCTTCTTAGCCGCAGATCCTCGAAAGCCTTTTTGAAAAATTTTCTCATTTTCAATTTTAGTTATTTTTTTACCATCATCAAATATGCACAGACCTTTACTCATAATGGTGAGTCCAATCTCAGCATCTTTTTGGGCGTATTTAAAAGCATTTTCTAATAAATTAGCCACAATTTCAGCAATTACAGCATATTTAGCCTTTAATGGCGATAAAGTCCAATCTGGCCAAAGAGAGGGTTCCGTCCAATCTCTATTCTCTAAGTTCGCATTAGCTTGACCCCTCTCTAAAATTGGCCTCAATAAACTCTGAACAGTTATTAGCTTTTTGTTATCTAAATTTGGTGGTAATAATAATCTTTCCTCTCCAATTTCTAGAGGAAGTTGAATAGGTGAATTTAATTGCGCAAAAGAGTCCATATAATTATTAATTTGTTTTTGCTCTGTTATCATGCGTTCGACTATTTCAATAGAGTCATCATCTGAACCAAGTCTTTTTATTAGTAATTTTGCATATGTCCTAAGAGCAGCCAATGGATTCCTTAATTGATGGATTATGACATTGACCTGATTTTTTAAATAATTAATTTCTTCATTTTTATTTTGACGTTCTAATTCGATAGAAACGCATTTAGCTAAAGATAGTGAAAGTGCTTTTAATCTAGAGTCAAGAGATACTGGCCAATTCCCTTCTTTTAAATCAGTTTCTACCCTAAGGACCCCAAGTAAGATATCGTTTTCTTGAAGCGGGTACCATCTTCTATTAGGAGAAGAAACTTTTAGTGAAGGATCATCTTCTACTGATATCAATAGCCTATCAATTTGTGGCCATTGACCAATCATTTCAAAAGATGCTTTAGTTCCTTGCTCAGTTGAAGCAAGATACATAACCAAATGAGTCACTCCCATTGAGCAACCAAAGCTCTCTAGCTGTTTTATAATTAGTTCTTCAAATTTTTTTGAGAGCTTCATAATTAGTGAAATTTAAAAAAATCTGAAAAGGGACTTGTAAAATATGAAAAAAGTATTAAGATATATAAAGAGGTCTGACTTTAGCCAGCCTTAAATATGAACATTTAATCATATTTTAAGCTACATCAGGGGTTGATGGGTCCTCTATGTAATTTAAGTGAATTCAAAATCACAGATATAAGATTAGCAAAAATAAATAAGACTAATCTCATTAATAATTCTTGGAGTACCAATCAATGTCAAAAAAAAGAAAAAGAATCAGCAGAAGAAGGTTGGCTGGCCAAAGAGTAATGGCACATGTACCTATTTATCATATCGAAACTGGCAAACATAAACCAGTTACAGCTGCAAGAAGATTTATAGCTGAAAATGCCTTATCAGCCCCTTCAGTTTTCAATGTTCGAAGAAATGAGCATACCACTGATAGGTTTTTTTGGGGTGAAAAAGGTTTATTTAGTGCCCAATATGCCGAAGAAAATCATTTTCTATTTCCATCACTAAAAGTCGTAGTTGAGGGGATTGGTGAAGAAAAAATATTTGAAGGTCTTGAACTTACTGCAGATGATTGGGAAGAGATTGAAGAATACGAATATGCTTTCGTTTAAAAAATATTATTTATATTTGAACTTATAAAGTCAATTAAGTTTGGATCAATTTGATGGGATCCATCAAATTCTATTAATTCGCAAAATTTAGAAGACTTACTTTTTACCGTTTCATGAATAATTCTTGAAGCATCTATAGGCACCACATCATCAAATAAACCATGACTAACAATTAATGGTGGGTATTTTTCTCCTGGAACCCAGTTTGGGTGGGGATAACCACTACAAGCAACAATTAGACCTAATTTTAATTTAAATCCTGCATCAATTGCCATAGCTGCTCCCTGAGAAAAACCCAACAAAATTGTTTTTCCTATTGAAATCTGATCAGTATCAAATTTTTTTAATGTACCTAAAAGTTTATTTACTTCAACCTCAGCCCCCTCCCAATCATGAGGGTATAATTGATACCACTGTCTTCCCTGACCACTTGGATGTAATCCAGAAGCCCTCAAAGAAATTACCTCAAAATCAAGATTTATTTTTTCTATAATCTCCTTTCCAAGTGTTAAAAGGTCATCTGCATCGGCTCCCCAGCCATGTAGCAAAATTATTCTATGAGTTGCGGTTTGAGAACTAATCCCGACAAATTCATGATCAATATCATATTTCATGTTTATATTCTTAAGTAAGTAAACTTTTCAATAATGTCACCATTAGCCCTAGTAAGTGTCTCTGATAAAAAAAATATAATCCCATTTTGTAAAGAATTGGTAGAAAAATTTAATTATAAAATTCTATCAAGTGGAGGCACTGCTAAACATCTAATGGAGGAAAAAATTCCAGTTATTAAAGTCGCAGATTTTACTAATTCTCCAGAAATACTTGGAGGAAGAGTTAAAACTTTACATCCGAAAATTCACGGAGGAATATTAGCTAAAAGAACAGATGAGGAACATAAAAAAGATATAGAAGCTTACGATCTTGAACTAATTGAATTAGTAGTTGTCAATTTATATCCTTTTAAGAAAACTGTTGAGAAGGGATCTAAATGGGAGGATGCTATTGAAAACATTGACATCGGAGGACCATCAATGATTCGATCTGCGGCTAAAAATCATAAAGACGTTTCAGTTTTAGTCGATCCTAGTCAATATCAAGAATTTCTTGCAGAGAGCAAAAAAGGGGCGTTAAAAGAAACATATAAAGCAAAATTAGCACTTGAAGCTTTTCAACATACAGCTGACTATGACACTGCGATATCTAATTGGATAAGAAAAGAAAGAGGTTTACAATCTTCAAAATATATTGAATCTTATCCACTAATCAAAACCTTAAGATATGGTGAGAATCCTCATCAAAAAGCTTTTTGGTATGGTTTAAATAATATTGGATGGCACTCAGCAGAACAGTTACAAGGGAAAGAGTTAAGTTATAACAATCTATTGGATCTTGAGTCGGCACTTTCAACAGTTTTAGAATTTGGCTATGAAGAAAAAGATGAACCTACAACAGACACGTTTGCATCTGTCATTTTAAAACACAATAATCCTTGTGGTGCCTCTATAGGTAATTCAGCCTCACAAGCATTTTTGAATGCTTTGAAATGTGACTCAGTTAGTGCTTTTGGAGGAATAGTTGCTTTTAATTCAAATGTAGATAGTGAAACCGCAATTAACCTCAAAGATATTTTCTTAGAATGTGTCGTAGCTCCATCTTTTGATGCAGAGGCTTTAGAAATTTTAAAAATCAAAAAGAATTTAAGAATTATAAACTTTTCAAAAGATCAAATCTCAAAAAAGAACCAAACTTCTACTAAATCAATAATGGGAGGATTACTTGTTCAAGACACTGATAATAGTGAAGAAAAAACTGAAAGTTGGATTACAGTTACTAAAAAAATTCCAAGTACTCAAGATTATTTAGATTTGAGTTTTGCCTGGAAAATTTGTAAGCACGTTAAATCAAATGCCATTGTTATTGCAAAAGATCAACAAACTCTTGGCATCGGCGCTGGACAAATGAATAGGGTTGGGGCTTCAAAAATAGCTTTACAAGCTGCTAAAGAAAATGGTTATGGAGGCGTTTTAGCAAGCGATGGTTTCTTCCCATTTGCAGATACCGTGGAACTTGCTCATAAATATGGAATAAGTGCAATTGTTCAACCAGGGGGAAGTATAAGGGATGAAGAAAGTATTGAAATGTGTAATCTAAAAGGTATTTCTATGGTATTTACAAAGAAGAGACATTTTCTACACTAAATCAATTTGATTTTGGATAATAAGTGATTTTGTTTGTCTTACGAAGAAGTGCTAATCTTCCAGGTCCTGCACATAAGAAATAAAGAGAGATAGCTCCGTATATGAATGAAAGTTCAAAAGCATAATTATGACCTTCAACAACTGCTAATGGAAAGCCCTCTAAACCTGTATCTAAAAGGTGAAAATAAACAGCAAATGCCATCGTAGAGAAAAGTCCAAGAGAGCTAAGTCTTGCAAAAATTCCTAATGCTAATCCTAATGGGCAAACTAATTGAGTAATAGCGGCTCCATAGGTCCAAAGGACAGGGTCCCCTGGTAAGAATGGGAAATATTTACCTACAACAAATTCTCCAAAGCCTTGAGGATCTTGAAGCTTTTCCAAGCCATGATGAATCATCAAAACACTAAAACCAATCCTTAAAATAAATATAGATAATTCACCTAATATATTGACCTCTGAGTTCGTAGAGGGATTAGCCACAACAACTTCCACCTTTTGAGGAGCCTTTGAAGCATTCATTTTAGCTGTTTGATCTCGATTAGATTGTGTTGTGTCTTCCATACTTCCATATTGCTTTTGGTTATTCTAGATAATAATGAGGATTTTTTGGTGATATGTATTTAATAAAGTTAAAAATTATGCAGAAAAATTAATATTTACTTAGTAATAGCAATTAACTTTTCAATAACATCAGCGACTATCTTATCTGGAGTAGAAGCTCCCGAAGTAATACCTACTTTAATTTCTCCCTCAGGAATAAAATTCTTTTTCAAAACCATTTCAGATTTAAGTGGTTTATGGTGAATAGAATTTTCATTAACTGAAATCCTTTCAGGTGTATCAATATGAAAAGAAGAAATATTTTTATTTATAGCTATCTCTTGCAAGTGAGTTGTATTTGAAGAATTGTATCCACCAATTACCACAAGGATATCTAAATCTTCATCAACTAATGAAAACATCGCATCTTGTCTTTCTTCTGTAGCATCACAAATAGTGTTGAAAGCTAAAAAGTGACTATTTAATTTTTCTGGACCAAATTTATAAAGCATTGTTTTTTCAAAAACTTTTCCTATCTCCTCTGTTTCGCTTTTTAACATCGTTGTTTGATTAGCAACTCCAACTCTATCTAAATCTTTATCTGGATCAAATCCATTGGAAAAAGCCTGAGCAAATTTATTAAGAAAATGATTTTTATTTCCTCTACCAAGAATATATTCTGAGACATAATTTGCCTCCTCAAGATTAAGTACAACAAGATATTTATCCGCAAATGAACTAGTAGCAAGCGTTTCTTCGTGCTTAAATTTACCGTGAATAATAGATGTAAAAGTATGTTTTTTATGTTTTTCTACCGTATGCCACACTTTTGAAACCCAAGGGCACGTTGTATCAATAATATGACAACCTTTTTCATGAAGAAGTTTCATTTCTTGAACAGTCGCACCAAAAGCTGGCAAGATAACCACATCTCCATCTGAAACCAAAGAAAAATCCTTAATGCCATTTTTTGCTGAAATGAATTTAACATTCATTTTTCTTAAATGATCATTAACTGAGGGATTATGAATTATTTCGTTTGTTATCCAAATATTCTCATTAGGATAATGTCTTCTAGTTTCATAGGCCATTGCAACAGCTCTTTCAACTCCCCAACAAAAACCAAATGCCTGGGCTAATTTTATATTTAATCTCCCTTTTTTATATGTAAAACTATTATTTCTAATTGAGGTGATTAAATCACTTTGGTAAGCTTCTTCTAAAGCTTGGGCTCTTTTAGTAGGAGAGTCAAAACCTCTTCGGTTATATCTGTCCGAATGATGAAGAGATCTTCTAAAAGCTTGAGTGTCCATATTTTTGATATTACAACATTTTTAATAATTTATTGCAAAAAAAAGAAACCTGACATAAGTCAGATTTCTTTAATTTACTTAAATTTAGTTTATTTAGCAGATGCAAAGTCTGGATATGATTCCATACCATGCTCTGAAATATCTAAACCTTGAGTTTCTTCTTCTTCAGATACACGGATTCCTCCGAATAATCCTCCGATGATAGACCAAGCGATCCAGCAAGTAACTAGTGTCCAGATAGCATAAGCTGCTGCACCAAGAGCTTGAACAAGAAGTAGATTAATACCACCACCATTGAACAATCCCATACCTGCTCCATCTCCTTGAACTGCAGTTCCCCAAAGACCAATAACTAAGGTACCCCATACACCACAAACTCCGTGAACAGAGAATGCACCAACAGGATCATCAATTTCAGCTGCATCAAGTGCTGCAACAGAGAATACAACGATAATACCGCCAACTAGTCCAGCGAACCAAGCTCCCGCAAGAGTCATATCACCACAACCTGCAGTAATACTTACCAAACCAGCAAGAATACCGTTAATGATCATAGTAAGATCAGGCTTTCCAGAAGTTAAAGTAGAAACAATAGTTGCTCCAATAGCACCAGCTGCAGCTGCAAGAGTAGTTGTTACAGCAACATATGGAACCCATTGATCCATAGCAAGTTGAGAACCAGGATTAAATCCATACCAACCTATCCATAGAATTAAAGCACCTAAAGTAGCAATAGCCATATTGTGACCAGGCATAGCCTGTGGCTTTCCATCGGAGTATTTACCGATTCTTGGTCCAAGAAGCATAGCTCCCACTAAACCTGCCCATGCTCCAACTGAGTGAACAATTGAAGAACCTGCAAAGTCAACGAAACCAAGAGAATCAAGCCAACCACCATTCCATTTCCAGCTACCAGCAATTGGATAAATAAATGCTGTTAATACAATCGCAAAAACAACAAATTCACCAAATTTAACTCTTTCAGCAACAAGACCAGAAACGATAGTTGCTGCAGTACCTGCAAAAGCAGACTGGAATAAGAAATCAACTGTTGGAACTAATCCAGCATCAGTAACCATATCGGCTGTTACTGTTGGATCAAAAAATAAGCCTCCAAAATATAGCCATCCGTCAGCAACACTTCCTCCGTACATTAATGAGTAGCCAATAAACCAATAAGAGGTTACAGCTAAAGCAAATACGAAAAGGTTTTTAGCAAGAATGTTGACGGCGTTTTTAGACCGACACATACCCGCTTCAACCATAGCGAAACCGGCGTTCATGAAGATCACTAAAATAGTAGCGATCAAAAGCCATAAATTGTTAGCTAGAAAAGCTGCATTCAACTCAGGTAAATCAGCTGCATGAGCTGAAAGATTAAAAATACCTAAACCAAACAAAGCTAGAGGGACAGTTGCAAGCCACAACATTGAGCGGTTTGAACTGAACCCACGAATACTCCTCAAAAGGAGCATAGGTCCATTAACAAGACTTGCATCTTGAAGCTTGGGCCTAGAGCGCCTTTGAGGCGTTTGCAAAGCAGTGGTCATAAATAAAAAATTAGTCTGCAAAAAAACAGGGGGTCCTGTTTCCTTTCATATATAATTTTGCTCAGAAAACTTATGTATGTCTAGTAGTCGTTTATACCAATTTAATTGTTGCATCCCAAAAAATCTTTGTTAAATTAAGGTATTTTTTCTAAATCAACTTAAAAATACCCAAAAATTAATTTAATTTTAAGGGTTTAAATCCTTCCCAAGCTACATGATCTGAATGAAACTCAAAACAGCATGGCATTAGTAACATACCTGCACTAATTGATTCTCGAAAAAGCAGCCCATACAAGGGATCTGATTCATCTCCAGGGGCGAAATAATCTATATCTTTTCTTGTAATGCAAGGAACTAAAACACTTTTACTTTCAGGAATTAAGCCTTTTAATTCTATTAGATGTTTTTGTCCTCTTTTCGTCTCCGTATCAGGGAAAAGAGCTACATTATTTTTTGTCCAAGTAGTATTTTTAACCTCAACATAAATGTTACGATTATCAGGATTTGAAGATTTTGGAGTCAAAAGAAAATCAATTCTACTTTTTTTATCTTTGCCATAAGGTACTTCAGACTTGATTTTAGATATCTCCCCGAGTTTATCTTTGAATAGGTTTTGTTCAATAACTTTTCTAATCAGTTTATTCGCAAATAATGTATTTATCCCAACCCAAACCTCTTTGTTATCACTTCCTATTACTTTTACTTGTTCCCAAGTCCAAGGTAGCTTTCTTGTAGTTGATGAAGAAAAGCTAATTCTTACTTTAGCTCCCTCGTTTAAAAGACCCTTCATCGGGCCTGTATTAGCACAATGGGCAGTAACTATTTCTCCATTTTCAATCTGAATATCAGCGAGAAATCTTTTATATCTTTTAATTAAAATACCTTCAATTAATGGTTCAAATTCAATTATTCGATCATTCATAAAGTGTGAACTAGATTAGAAACAAAATATAATGGAATCTAAATCTTCTTGAAAAGATTTAACTCAATATCATATGCTTTCATATTTTAAAAATAATGTGGCTTCAATTTCGTTTGCCACATCTTTAAGTAAAGTTGCAGGTTTTATAAGACAAATATTTATCGCTGCAGCCTTTGGAATTGGAATAACATACGACGCCTATAACTACGCCTACATAATCCCAGGTTTTTTACTTATTATTATTGGTGGAATTAATGGCCCATTACATAATGCAGTTGTAGCAGTGCTAACTCCACTTAAGAGGAGAGAGGGGGCCCTCGTATTAACAAAAGTAAGTATTAAACTAACTTTGTTATTTTTTATTCTAGGAGTAGTTGTATATTTTAGTTCAGGTTTTCTAATAAACTTTATAGCCCCAAATTTAAGTGTTGAAGCTAAATCTATCGCAACGTATCAATTAAAAATCTTAACTCCTTGTATTCCTCTTTCTGCTTTTATAGGATTGAGTTTTGGAGCTTTAAATTCAAGAAATAAATTTTTCATATCAAGCATAAGTCCAGCTTTAACAAGTCTGACAACAATTCTATTTATTTCAGCCAGTTGGATCTTTAGTCATCAAAATACAAATTCTAATTATTTGTTTTATTCAGGATTACTAGCCAAAGCAACATTAACAGGTACTTGTATACAATTTGCTGTTCAGTGCTGGGAAATCAATAAGATCGGCTTATTTAGATTTAATTCGGCTTGGCATTTATTTAAAAATGAAGAGAAAAGAATCTTCAAATTAATCGCTCCTGCAACAATTTCATCAGGTTTAGGGCAAATTAATGTTTTTGTTGATATGTTTTTTGCTTCAAGCTTTCAAGGTGCCGCATCGGGATTAGCCTACGGCAATTTTCTTATACAAGCTCCACTGGGAGTTTTATCAAACGCTTTGATATTGCCACTACTTCCAAAGTTTTCAAAATTCAATAGTAAGCAAGAGAATAGAAACTTAGAAAAAAGTTTAATCTCAGGAATAGAATATTGTTTTTTAACAACTATTTTTTTGACTGGTTTTTTTATTACATTTAATAATCAATTAGTGCAATTTATTTTTCAAAGAGGGGCTTTTAATTCCGAAGCCGTATTTTTAGTAAAAAATATTTTAATTGCCTATGCTGTTGGAATTCCCTTTTATCTCTATAGAGATTTATTAGTTAGAGCTTATTATGCAATTGAGAACCCAAAGTTACCCTTTCAATTATCTTTCGCTGGAATAATAATAAATGTTTTTTTCGATTGGTTTCTAGTAGGAGCTCCAACTATTAATTATGGAAACTTATCTCCTTATAATTTTGGTGTTATAGGTATAATCCTTTCTTCAGGAATAGTTAACTTAATTATATGTATTTTTCTTACTACAAACTTTAATACTTATGGAATCAAAATCCCTAAAATTATTTTATTAAAAAAATTTGTTCTTATTTCATTAGCCTGCTCTATTACAAGCACAATTTGTTATTCAGTTATCAAGGATATAAATGTATTAAATTCGAACGCTTGGGAGCTATTTATATTATTTATAGGATTGTTGGGTTTTTTGATTATTTATTTTTCGATAACCAAGTTATTCGGGGTTAATAAATTAAATCCACTAATCAAGATATGATTAAGAATCATAAATTATCAAGTATTTCCTCTAAATCACAAATTTGTGATGCAGTTATCAACTTAGACAAAAGAATTGTTTGATTTCCATCTCCAATTTTTACTTTAATAGCTTCTAAGCCTAATTTTGCGGCCTGCTGACTACCTTTATCTAAATTGCTAATACATTCCAAAGCAAGATTTCTAGCTAAACCAGCATCTCCAAGATACAGATTCCATTTTTCTATTTTTATAAAAATTTTTTCTGAAATAATATTTTCTAGATCACTGATTTGCATCTGAGAATTCATAATAAAACTTAAGTTGATTGTTTTTTATAATCCTTAGGTTTTTTTATAAATACAAAAAGTAAATGCGATGTGAGAATGACTGCCCATGCAATTGCAAAATTATTAAAAAAAGCTAAGTCATGTTTAATCTCTTTAAAAAGCCAAGTTCCACATACGACTGCAGTAAATACCATACAATGAATTACAAAATTTACTATTCTGGAAAAATGTTTGTAAATAGGGTCTTCTGAATCACCATTGCCATACCATTTAATCGGCATAATTATGAATTTAGATTGTTAATATTAGATAGTTTAACTGAAATCTTGTTGACTAAGAGACCCAGGACCAGAGATATTACATAAATATGCGCCTGTAGCTCAGTGGATTAGAGCACCTGACTACGGATCAGGGTGTCGGGAGTTCGAATCTCTCCAGGCGCGTTATAAATTATGAAATAATTTTTTTACATTTTCTTTCAAAATATCGTCTATATTTAAATTAAAGTTTCCTTTATTTTAATGAATATTCTTCAAAATCTTAAAGAAAGTGATCCAATCATATCCAACTTAATTAATTCCGAAAAAAATAGACAAGAAACGCATCTTGAATTGATTGCTAGTGAGAATTTTGCATCAATGGCTGTAATGCAGGCTCAGGGTTCGGTTTTAACAAATAAATACGCTGAAGGTCTTCCACAAAAAAGATACTACGGTGGTTGTGAATTTGTAGATGAGATAGAGGAACTAGCAATCGAGAGAGCAAAACAACTTTTTGATGCAGACTGGGCGAACGTTCAACCCCATAGTGGAGCACAAGCAAATGCTGCTGTTTTTCTAAGTTTACTTAAACCTGGTGACACAATATTAGGAATGGATCTATCGCATGGAGGACATTTAACCCACGGATCTCCAGTCAATATGAGCGGGAAATGGTTCAATGCCGTTCACTATGGAGTTGATAAAGAAACTAATAAATTAAATTTTAATGAAATTAGAGATATTGCATTAGCTACAAAACCAAAACTAATTATTTGTGGATATTCTGCTTATCCAAGAAAAATTGATTTCGAGTCGTTCAGAAGAATCGCTGATGAAGTTGGAGCTTATTTAATGGCTGATATTGCTCATATAGCTGGACTAGTAGCAACCAAACTCCACCCTAATCCAATTCCGTATTGTGATGTGGTAACTACGACAACACATAAGACCTTGAGAGGTCCAAGAGGAGGATTAATTTTATGTAAAGATAAGGAATTTGGAAAGAAGTTTGATAAATCTGTATTCCCTGGAACTCAAGGTGGTCCTTTAGAACATATAATCGCAGCTAAAGCTGTTGCCTTTGGAGAAGCTTTACAGCCCAACTTTATTAGTTACTCAAAACAAGTTATCAATAATGCAAAAGTTCTATCTTCAACGTTAATTAAAAGAGGAATAAATATTGTTAGTGGAGGTACAGATAATCATATTGTTTTGCTTGACTTAAGAAGTATTAATATGACTGGTAAAGTTGCTGACTTACTTGTAAGTGAAGTTAACATAACAGCAAATAAAAATACTGTCCCGTTTGATCCTGAATCACCTTTTGTAACAAGTGGGTTGAGATTGGGAACTGCAGCTTTAACCACTAGAGGTTTTAATAATGATGCTTTTGTTGAAGTTGGTGAAATTATTGCTGATAGATTACTCAATCCAGATGATTTATTAATAGAAAAAGAATGCAAGGAAAGGGTATTAACTTTATGTAATCGTTTTCCTCTTTATGAATTCAAACTTGAAGCATCAATCAAATGATCCTAACTGTAAAGGGGTTGAAATTCTTTCTATAGGAACCGAGTTACTTTTAGGAAATATAGTAAATACTAACGCTCAATGGATTTCTGAGGAGTTATCAACTTTAGGACTTAACCATTTTAGGCAGTCAACTATTGGAGATAATTCTGAAAGAATTACTAAACTAATCAAAGAAATATCTTCAAGAAGTAATTTATTAATTACTACAGGTGGTCTGGGCCCTACTCCAGATGACTTAACTACTGAGGCAATAGCAAAATCTTTTAATGCAACTCTTTCTGAAAGAGAATATTTATGGGATCAAATAAAAAAAAAGCTTTCAATTTCAGGTTCAAGTTTCAACAAATCTAGTTTAAAAAAACAATGTTTTTTTCCAAAAGATGCTCAAATAATTAATAATCCTAGAGGCACTGCTCCTGGCATGATATGGAAACCAATTGAGGAATTTACCATCCTGACTTTTCCAGGAGTGCCAAGTGAAATGAAAGAAATGTGGAAAGAAACTGCAGTTAATTATATTAAAAATAATTTTTCAGATGGTTATATATTTTTCTCAAATACTCTTAAATTTTCTGGTGTAGGAGAGTCTACTATTTCTGAAAAGATTGATAATCTTCTAAAACTAAAAAACCCCACTGTCGCGCCATACGCGAATTTAGGAGAAGTTAAGCTCAGAATAACAGCAAGAGCTAAAAATGAATTAGAAGCAAGAAATATAATTAACCCCGTTAAAGAAACATTGAAAAAAGAGTTTTCCAAATTTATTTTTGGTGAAAATGATGATAATTTATCAAGCGTATTAATAAAGGAATTAATAAAAAGAAAAGAATCTCTAGTTTTTGCAGAATCCTGTTCCGGAGGTCTTCTCTCCTCTTCAATCACAGCAATACCAGGCTCATCACAAGTATTTAAAGGTAGCATTATTTCGTACAGTGATAACCTTAAACAATCATTATTAAATGTTCCAGAAAATCTGATAAAAAAATTTGGTGCTGTTTCTGAAGAGGTTGCTGAAACTATGGCAATTAATGCAAAAGAAAAACTAAATTCAGATTGGTCTATCGCAATTAGTGGCATTGCCGGTCCAAGTGGAGGCAATAAAGAGAAGCCTATTGGATTAGTTTATATCTCAATTGCAGGGCCAAATGGTCACATAACCAATATTAAAAAAATATTTAGCTCAACAAGAAATAGAATTGAAATTCAAAGACTAAGTGTAAATGTGTGTTTAAACAGCCTTAGATTAATCTTATTATCTAGTAGTAAGTAAATTTTTTTTTGCAAATTGAGTCAAAATACCTTATTTGATAAAGTGTGGGATTTACACAAAGTTGCAAATCTTCCTGGTGGATCCGATCAGATTTTAATCGGTCTTCACCTTATTCATGAAGTTACGAGCCCGCAAGCATTCGGAGCTTTAAAAGATAAAAATCTAAAGGTAAAATTTCCTCAAAGAACTGTAGCTACAGTTGATCATATTGTGCCAACAGATAATCAAAGCAGGCCTTTCAAAGATAATCTGGCAGAACAAATGATCGAAACTCTTGAAAAGAACTGTATCGAGCACAAAATTAAATTTTTTAATATTGGTAGTGGTAATCAAGGAATAGTTCATGTAGTAGCTCCTGAACTTGGTTTGACCCAACCAGGCATGACAATTGCTTGTGGAGATTCTCATACATCAACTCACGGAGCATTTGGGTCAATTGCTTTTGGTATTGGTACTAGCCAAGTAAGAGATGTACTTGCTAGTCAAACGATAGCTATGAATAAGCTCAAAGTCAGACAAATTTGGTGTGAAAATAAATTATCAAATGGAATTTATGCTAAAGATTTAGTACTTCATATAATTAATCAACTCGGAGTAAAAGCAGGAGTAGGTTATGCCTATGAATTCGCAGGTCCTGCCATAACTGCATTATCAATGGAGGAAAGAATGACTATATGCAATATGTCCATTGAAGGAGGAGCAAGATGCGGTTATATAAATCCTGATGAAAGAACCTTTAATTATATGAAGAATAAATTATGCTCACCTCAAAATGAAAATTGGGGAAAGGCCGTTAAATGGTGGAAATCATTAGTAAGTAGTGATAATTGTATTTATGATGATGTATTCAAGTTGGATGCCTCTAAAGTAGAACCCACAATTACATGGGGTATTACACCTGGGCAGAGTATCGGCGTAAATCAAAAAATTCCTTCATTAAACGAGATAAATCCAAACGACCAATTTATTGCTGAGGAGGCATATGAATATATGGATTTCAAACCTGGACAATCAATCAAAAATACTCCAATTGATGTTTGTTTTATAGGGAGTTGTACAAATGGAAGAATAAGTGACCTAAGAGTTGCCGCTCAAGTATTGAAGCATAATAAAGTAGCAAAAAATATAAAAGCTTTTGTGGTTCCAGGCTCAGAGAAGGTTGCGAAAGAAGCAAAAGAGGAAGGTCTTGATAAAATATTTATAAAAGCAGGCTTTCAGTGGAGAGAGCCTGGTTGTTCAATGTGTTTAGCAATGAATTCAGACAAACTCGTTGGAAATCAAGTAAGTGCCAGCTCTAGCAATAGAAATTTCAAAGGGAGACAGGGTTCTCCAAATGGAAGAACGCTTCTAATGAGTCCAGCGATGGTTGCCGCTGCATCAATTACAGGAAAAGTTAGTGACATAAGAGATTTTATTAACAAATGAGTTCTAAATTCAAACCTCCAATAGGAAATTTTTCTCAAATAAATGGGAAATGCATCTCATTAGTTGGAGATGATATTGATACTGATAGAATAATTCCTGCTCGATTTCTTAAATGTATTGATTTTGACTCCTTGGGTAAATCTGTTTTTGATGATGATCGTAAAACTCTTAAAGGGAATCACCCTTTTGATTTAGAGACAAATAAAGGAGCCTCAATACTAATTGTTAATAGTAATTTTGGATGCGGTTCAAGCAGAGAGCATGCTCCTCAAGCATTAATGAGATGGGGAATAAAAGCCATAATTGGAGAAAGTTTTGCAGATATTTTTTATAGTAACTGTATTGCAATTGGAATCCCATGCTTTACTCTTCCAAAGGAATCAATAAAAGAAATACAGAAATATCTGGATATTCAAAATTTATTCTTAGAGATTGATCTTTCCAAATCCACTGCAAAATCTGAAGAATTGAAATTTAATCTTGAAATTAAAGAAACTTCAAAAAAAATGTTTTTATCTGGAGAATGGGATGCCACTTCAAAACTACTTGAAAATAAGGATTTAATTGAAAACAAATTAAATGATTTACCTTATATAAAATTTAATAATTAGTTAAGCTATTTGAAACCAAATAAGGTAAAAGAAATTCCACCGGCCTCATTATGAGGTTGATAAAAGATTCCTAATTCATAAGATCTTTTTTTCCAATTTAATGAGATTTTAGAATTTATCAAATCACCATAATCTTTTGAATCACTATCTATATTTAGAATTGCAGAACTTTTTAGAATAAGAGGGCCGTATAACTGCTGATCATATGTAAAATCTAGGGTGAATTTATCAGAAATCTGATCGAATTTGAAGACACTATCTCCACTTTTTATTTTATAAATGGGTAATACACTTATCTTGGTATAGTCAAAAGATTTTTTTTGGAAATTCCCAAAAACGATTTCCGGACCAGCCCCTAAAGAGACATGCTTTTGATTATTACCACTATCGTAAAAAGAATATAAAAATTCTAGTTTGGTATTTAGACTTAGTCCTCTCTTAATAGGCTTAGGAATGTATCTATATGAACTATCAACAAATATATTCGAAGGTTCATCAACAATTATTGGGAATTTTTGATCTAACAAATAAAAGAAATTACCCTTTGTACTAGTAACCAAGTTTTTATTATTTAAGGCTTCCCCTTTAATATTTGCAAATCCAAAAGATAATATCTCTGTTTTTTTAATTCCATTAACTTCCCAAGTATTTTGTTTTTTTAATTTAGAACCATATCCCCAATAAATTTCAGTTTCACCTATGGAACCATTCCACACCCTTTCTCTATAAATACCATAAAAACTTTTATTCCATAATGAATTAAATAAAGAAATATCTTTACTTAAATTAGATTTAAATCTTAGAGCTTCTGAAAATTTTTCAGAATCAAAAGAGCTAATTTGCTGATCTGTTTCCAATTTCCAATTATTAATTTTTCCTTTGATTTGAGAATTTAGAGCAAAATAATCTTTCAATTTTGTTTCTCTTTTTACTTTATCTCCAGTTATGGAATCTCCCTTGTTCACAAAACTTTTGGTATTACCTTTAAGTGATCTTTGAAGTAAAAATTGTGGTTCTAAATCAAAAATAAATTGATCAAATAAATTTATTGAATTAAGTTTTCTACCAATGAAAAATCCATCTTTATCAGTATTATCAAATCCAACATTCCATTTATTTGCATAACTTAATTTGTTAGTTAATGTTCTATCTCCAACCCAAAAGGGTATTGAAATTTTCTCATCTAATATCAACCGATTTAAAGAAGATTTAAATCTTAATTCATCTTTTTTAGGAATAGCTTCAAGTGAATTGATTTCTATCTTAACTTGCTTTAATTCAAGTAAATCATTAGTAAAAAAAGCTTTTTCACTCTTCCATTTTTCTTTATCAATTTCTATTTTATCCGTAATTAATACCCAATTCCTAACAGCATTAGGCGTATATAAAACTTTTTCCTTATTCATCTCTTTTAAAATTTCAATATTTTTAATATCTGATGTTTCAAAATTAGAAAACAAATCATCAATAAGATTATCTGTTTTAATTAATCCTTTTACCTCAAACAAATAACCTTTTTCATTATTGAAATCATATTGAAACCTATTCATCTTGAATATTTGTTCCCCGATACTCAGGGAAATATTTCCCTTAGCAATTATAGTTTTTTGTGCTTTATCATAGACTAGGCTATCTGTATTAAGAATATTTCCTCTATAAAGAACGAGAACATTACCCTCTGCCTTTAGAATATTATTCTCCTCAGATTGTATATCAGATTGTATCTCTAACTCGTTTTTGATATCCAGAGAGTTAGCTGAAAGTAAAGTGGATTCATTCCTACTAGTTTGTAATTTCTTATCTTTAGAATTACTTGGATAATTATCTATATATTTTTGAAACGATAAACTCTGGGTAGAATTTGTATATTTAGGAACAACTATTTTAACCCAATTGATACTATTTGATTGAGAAGAATTTCTCGTCTCATTAGTAAAAAGTTCTGTTGCTTTTCCGGTAGGGGATAAGTTGATTAATACAGAACCAAAAAATATGACTTTTACAAGATTGCTAATCTTCAAAATGATGGGAAATTAATCTTGTGGACTCTCTAAATCTTTTCTATTTGGTGTTCTTGTAGGATCACTAGCTAAAAAACCAAAGAGGAATATTCCTACGAAGAAAAATACGATTGTGTAAACTGAAATTTTTAAGGCGAGCATGGAATTGCAATTGCTAACAGATTTATATCCTATTAAATTTATATTTAAATTATGTGAAAAGGTTTACTTTTTGTATTTTTGGTAAGTTTTGAAATACTTTTAACTTTTACTAATTGATTAAAAAAACATTTTAATCATCATGATCATCCCAAGGATCTGTTAGTTTTGCCGCTTTTGGACCAAAAGCTGTCCATAGTCCAAAACCTGTTAAAGCTAATAATACAGCTAGTATTGATACTGCCACGGAAACAGCAGGATCTGGAGCGGATGATAAAGTTTGCATCAATTTTAGTAAATTTGTGAACAATTTATGTATTCATTCTTATACAATAACGAAATATATTCGATTTAGAGAAATTACTATGGGCCAAAAAACTGCATTAGGAAATCTTTTGAAAGCTATTGGAAATTCAGGACAAGGAAAAGTTGTTCCTGGTTGGGGGGCCGTTCCTATTATGACCGTCATAGGTTTACTTTTATTAGTTTTTCTTGTTATCCTTTTGCAAATATACAATCAATCCTTACTACTTCAAGGATTTTCAGTTGATTGGAATGGGAACTAAAATTTTTAATTATTTTTTATAAAGTAATTCATTTTGATTGTTTAAATAATTTTTGAATAGGCAAAAATCTATAATTTCATTAGTAGTAACATAAAAGTCTTTCTTTAAATTTGTGTTCTCATGCACATTACAAAAATCTTATTGAGTTTCTATATTTATAATTTATAAAAATTAAAAGATGAAATTACAATTATGGATAACAATGAGAAATTTATAATTGGTTTGGGCAATCCTGGTAAAGAATATATCAAAAATCGACACAACCTTGGATTTTTACTACTTGAATATTTTTCGGAAAAATACGATTCTAAATTTACTTTGAAAAATAAGCTTAAAAGTTGGTATTCAGAATTCAAAATAAATAATTATACTTATAGATTATTTATGCCAAACACTTTTATGAATCATAGTGGAAATGCTGTCAGGGCGATAGTGGACTGGTATAAGGTAGATTTGGATCGTCTTTTTATAATAGTTGATGACATTGATCTACCTCTGGGCAAAATTAGATTTAGGAAAAAAGGAAGTTCTGGAGGACACAATGGACTTAAAGATATCATTAAGAAATTGCAGACTGAAAATTTTAATAGAATAAAAATAGGTATAGGCTCCCCACCAGTTAATGAAAGAAACAAAACCCTCAATACTATTTCCCATGTCTTAGGTAATATATCTTCAAAAGAAAGTTTAACTTTGGATAGAGTTTATAAAAAATTAATCGAATCACTCATAGAACTAAATGATAAAAATGAAGATTATATTATTAGTGAATTAAATTCCTTTCATAGAGAAGAGAATTTGTAAATGAAAGCAAAGCCTGAGACAACTGCACATGTAAGTGTAAAAGAATACTGTTTCACAAAAAAAGAAGTGAAAGGAATTGTTGAAGCAAGCGATTTCAAGTGGTCCTTCACATGGTCATTTGGAAGAGGAGTTTTGTTTGTAAACCCACCTTTAGGCAGAGCATTAATTGAAGATTCATTATTGAGATTCTTTCTAAAGAAAGATTATGAACTTGAAGCAGGAAATGAATATAAATTCATTATTTCAGCCAAGTTTTAGTCTTAATTTTTTCACTTACATCAAATTTAATTTTGAAATAATCTTCCATAATAATTAACGCAGCTAATGCATCTAAATTTTTATTCAAAATAAATATCTCTCTTGGTAAAAAACATTTTATGCCTATTAATGGAAAAATTTCAAAATATCTTTGTTTAGCCCTATAAGTTGAATTTTTTTCTTCAGCAATAATCAAATCAGGCTCAAACTGATTTAAATATTTTATGTAATTTTTACTACTTGTTCCATTGCCAATTAACAACTGAACGTTTTTTTCGTTCTGATATTTTTTTTTGACAAATTTCAAAAGTAGATGACTTTTAATAACTACTGCTTCGTAAACTTTTTTTTCTTTGATATCAGCTATTATCACTCCACATTTCGATATCCCTGGATCAATAGTTATAACTCTAGACATCTAAGATTCTGGATAATTTACATTTAGTTCAACAATCACTGGTTGAGCAGTCTTACTGTTAAACAAAGAGACTGCTTCTAATTCAAAATTAGTTTTATCATTTTTATTTAAGAAGTCTCTTAATTCTTTTATAGAATCGCCTCGCAATTTAATTTCATTTACAAGTGAACCTCTTCTCTTAATTTCAGCCAAACTAGAAGATAGTAGAAAATTTACCTTATCCCCAAAATCTTTTTTATTAAAATCTTCTTGTTTGAAGTCAATTTTTGTTATTCTTTCACCTTTTCTAACTATTATCTTATTTTCTGTTATTTCAGGAAAAGCATACACAAAATTTTCTCCTGTTAAAACATTCCTTACAGATTTTATATTAATTACCCAATTACCTCCTTTCAAAATAGTATTTTGCATTTCTTCAATATGATTTTTTCTTAATAACAATAAATTTATAACTTCTTTATTTTTTGGTTTAACTATCTTATGAGTATATCTATTGGCATTGATTATAATTTTTTCTATTTTAGATTTAATGTCTTTCAGGTTAGAAGAACTTATCTCTGAAATAATTAAAGATTGCCCACTTCTTATTACAAATTTCCCGCTTCTTAATGCAATTATATTCCTTTCTAACTGCTTAAATTCAGTCTCTTTAGCTTTTATTTTATTTTCTAGTTTTTCTCTTTCTTTTTCTAAAGGTATCAAAACTTGTTTACTTTCTTGAAGTTTTTTCTGTAAATCTCCTAACCTAAATAACCCAACTCTCAGCTGTCTATTTACTAATATCATTAAGAACAAAGATGAAGCACTTATCAGACTACCTGTAAAAATTGTAATTAAAATTGCAGTTTTTTTTGGTCTTAACTTTAAAATGCTAAATCTAGCCTTACCTATCTTTGAACCTAATAAGTCACCTAACGTTGAAATTAAACCTCCAAGCAGTAATAAGAAAATAATAAAAAGCCAACCAGACACAATATATCTAAATATTTAATTACTCTTCATAATAGAGAATGAATTGATTTAATATCAATTAAATCTTTTAGAAAGTGCTATTGGATCAAAAACTGTAATCTTCTTTCTTTCAATAGTTAGTAATCCTGAATCTTTCAAATCTCCTAATAATCTTGTAATGGTAACTCTTGTAGAACCTATTGCCTCGGCTATAGCTTGATGAGAAAGTCTCAAATCAATAGTAATACCCTTTTCACTTGCCACTCCAAAATCTCGACACAAAACCATCAAAAAACTTACTAGACGAGATGACATGTCTCTATGTGTAAGAGTTTCTATCATTGTTTCTGTTTGTAGAATCCTGCTTGAAAGGCCCTGCAAGAGTAAAAGACCAACGGATGCATCTTCTTCAATTGCTCTCAAAACAGAATTTGCAGGGGCTGTAATCATTTCAACTCTTGTAAAAGCAATAGCATGATAAAACCGATCAGACCTATGTCCTGTTAGGAGAGATAAAACTCCAAAAAGGCTATTTTCCCTTAACAATGCAACAGTAATTTCTTCTCCTGATTCATAAACTCTTGATAACCTTACTGCTCCTCTTCTTATTAAATAAACTCTTTCAGCAGGATCTCCAGGGAAAAATATTGTTTTCGATCTCTCAACCATTTCTGTACTAGCCCCTTCAAGACCTTTTATGACTTCCATTAATGTTCTATTAATCGGAAAACGTTCACCAATAGTATTAATAGTATTTTGTCCGGAAGGTTGCGGAGTTAAGCGGCTGAATCCTCTTGAAGCAGGTGACATAAATATCTTTACTATTAAAAAACTTAAGAAGACAGCAAGAAATAACTTGTATCAACAGTAACATTTTTCAATTCTTATATTTTTTTTGAAAATTATTATAAAAAACAATTCTTTATTCTAAGAAGCTACTTTAAGGAAAATTACACTATATGCAGTGTAATAAAATTTTAACTATACTGAATGTAGAAAAGTAAATTTAAAATAATGGTAGCCAGTTCGTCAAATAGTTATATAACAAGCAACCATGAAGTTGTAAACATAAATAAAAATAAAGAATTTAAATTAAGAAAGATAAATCAAAATGGTCAAATTCAGATTTACCAATCTTCATACCGAGGAAGTTATTCATCCATTATCAGAGATTCACTTAGAAATGCAGCTTTAGGACGAAAAGTACTTTTAGTTCAACTAATGAAGGGTGGCGTAAAACAAGGAATTTCCAATGCTCAAAAGCTTTGCGGTAATCTTACATGGATAAGATCTTCTAATTCTTATGATCAATATGAGTCAGAAAACATAAACAATAATATTTCTAAATCTATTAATAATTCAATAATAGAATTATGGGATTTTTGCAAAAAAGAATTACTTTCTGGAGAATATGATCAAATTATTCTTGATGAAGTTTTTCTAGCTATCGAGATGAATATTATCAGTAAAGATGATTTGATTTCAACACTTGAAAACCGATTTATATCAGGAGATGTAATCCTTACTGGTACATCCATTCCAAAAAATTTCTTATTAATGGCTGACCAAATTACAGAACTTCGCTCATAGAAATTATGCTCAAAAATGATCTCTGGATAAACCAAAAAGCTTCTGAAGGAATGATAAATCCTTTTCAATCAAATTTAGTCAGACATCTAGATCCTAATAATAAACAAAATGCAGTTTTAAGTTATGGATGTTCTTCATATGGCTATGATTTAAGACTATCTTCTAAAGAGTTTCTAATATTTAAGCATGTCCCTGGAACCGTTATGAATCCAAAGAAATTTAATCCTGATAACTTAGAAAAAACGATTCTTCACGAAGATAAAGATGGTGAATTTTTTATTTTACCTGCTCATTCTTACGGCCTAGGAGTTGCTTTAGAGAAAATGAAAGTCCCAGAAAATATTACTGTGATTTGTATCGGTAAAAGTACTTATGCTCGTCTCGGAATCATAGTAAATACAACCCCAGCCGAGGCCGGTTGGGAGGGGCATCTTACATTAGAATTCAGCAACAGTTCAGGTGCAGATTGTAGGATTTACGCAAATGAAGGTATTTGTCAACTATTATTTTTTGAGGGCGATCCTTGCTCGACAACATATGAAGATAGAAAAGGTAAATATCAAAACCAACCAGAACAGGTTACTTTAGCCAAAATTTAATATGAGTAAAGTTGAGCTAATTTCATTAACTCCAGAGGCAGAAAAAACAATGGCTTACATCGCCAGAGTTTCTAATCCTTCGAATCAGGCTAATGATAAATTTGCCGGATTATTAAGATATTGCATACAACATGAGCATTGGTCAGTTTTTGAACAATCATGCATGACATTGAAAATTGAAACTAATAGAGGTATAGCGGCTCAAATTCTTAGACATAGATCATTTACTTTTCAAGAATTCTCACAAAGATATGCTGAGACCAGTTTACTAGGAAATGAAATTCCTATTCCAAACTTAAGAAGGCAAGATAAAAAGAATCGTCAAAATAGCATTGATGACATACCGGATCAACTTAAAATAAAATTTTCAGAAAAAATTTCAAAACACTTTCAAGAGGCAAATAAACTATACGAAGAAATGCTAGATGAAGGGATCGCAAAGGAATGCGCTAGATTTATTATGCCCTTAGCTACCCCAACAAGAATCTATATGACTGGTTCCTGCAGGTCTTGGATTCACTATATACAGCTAAGATCAAAAGAAGGAACACAAAAAGAACATATGGAAATAGCTGAAGAGTGTAAGAAAGTATTTATCAAATATTTTCCATCTGTATCTGAAGCAATGAATTGGAAATAAATTTATCCGTGACTTCTTGGAGAGGATCGATAATTTTTATTGTCTTTGATTATTGAGAATTCTGAATTTAAAATTTTTGAATCACCTCTAAATTTATCGTATAAATTATCGAGAGATTCTTTTATAGTTACCTCTTCCTGTTTTCCAATAAACGTGAGTTCTAAATTAGAATCTTTATCAAAAATATTTATTTGTGGAATTCCATTAACATTGAAATTTCTTATGTATTTTTCCCATTTTGGATTATCTACATTTAAAAAAACAAAATTAATCTCTTTTTCATATTTTTTTTTAATATCATCAACTTTTGGAGCCATTTCCTTACAAACTTCGCACCAATCTGCATAAAACTCAAGAAAAGTAGGTTTATTATTTGTAAAAGCTATTTCAGGATCAATAGATGATTGTCCAAATTTCTTAAGAAGAAAAGTGGGTTGAAATATAAAACTTTTTAATACAAGTGCAGAGCAAATTATTAGAGCAAAAAATAATATTAGTATTGATTTTTGGGAGGAATTTAAAAAGGATTCTTTATTGCCAGATTGCATTATCTAATCATTAACTTTTTATATTTTATATGGATAATATAATTAAAGAGAATATTATTCTTTTTACTTTTAATCAACTGATAATATAAATACAATTAGCAAAATACTAATAGAAATAATAATATGCAATCAATATTTGGCACTGATGGAATTAGGGGAATATTTGATAAAGAATTAACATATTCTCTAGCATATAAGGTTGGATATGCCTTAGGCGTTTTAACGAAAACCAATAATCCAATACTACTCGGAAGAGATACAAGAGTAAGTGGATATATTCTTCTAGAGGCTATATCAAGAGGGATTAATGCAGCAGGAAAAGAATTTATATACTTAGGAATCTGCCCTACACCAGCTATCCCTTTCTTAATAAAAAAAGAAAAATTTAGTAGTGGGATTATGATATCGGCAAGCCATAATCCTCCTGAATATAATGGTATTAAAATATTTGATAATAATGGAGAAAAAATTAAAAAAAAATTTGAAAATCAAATAGAACTGATTTTAAAGACAGCAAACAAGCTTAAATTATCTACTTATAAAAAAACATCTATAAGTGAAAATAATAACCTTTTTAATATCTATAAAGAGGGACTTATTAATACTATGGGGGATGAAAACTTAGATGGAATGAAAATAATTTTAGACACATGTTACGGATCTGCAACTACCTGCGCAGCAAGTATTTTTAAGAAACTAGGAGCTAATGTCAAAGTCATTAATAATGAGCAAGATGGTTTTAAAATAAATTTAAATTGTGGTTCTACTTGCTTGGATCCAATAATTAAAGCCATAAAAGAGAACAATGCTGATATGGGATTTAGCTTCGATGGAGATGCCGATAGAGTTATTGGGGTTGATTCAGAAGGCAATATCCTAGATGGGGATCACATACTCTTTCTATGGGGAAGAGAACTTTTAGAAGAAAAATTGCTTATAAATAACACAATCATCTCAACAAAAATGGCCAATTTAGGTTTTGAAAATACTTGGAATAAAATTGGGGGAATCTTACATAGAACTGAAGTTGGAGATAAATTCATATATGAAGCAATAAAGAAAAAAAAGGCTTTATTAGGAGGGGAACAATCAGGTCATATACTTTCAAAAATCAATAACTTTTGTGGGGATGGAATATTAACTGCGATTCAAATCTCAAAATACTGCAAGAAAAAAAATATCAGTTTAAGATCTTGGCTTAATAGTAGCTTCTCACCATATCCTCAAAAACTAACTAATGTAATATTAAATTTTCACTTTAAAAATATAGATAAATCAGATAAGGAATTCATAAATGAAACTATAGAAAGTTTTTCAGATATTAAAAAAGATAATTGTAGAGTTTACATACGTCCAAGTGGAACGGAACCAGTTTTACGTATATTAGTAGAAGCACGAAATCAGAAAGAAGTAGATTCATTATCAACAAAAATCACGACCGAACTTAGTACAAATATCGATAAAATCTCTAAAACTTTTTGAATCAAACTTTCTTATAAATACTTTCATAAATTTTAAGTTGATTTAAAATAACATATTTTTCTCTATTAGTTTGAATTCTATTTGGATTGAAACTTTCATAAAATTTAACATCTTTATATGGTATTTTTTTGAACTTTATACTTTCGGATATTGTGAGTTCCATATGGTCAAAAAGATCTCTTACATCTGTTTTAATAAAGATTAATGATCCTTTTTTCATTGAATTTGAGAGTAAATTTATTAATTTAGGTTGAATTACACGTCTCTTATGATGTTTCTTTTTAAACCATGGATCAGGAAAATTAAAAGAAATACTAGTTATAAAATTAATAATTGATTTATTATTAGATTGGTTAAAAATATTATTAGCATTGCCAAATGAAAAATATAAATTTTTATTTTCTCTACTTTTCATTTTCAAATTAGCATTTAAAACTAATTTTTCTCTAATTTCAATTCCTATATAATTCCAGTTCTTATTTTTAAGTGATAATTCGAATAAAAAATCACCTGAAGCGCAACCGATATCTAAATGGAGAGGCAATTTTGGGTTTTCAAAGACTTGATTCAACGGAGGTATTGGATCTATTTCAAAGAAATTTTTACTGAGTGGATTTACATGCTGTCTCATAAAAATTATTTAATTTTTTCGTAGTAGAAATTAATATGGTGCATATTATTCATAACTATGACAATAATAAGTTAAGAAGCAGGTGGGTAAGGTTTAATATTTATGTGTGTTAAAAAGAAAAAGTTTTGAACAGTCTTAATCAGCTTTCCATTTGGCTATCTTTTCAACTTTCATTAGTATTTATAGTTGGTCTTCCTTTAACTCTATTTTTTTGGTCTATAAAAAACAAAAGTAAAGCCATCTCAAAACTTTTATCTAATTATTGGAAAATATCAATTCTATTCTTCATAAGTCTTCTCCTCCTAATTGGAGAGTATAATTTCGCTCTCTTAATTACAAATATTTCGACACTAATAATGACAATCTCAATATGGTTTTGGAATGATATTAATGACGAGTTAAATGAATATAGGATATCTCATGCATTAACTACAACTACGAAAATTTGGCGATGGTCTATAACTTTTATATCTTTAATTTTTTTAATACAAAGTTTAAATAATATTAATTGTATTTCTTTTATTAATTCTGAGGAATGTGAAATTTGGCTTAAACCTTCAACAAATTTCTACTTGATTTTAAAAAATTTATTTAATTTCTTATTTGGAGCTAGCTTTTCTCAACCAGTTGCAAAATTTTTAGGATTATTTGCCTTATTAATATATATATTAGGTTTATTACAATGGGCGATAATTAAATTCCCAAAAAGTGGTCGAAATTCTGGTTTTTCCAATTATGGCAGGGATTGATTTTATCAAAAAATTAAAACATGTACGTTTTCATACTCCAAATAGTCTTTTAAAACATAATGATAGTTATCAAGGGAATATTCTAAAGAATTTTTAGAAATAATAATTTATAGAGGGTTCAGTAGATCTAAAACACGCCATACTTAAATTAATTTAAATCAACTTGTTATAAATTAATAATATTTGCACATCTCTCGCATAATTTAGTGTTTTCAATCCCTTTTACTGTAATATTTTGATAATGCCAACATCTATCACATTTAAGACCTTTTGCCTTAAGAATCTGAATCTTTCCAAGTTCATTATTATCGATACTTAAACAATCCTTAGATAAATTATTAACTATATTAAAATCAGAAACTATCAGCCAATCACGATATAAATCCACGTCTTTATTGCCAAATTTATCAAGCCAAGAAAGAGAATTTTTAAAAAACTCATTTTCAGGGAGGTAATTAACCTCAGTCTCAAGAGCAGCTCCAATCATTTGTTGGGTTCTACAACCTTCTATTGCTTTATTAATTTCTACTCGCAATGTTCTTAAATTAGAAATGTGTTCATTAAGTTCGGGATTAAGCCATGACTCTGGCAATTTTGGCCATCCTCTTTCAAATACTGATTTTTCAATAGTTGAATATGGGATATTTTGCCAAATATCTTCGGCCATATGACAAAGTACTGGAGAAATAATGACAGCTAAATTTTCTACAATTTTGGACATCACAAACTGACAAGATCTTCTCCTGAATTGAGTTTTAGCACTTACATATAATCTATCTTTTGCGATATCTAAATAAAAATTAGATAAATCCACAACACAAAAACTTTGCAAAATTTGAAAAAACTTTGAAAATTCATAATTTTCATATGCAATTGTTACTTGATCTGAGACTTCAACTAGTCTATTTAACATCCATTGATCTAATAACGGCAACTGGTCAATGTCAATTTCCTCTAATGCAGGATCATAATCATGAATATTACCTAAGAGATATCTAGCTGTATTTCTTACTTTTCTATAAACATCTGAAAGTTGTTTTAAAATATTTGATCCAATTGGTACATCAACTGAGTAATCAACAGAACTAACCCAAAGCCTAAGGACATCTGCTCCATAGGCAGGTTGAATTTTTTGGTTAGGACCACCATTAATAATAATATTAGGATCAACAACGTTACCCAAGGATTTACTCATTTTTCTTCCATTTTCATCTAAAGCAAATCCATGAGTTAGAACTGTCTTATATGGCGGCTTATTATTTACTGCTACCGAAGTTAGCAAAGATGATTGAAACCAACCTCTATGTTGATCAGATCCCTCTAAATACAAATCGGCTGGATATTGTAATTCTTCCCTTTGCTCACAAACCGCAGCCCAACTAGAACCTGAATCAAACCAGACATCCATGGTATCTTGACCCTTTTTCCAACGATCAGATTCATTTCTATATTTTTCTGGCAATAGTTTCTTCTCATCCCATTCCCACCATACATCTGCTCCATACTCCTCAAATAAACTTTTTATATGGTTAATAGTTTCAGTATTAATTAGTATTTCTTTGCCTTCTTTTTCATAGAATACGGGTATTGGCACTCCCCACGACCTTTGTCTAGAAATACACCAATCACCTCTTCCTACAACCATCGAATAAATTCTTTTTTTACCTGTTTTTGGCATCCATTCAACATCTTCTATTGATTTCAAAGCTGAAGATCTAAATCCCTCTACTGATGCAAACCATTGTTCAGTTGCTCTAAAAATTGTAGGTTTTTTAGTTCTCCAATCATAAGGATATCTGTGTTTATATTTTTCTTGTAAAAGGAGTAAGTTATTTTTCTCCAAATCTTCAATAATCAAATCATTAGCATCTCTTAAAACATTTAATCCGCAAAACTTTTCAGCATGCTTATTTAAATTACCTTTCTCATCGACAATGCAAGTTATGGGTAATTGATATTTTTGCCCAACATTAAAATCATCCATGCCATGACCTGGGGCAGTATGTACAATTCCTGTACCAGATTCAGTGGTTATATAATCACCTCCGATTACGATATTACAAACCTTATTTTTTGTAGGATGCTGATACTCTAGACCCTCTAGCAATGAGCCTTTTACATCTAATAAAACATTAAATTCTCTATCTAGCTTTTTACAAATTTCAGAAATTAAATCTCTAGCAAAAAGATATATATTACCGTTTTGATCCGAGGCAAAAACATAATTTATTCTAGGATTGATAGCTACTGCTTCATTACCAGGAATTGTCCATGGAGTAGTAGTCCATATAGCTATAAATAATTTATTTAAACTAGAAAGTAATTTACTTCTAAGATCTTTTTCTTCTAATTTAAGAAGAACTGCATCTGATAATTTAGTAATATTTAAAGAAACATAAACACTTTGTGAAAAATGCTCTTCAGGATACTCTAATTCTGCTTCTGCAAGTGCTGTTCTAGAACTTGGACTCCAGTGAACAGGTTTTAAACCTCTATATATGTATCCATTTAAGAACATCTTTCCAAAAACACCAATCTGAGCAGACTCATAATTTTTTTTAAGGGTCAAATAGGGATTATCCCAGTCTCCCCAAATACCCCATCTCTTAAAGCCCTCTAGTTGATTGTTGATTTGAATCTTTGCATAATCTGTTGCTTTTTTTCTTAAACCTAAAGAATCTAAATTTCTTCTTTCATTAGATTTTAAACTTTGTAGAACCTTTAACTCAATTGGTAACCCATGGCAATCCCAACCAGGTACGAAATGAACTTTGAAACCTTTTAAGGTTTTGTATTTATTAATAATATCCTTTAAAACTTTATTTAAAGCATGTCCCATATGGAGGGAACCATTTGCATAAGGGGGGCCATCATGCAAAGTGAAATTTTTACCTGAGTTAGATGAACCCAATTCCAAATCAATCTTATTTCTTGACCAGAATTCATGAATCTCTGGTTCCCTAATTACTGAATTAGCTCGCATCGAAAAATCAGTCTTCAGTAAATTCAAAGTTTCTTTATAGGAAAAGCCAGATTTTTTTTCTTTTTTATGTTGTGATTTCATTCGAAATTATAGAATTTATTTATAATCAATTAATTTATTTAATTATTTACCCTCATTGATTGTATCTTTTGTAGATTGATTTGTTGCTTTTTTTTGCATCTCTAAAGTTAGTAAATTATTTTTATTTGAATTAATTATATTATCATTTTCATCATTCCTAACCCACTTTTTTTTATTTAAATTTTCATTTTTTCTTCCAAATTTTAAAATATTGTTTGAATTTAAAAAATCTTGCCTTGCAAGAGAAATGGCCTTTAAAAAAATTGAAATATTTTTTTTGAATTCCTCTAAAGTTTGTAATTTATTTTTTTCTTGATTAGTTAATTGATTCCACCTTATAGAAAATATTTCTACTATATAAAAAGTCAGTAATGTAGTTATGACAGTAAGAATTAAAAAATATAGAGAATTAAAACTATTTTGTTTATAAATTAATAACATACCAATAGCTAGGTTGAAACCACCTTTTATAAAATCTCTTGGTCTGCCTAATTCAATATATATTAAAGGCATTAACAAAAATATAATTCCAAAGAATAAATATAAACAGCCTAAATAAATTGTCAAAAATTTTTTTATTGATACCTGAATTATAGTAAATATGCAAATAGTTAACTAATTTAATTGCTTAATATTAATTTTCCCTTAAATGCGGTCGGGGAGACTTGAACTCCCACACCCGAAGATACGAGTACCTAAAACTCGCGCGTCTACCAATTCCGCCACGACCGCTTAAACAAATTTTAGTTTAGCGAGGTATATTTTAAAAATATTTTTTACTTAAGATCCTTAATTTGACACATAATACCAGGCTGAATAATTTTAGAAAGATTTAAAAATGTTTGATATTGTTATGCAATCACTATTAATTATTGGTTATATTACTTATAGATTAAAAGAAACAATTTCAAACTTAACTAGTAAAAAGAAAAATATTCAAACTAATTCCTCCAAGACATATAACTGGAACAGGGAGATCAAAAATTATGTCGATCCTCCTAATTTTTGGAATCCCACATTAGGTTTGTTTTTTGGTGGTTATTTTCTTGCTTTTCTGAGTATATGGCAATGGTACCGTGGTATTTGGCCTCTACCTCTTCTAGTTGCCACTGCATTTCTTGCTCTTCATATTGAAGGAACCGTGATACATGATGCATGTCATAAGGCTGCCCATCCTGTTCCCTGGATAAACCAAGCAATGGGACATGGGTCAGCTATACTCTTAGGCTTCAGTTTCCCAGTTTTTACGAGAGTCCATCTCCAACATCATGTTCATGTAAATGATCCCAAAAATGATCCAGACCATATTGTGAGTACTTTTGGGCCTATTTGGCTTATTGCTCCAAGATTCTTTTATCATGAAATATTTTTCTTTCAGAGAAAACTCTGGAGAAAATATGAGTTACTTCAGTGGGGAATAGAGAGATCGATATTTATAACAATCATTTTAGCTGGCTTAAAATTTGACTTTATGAACTTAATCTATAATTTATGGTTTGGTCCTGCATTAATGGTGGGAGTCACTTTAGGTATTTTCTTTGATTATCTCCCTCATAGGCCATTTCGCTCAAAAAATAAATGGATAAACTCAAGAGTTTATCCAGGAAAATTTTTGAATATTCTCATAATGGGTCAAAATTATCATTTAATCCATCACCTATGGCCTTCAATCCCCTGGTTTGAATATAAAATAGCTTACGAAAAAACCAAACCTTTATTAGACAGCAAAGGTTCACCTCAAAGAGTAGGGATTTTTGAAACTAAAGGTGATACTTTTAATTTTATTTATGATCTACTTATAGGGATAAGAAGTCACAAAAGTAAAAAAGGAAAACTTAGAAAAATAATAAATTTATTCCCAAGTTTTAAAATAAGAAAAATTTTACTAAAGATAGTTAATAAGACATATATCGGTGGTAACTAGCTATTCATTAATAATTTTTGGCACTTTAAAAAATTTATTTTCTCTTGAAGGTGCCAAATCTAAAATTTCCTCAGAATTTTCATAATTTCTCTTCTCATCTTTTCTCAATACATTAACCACTTCTATAGCTCTAGTAGTGCATGGAACATCCTCGGTATTGATTTTCTCTAGTTGTTTAATATATTCCAAAATTTTTTCTAACTGTTCTGCATGCTGATTAATCTCATTCTCATTTAGTTCTAGTCTTGCTAATTGTGCTACTTTTTTAACTTCATCACTACTAATTCGTTTCATCTGCTTTCAATTATCAAAAAAACAATTTCATTATAGATGTTAAAGGATTTTCTCAAACATTACTTTAAGCCTTTAATGAATTAAACAAAATTGATAATAATATATTTATAAAATCTCATAACAAGAGAAAAAAATCTTTTTATCCTTCAAAAGCTAGACTTATTTGTATTTCACCGTTAAAAATAAGCTTAGATAAGTATTTAAAAAATAGATCAACAATCTTTTAAAAAAAATTTTTTTTACCGGCATTCCAAGCTTGTAGCACCTGAGTTAATTGGATGTTACCTAATTAGAAATAGAATTGATAAAGGACTAATAAAAGGAATGATAGTTGAGACTGAAGCTTATTCACAAGAAGAAGAGGCTTGCCATGGATATAGTAAAAAGACTCCTTCTAATAAAGTATTATTTGGTGAGCCGGGAAGATTTTATATTTACAGATCTTATGGAATTCATCATTGCTTGAATATTGTTACTGATAAAGATAATTTTGCAAGTGGTGTTTTAATAAGGGCGGTTTATATATCAAATAAAAACGAAAGGTCAGCTTCTGGTCCAGGATTAGTAACCAAAATATTTGAAGTAGATAATAAATTCAATTCCCTCGAAATTCTTAATAATAAATGTTTATGGATCTGCAAAGGGAAGTCATATTTAGAGAAAAAAGATTTAATTCAAACAACAAGAATTGGCATTTCTAAAGCAAAAAATATAAAATGGCGTTGGTATCTCAAAAGGAGCAGAAGTATTAGTAAAAGGGAAAAAGGTGATAGCAACCCTAATTTAAAAAATTCAACTAATAATTTGTCTGGTGTAACATAATGGGAAATTGGCCTCACAAACATATCCTCACACTTTCAAATTTCTCAATAGATGATTACAAATCAGTTTTTGAGTTAACTGAAAGATTTAAATCTCTTAATAATGCCGGGACAAAAAAAATACCTGCTTTACAAGGAAAGTTAATAACATCAATATTTTTTGAGGCTAGTACTAGAACACGCAATAGTTTTGAGCTTGCTGCCAAAAGGCTTTCTGCAGATGTACAAAGCTTTTCTCCTTCTTCAAGTTCTTTAAGTAAAGGAGAAACTCTCATAGATACTGCGCTAACATATGCTGCCATGGGGTCTGACATTTTAGTCATTAGACATTCATCTAGCCATGTCCCTTTAGAAATTTCCAAAAAACTCGATGCATCTAACGCAAAAACTTCGGTTCTTAATGCTGGTGATGGTTTACATAGCCACCCTAGTCAAGGATTGCTAGATCTTTATACATTAATAAAATTCTTTTCTCCAAAATTACTGAAACCAGAGATATTAAATTCTAAAAAAATATTAATAGTTGGGGATGTAATTCACTCTAGAGTTGCCAGATCAGATCTTTGGGCATTGACCGCATTTGGTGCAAACATAATCTTGTGTGGTCCACCAACACTTATTCCTGAAGAATTTACTGATTTTGTAAGTAGTTCTCCTCCAAATCAATTAAGAGACCCAATTTCTTCAAGAGGTTCTATCAAAATTTCGAGTTCATTAGAAGAATCCATTAAATGTGCAGATGCAGTAATTGTCTTAAGATTGCAGAAAGAAAGAATGATAGAAAATTTATTAAGCAGTATTAAATCGTATAGTGAAAATTATTGTTTGACTCCAGAAAAACTATCCTTGAATTGTAAAGATATTCCTATTTTGCATCCAGGGCCTATTAATCGTGGCATTGAAATCAGCAGCAGAATTGTTGATGAATATCCAAATTGCTTAATAAATGATCAAGTTTCAAATGGTGTTCCTACAAGAATGGCTTTACTTTATCTATTAAGTAAATTCAATAATTAAATTTAAAGCAATTTCAGGCTTTCAGTAAAAAAACCGTACAATAAACCTAATCTTAAAGAATCAAGTAATAATACTAATATTTTTTTTCTTTTATCAAGACGTAATCTTCGTCTAAATTTTATCAAAATTTCAATAAAAAAAACTGATAAAAAAGCTCCTACCGGGTCAATTAATTCAACAACTGCACTTATCATTCCTAATGAACTCCCAAAAAAGTAACCAGTCAGAACAACAGTTAAAGCTAAAGAATATCTACGCCATGGATTTACTGCCCATTGGCTTAAACTGTCAAAAGTTTCAATAACTATTCGTTGAAATTTAGTCTTTTGGGGTTTAATAAACATTCTGAATAATAACTAATTACTGGATCTATTCATAATTTTATTTAACTTTAGGATTACCTTCAATTAATTCAAGTAAAGCTTCCATTTGGGCAAGAATTCCTCTTATTTCTCCAGGTTCAGGAAATAGTCCATCATCTTGAATTCCTAAGTGCATTTCTCTTAATTCCTGCCTTAAATAACGCAAATGACTTACTATTTGCTCTTTTTTTGTTTGTGACATAATAGATATTTCGCCATTCTTAGTTTAAATAAATTTTTTCTTAAGGAAAATTAATAATTTATGTATAAAAAATTATAATATATAAAAATTAAATAGATTTAATATTTTTATTATTTTTGAAAATTTTCAAAGTGAACAATATTTTATGAAAATTAATTTCCTTGAGGATATATTATTAAAAATACATGGACAAGGATAAAAATGTTTTTCACATCCAATAAAAAGATATTTAAAAAGCCTTTATATTCATCTTATGAAGAAGGAACTTTTGAGCTTGCCAAAACTTTAGAAGAGAAAAATTACGTTAAACCATTTAATGTTTTTAAACATTGGAATTTGGTAAGGACTTTTGCAACTACTAGGTATAAATTAATATCCGATTATATTCATCTTCTTGAACAGGAACAATTTGATGAACACTAAATCTAAAGAGTTAAAAGTTAATGTTCTATTATTAATTACTGGAAGCATTGCTGCAGTAAGAATCCCTCTACTAGTAAGTCAATTAGTTAAGGATAATTATGAGATAAAGTGCGTTGTTTCTGAAAATGCTGAAAAACTAATTCAGCCACTATCACTCTCTATCTTAAGTAGGAATCCTTGCATATTAGATAAGGACCAATGGTCATACCTTCATTCAAGACCTTTACATATAGATTTATGCGATTGGGCTGATGTTTTAATAATGGCTCCTTTGACTGCAACAACACTTTCAAAGTGGGTTACAGGTAATGCTGATGGATTGATATCCAGTATTTTAATTGCGAATATTAAGCCTATTATTGTTGCTCCAGCAATGAATTCTAAGATGTGGAGTAATAAAGCTGTTCAAAGGAATTATATATATTTGAAAAATTATCCAAATGTTCTAATCCTTAAGCCAAGTAAAGGGATCCTAGCTTGTGACGAAATTGGAGTTGGTAAAATACCTTCAAATGATTTAATACAACTAGCTCTAAAGTTTTTACTCCTTCAAAATAAAAAGCCCTATTACAGAGACTTATTAAATAAAGAGTTTTTAATTACAGGAGGTTGTACTTCAGAAAAAATAGATGCAGCAAGAAAGATAACTAACAATAGTTCTGGAACTATGGGATTAATGCTTGCTCAAGTAGCAAGATTTAGGGGTGCAAAAGTCAACTATATTCATGGTCCTTTAAACAATAAACTAAATATAACAGAAGGAATTAATACGTATGAAATAGATAATAGTAATGATTTAATTCAGGCAATTAAAAAAGAAATTTCGAAATGTGATTATTTCATTATGAATGCTGCAGTAGCAGATTTCAAAATATCAGGAGATACTTCAAAAAAAATTCCAAAAAGCAAATTTGAGGATTTTTTAAATGAAAATATCGAATATGTTCCAGATATTTTAAAAGAGATAAGTAAAGTAAAAAAAGAAAATCAAATTTTTGTTGGATTTTGTGCATTTACAGGTTCTTTTAAAAGTGCAAAAAAAACCATTAAAGAGAAAATAATGCTTAAGGGTTGTGATTTACTATTTGCAAATCCTATAGATATCGAAGACCAAGGATTTGGTCAACAAGCAAAAAATGAAGGATGGCTTTTTGATAAAAAAAATATGGAAAATTACCTAGAAAAAACATCAAAAATTGAGTTAGCTAATAATTTAATAAATGAAATTATTTCAACTAATAAATAATCCATAACATTTATATTTGTATTTTTTTGTAATCTTAATCATTAAAAATAGTCTGATATCTTAAAATATTTCAAGTTTTAAAAATTAAAAAGCTACGAGTTGTTTCGAGGATCTAAAAAACTTTCTTTTATGGTTCTTTACCTTGTATTATCCGTACTGAACATTTTTAAGTAAACCTTTACCAGCAGTCACAGAATTTTATTATGAGAATTCGTTCTTTCTTAGCTTTAGTTATTTCTTTTTGTTTAACTTTTGCTTTTGTCACAGATAAAACATATGCCTTCTCCGAGAGAGGAAATGCCCAATTTACAGATGTTGTAAACACAGGTAAAGCTAACGATTGTCCTTCTTTAGATTCATCCCTAGTCGGATCAATATCTTTAGGCAATGGTGATTCCTTAAAAGGGATATGCATGCATCCAACAGAAGTTTATGTAAAAGTTCCTGGATCAAAAAGAAAAGAAGCAGAATTTGTTGCAACAAAAATTATTAGCCCTAGGAACAACACTACAGTTACAGAGGTATATGGAGATATAGACTCCGGTACATTTACAGAAAAAGGTGGTATTGATTTTCAATTAATTACTGTTCTAACTCCTGGAGGTTTAGAGGTTCCATTCGCATTTTCTGCAAAAGATTTAACAGCTGATCTACCTTCCTCAATCGAGCCTGGGACAGAAGTCAGTGGTGCTACCTTCACACCTAATTATAGAACAGGAGATTTTTTAGATCCTAAAGCCAGAGCGAAAAATACTGGTGTTGAGTATGCTCAAGGTTTAGTTGCCCTAGGGGGAGATGATGAAGAACTTGCTAAAGAAAATATCAAAGTTGATGTAAATGGTACTGGAGTAGTAACACTATCAATTGAAAATGTAGATTCTGATACAGATGAATTTGCAGGTACATTTGTAGCGATCCAACCTTCCGATACAGATATGGGCTCAAAAGAACCTCTTGATGTAAAAATAATTGGTGAGCTTTACGGAAGAAAAGCTTAATTCTAAATAGATATAAAAAAGAGGGTTTAAGCAAGCCCTCTTTTTTTAATTTATCTTATACAAATCATAAAATGAATTCACAACAAGAATCTAAAAGAGATTCAAAAGGTTTAATACCTGCTTATGGAGGTGAACTAAAAGAATTAATTATTAAGGATGAAGAACTAAAATTGAAGCTTCTTTCTCAAGTTTCTCATGAGCACGAATGTAGTGATAGAAATGCTTGTGATATAGAACTCTTAATGGTTGGCGGATTTTCTCCTCTAGAAGGATTCATGGATAAAGAAGAGTATAAATCTGTAATTAAAAGCCATAGAGATACAAAGGGTTTACTCTTTGGTTTGCCGATTGTATTTGATACTAATAATGAACAAATCAAGGAGAGTGAAACAATATTACTAACTTATAAAAAACAAAAATTAGCGATTTTAAAAGTAAGTTCAAAATGGGAGCCAGATAAAGCCGAAGAGGCAGAATTTTGTTACGGGACTAATTCCTTGGATCATCCTGCAGTAAAGATGATTTTCAATGAAAGAGGCCGATACTATATAGGGGGTAAAGTTTATGGCTTGGAGCTCCCAAATAGAGACTTTCCATGTAAAACGCCAACCGAAGTGAGAGATTTATTGCCTGCTAATTTTGATGTAGTTGCTTTTCAATGTAGAAATCCAATTCATAGAGCTCATTATGAATTATTTACTAACGCCTTACAATCGGAAAATGTTTCCTCAAATGCAGTTGTTTTGGTTCATCCAACCTGCGGACCAACACAACAGGATGATATCCCAGGGAAAGTCCGATATTTGACCTATAAAAAATTAGAAGAAGAAATTTCTAATAAGAAAATAAAATGGGCCTTTTTGCCATACTCAATGCATATGGCAGGACCTAGAGAAGCTCTTCAACACATGATTATAAGAAGGAATTATGGATGTACTCATTTCATAATTGGTAGGGATATGGCTGGATGTAAATCATCATCAACTGGTGAAGATTTTTATGGGCCTTATGATGCCCAGAATTTTGCCAATGAATATGCAGAAGAGTTATTGATGAAAACTGTACCTTCCAAGAATTTAGTATATACAATAGAAAAAGGTTACATAACTGCCGAAGAAGCAAAAGAGAAGAAATATCAGATAATGAAACTAAGCGGTACTGAATTTAGAAAAAAGCTCAGGAATGGAGATTCAATTCCAGAATGGTTCGCATTTAAAAGTGTAGTAGATGTACTCAGAAAGTCTTAATATTGTTTTATTATTAGTATTATAGGCTTAACAGAGATTTTTTATCGTGAACAAACGTTGGAGAAACGTAGGACTTTACGTTCTAGCAGTAATTACAGTGATTTTTATAGGTACTTCTGTTTTTGATAAACCCAAAACCGAGAATGCCACCAAAACTCTTAGATATAGCGATTTTATAGAAGCTGTTCAAGATAAAGAAGTTAGCAGGGTTTTATTATCCCCGGATAGTGGAACTGCACAAGTTATTGAAAACGATGGCAGTAGATCTGAGGTAAATCTGGCTCCGGATAAAGATTTACTAAAAATCCTAACTGAGAATGACGTAGATATAGCCGTTACACCCACAAAATTAGCTAATCCTTGGCAGCAAGCTATAAGTAGTTTAATTTTCCCAGTTTTATTAATAGGAGGTTTATTCTTTCTATTTAGAAGATCACAAAATGGAAGTGGTGGTGGTGGTGGTGGTAATCCAGCAATGAGTTTTGGAAAAAGCAAAGCTAGACTTCAAATGGAACCTTCTACTCAAGTAACTTTTTCAGATGTTGCTGGTGTTGAAGGAGCAAAATTAGAGTTAACAGAGGTTGTAGATTTTCTTAAAAGTCCTGACAGATTTACTGCAGTTGGAGCAAAAATTCCTAAAGGTGTTCTTTTAGTTGGTCCACCAGGAACAGGAAAGACTCTTTTAGCTAAGGCAGTCGCGGGAGAAGCAGGTGTTCCTTTTTTCTCGATCTCTGGATCTGAATTTGTTGAAATGTTTGTTGGAGTTGGTGCAAGTAGGGTTAGAGATTTATTTGAGCAAGCTAAAAAAAATGCCCCATGTATTGTTTTTATTGATGAAATTGATGCTGTTGGAAGACAAAGAGGTGCTGGCATGGGAGGTGGAAATGACGAGAGAGAACAAACTTTAAATCAACTTTTAACTGAAATGGATGGTTTTGAGGGTAATTCTGGCATTATTATTGTTGCGGCAACTAACAGACCTGATGTTTTGGACTCAGCATTAATGAGACCAGGTAGATTTGATAGACAAGTAACTGTAGACAGGCCTGATTACGCTGGCAGATTACAAATTTTAAATGTTCATGCCAAAGATAAAACTCTCTCAAAAGATGTAGACCTTGATAAGGTTGCGAGACGAACCCCTGGATTTACAGGTGCTGATTTAGCTAATCTTTTAAATGAAGCAGCTATCCTTGCCGCAAGAAAAGATCTCGATACTGTTAGTAATGATGAAGTAGGGGATGCTATCGAGAGAGTAATGGCTGGGCCAGAAAAGAAAGACCGAGTTATAAGCGATAAAAAGAAAGAACTTGTCGCCTATCACGAGGCAGGTCATGCTTTAGTTGGCGCTTGCATGCCTGATTATGACGCTGTAGCAAAAGTTTCCATAATTCCTAGGGGTCAAGCAGGAGGACTAACCTTCTTTACTCCTAGTGAAGAAAGAATGGAGTCCGGTCTTTACTCACGTTCTTACCTACAAAATCAAATGGCTGTAGCGCTAGGTGGAAGAGTCGCTGAGGAAATAGTATATGGAGAAGAGGAAGTTACTACAGGAGCTTCTAACGATTTACAGCAAGTTGCTAATGTTGCAAGACAAATGATTACTAAATTTGGAATGAGCGATAAAATAGGTCCAGTAGCTTTAGGTCAATCACAAGGGGGAATGTTCCTCGGGAGAGACATGAGCGCGACAAGAGACTTCTCTGAAGATACAGCAGCAACAATTGACGTAGAAGTTTCAGAGCTTGTTGACACAGCATATAAAAGAGCGACAAAAGTCCTTTCAGATAATAGAAGTGTTCTTGATGAAATGGCTTCAATGCTCATTGAGAGAGAAACAATTGATACTGAAGATATTCAAGATTTACTTAATCGCTCTGAGGTTAAAGTTGCTAACTATATCTGATTTTAAAAAAATTTGATATCTCCATTAAAAAAAAAAGATTCATTCTCTGAAAGACTGAAGTCAGAATCTTTTTTTTTATTAATAAAACCTACTAAAAATATTTATAAAAATACTATCGAAAGAGATTTAGTTGAACTAGAAATAGAGCTTTTAATAAAAGCAGGTTTTATAAATATAGAAATTAGTTGGTCTAATAATGAAAACTGGCTAAATTACGTTTCAAATTTAAGATTAAAGTTCCCAAAGCTTAATTTAGGCTGTGCTTCAATAAGAAATAAGAAATCGATAGATGACTCTATAAAAATAGGTTGCAATTATTCAATGATGAAAGGTTGGGATAGAGACCTTTTAATCTATTCAAATTCAAAAAATCATTTATTAATTCCTGGAATCAAACATTTGAAAGATCTTAAACAAGCAATAGATTTAAATTGTAAAATTATCAAAATTTACCCGGTTAAGGATAATATTGAATTAATAAATATATCTCAATATAAAAATATAGATTTTATTGCTGCCGGAGGACTATCTATATCAGATATACCGCTATATAAATCTTTAGGATATAAAGCTATTGTAATTGGGGATATGGGTTTCAAAAATAATAAAATAGATCCAAAGATATATGAATGGCTCAGAAGAAGATCAAATTAAATAATTATTCCTATTTAATAATTGAACATTGTGCTTTATGTAGAAGCAAATGGTCTGCCAATACGAGAGCTACCATTGAATCAACCATTGGAACTGCTCTCGGTAAAACACAAGGATCATGTCGGCCTTTAGCCTTCATTAGTACTTCCTTCCCTTCAGCATTAACAGTTTTCTGCTCCTTCCCAATAGTTGCTGTTGGTTTAAAAGCTATTTTCATCTCAATATTCTCTCCATTACTTATTCCTCCCTGTATGCCTCCTGAATTATTTGATATTGTTTTAAGCTTACTAATATCATCAGACTCAATAAACGAATCATTATGTTCACTTCCTCTTAAATAAGTTCCCAAGAAACCTGAACCTATTTCAAACCCCTTAGTAGCTGGTAATGACATCAAAGCCTTTGCAAGATCAGCTTCCAATTTATCAAAGACAGGCATACCTAATCCTGATGGAACATTTTTCACTAAACATTCAATAACACCTCCACAAGAATCGCCCTCTTGCTGCAATTCTTTTATTCTTTTAATCATTTTTGCGGCCACCTTATCATCTGGACATCTAACAATATTTGAATCTATTTTACTTAGAGTAAGTTTATTTTTATTTACCTTAGAGTCAATATCATGTATACGTTTTACCCAAGAAAGAATTTCAGTATTAAACAAGTTTTTTAATAATTGTTTTGCGATAGAGCCTGCAGCAACTCTTCCTATGGTTTCTCTAGCTGAGGCTCTACCTCCTCCAGAACCAGCCTGAATTCCATACTTCAAATGATATGTACCATCTGCGTGAGATGGCCTGAATACTTGCTCTAAATTACTATAATCTCCTGGTCTTTGATCTTTATTACGAACCAACATTGCAATAGGTGTTCCAAGTGTTATTCCTTCCTTTAAACCACTTAATATCTCTAATTTATCATCTTCGTTTCTTGGAGTTGTAATTTTGCTCTGACCAGGTCTTCGCCTATCTAATTCATTTTGTATGAGATTAATATTTATTTTTAACTTTGGAGGACATCCATCAAGAATAACTCCAACAGCGCCTCCATGAGATTCTCCAAAAGTAGTGACACGAAAAATTTTACCAAAATTGCTACCCATTGAAATATCAAATTATTA
>QCGM01000002.1:0-116067 GCA_003279925.1 Prochlorococcus sp. AG-388-B05
AGCTGGTATTGCTACTGCACTAAATATTGATAAAACTGCAATTACTATTGCTAATTCTATTCCAGAAAAACCATTCTTTTTATCCTGCAAAAAATCCAATAAAAAAATTAATTCACTTCTAAAGGATACAATGAAATTAAAATTATGTAATCTGGGTCACTAAGTTCTAGTGAATCCGTTACTGCCGTAATATATCCATTTACAAGGATTTTAATGAGATTGTTAGGTACGTCAGCTATAATAAATTCGTCCAAATCCACCTGGGAGTGTGGCGGAATTGGTAGACGCGCCGGACTTAAAATCCGTCGAGCGCTTTAGCTCGTGGGGGTTCAAGTCCCCCCACTCCCATTCTTAAACTATTTATTTTTAGTTCTTACGATAACTTTTAATAGTTGTTATGTTTTAACTAAATAAACCAGAAATTTAAATGGAAAGTATTTTAAATAATTCATTTGCTACTTTAATTTCCTATGTTGGAATTATTTCTATTTATTTATTTGTTATTCCGTTAATACTTTTTTACTGGATGAATAATAGATGGAATGTTATGGGTAAATTTGAGAGATTAATAGTTTATGGATTAGTATTTCTCTTTTTTCCAGGTTTGATTATATTTTCTCCATTTTTAAATCTCAGATTAAGGGAGAATAGCAAAGGTTAAATAGTTGACTAAAGGTAAGGTTTTACAAATAGGTTTATTAATCTCATTATTAGGACTATTAAGTTCTAAATTAGCACCACAAATCGGTATTGATAACTTTACAGCTGGGACTATCTCAAACTTTATCTTGATTGTGATTGTCATACTTTGGGTTTCATCTTATGTTCTCAGAGTTTTAAAAGGAAAAATGACTTTTATGGAACAAAGGAAGCGCTATAGAAAAGAGTATGAAAAAATTGTGAATGATAAACTAGAAATCAAATTTAATTTATTATCAAAAGAAGAGCAGGAAAAACTAATGGAAGATTTAGAAAAAAATCCATAAACTCCTTAAAATCTATCAATTAAAAATATCGAAAATTCATGAAAGAAAACAAGAAAAAGCAAATTCCTAAAAATGAAACTTTATCTAAAATAAATAAAAAGTTTTTGGAACTAAAGAAAATTAATAAATTAGCATTGATGCCTTTCATAATGGCAGGTGATCCTAATATTGAAACTACATCTGAGATTTTATTAAAGTTGCAAGACAAGGGTGCTGATCTTATTGAATTGGGGATCCCTTATAGCGACCCTCTTGCTGATGGACCAATCATTCAATTATCAGCATCTAGAGCGTTAAAGTCAGGAACTACATTGAAAAAAGTTCTCAAATTATTAGAGTCTCTCAAAGATAAATTGCATATCCCAATAATACTTTTCACTTATTTTAATCCAATATTAAATTTTGGACTTGAGAATTTTTGTGAATTGGTATCAGAAGTAGGAGTTGCAGGATTAATAATTCCTGATCTTCCCTTGGAAGAGGCATATAAATTTTCAGAAATAATTAGTTCTTATTCTATAGACTTGATATTATTAGTTGCTCCAACTACTCCCTCTGAAAGAATGAAAATCATATCTAATAATACAAAAGGTTTTACTTATTTAGTGAGCGTGACAGGTGTAACAGGAGAGAGAAACAAAATGGAAAATAGAGTAGAAAACCTTATTACAAAATTAAAAGAAATAAGCATTAATCCTGTCGCGGTTGGTTTCGGAATATCTTCTCCTGAACATGTTAAAAAAGTTTGGAAATGGGGGGCTGATGGAGTAATTATTGGGAGTGCATTTGTTAAAAGAATATCTAATAGTAATGAAAAGGAAGTTGTAAATAAAATTGGTAAATTTTGTGAAGAAATGCGTAAAGCTGCTGATCAATAAATGTAATTTAAAAACTAATTATGTAAGTTTATTTTATTAAAAAACCCCTAAATGAAAAGGGGTTTAATTTTTTAAATTTAAAATAATAGTTTATGCAGATTCTTCCGAAGGCAATAATCTTATTTGTTTTCTACCAAGTTTTATTTCAAACTCATCACCTGCTTTTAAGTCTAAAAGTGCAGTATATGCTTTCCCAATCAAAAGATTACCGTTTCCTTGTACTGTCGCGATGTAACTTAATTTTCTGCCACCCTTACCAATACCCGCAACTCCAGCATCGCCTAGGTTAACGCCTTTTGCTTCAAGAAGTGCTTCATAAAAGGCAGTGAAATTTAAACGTTCGCTTCCATTCTTTTTCGTGGAAACATATCCACATGCGCGAACAAGATCTGACTTACTAACATCACCAAGTTCTTTAACTTTAGCAAGGAGATCGCTACCACTTAGCATAATAAATTAATAAAAAGTTATTCTTAATTAACATAGCAATTAGTGTGTAATTTGTGCAATTATTAATTATATATTTATTCAATTAGTTATCTTTTAATGATGGAAAAATTTATAGTATTTGGCCAGTATTGTGATGATGCAATTAATAAAAGGGAACCATTCCGCAAAAATCATCTTGATAGACTTGGGGATTTAAAAGATAGAAATATTTTAATTACTTTAGGACCTACTAAATGTACAAAATATTTATTTGCTATTTTTAATGCTAATAATGAAAATGAATTAAGAGAACTAATTGAGAAAGATATTTATTGGCAAGAAGGTATATGGATTAATTTTGATATTTATCCATGGATCCAAGCATTTTAATGAAGTTTTAATTAATAAAAAAATGATAATCTTTTAGTTGATTTTATTTATTATTAAAACCATGATTAAATTTTAACTTCTAAAATAAGTTTTTATATTTATTGGGAAAAATATATAGAAACAATTGAATTTTTAATAAAAATGATTTTAAAATAATCGCTAAATAAATAAATAAGTAAATAAGTAAATAAGTAAGTAAGTAAGTAAGTAAGTTCTAAATAATAAAAATTGCTTAGTTTAAATATTTATTTACTACTGTCTTTTTTTATTTGATTAACTAAGGAGTCGATATCTAATTGATTATATGGGTGATTTTCGTTTATTTCTTGAGAATTAGTTCGAATATTGTTTAGCCAATTTTGTTCTATCTTTATGAGATTTTTTATAATATTGAAAATTCCTCCTTTTTTATAAAATTCTTTAACTTTTTGATTAATTTCGGAGGTTCGACTTGATTTGATATTTAATTCATTAGCTAGATCTTTTTGTGTATATCCATGGGATTTTAACCAATCTTTAATAAAAGACATAAGTTCTTTTTCTTCTCGCTGAGATAGCTTACTCATTTAATAAAAGGAAACAATTTATTAAGTTTCCTTTCTGCCCTTGCTCTTATTGATGGAGTCATATATCTACTCCAGATACTTAAAACTGCAGTGAGGGCAACAAAGTCATCACTGTAACCTACTAAAGGCATAAAGTCAGGGAATAGATCAAATGGCATTATTAAATAAGCTAGCGCGGCCATCAAGGAAACTCTTACTTGTGTTGGAGTAAAAGGATCGAGGGTCATTTCTAGAACTTCTAAAGCTGGTTTTGCAATAGTTCTACCAGCCCTTATTAAGATTTTTATAATGATATTTTCATCTAATGATGAACTTTCTAAAACCTCTGCATCATAAATTTTTTCTTTGTTTCTGTAATAGCTATCATTCATAATTTTAATTTAGTTAATTAATGACTTTTAGCTAACACTATCAACTAGCCCATTTTGGATTCCTGCTTTCCTAAGCTTCCTTAAGGCTCTTTGTACAACTTGTCGGCAATATTCTCTACTACAACTCATATGTCTTGCAACTTCAGCTAAAGTTCTCCATTCATTTGAACCATCTAAACCGAATCTTAGGCTAACAATCTTTCTTTCTTTTTCAGTAAGATTTGCCTTGTCTAATAATGTCCAGGCAGAGGCTGTCCTCTCAGCTAGTTCTGCTAATTCCATTGGAGGCGTTTGATCGCTTGGCAGAATATCAACAAGTTCAGACGGATCCGATTTAGATTTTACCGTACCTTGAAGACTTACTGTTATACTCCTTAATTCGCAAGAAAGTAGTTCATCTATCTCCTCTTTAGTAATTTTCAGTTCATTTGCTAACTCAATGCTAGTGGGGGGAAAACCTTTAAGTTGCATTAATTTTGATTTTGCTGCTCTTAATTTAGTAAGCTTTTCATTAATGTTTACTGGTATTCTTATTGTTCTACTTTGCGTTGAGAGTGCTCTGTTTAGTCCCTGCCTTATCCACCAGTAAGCGTAAGTAGAGAATCTATGCCCCCTTGAAGGGTCGTATTTCTCTACAGCTCGCGTAAGACCAAGAGTTCCTTCTTGAATTAAATCTAATAAATCTAAACCTTTTCCCTGATATCTTTTTGAAAGATTAACTACTAATCTTAGATTTGCCGTAATCATTTCATTCTTAGCTTTTTCACCAATTTTAATTTTCTTTTTTTCCTCTTCGGAATATTCACACTCGGGACCTTTCCCACCGGCTATTTGACATCTATTGATAAGTACTACCATTTCTTGGACTTTTCTTCCCATAGTGAGTTCTTTCTCTGGTGTCAAAAGTTGATGACGACCTATTTCTCCAAGAAAATCGCTTAATGAACTCACGATTTACACCTTTTACTTAATGTATTTAACTTATAGTTAATTTCTTAATAAGCCATACATGTAATAATTAATTAATAATTAATTAATAATTAATTTATAATAATTATTTATTAATTTGATTAAATTTATACTTTCCAATTATATGTATTTAATTATTTTTTTTCCTTCTTGATTCAAGAACAGATAGTACATCTCTCCACTTAACTCCCTTATGTAGCAATGCAACTTGAAGATGATAAATTATATCAGAAGCTTCATTTGCAATTTCATCTTTGTCATTATCTTTGCAAGCCATAATAAATTCAGCAGTTTCTTCTCCCATTTTTTTTAAGATAGTATTACTACCTTTTGTTAACAAATGATTTGTATAACTTTTCTCTAGAGGATTAATTGATCTTTCATTAAGTGTATCAAATAATTCTGAGCAAATATTAGAAAAAGGACTTGTTTTCTTTGCTTTTTTATTAATTGAATTACTATCTATTTCATTGAAAAAACAACTTTTTTCGCCTGTATGGCATGCCCCTGAGCCACTCTGTTCTATCGAAAGAACAAGTGCATCATTATCGCAATCAAATCTAATTTCTTTAAGAAATTGGGTACTTCCGCTCGTTGCTCCTTTTCTCCATATCTCGGATCTAGATCGACTCCAGTAATGTACATTTCTTGTTTCGAGTGTTTTATTCAAAGATTCTTTATTCATCCAAGCCAACATAAGAATGGATCCGTCTAGCCAATCTTGTGCTATTGCAGGGATTAATCCATTATTATCAAAACGAAGTTCTTCTATGGAAAAAATTTTTGAATAAGCCATTATATTTAATGTGTTAGACCTCTTACTCTTTGTTTTACTAAAGTTTATCTTATCAGTTTATTAATGGATATTCATTCATCAAAATTTTCTTGCAGCAAAAGTTATGAGGATTTTCCCTGCTCTCATAGGCAATGGCGACATGATGGTCATTGTAGATTTGTTCATGGTTATTCAAGGACATTTACTTTTTGGTTCACTGCGAAAGAATTGGATAAAAATGGTTTTGTCGTTGATTTTTCTGGTTTGAAACCTCTTGAGAAAAGGCTTAAAGAACAGTTTGATCATACATTTCTTGTAAATAGTGATGATCCTTTATTAAATTACTGGAGGAAATTACATGATTTAGATGCTTTAAATTTGAAGATTATGGATAATGTTGGAATGGAATTTTCTTCTGAAATGATTTGGCAATGGGCTAATGAATACTTAAAGGTTAATGATAAAGGAAGAACATGTTGCTGGAAAACAGAATCAAAAGAGAATAAATCAAATTCTGCTAGTTATGAAGGATTCCCAGAGTGGTTTTAAGATTTATTTAAAAGTTTTTATTCAAATTTTAAATATATTTTTAAAATATCAATCTACAATTATATATCCATCCTTAACAGAAATATAAACCTCTTTTTTATTTAAGTAATTGTTATTGAGAATATTATTTGCAATTTTTGTTTCGATTTCTTTTTGAATAATTCTTTTTAATGGTCTTGCTCCATAACTATTATCAAAACTATTTTTGACCAGATGGTCAATAGCCTCATCTGTAATTTGAAAGTTTAAGTCTTTTTTGATAAGCCTATTTTCTAGGTTTTTTAGTTGTATTTTAGCTATATCTTTTAATTCATTTAATTCCAAATTTTGAAATATTATTATTTCATCCAGGCGGTTTAAGAATTCTGGTTTAAAAAATTTCTTCAATTCAACATTTACAATATTTTTAATTTCATTTTTATCTTCATTTCTAATAGATAAATCATTTATAGATTGACTTCCTAAATTACTTGTAAGAACAATTATTGAATTTTTAAAACTAATTGTTCTTCCTTGCCCATCGGTAATAATCCCATCATCAAGAACTTGTAACAAGATATCTAATACATCTTTGTGGGCTTTTTCTATTTCATCTAGGAGTATAAGAGAGTAAGGGTTTTTTCTGACTGCTTCGGTTAATTGGCCTCCTGATTCAAAACCTAGATACCCTGGAGGGGCACCAATAATTTTGCTTACAGAATGCTTTTCCATATATTCAGACATGTCTAGTCTCGTGATTGATGAATTCGAGTCAAATATTGTTTTGGCTATTACTTTACTTAGTTCAGTCTTTCCTACTCCTGTTGGCCCTAAAAATAAAAAACTAGCTATTGGTCTATTGGGATCATTTAGTCCTGTCCTTGATCTCTTAATTGAATCTGAAACCGCACATATAGCATTATTCTGACCAATAATTTTTTCTTTAAGAGTTAATTCTAGTTTTAAAAGTTTTTCTTTTTCAGATTGATTTAAATTATTTACTGGAATAGAAGTCCACTTCGAAACAACTTCTGCTATGTCATCAAAATTAACTTCTTGCCTTAAAAGATTCTTTTCACCATTTTTAAAAGAATCTACTAAATTCTCACTTTTGATTTTTAATTTTTTTTGTAAAGAAATTAAAGTTCCAAATTCTAATTCTGCAGCTTTATTGAGATCAAAACTTCTTTTAGCTTGTTCAATTTTTAATTGAGTAGATTCAATTTCTTCTTTTAAATTACTAATCTCGTCAATTTCTTCTTTCTCTTTTCGCCATTGATGGTTTAATTCAGATTGCCTAATCTTAAGATCGTGAAGCTCATTATTAATTCTTTTAAGCCTTTCTAAAGAAAAATTATCTGATTCCCTTTGTAAGGATAAATTCTCCATTTCTAATTGTAAAACTTTTCTATCAATCTCATCAATTTCTTCTGGTTTGGATGTTATTACCATATTTAATCTTGAAGCCGCTTCATCAATTAGATCGATTGCTTTGTCTGGTAGGAATCTATCATTAATATATCTTTCACTTAAGCTAGCAGCAGCAACAAGAGCATTATCAGAAATTCTTACACTATGATGAACCTCATATTTTTCTCTTAGCCCTCTAAGTATTGAAATCGTATCATCTACTGAAGGAGCGTTAATTTTTATTTTCTGAAATCTCCTTTCAAGCGCAGGATCTTTTTCAATATTTTGTTTATGCTCATTAATTGTCGTAGCACCTATACATCTTAATTCCCCCCTTGCGAGCATTGGTTTCAAGAGATTACTGGCATCTAAAGAGCCTCCAGTTGCTCCAGCTCCAACAACTGTATGAATTTCATCTATAAAAAGAATAATCTTACCTTCAGAACTTTTAACTTTTTTTAAAACATTTTTAATTCTCTCTTCAAATTCGCCTCGGTATTTTGCTCCAGCTATTAATGAACCCATATCGATTGATATCAATTGTCTATTATTTAATGAAGATGGGACATCTCCATTAACGATTCGCTGAGCTAAACCTTCTACTATTGCAGTTTTACCAACTCCAGGTTCTCCTATTAGAACAGGATTATTTTTGGTTCTTCTGCTTAATATTTGGATCGTTCTTCTGATTTCTTCATCTCTCCCAATAACAGGGTCAAGGTTGCCATCCCTAGCTGATTTTGTAAGATCAATGCCGAATTTATCTAAAGTTTCATTTGAACTTACAAAATTATCATTATTCGTGGATTCTGATTTCATCTTATTTAAAAGTTCTAAAAATTCAGGGATTTTTTTTGTATTTAAAAATAATTCACTGCAAATTTCATCATAAGACAAACCGTAAAGTATGTGTTCTGTTGATATCACTACATCATTAAACGAAATTCTTAAATCATTTGCTTTTAAAAAAACTTTTTCTGTGGTTTCTCCTATAAATAGAGTTTTTTGTTTATTCTTCATTTTTGCTTTCGCATCTAATAAAGAAGTTAACTTTGTTTCTATCTTTCTAATATTTACACAATTTTTATTTAGTATTTTAGTGGTGAAAAAATCTTGTTTTATTAGTGCAAGCAATATGTTTTCAGAATCTATATTTTGCTGAAAATTATTTTGTGCAATTTCCTTTGACAAAATAAAAATATCCCAAGCAGAATTGGAGAATTCACTTGGGACAAATTTCATTTAAGCCAATGTAATTAATTTAATTAATAAAATAATCGCAATATTTAGTAAATATTTTTTAATTAATTAGGGATTTTATTCAACAATTACTTTACCTACCATCCCTGCGCCTCTGTGAGGCTCACAATAGTAATCAAAAGTTCCTGCTGTATCAAATGTTTCTTCCCATGATTCGCCAGGTGCGAAGGCTAGATCAGCATGACTTAATTCTTCATGGCCATCAAAAACAGCATTATGAGGAGCTAATTTATTATTGATGAATTTAACAGTATCACCTGTACTGATAGTTACAGAACTTGGTTCAAAAGCTAGCATACCAGCGTCAGTACCAAGCTTAACTTCAACAGTTTTAGCAGAGACAGAAGAAATTCCTAGTCCTAGAGTTAAAACTATTGCAAAAAAACCTGCAAAGATTGAACGTAACATAATTTAAATTTACTATTTATTTATATTACAAGGTTTTTGGAACTAAATCGCGAGAAGTTTAATTGATATTACAACCTGGTAACTTTGCTAACTTTAAAACATCTTGCAGGGATCTGGCATAACTTTTTAAATTTAATTTCTCAGGATTAGTTATGGGCACATGGTTAAAGTTATATTTTTTTATGCTGAAGCTATCCCAAGGAGTCATTTGAATAGGAAGCACTCTTAATAATATTTTCATTATTGTTTTTGTTAAGGGAATGGAAAAGTATCTATTCATTCCTTTTCTCTTTAAAAGGATATTTATCGCATCATCAATTGAAATAAAGTTTTGACCTAATACAAATTTTTTGAACCCTTTGTAATTCTCTTCTTTATGATTTTTAATTAGAAACCCACAAATTTGTGCAATATCATTGGCATGTATAAAGTGAAACTTTGAGTCAAGTTTTAGAAATCTTGCTATCCAAAGCCATTTATTTATTTCTTGCAATCCGCTTGTTAAATAGCTCACGGGATACTTACTTCTTTTATTAAGAGTCCCTCCAAAAACTAATGTAGGAAAAACTGCGAATGTTTTTTCTGCAAATGAGCTCTCTTTAAGTCTTTCAAAACACTTATATTTTGTTTGAATATATTCTGTTCCATAAGTTAAAGATTCCCTCATTAATTCACATTGTTCGTTGAGTATGCTGGCTGTTGAAAAATAAATTATTTTCTCTAATTTATCTTTTTCAAGCATTCCTAGTAACTCTTCGAACGCTTTTATGTTTACATCATAGGCTCTTTTTGGATCACCCCAAGCAGTCGCAGTGTGGATAAGAAAATTTACCTGACTAATTTCTTTACTAAATTTATTGCATTCTCTGATATCACATATGAGCAATTTAATCCTCTTGTTCTTCTGTATAGCAAGGGGGAGTTTATTTTTATCTCTTACCATGAGATAAAGCCTAAATCGAGTGTTTCTTAAAAACCAATCAATCAAATATTGGCCAACACATCCGTTAGAACCTGTTATTAATAAGTTTTTAATTGCCAAAATTTAAATTAATAAGTTAGTTTTTTACCATGTTCAAAAAATGTTTGAGCATTTTCTTCTGGTGTGCCTGGTAAAATTCCATGACCTAAATTAAGAATATATTTTCTCTCTTTTACTTTATTAAAAGTATTATTGATTCTCTCTTTTATTGAATCTTTATTTCCAAATAATATACCTGGATCAACATTTCCTTGTATTCCAATTCCTGTAGGGATTCGCTTGCAAGCCTCCTCAATATCTACAGTCCAGTCTAGTGAAATTATATCTACACCAGTTTTAGCCATTCTTTCTAATACCCCAGCACTGCCTGATATATACAATATTATCGGAGTATCTGGGAATTGTTCTTTAACGATGTCAACAACTTTCTTTTGATAAGGGCCAGCAAAAATATCGTAGTCTTGAGGACTTAATTGCCCTGCCCAAGAGTCAAAAATTTGTACAACTTGAGCGCCAGATTTTATTTGATACTTTAAATACTCACCAATGGATTTTGCAAAGTGATCTAAAAGTTTGTGAAGTAAATCAGGTTCTTTAAAAGCCATTGACTTTATTAATGAATAATTTTTACTGCTTTTACCTTCAACGACATATGCAGCCAAAGTCCAAGGTGCTCCAACAAAGCCAAGAACCGTTGCTTCATTTTTTACATCTTTTTTTAATGATGAAAGGACTTCTCCCACAAAACTTAGACTTTCGTTCGGAATTAATTCTTTTAAATTTTCTACTTGGTGAATATTTCTTATGGGATCTTCTATTATTGGACCCTTACTTTCTATTATTTCAAAGTTTATTCCCATTCCAGGAAGAGGGGTAAGTATATCTGAAAAAAGAATTACACCATCTGGCTTGAAAGCCAAAAAAGGTTGCATTGAAATTTCATAAGAGAGTTCTGGGTTCTCAGACCTTTCCCTAAAGCTTGGGTAGCGTTCTCTTAAATCTCTGTAAATCTTCATATATCTGCCTGCTTGTCTCATCATCCATACTGGAGGCCTATTAACTTTCTTTCCTAAGGCAGCAGAAAGTAAAAGTGGTAAATTCTCACCCATTTTTTGAGTACAATATGATTTTTTAAAAATTAAAAATCTTTAACTTAAAAATTTTACAACGTAGAGCAGATTAAAATCACTTTGTGAAGAATTAAATGAAATTGACCAATAAATAAACCTTTATTATTGCTTTAATTGATGCTTAAAGATACTTACACTTAGCGGTGGCAAAACAATTTCAAGAGCATTTTCATAATTATGAATATTATATTTTAAAGTTTCCTTTCCGCCCATATTCCCTTTGTTACTGCCGCCATATTTAGAACCGTCTGAATTGAAAATCTCTTTATAAAAGCCCTCTAAAGGAACACCTATTTTGTAGGATCCATGAAAGTTAGGGGTGAAGTTTGCAACAACTACAAGCCATTCATTACTTTCCTTTTCCCTTCTCATAAAACTGATAACTGAATTGGAGGTGTCATCGCAATCTATCCATTGGAATCCATAAGGATCAAAGTCATTTTTCCATAAAGAAGGCTCATTTTTATAAAGTTTATTTAAGTCATCAACCAAGTTTCTAATACCTTTATGGGGTTCAAATTCTAAAAGTTCCCATTGAAGATCATCCCAAACATTCCATTCTTGCCTTTGTCCAAATTCCATTCCCATAAAAATTGTCTTTTTACCAGGATGTGTCCACATGTAAGTTAATAGAGCCCTTGTATTCGCGAATTTTTTCCAATCATCTCCTGGCATTTTATGTAAAAGATGACTTTTCCCATGAACAACTTCATCGTGACTTAGGGCAAGCATAAAATTTTCGGTGTAATTATAAGTTATTGAAAAGGTCACACTATTTTGATGAAATTGTCTAAACCAAGGATCTATTTCAAAATAATCGAGCATATCGTGCATCCAACCCATATTCCATTTTAAATTGAAACCTAGTCCACCTATATTTGTAGGCTCGGTAACCATTGGCCAAGTTGTGGATTCTTCAGCAATAGATAGTGCGCCTGGAAAATGCTGAAAAAGTACATGGTTTGCTTGCTGAAGAAATTTAACAGCTTCTAAATTTTCATTCCCACCATTTTCATTTGGAATCCATTCACCCTCTGGACGTAAATAGTCTCTATATAACATTGAAGCTACAGCATCTACTCTTATCCCATCGATATGAAATTCCTCAAACCAATAAATAAGGTTTGCTACCAAAAAATTCCTTACTTCATTTCTACTGTAGTTAAATATTAAAGTACCCCACTCTTTATGCTCTCCAATACGAGGATCACCATGTTCATAAAGATGACAACCATCAAAGAAAGCTAAACCATGCTTATCTTTTGGAAAATGGCCAGGAACCCAGTCGAGAATTACACCTATACCCTCTGCATGACATCTATTTATAAACTCTTTAAATTCGTTAGGAGTGCCGTATCTACTTGTCGGGGCGTACCAACCTGTAACTTGATAGCCCCAGGAACCATCGAAAGGATGTTCCGAAATAGGCATTAATTCGATATGAGTAAATCCTCTTTCTTTTACATATGGGATAAGCTTTTCTGTTAACTCTGGATAAGTTAAAAACCTTGTCCCAGGTTTTAAATCTGCTGCAGGAACTGGAGATCTTGTCTGTCCATTTTTTTCGATATATTTATTCTCAATTGAATCGTGCATCCAACTTCCCAAATGCATCTCATAAACTGAAATAGGTTTATTAATTTGACTAGATGAATCTCTATTAGTTATCCAAGAACTATCTTCCCAATCAAAATCGTTAAGTTTAGATACTATTGAGCCATTTTGGGGTCTGATTTCATGAAGGAAACCATATGGATCGGCTTTTTCATAAATATGTCCTTCTTGAGTTCTTATTTCATATTTATAAGCATCTCCTTCTTTCATTATTGGCATAAATAATTCCCAAATACCACCCAGCCTTTTTTGCATAGGATGATGTCTACCGTCCCAAGAATTTATATCTCCGATTATTGAGATTGATTTTGCATTTGGTGCCCAAATACAAAACATTACTCCTTTTTGATTTATTTCTTCATGGATGTGAGCCCCCATTTTTTCCCAAATATGATGGTGGTTACCTTCAGCAAAAAGGTGTCTATCTAATTCCCCCATCCATTCTTCCCTATAAGCCCAAGGATCTTGCTGTGAATGAGAAACTCCTCCTCTTGACACATTTATTTGATAATTATTTTTGGGATCTTCAGGAAGTGTTACTTCAAACAGCCATTTATGATTTAACGTAGTTGTTTTATAGGTTTTATCTTTAAAAATAATATTTACTTCATCTGCTTCAGGCATCCATACTCTTGTTATCCACTGTCCATTAACGAAATGGGGACCTAAAATATTTAATGGATTATCATTGCAACAATTTTCGAGGTTGAAAGCTTCTGATTTAATCCAGTCTGCTTGAATAGTTTCTTTCATGACTGGTAGCTATTAAGGAATTAGTTTATCAAATTATCAACCAAATAAAAAAAATTAATTGAAAAATGGAGTCATTTTCATAAATGTTTTATTTAATTCAAAACTTAAAGTTATTATTTTGTGATTAATAGTTGGGGCACCAAGCCTATCGTCACCAAATCCTGAATTAACACCAATAGCTGGGTATGCAGCAGCTGATATAGATAACCTTAGTTTTGTACCTTTTAGAATCGTAATATTAGTAGGATGCATTGCGATTTCGTAATCACATTTTTCGTCTATTTGTAAGTTTTTAACTCTTAAAAATCCAGTTGAAAATTGGTTTACAGTTTTATCTTGTTCATTAACAAGAGACAAAGCAAGACATATATCAAAGCTTTTCTTGTCACTCTTTACGGAGGTTTCAAGTATAGGTATTCCTGAAAGTTGAAGATCTTCTTCGAAGGAATTGGTTTGAAAAACACCCACATCTAATCTTTTGTCAAAAATATATCTATCAAATAACCCAGGATTTGGACCTAAGTGTCCTCCTTCTGCTTGAAATGGCCTCCACGGATCATGAACAATTGAAAACCAGCCCGACCCTCTTGAATTCAAAAGGAGACTCCCATCAATAATTTCGAAATTAGCTGTTCCATTACTTTCAAGACCAAACTTGTAATCTTGAATCTTGTCTTCTTCAATTCTATCCCATTTTTTTAATGAAAGATTCCAAATTTTTTTATTCTTAAAAGAATTTGTTTTATTAACTTCTTCATTTGTTTTGAGGTGGGTATCAAAAAAATCTAACAAAGTTTTTTGTGATCCCTCCCACCAATTTAGATGTGTAGAATTCCCAATAATTATGTCAGGATTTCCACCTGCTGCTTTTGATTTTTGATAGAGATCAAATGCTCCTCCTAGATGAGGATCCCAAAGACCACCAATAATTAACATTGGTTTTTTTAGCCATGATGAAATAAGTTTTATCTCTTGAAAATCTTTATTTTGATTTAGATTGTTAAGCCATTCAAGTATGAAGTTATTAGGATCATATTTTTTTAAAAGATCTAATCCTTTTCTTAAATAACTTTTATTTTCTAGGGCTGATCTTATTTCTTCCCATCCTAAATAGTTATTTTCCCTTTTCATCTTTAAGGCAGCTATTTGTAATCCCCACGCAATATTATTATTCCACCAAAACGCTCCACCATCCGAACTCCAATGATTTTTTAAATCTATCCCCGTCATTGCGGGAGATAAGCAATCAGGAGGCTTTGAATCTTTTGTTCCTGTAAGTTGAGTTAATCCTTGATATGAAAAGCCATATAACCCAAGTTTTCCATTGCATTCTTTTAAAGATCTTACCCATTGGTGCGTTTCTACTGTATCACTAGGTTCTTGAAAGAACCCTTTGAATACTCCACCAGATGATCCCTGACCTCTAACATCTTGTACTACAACTATGTAACCCTTTGAAGCCCACCATTCAGGATGAGAATAAGTAATTGTTGAAGCTATTTCTCTTCCATATGGTTGTCTCATTAATAGCGCGGGCCAAGAACCTTTATCTTTAGGTGTCCAGATTCTTGATACTAATTCAACTCCATCATTTAATTTTAAAGACTTATCAACCCATTTTACTTCGCGCATTTAAGTGTTTATATAACCTGAGGACAATGAAGACCAATTACATAAATAGATAGAATTTCAGCATTAATTGGATTCAAGTTATTTTTTTTTGAAACAAACTCTATAGCTTTATCTGAACTTGCTGAGATGCCTTTTGAATTTAATTCTTTAAATTTATTGCACATCTTAATAGCATCACCAGGATTTTTTTTGACACTCTCCAAAAGGCCGGATTGACTTAAAACAGGATTTATATATGTTACCGATAAAAATAATAATAAAAAAAAGTTATTCATTTTATTTATAATCTTTTTAAAATTCTACATTAAAAAAATCTTTTAACCAAGATTTTAAATAGATTTACAGATTTCATTAGCCCTCTTTATCCAATCTTTTAACGTGGATAAAGTTATATTTGTTTGAGTTTTAGTTCTAAGACTTCTCTCCAATCTTCCGATTCTCTCTTTGAGATCATATGGGTTTAAAATTGAAAGAGATTGAATAGACCCTATACCGCAGTGTAATAGTAAGTAAGATTCATATGGAGTTATTGAAAGCTTATTTTTAAAATTAGCAATAGCTCTGATTTTTCTTAAATTATTTAGTGTACATAATGAATGAGATTTTTGAATGATATTTAATTCAGAATCACTAAGTTGACTCAATCTTTTAAAGTCATCTAGTTTCTTTTTAATTAAAAAAGATTTTTCATGTCTAAAATTTTCGGGTAAAATTTCTAAAAATTTTTCTTCTATCATTTATTCATCTAATTCATATTAAAGCTTTTTTCTATTTCTCCAATAATTACTGGCTTACTAACGTCATTGGATATCTTCTCAAGTTTCCTGATTTTAATTTTTACTTTTGATCCTGATCTACTACCTTTTTTAAGATTTTCAGATAATTGCTTTAAAGTCGGTTCAATTGCTTCCTCTGGAAATTCACCATCAGCTTTTGTAACAATTAAATCAAATCCATTATCGTAAACAATTGGAACATATTTTGCTCCATCTATTTTTACATTATCAGTATAGCTCTGTATAAAAGCCCAACTGCTTAAAGAGAGTAATAATGAAAATATTGTCGCACCTGTAATTCTAAATTTAAAACCAAAGTTAAAAATAAACGCAATCAAAGTAACTAGAAAAAGAAATATTCCTAAAAATCCAAATATCTTAGGTGTATTCGCTAATAGTTCAAAAAAAGACATTTAGTGGCTTTAACCTGATTAATTTCTTATATTTTGTAAGCCTACTCTATTTTGGGATTCTAACTTGAAAAAAATTAGATCTCTAAATTTTAATAAAAAGTTTTTTTTCTTAGGGACTACTTTATCAATTAGCTTTTTAGGAACTTTTTTATTAAATAAATTTCTTGAAGATTTCTATACCAATAGAAAACCCATACTTGAAAATAGGATAGAAAAATTTTTAAATAAAGAAGTAGATTTGGGGGATTATTCTGGGATCAGATTTCTTGGTATATCTTTAAATAATCTAAAAATTATTGATAAAAATAATTTAAATTCTGAAATCGTATCGAAGAATATCTACGTAGGCATAATGCCAGTTAGATCATTTTTAAATCAAAGATGGATTTTTAATGTAAAACCAAAAAAAACTAAAATTGAAATAAACAATGATTTTTTCAAAAGGGTAAAATCTGATGATAATAAAACCAGATTTATAAAAAGTAAAGTAAACTATGATCTAAATTTTAATTTAAAGGAATCTGTTAATTTCAAATTAAAGGATATTGGAATAGAGACTAAAGTAAAAGGAAAATTGATATATAAATCAAAAGCTAAGCAGTTTATTGGTAATTTTCAGACATATACTAAGGGTAAAGGTAATTTAAATTTAAAACTAAATACTAAATTAAATAAAGACTTTCTGAATCTCGAGATATTATCCCGTGGGATAAACTTGAAGGGATCTAAGTATAGTTTTGGTGATAGGAAATTTGCTATAAGAGGAGGGAATATTAAATCTAATTTTAAATTTTATAAATCTTCCAAAAAAACTTCGTGCAAAGGCAATCTTTCTTTCAATAACTTAAGATTAAAAACTAATAATTTAGTAGAGGATATAAAAAGTGATTCTATAAGGTTTTTATGCCAAGGTAATAATATTATCGCGGATACAAATAATCTTAATTATGGTACTTTAATCTCTGATTTTAAACTTAATGTTCCTTTAAATAAAAATATTAATAATATAAATTTAAAAGGTAATCTTGGATATTTAGATAGTTTAAATCCTGAAATACAACTATCAGGAAATATACCCTATTGGGTTGATAAAAGGGGTATAAATTTTGGAAAAATTAATTCAAGTTTTATTCTTAATAGAACCCAATTATCTAATTTAAATATTTTCCGTAAAGATAAGATAAGAGGTTTTATTACTGCAAAAGGAGAATTTAAAGGTGAGATAAATAAACCTGATATTAAAATCAATTTCAATGTTGATTATCCTCATTACAAAGGGATAAGGATAAGAGAAATATGGGAGGGTGAGATTAAAAATCAAAATAATAAATATGTAGTAAATATGAAGAATAGATATTCACCAGTGCCTTCTTTCCTTACCTTTAATCTTGATTCAAAGATTAATTTAGAGAATATAACCTTTAGCAGAATATTTAATTCCAATAAAGGTACTATAAATTTAATTAAAGATGATGATAAGTATCGTTGGAATGCAAATAATTTTCCCTTAGATGAGCTTGAATTAGCTATTGGTAATAATGAATTCGATAGAGTTAGTGGAATCGTTAATGGTTCTGGTTTTATATCTAAAGATCAAACTTATTTTGATGGTCGTTTAGCTTGGAGTTTGGGCAAATATAGGAATATAAAGTTTGCTAATTCATTATTCGATTTTACTATTGATAACAAATCATTTTACGTTAATTCATCACTTTATCCAATTGATGGAGGTATGATTGATCTTGAATATGAGTCTAATAAAGATGATAAATTTAATATAAATTTCAATAATATTAGTACTAGTTGGTCATTACAAACAGCAGTCGATATTTTAAATTTTGATAATAAAAAATTTCTTCCTAATAGTAATTCTAGAGCCTTGGATGATATCGAAATTGATAATATTGAAAGCTCATTTAACGAAAAAATACTTTTTATAAATAATTTTTTAAATAATGACACAACTTTAGAAAATAAATTTAATTTAAAAAGATATTTGGATAAATTTCAAAGTAGATATGATGCAAATATATCTATAGAAGGAAATAACAAATCTAATTTAAAATTAAAAACTAAATTAAATGGATATTTTGATATTAAAAGCGAAAGTAAAAAAAGTTCTAGAGAAAAGTTTTCTTTAGATTTAGAAGGAGGAATTTTTACAGGAAAAGGTATTTTGAATATTTATAAATTACCTTTAAAAACTATAAATATATTTTTAGATAAACCAAGAGACTTTGAAGGAAATTTGGATATTAATTTAATTTATAATTTAGATAAAAAATTCTTTGCTACTAATATTTCTTCGAATAATACATCAATTAATAATAGTCCGATCAAAATAGATATTGGAGAAGTCGAATATGGTGATTCGATTTTTGATTTAGATTTATCTTTTTTATTGAATAATTCAAACATCCCAATAAATATTTCAGGTTCTATTCCTTTTAACAAAGAGGATAATTTAGACTTGAGATTAAATGGTAATGGAAAATTTATTGAATTAGTAGATATCTTTGCTAATGATTATTTCACTTTTAAAAAAGGTGATGTAACTCTCAGAATGATAATAAAAGGAACTGTTAATCAACCTATTGCTAATGGCTTTGTTTTTATCAAGGATTCTGAAATTGATATTTATAGTAATGTCATTAAAAATATTAATAGCACAATAATTTTTGATTTTGATCAAATAGAAATCAAAAGCTTTAAAGCTTCTGATGATGCTTCTGGAAATATTTTTATTAAAGGGGTTTTACCTTTTTATAGTAAAAATAGTTTGAATGAAAAAGATATTAGCTTATTGACTAATAATTTTAATATTAAATCTAATAATATAAAATTTCTAACTGACTCTAAAATCAACATTAGTGGTTCATTCAAAGATCCTTTATTTAGTGGAAAGTTAGTACTAAAAAATGGTTTAATTAATTTAAATAATGCTAATAAAAAAAATAATAAAAAAAATAATTTTAAAGAAATAAATTATGAAAGAAATTGGCCAGAAATGTTTTGGGAAAAAGATAAAAATATTGAAATAATTTCTAATGAAACTATATTAAATTCTTTTCTTTTAGGAGAAAACTTACCAAATTACCTTGAAAATTTAGGTTTTAAGAATCTAAAATTAAAACTTGGGCCGGATTTTAGAATTCAATATGCAGGTATAGTTAAGGCTTATTTAGATACCAAGTTAGATTTAAGTTTTAATGGACAGGTTGGAGAAGATTTAAATGCTAGAGGCCTTATTAATTTAAGTAAAGGTACAGCAAATTTATATACAACACCATTCAAATTAGATAAAAATAAAGAAAATTATATTTTATTTGCCTCTAGAAGTGGAATTATTCCTTTTATTAACTTTTCACTTACTAGTAAAGTTCCAGATTCAATAATACCAATTAGTGAAAATAATCAAGATCTTAATATTTTAAGAGGTATAGATGCGAATGTTAGTTCAAGTGGTTTTGGAGCAGTTGGTATCGGTAATACAAGACTTATAAAAATCGAAGCATCATATGAAGGATTTTTAGATCAATTATCATTTGAGGATGAAAATAGAAAAATACAATTAAGAAGTACTCCAAGTTATAACAGATCTCAAATTATTGGTTTGATAGGAGGAAACTCTGCAAATTTAATAAATAGAGCCTTTATTTCTCAACTTAATACGGCAAATGGATTTAGTGAGAAATTTCAATTGTCTTTGTATCCGGCTCTAATAGAAAATAATGAATCAATTAATAATGTTTTTTCTAATGAAAACCTTGATGTAGATGATACTGATGAATCAAATTCAAATACTGGGTTGTCTACTCAAGCTTGGATTGCCGAAATAGGTCTTGATATTACTGATAGAGTTAACTTTGCTGTTCAAGCAACTCCAGATAGAGATGATTTACCACCTTTAGGAATACTTACTTTACAAGCTAATCCAAACTTAGAATTATTAGGTTCTCTAGATTCAGAGGGAGAATGGAAAAGTCAAGTTCAATTATTTTTCAGATATTAATTCCTAAAATAAAAGTTTTAAGAATGCTTATTTTGAATTATTATTAGGTGAATTAAACTTAATTATGACTGATATATTTGAAGTGCCAACTCCTGATAATGAACTTTTAGAAAAAGCAAAGCAACTTCGTCTTGCTTCAATTAAAACAAGTCAAACAAATAATCATGACAGAATTAGAGCCTTGAACTTAATGGCTGATTATTTAGAAAAAAACTCTAAAGAAATAATTGAGGCTAATATCGAAGATTATAAAAAAGCAGAAATTAAAGGAATTTCAAAGTCCTTACTTTCTAGATTAAAGCTATCAAAAGAAAAACTTAATTTAGGAATTGAAGGGGTAAGACAAGTTGGGAATTTGATTGATCCAGTTGGTCAAATTCAAATAAAAAGGGAACTTTCTAAAGGTTTATTCCTTGAAAGAAAAACAGTACCAATAGGAGTACTAGGAGTGATTTTTGAATCAAGACCTGATGCTGTAATGCAAATAAGTTCTCTAGCTATTAGATCTGGAAATGGAGTAATGCTAAAAGGGGGAAGTGAAGCAAATTTAACTAATCTTGCAATAGTTTCTGCACTTAAGGAGGGTTTGCAAGATTCCAATCTTGATGAAAATGCAATCTGTCTTCTCACAAGTAGAAAAGATAGTATGGCAATGTTGAATTTAGAAAAATATATAAACTTAATAATTCCGAGAGGAAGCAATGAACTCGTTAAATTTATACAGGAGAATACAGAAATTCCTGTGTTAGGTCATGCTGATGGAATTTGTCATTTATATATAGATAACGAAATAAATCTCGATATGGCTTTAAAAGTGGCTTTAGATAGTAAGATCCAATATCCAGCTGCATGTAATGCTGTTGAGACTCTTTTAATACATAAAGATACTGCCTCTGAATTTTTGAATAAGGCTATTCCAATGTTTAACTCTAACGATGTTAAATTGATTGGAGATAAAAAATCTTTTCAATTGGGTGTTGCTTTTGAAGCTAATTATGCAGACTGGCAAACTGAATATTTAGATCTTATTCTTTCTATAAAAATTGTTAATGATTTAGAAGAAGCAATTGCTCATATACAAAAATTTAGTTCAAAACATACAGATGGAATAATTACGGAAAATATTAGTAATGCTAATAAATTTATGAGCGAGATAGATAGTGCAGGTGTTTTTCATAATTGCTCAACAAGATTCGCAGATGGTTTTAGATATGGCTTTGGAGCAGAAGTTGGGATATCTACACAGACATTGCCCCCAAGAGGCCCAGTAGGACTTGAGGGGTTAGTAACTTATAAGTATTTTTTAAGAGGCGAAGGCCATATTGTTGATGATTTTTCATCTGGAAAATTAATCTATTCACATAAAGATGTTTAACTCTTAGAAATGGAAACATATTTAAAAATTAAGGATATTAAACTTTGGGCAAGAGTTGGTGTTTTAGAACAAGAAAGGGACCTGGGCCAACTTTTTAGTTTAGATGTATTTTTATGGTCTGATTTTGAAAATTGTACTCAAAATGATGATATTAAAAGTACAGTTGATTATTCGAAATTAGTTGAAATATTAAAATATCAATCTAAGAAAATATGTTGCTTAACTATTGAGAAATATTCAAATGAAATTTTAAAAATTATTGATGAAAAGTTTCAATTTAGCAAAATTAAAATTATATTAACGAAATGTAAACCTCCAATTACTGGTTTTGATGGAGAGGTCTCAATAGTAAGAGTTTTTGAAAATAATTAAAGGAATTGTCAAAGAGAAATCCCATAATATTAATTCATGGACTCTGGAATACAGCAGATATTTTCTCTTCGATAACTTCTAAACTTAATGAAATTGGAATTGAATATTTTTCCCCAACATTAAAGCACGAATATGGAATGACATCTATTGTTGAATTAACTGATTTATTAAATTATTTGATTTTAGAAAAATATGGTAATGAAAAAGAGCTTGATATTTTGGGATTTTCGATGGGTGGAATAATTGGTAGATATTGGATTAAAAAATTGAATGGTTATAAAAGAACTCGAAGATTTATAACTATTGGGTCGCCACATAATGGAACTCTTACATCCCAATTAATTCCTAAATATCCCTTTAAAGGAATATCTGAGATGAAAATAAATAGTCTTTTATTAAGAGATCTTTCTAGATCCGATTATCTTCTTAGTGGAATCAATTGTATTAGTTTTTTTACTTATTGGGATCTTATGGTTTTCCCTGGATGGAGAGCTTGTTTGAATTCGGGAGAGAAAATATCATTAAAGATCTATAAACATAAAAATTTGGTAAGAAATCCAGATGCTGTCGATAAAATTATCGACAGACTTCTTAATTAAAAGATGATAGACCTAAGTGTCTTATCAAAGAATCTGTTTTTGGTTCTCTCCCTCTAAATAATTTAAATACCTCTAAAGGAGAGAAACTTCCGCCAAGACTTAAAATTGTATCTTTGAATTTTTTACCTATGACTTTTATATTTTGATTATTTTCTAAATCAGCCTCTTCAAACATAGAAAAAGCATCGGCGCTTAAAACCTCTGCCCATTTGTAAGAATAATATCCAGCTGAATAACCTCCAGCAAATATGTGGCTAAAGCAACAAAGGAACTTATCTTCTCGAATAGGTTCGATTACAGTTGTATCTCTAGCAATTTCTTTTCTTATCTCATCAGAATTTTTACCCTGATTGCTATAAATATTACTATGCAATCTTATATCTGTAATTGCAAAATGTAGTTGTCTAAGAGTAGTCATCCCGCAATTAAAAGTTCTATTCTTTACTAATTTTTCGAAATTCTCATCAGATAATTTCTCCCCTGTTTTATAATGTTTAGCAATATTTAATAAAGTGTTTTTGTGAAAACACCAGTTTTCCATAAATTGACTTGGAAGTTCAACGGCATCCCATTCTACATTATTAATACCGGCTGCTTGTGGAAGATTTACTGTGGTAAGCATATGTTGAAGACCATGACCAAATTCATGGAACAAGGTTTGAACTTCATCAAAACTCATCAAACTTGGTTTGTCTTTGGATGGCGGGGTTTGATTACAAACTAAATAAGCAACAGGTAATGTATTTCTACCAATATTGTTTTTGTTAAGACATTCGTCCATCCAGGCTCCTCCCCTCTTTGACTCGGGACGGGAGTAGGGGTCCAGATAAAATGAAGCTATTTTTTCTTCATCTTTATTTAGGATATTAAAAAACAAAACGTCATCATTCCATATAGGAGCTTCATTTTTGGCTTCAATTACTTTAATGTCGAAGAGCTTTTCACTAAGTTTAAAAAGACCTTTTAAAACATCATTCAGAGGGAACCAGGGTCTAAGTGATTCTTGATCTAAATTAAGTTTTTCCTTTCTGAGAAGCTCCGACCAATAGCTAATATCCCATGATTGAAGATCTTCAGAGATAGGGAATCCATTATCTTTTGAAAACTTATTAAGTCTAACTAATTCATTTTTGGCTGTTTTGAAGGCAGGCTTTCTAATCTCCTCTAAAAGTTTTTCAACATTACTAATTTCCTTAGCCATTTTTGTTGAAAGACTTAATTCTGCCCAACTTTCATAACCAAGAAGTTTAGCCTGTTTAGTCCTAAGAGATAGAATTTCTTCAATTAATGGAGAGTTGTTTTTTTCTCCATAAGAGGCTCTGCTTACAAAAGCTTTATATAATTTTTCCCTGAGATTACGGTCATTGGAATATGTCATAAACGCGGTATAAGTCGGAATATCTAAACTTAATTTCCATGGCCCATTTTTTGCATCTGCTTCTCCTTCTTTTTTTAAGTATTTGTGAGCTGATATTGACATTAATTCTAAAACCCTTTCTGGGACTCCATCTATTTGAGATTTATCATCTAAGATTAATGACCAAGAATTAGTGGCATCTAAGACATTATTGCTGAAATTTGTAGATAGTTTTCCAAGCTTTTCAGAAATAACATTGAATTCTTTCTGGGTATCTTTATCTAATGAAATACCTCTATGTTCCATTTCGAGAATTTCTTTATCTAAAATTCTATTTTTGATTTCATCAAAATTATTTGTTTCTTTAAGCTTTACAAGAGCATTATAAATAATTTTACTTTGCCCGAACTTATTACTTAAATTAATAATTTCAGGTAGAAATTTTGAGTAAATTTCTCTTAAGCTTACAGAATTTTTTACTCCATTAAGATGACTTATAACTCCCCAACTCCACCTTAAAATCTCATTAACTTCATTTAAAGGATTAATTACTTTGTCCCATTCTAAATTTTCTTGTTCTAAGTAATTAGATAAAAATTTTTCAATTTTTTTGAAATCTAAATTTATCTTTTCTATTACACTTGGAAATTCTTGATTAATTCTATCGGAAGAAAATTTATTAAATTCTGGTAATTCTCCGTAATTAAAAATTGAAGTTTCCATTTTATCAAAGATTAAATTGACTAATGTTTGAGATTAGCCCAATTAATTTAGCTAAAGTTAGTTGTTGACTGAGAGCGTTTGTTGAAGATTCATATAAATTTATAGCAATTTTTGGCCAAAAACCTATTACTAAAGTAGGCAATAATAAACTGAACCCGATTGTCAATTCTCTACCATTCATTTCTTTTACGGTAGCTAGCGCAGGTATTCTTGGTCCGAAAAATACTCTTCTACACATCGAAAGTAGATATATGGGCGTTAGGACAAGACCAATTGCTGCAATAAGAATTGTGATTGATCTAAAAAGAGAGCTAAAACCCTCTTGACTTGTGATCCCTAAAAATACGGTGATTTCGCTTATAAATCCACTCATTCCTGGTAAGGCCAAAGACGCTAGTGAACTTGCCAAGAAAAAAGCAAATGTTATTGGTAAGACCTTTGCTAAACCACCCATGTTTGGAATTGAAAGAGTATTTGTTCTCTCATAGAAAGAGCCTGTGACGAAGAACATTGCCGCCGCAATAAGTCCGTGACTTATCATTTGTAGCATTGCTCCGCTTATACCTAACGCATCAACTGCTCCAATACCCAGAAGAACAAAACCCATATGACTTACTGAACTACATGCGATTCTTCTTTTCACGTTATCTTGAGCAAATGCATTTAAGGCTCCATAAATTATATTGATAATTCCAAGAATAATTAAAGCAGGCGCAAGTTGTAGATGCACTTCGGGTAATATTTGAACATTAAATCTTAAAAGAGCATATCCCCCCATCTTTAAAAGGATTCCCGCTAATAACATTGATACTGGAGCATTAGCTTCCCCATGAGCATCAGGTAACCAAGTATGCAATGGGAAGATGGGAAGTTTAACCCCAAAACCTATTAGGAATCCTAGATAAGATAATAATGCGAGACTACCTGTTACATGTTTATTTGTTAATTCGGTAAGATTTAAAGTAAATGTATCGCCACTCAACGCAAGTGCAAGTCCACTTATAAGTATTAGTAATGAGGCTAAAGCAGTATAAAGAATAAATTTTGTAGCTGCATATAATTTTTTCTTGCCTCCCCAAATAGCAATAAGAAGATAAACAGGAACCAATTCTAATTCCCAAGCTAAGAAAAATAGTAAGAAATCTTGAGAAAGGAAAACTAGTGCTTGAGCAGAGGCCTGAATTAGTAAAAGAGCAAAATATAAATTAGATTTTTTCTTTATTTTCCAACTAGCTGCAGCTGATAAAAATGTAATTAATCCGCTCAAAGCTACAAGTGGTGCGGATAGTCCGTCTATGCCAAGAGACCATTCTAGGCCTATTGAGGGTAGCCAAGTTAATCTTTCAACAAGTTGTAGTGAGCTATTTGTTGCATCAAATTTTTGGAAAAGTACTCCAATTATGATAAGAAAATCTATAAATAAAAAACTTAATGAGATATTTCTTGGGAGTGTATTATCTTCTCCTTCCTTAGAACTTAAGAAAGGCATTATCAATGCCCCAATTAAGGGTAATAAAACAATAGTGGATAGTAAAGGAAAAGATTCTAAATTCATAGAATAATGAATAATTTTTTTATTCTAGTTGAAGTTGTTCTAGCTTGAGACTATAACACTAAAAATGTCTAAGTAAAACTACTTACCAGATATGTCCCTAAATTGACTGCCTGTTGTTTGGACGTTCAAATATGGTGCTCTACTTGCCACGCCTGTGTTTTCCCAAGCTTTTACCATGGCTTGACTGACTTCTCTACCATTATTCTTTTTACATAAAGCTAATATACTTGGCCCTGCTCCACTAATTGCACAGCCCAAAGCGCCAGCTTGTAGTGCGGCATCTTTAACTTCTAATCCACCTTTAATAAGCTTCCATCTGTATGGTTCATGTAATTTGTCAAACATACCCTCTTTTATTAATTCATCATTACCTGTTTTTAGGCCGTTTAGTAATAAAGTAAGTGCTCCCATATTTGTTACAGCATCAGAAATAGGTACATTCTTCGGCATTACTCTCCTTGCTTCACTAGTACTAAGACGTATAGCAGGTATTGCAACTACAGTTTTAATGGAATCGTGCCAGTCACATCTAATAATTCTCCATCTCTGAGAAGATGACCTGGCAGTTAAACAAAGCCCCCCCAAAAGAGAAGGAACTACATTATCAGGATGACCTTCAATATCAATTGCAAGTTCTAAAAGTTTTTCTTTAGGTAAAGGGGAGTTCATAATCGCATTTGCTCCGATTAGTCCTGCAACTATTGCTGTGGCACTACTACCTAGTCCGCGAGCAGGGGGGACTGCTAATTTCACTCTAGCTTCAAGGGCGAAAGGTTTGATATTGGCACTTTCCCATACTTTCTGCGCGGCCCTAAAAACTAAATTTTCTGGGCCTCCTCTTAAGTGATTACCATCAGTACTCTCCATTATTAAATCAAATCGATCTCCGCCTCCATCTATTCTTGTAAAGATAAATTCGTTATATAAATCTAATGCTGCACCAAGACAGTCGAATCCAGGACCTAAATTAGCTGTTGTAGAAGGAACTGTTACTATAATTTTTTTTCCTACTTCTGGAGAAGACATATGAAAATTATTTTATTTGTGAAAGCATTTTTGCTCTGCAGGCTGCGCTAAATAATCCAAACTCTTCATCTAAGATTACATTTACAGGTATATTTTTAAGAATATCTTTTAATCTCCCTTTTTCAGAAAATTGTTTCATAAATAAATCTGATTTAAAGTTTATGAAATGTTTTGGAGCGGTTCCTCCAGAAATCCATAACCCTCCATAACATAATTCTTGAAGAGCAACGTCACCCAACAAAGAAGCGTAAGCATCTAACCATATTCTCTCCACTTGAATCATTATCTTATCTCCTTGATTGGAAAGATTACAAATTTCTTGAGGAAGTTCTTTTCTCAAATTATCAGAAATTTTTAATTCTTTTAAGTATTTTTGTAGAGGATGGTTTTTGGCATCAGGTTTGCTAAGTCTCCACTCAGCTATTCTTGATAAACCAGTCCCACTAATGATTCTTTCACAAGATATTCTTTCAACTTTTAAAGAATATTTGAGCCAATTCTTTAATTCCCATTCTAAATCTGACTTTGGCGAGTATTCAACATGACCACCTTCGCTAGCTAAAACTTTTACTTTATTTCCAGATATTATGCCTTTTGCAATGCCTAGACCAGTTCCTGCTCCGACGATTGCATGTAAATCTTTGTTGACGCCTACTGACCGGTCTCCATTTTGAATAGCAGAATATTGACTTTTCTTTAAAAAAGGTATTCCATAAATTTGCACTGCAAAATCATTTACTAGCTCGCAACGTTTAAATTTAAATTTCTTTTTTAATTCATCGCCAGAAATATTCCACGATAAATTAATAATTTCTGCATTGTTATTAGATATGGGACCTGCTACCGCGAAACAAGCAGAAAAAGGATGATTAATGTTTTTGCATTCATTTTTTAAGAAATCTTCTAGAATTATGTCAAGTGAATTCCACTCAGAAGATAAATATTTTTTTTTTAAAATTAAATTTGGAGTACAAGTATTAACTTCCTTTTTGAAAATTCCTAAAAGAACTTTTGTACCTCCTAGATCACAAGCAAGAAAATTCATCTGGAAAAATTATTCTGTTCTTCCTTTTTTTTCTATTAAATTATTCATTAATTTGTAGAGATCATCTAATTTAAAAATTCCTAAATTTTTTCCATCCAAGGCTCTTAAAGCAACCGAATCATCTTGTTCTTCTTTATCGCCAATAACTGCAATTAACGGAATTCTTCCAATAGTTGCCTCTCTTATCTTATAACCTATTTTTTCATTTCTAATATCAACTTTCGAACGATATCCCTTAGTATTTATTAATTGATTAAATTTCAAACATTTCTCAATATTCCTATCGGTAATGCTCAACAAAATTATTTGATAGGGTGCAAGCCAGATTGGGAATTTGGCTTCATATTGTTCTATTAGGATCCCTATAAATCTTTCAAAAGATCCCAAAATTGCCCTGTGAAGCATTACTGGATTTCTTTTTTCGTTATTTAAATCTACATAAGTTGCATCCAATCTTATAGGCATTGAGAAATCAACTTGAATTGTTCCACATTGCCAAACTCTATCTAAACAATCTTTTAAAGAGAATTCTATTTTTGGACCATAAAAAGCCCCTTCTCCAGGCTGTAATTCCCATTTAAGACTTTTATTATCAAGAGCCTTCATAAGTGCTTCTTCTGATTTATCCCAAATATTTTCACTACCCACCCTTTTCTCAGGACGGGTTGATAATTTGATAATAATTTCATCAAAACCAAAAGTTTTGTAAACCTCGAAAACAAGATCAATGAAAGTAGAAACTTCAGCTTGTATTTGTTCTTCTGTACAGAAAATGTGCGCATCGTCCTGAGTGAAATTTCTAACTCTCATTAAACCGTGCAATGCACCAGAGGGTTCATTTCTATGACAAGAACCAAATTCAGCGAGGCGAATAGGTAAATCTTTATAACTTTTTAAACCTTGATTGAATACTTGAATATGGCAAGGACAATTCATTGGTTTTATTGCATAAGTTCTATTCTCTGATGCCGTAGTGAACATGTCCTCTCTGAATTTATCCCAATGACCTGATTTCTCCCAAAGAGATTTATCAACAGCTTGAGGGGTTTTAATTTCTAGATAATCATTTTTATTAAGTATTTCTCTTACATATTTTTCAAGAACTTGGTAAATTGTCCATCCATTTGGATGCCAAAAAATCATACCTGGAGATTCCTCTTGTATGTGAAAGAGTGAATGCTTTTTCCCAAGTTTTCTATGATCTCTTTTTTCCGCCTCTTCGATTCTTATTAAGTAATCATTGAGTTCTTTCTCTTTAGCCCAAGCAGTTCCATATATTCTCTGTAATGATTCATTTTCACTATTACCTCTCCAATATGAACCAGATAACTTTAATAATTTAAAATGTCTAAGGTGGCTTGTATTTGGAACATGAGGCCCTCTGCACATATCAATATATTCTTCGTGTTTATATAAATTGATGAGACCTTCATCAGGAATTTCTTCAATTATTCTTAATTTAAAAGTTTCATCTCTTTCTTGAAAAGTTTTAATTGCTTCTTTTTTGGTAACTTGTAAAATCTCAATATCATAATTCTTTTTAATTAAGTTATTAATTCTGTTTTCTATTTTTATTAAATCCTCAGGCGTAAATCTATATTCCGAAAAAATATCATAATAAAAACCATTATCAATTACTGGACCAATTGCCATTTTTATATTTGGATAAAGTTGTTTAACGGCATGACCAATTAAATGAGCAAAGGAATGTCTAATTATCTCAATACCTTCTTTATCACGGGAAGTAATTATTACCACATTAGAATCACTATCTATGGGAAGTGTTGCATCAAAAAGAACATCATTTACTTTTCCCGCAATTGTTGCTTTGGCTAAGCCAGATCCAATACTCTGAGCTATTTCTTTAATCGTTACCGGCTTTTCAAATACTTTTTTAGATCCATCTGGCAATGTTATTTCTGGCATGATTTATTTCTCTATTTCAAAGAATCCTAATTCAGATTTAACTCTACTAAGGGTTTTATTTGCCACTGCTTCAGCTTGCTCCTTACCTTGTATAAGTATCTTATTTAACTCATGTGGATCGTTAATCAGAACCTGATATCTTTCTTGAATAGGTTTAAGCGATTCTATTATTTGTTCTGTAAATATTTTTTTAAATGTCCCCCATCCTGTTTGAGATAAATCTCTCTCTAATTCAGAAACTTCTTTACCATTTAATAAAGAATAAATCATTAAAAGATTTCTGGATTCAGGCCTCTCGGGATTATTAAATTCCATTCCCATATAACTATCACTTTTAGCTCTTTTTATTTTTTTTGTAATTATTTCAGGAGTATCTAACAAATTAATTCTACTACCCTCGTTAATGTCACTTTTGCTCATTTTTTTTGAACCATCATTTAAGCTCATAATCTTTGAACCTTTTTTCATAATTATTGGTTGAGGAATTTTTAATATATTTTCTTCCTTACCAAATTTGGCATTAATTCTCTGTTGTGCAATATCTCTGGCAAGTTCTAAGTGTTGTTTTTGATCTTCCCCTACAGGAACATAATCAGCGTCGTATAACAAAATATCCGCAGCCATTAAGATTGGATAATCAAATAATCCAATAGAAACATTATTTCCTTGCTGAATAGATTTTTCCTTAAATTGGATCATTCTTTCCATCCAATTTATGGGAGTCATGCAATTTAATATCCAACAAAGTTCTGAATGTGCAGATATCTGGCTTTGAACAAAAATAGAACAAATTTTAGGATTTATACCGCAAGCAATATATAAAGCTGCAGTGGAAAGTGTATTTTTAGAAAGTTGCTTGGGATCATATTCTGTAGTAATTGCATGTAGATCAACTACACAAAGGAATGTTTCATGCTTCTCTTGGAGTTCAACCCAATTGTTTATTGCTCCAAGCCAGTTTCCAATATGTAAATCTCCTGTAGGTTGAACTCCAGAAAGAATCCTTTTTTTATTTTTCATCCACTTCTTCTTGTTCTTTTTTGATTTCTTTGATTTCTTCTTTGATTTCTTCTTTGTTAGGTTGAGTCTGTTCACTAGGTGTATTTTTAACTGGCCTTGCAAAAGGATCAGGAACTACTTTTTTACTTCTGTTTTCAGAAGCTGTCGCCTTACTCGGTGACGATGTGTTTTTGTTATTTCTTGCAAATTTTGTTATCGATTCCATTAAATCTTTATCTTCAATCATTTCGCTAAGTGTTCTAACTGAAAATCCTAAAACTGCGACTGTCGACTTGAGTTGAAAAGCTTCCTGTATTGATCTAACAGCTTTCATTTCATTATCACTTAATCTTATTCGAAATCCTCCCCCATCTCTATTTCCTCCAGATCTGTTCCTAAAGCTAGATCTATCATTATTACCACGGCTTCTGTAGTTCTCTTGACCATAATTATTGTCGTAATTGGAATTTGACATCTTAGAGATTCTTTTTTTTTATTTAACAGTCTATTAACTTACCACCTAGTTATGCAAGAAGTCTTAAATTGAACTTTAAAAATTTTTATCCATAGTTGAAGAGTTATGTAATCTTTCTTTTTTTCATTCACAACTTGCACTAAAGTAGAAGAAGAAGGATATTAAATTATTGTGTTTGATATTAGTAAAGAAAACTTTTTTAAGGATTTAATAAAGTTCCCCAAAAAAAATATATTTATAATTCTACTTTTTTTAGGTTTTGGAGAATGGTTTTTAAGTGATTTAATAAATTTTGCAGGCGGTTCAATAGGCTTTTTTATTTTATGTTTTGGGGGATATTTTTACTTGAAGAGTGAAAAGCCAAAATTTAATGAGCCAAAGGACTTAGATGGTTGGATAAAACTTTGTAATGAAGATTTAGATTTCTTTGAGGAAATTGAATTACATAATAATTTAGAAAAACAAAATATTAATAGAAAAAAAGTTCTTGAATTAATACTAAATAGAGAGAAAAAAGAGGAGATTTATTGTATTGGACAGAAGAATTTTGACTCGAATGCAACATTATTTAAAAATTACTTTAAGGAAGATAAGTTTAAATTGAATTTTATGGAAAAACTTCCAAAATATAATTCTTCTGAAATTGTTCCTGAAGTAATTTTAAATAGCGATGCTATTTTGTATTTTTTAAAATTACCTTTATCTGCTAATGATTTTTTGTGGTTAGAAAAACTTCCTAAAAATATGCCCATTTGGTTAGTTGCATCATTTACAAAAGGATTAGATTTTAATAATGAAATAGAGGAAGTTAAGGCTCAGATTTCAGGAGAATATGCAAACAGAATAATTAGATTTGACAAAACTAAAAATAGCTTTGCAAATATACCTTTTTCTTTGCGTAAGTTTTTTATAAGTTCAAATAATAATATTGAAAATACTAAAAAAAGACTTTTGAAAAGATTGCATACGAATTGGCAATCTGAGATTGAGGGAATAAGAAGAATGCAGTTGAAGGATTTACAGAGGAGAAATCAAATTATCGTTGCTACTTCTGTTTTCTTGTCTCCGATTCCATCAATAGATGTCTTATCAATGACTGTTTTAAATTCGTTAATGATTAAAGAAATTAAGTCTATATGGGGATGTAATTGGTCTCCAGAAATATTGGATAAAGTATCAAAACAAATAATCAAGACTGCAATTGCACAGGGAGTAATTGAATGGAGTGGTCAGACTTTAATAGGCTTAACAAAATTGCATGGCCCAAATTGGTTAGTGACTGGAGCATTCCAAGCAATAAGCGCAGCATATTTAACAAGAGTAGTATCAAGTTCATTGGCCGATTTCATGGCTTTAACAAAAGGCGTCTCAGAACCTGATTTGGAATTTATAAAAGAAAACTCCGATAAGATCGTTGAAAGAGCCTTTGAAAATGAAAAAATAAATTGGAAATCTTTGATACCAGAGTTAAATATCCCATTGATTCGACTCACCTAATAATTCTAAAATTTAGACTTTTTGTAAGGAAAATTATGAAAAAAAAGTTATTGCTCTTTGTATTTTCTTTTCTAATATTTCTTACTACAAATTCTTGTAAAAGGACTTCATTTGAAAAAGAAACTAACAAAGAAGTAATTTTGGCAAGTTTTACAGTCCTGGCAGATATTATTGAAAATGTTGCTAAAGATGAGTTTGTTGTTAAATCAATTACTAAACCAGGAGTTGAAGTTCATGGTTATCAGCCAACTCCAAGTGATCTTATAAAAGCTTCCAAAGCCTTTGTTTTTATTGATAATGGATTTGGATTTGAATTGTGGGCTGAGAAATTTGTTTCAAACTTACAAATTAAGAGAGTAACTATTTCAAATAAATTAGAACCGATTTTTATAAGTGAAGATTTCTATAAAGGTAAACCTAATCCTCATGCGTGGATTTCTCCTAAAAGGGGAATGATTTATGTAGATGTTATCGTTGATTCTTTATCAGAATTAAAACCATCGGAAGCAGAATCATTTAAAAATAACGGACAAATTTACAAGAATAAAATCGCTAAAATAGATAAAGATTTTTCACTTTTTATGAATAATCTTGAGAAAAATAATAGGTATCTAGTAACTTGTGAAGGAGCATTCTCTTATCTCACAAACGATTACGGATTAAAAGAAGCTTATTTATGGCCAGTTAATGCTGAAAGTCAAATTACACCGAAAAGAATGGCAAGAACAATTTCTTTGGTAAAAAATAAAAATATCCCATCAGTCTTTTGTGAAAGCACTGTAAGTAATGAATCACAAATGGTTGTTGCCAGTGAAACAGGAGCAAAGTTTGGGGGAGATCTTTTTGTTGATTCCCTTTCTCACGATAATAAGAGTGCTAATACTTATTTGAAAATGCTTCAACATAATTTGACTCTTATTAAAAAAGGCCTCAATTAAAAATATGGATGAACTTAATTATAAAAGTTATAGAATTGAGGCAGAAAATATCTGTGTTGATTATCACGGAAAAGTTGCTTTATATGATGCGAATTTAAGATTAAAGGCTGGACAAATTTGTGGATTAGTAGGAATGAATGGTGCGGGGAAAACAACTTTTTTTAATGCCTTAACTGGTTTTGTAAATATCTCAAAAGGTAAAATAAGAATAAATGGTGAGTCTTTAAGAATTGCTCAACAAGATCAGTCAATTGCATATGTTCCTCAAAGTGAAGGAATTGATAGTCAATTTCCAGTAAGTGTATGGGATGTTGTAATGATGGGTCGATATGGGTCAATGAATATTCTGAGATCGCCAAGAGAATCAGATATTCAAGCTGTTAAGGATGCTATTGAAAGAGTTGATCTTATGGAACTATCGTCTACCCCAATTGGCAATTTATCTGGTGGACAAAGGAAAAGAACTTTTTTAGCAAGAGCTATTGCACAACGGGCATCAATACTATTACTTGATGAACCCTTTGCGGGAGTTGATATTAGAACTGAGAAACTTATCTCAGAATTATTTATTCAATTTAAAAATGAGGGCAAAACAATTTTGCTATCTACTCATGATATGATTCATGTTCGTGAATTTTGTGATTTAGTTCTTTTAATAAATAAGACAGTTGTTGCATATGGAGAGACTTCGGAAGTATTTACCCCAGAAAATATTACAAGTACTTTTGGAGGGATGTCGCCAGATGTCTTGTTTGGACCTGAATCTTAAAATCTAGTTTTATGGATCTATGCTTTTTATCTACAAACATAACTTCTTTTGTAGTAGATCCTTTATCTCATGAATTCATGAGAAAAGCTCTATTGATGAGCTCATTAGTAGCAGCTGTTTGTGGATTTTTATCTAGTTATTTAACACTTAAAGGTTGGGCTTTAATGGGAGATGCGGTATCTCACTCTGTAATGCCTGGTGTTGTTGTGGCTTATGCTTTGGGACTTCCTTTCTCGCTTGGGGCTTTCATTTTTGGAGTGGGTTCTGTAGCTTTAATAGGCTTTGTTAAACAAAAATCCAGAGTTAAAGAAGATACCGTAATTGGCTTGGTTTTCACAGGCTTTTTTGCTCTTGGAATAGTTTTAGTTTCAAAGATTAAAAGTAATATTGATCTTCACTCAATTCTTTTTGGTAGCCCTCTAGGTATTTCTCTCTCAGATGTAAAACAGACGGTATTTATTTCTCTATTAGTGGTAATACTATTGTCAGTTTTTAGGAAAGATTTAATACTTTATTGTTTTGATCCAAGACACGCAAAAACAGTAGGAATTAATGTCTTATTTCTTCATTATTTATTACTTACATGCTTGTCTTTAGCGGCTGTAGTTGGATTACAATCTGTTGGTATAGTTCTGGTTGTTGCAATGCTGATTACTCCTGGTGCAACGGCATATTTATTAACAGATAAGTTTGATAATATGACCATCATTTCAGTAATTAGTGCAATCATTTCAAGTGTATTTGGTATTTATTTTAGCTTTTGGTTTGATCTTGAAACTGGCGGCTCAATTGTATTAGTTCAAACGTTTATATTTTTATTTGCTTTTTTATTTGCTCCAAGATACGGGATATTTAAATTTAAAAAATTATTTTCTAGTTATTAGTAAAAATGGAAAATTACCTAAATAATAAAAGTTGGAATTGGTGGCCTTTATTTCCCCTATATCCATATGGAAAAAAGAAAACTATTCTTAGAGAAATAATTCCTAACGAAATATGGTCCTTGGAACAGATTCAGGGTTTATATTATGTTGCAGTGCCAATCAGAATGACAATAATTAAGGTTAATAATGGACTAATGCTAATTAACCCTTTACCCCCTACGAAGGAACTTGTAAATGCATTAGAAGAATTAATTTCCATTTATGGAAAAGTAAAAACAATTGTGCTCCCTAGTGCTTCTGGATTAGAACATAAAATTGGATTACCAGCATTAGTTAGAGTTTTCAAAGATGCTGAGATTTGGTTATGTCCTGGCCAATGGAGTTTTCCTATTAATCTTCCTTTAGATTTTCTTGGAATCCCGTCGAAACGGACAAAGATACTTTTTGAAGATGGAACTCCTTATGAAGAATGTTTTAAATGGTCTTCATTAGGGCCTTTGAATTTAGGACTTGGAACATTCCAGGAGGTGAGTTGTTTTCATCTTTCAACAAGGACACTACATGTTACAGACGCTATAGTTGGCATCGAATCAACTCCTCCAGAAATATTTGACTTCGACCCAACCCCTTTATTATTTCATTCGAGAGATCGAGGCGATGAACCTATTCTTGATAACGTTGAATCTAGAAAAAAAGGTTGGGCAAGAATTGTATTGTTTTCATCTTTTTTAAAACCAGGAAAATTAAATATTCCCTCTCTGAAACAAATTATCAAATACTCTTTTAAAGAAGGTCTTCGAAATAAGAAATCACATTTTGGAATTTACCCTTTTTTATGGGATGAAGATTGGGAATCATCATTAGTTGAAATAATGGGTGAAAATATTCCAAAGATTCAGATTGCTCCTGTTTTGCAAAATTTAATATTTCCTAGATCAAAACAAGTACTTCTTGGATGGCTAGAAAAAATTAAAACTTATGAAAACATGGAATATTTGATATCAGCTCATTATTCTGCCCCTATTAATTTCAAAGAAGAAAATTGTCAGAATTTGATAGATGAAATTAATTCAGATAAATGGAATAAATTACCAGATGATAATAAATTCCTTGTTAATTTATATAAAAAATTATTTGAATTGGGGATAATTCCAAAAAAAGTAAATGTTTAGAGATTTATTCTTCCTCAATGGACATGTCTTCATCACTTTTAAGTGTTTGTTCAAGCTCTTTCCTTTGCTCCATTTGTCTCAAGAAATATCCTGTCATCATTGCAGAAGAAAGTAAATTAGCGATATTCTCTTTTGAAGATGTTATTTTTACATCAAATTGATCAGATGGCAACATCCCTAGAAGACCTTGAACATTGTGCCTTATTATTTCTTGAATATCTTCACTAGCCGATTTGGCTACTCTCTGCAAAACTTCTGGAGACTGTTTTTGTAGATATTGAATCAAATCATTCTCATCATTTGGATCATTATTTTCAGTAGCTAGAAATTCAGGATTGAACATTTATGCTTCTTCAACTTATAAAAACCCTACAACACCATGAACCCTTTAACCTACATTATTAAGTCCAGGGAACCGAATAGGACCAATTTTATTTAATGGCCAATATCTAAAAATAGCCTTTCCTATTACTTTTTCATAAGGAAGAAATCCCCATATATGTGAATCCATACTGTTATTTCTGTTATCTCCCATTACCCATAGTGATTTCTCAGGAACATAATATGGACCTGTTGAATAGTTGATGTTCTTATCAGAAATATAATTATTTTGAGCAATATCATTTAAATATAAATTACCTTCTTTTACTTCTACTTTATCTCCAGGAACCCCAATTACCCTTTTGATTAACGCAATATCTGATTCATACCCAGCTTCAATTAATTGTTCTGGAACATTAAAAACAATGATTTTATTTTTTAATTTATATAAGTTTGATTTAGAGGTGATTTTTGGAGTTAACTTTTCAACTAAAATTTTGTCTTGGATTTGAAGGGTCGGGAGCATAGATCCTGAGGGAATCCACCTTGGTTCGATTACTTGCCATCGTATAATTAAAGCAATTATTATCCAAATAAAAAGATTTTTAAAATCATTTAGTATTGAACTTTTTTTTTCTGCTGGATTTTGCATTGTTTAATTATTTATTTGTAAAAAGGAATTTCTAAAGTATTTATATAAATTATGACATCATCTATAGAATGCCAAAATTTCTTTAGAAGTTTACAACTTTTAGATCTTTTTACAAAAATAGGGGTTAAAAATTTAATTTTATGTCCAGGCAGTAGATCAGCTCCCTTAGCAATAGCCGCAGGAGAGCTAAATAAACGTAGGATCTTAAATGTATTTAATTCCATAGACGAGAGATCTGCTGGGTTTCATTCACTTGGAATTTCTACTGCATCTGGAGATGTTTCATTAGTTGTTACGACATCTGGAACTGCAGTTGGTAATTTATTGCCTGCAGCCATTGAAGCAGATAAATCATGTAAATCAATTGTATTTATAACAGCTGATAGACCTTCAAGGTTAAAAAATTGTGGTTCTAATCAAACAGTAAATCAAGAGGAATTTTTGAATTCAGTTTGTAGAAGTAATTTGAGTACTAATTTAAATGGAATTCATGAAAATAATGATGATGACATTTTGAAAATAGTAGAAACTATAAAAAAACAAATACTCCAATCGCCTGGACCTATTCATTTAAATATTCCATTTGAAAAACCTTTAGATATATCTTTGAATAATAAAAAAAAGAATTTCGAGGTTTTTGAAAGATTTTATTTAAATAAAACCTATAAATTCTTAAAAAATGATAATCAGAACAAAAATATTCAATTTTCTGAAAAATTTTTTAAAAGGATAAATTTGTCTAATCCCGGAATTATTATTGTTGGCCCATATCAGGGTTCTACAAAAGATTTGGATTCTTTTAATAGTGCTTTAAAAAAATTACAAGAAATTACAGGATGGCCTGTTCTTGTTGATCCTGTTTCAGGCGTTTCAGCTGAATTGAGAGGTTTAGTTGAAAATTGGGAATTAATTATTAAAACAAATCAAAATATTATTCAATGTGATCAGATCTTGAGGCTTGGTCCTCTTTCATCTTCTAATGATTTAGAGGATTTTTTATTAAATTTTGAAGGGTTACAAATTCTTGTAAAAGAAAATAATATAAGAAAACTAGATCCTATAAAAAAATCTTTAGAATATGATTTTGGAATAAGAAATTTTGTTAACCAACTTTTAGGAGCATTATCAAATCATCAAAAGAAGACTAAACCTTTGATCTATTTGGGACAAGTTTTGATCAAAGAAGGAGAAAAAATAAAGGAAATTTTAAAAGAACAACTATTTTTAAATACTGAAATAACAGAATATAAACTTGCAAATTTTGTACCAAAAATTTGGCCAGAAAATTATCCTATTATGCTCTCAGCTAGCAGTCCTATTAGAGATTGGCTCACATTTTCAGAAAATGCGACCTTAACAAGGGAATGTTTTAGCTTCAGAGGGGCTTCAGGTATAGATGGAACTTTATCACTTGCTTTAGGTATTGCAAGAATAACTAAACCTGTAATTCTGGTAACTGGAGATTTGGCATTAATTCATGATATCAATGGTTTTCTCATTGAAAATGCAATTGAATTAAATTTAACCATCTTATTAATCAACAATAATGGTGGAAATATATTTAATAATTTATATAAAAATAATTTAGAAGAAGAGGAATTAAAGAAACTTTTCATAATGCCTAAATCTATAAATTGGGAAAACCTAGCAAAAGGTTATCAAGTGCCAATTAAAAATGTTTCAGATTTGAATAAATTAAGAGAAGCTTTTGAATGGAGCCTTTCTATGCAAAAATCAGTGATAATTAAAGTCGATATTAATGTTGAAAACGAAATGAAAGGAAGAAATTTAATCCTAAAAAAAATTCTCACAAGTTAATGAATTTACTTTTTCAAACTATCTAAATCTATGAAAATTTTACCTGGAAAAACTAACTTAAATTGGACTGAATGGAAATCCTATGAAGATATCTTGTTTCATAAGAGTGGAGATGGGATAGCAAGAATCGCAATTAATCGACCTGAGAAAAGAAACGCATTTCGTCCGAAAACGGTTTGTGAGATGTTAGATGCTTTCAATCTTGTTAGAAACGATGAGAAGATCGGAGTTGTACTTCTAACAGGTGCAGGTCCAGATAAAAAAGGGGTGTTTTCGTTTTGTTCAGGAGGGGATCAAAGTATTAGAGGTGAAAATGGATACGAAGATGATGAGGGTAATCAAAGACTAAATGTATTGGAATTGCAAAGGTTAATAAGAACTTTACCTAAAGTGGTTATAGCTTTAGTACCCGGTTTCGCAATAGGGGGAGGACAAGTTTTACAGCTTATTTGTGATCTAAGTATTGCGTCTGAAAATGCAATATTTGGACAAACAGGTCCTAGAGTTGGGAGCTTTGATGCAGGATTTGGATCAAGCTATTTAGCAAGATTGGTGGGACAAAGAAAGGCAAGAGAAATTTGGTTTTTGTGTAGAAAATATAATTCTAAGGAAGCCTTGGAAATGGGTTTGGTAAATGCGATTACAAAGATTGAAGAATTAGAAGCTGAGGGTGTAATCTGGGCAAGAGAGATTCTACGAAATAGTCCAACTGCTATTCGATTACTTAAAGCGTCATTTAATGCTGAGTGTGATGGAATAGCAGGTATTCAAGAATTATCTGGGTACACAACTCAGCTATTTTATTCGACAGATGAAGCAAAAGAGGGCAGAGATGCCTTCCTTGAGAAACGGCCACCTGATTTTTCTGATTACGGATGGACTCCTTAATAGCTTCTTACTCTTTAAAAAGCACTTTTTATAATAAATAATCTAATGAGAATTCTTCTTGCTGCTGCTGAATGCGCTCCAATGATCAAAGTTGGGGGCATGGGAGATGTAGTTGGTTCATTACCACCCTCATTGATAAAACTTGGTCACGATGTAAGAGTTATAATCCCTGGCTATGGCAAATTATGGAATCTACTAGAAGTATCAAGCGAACCAGTATTTAGAGCTAATACTATGGGCAATGATTTCTCTGTATATGAAGCAAAACATCCAATACATAATTACGTAATCTACTTAGTGGGACATCCAACTTTTGATTCGGGACAAATATATGGAGGAGAAGATGAGGACTGGCGATTTACATTTTTTGCTAGTGCTACTGCCGAATTTTCTTGGAATTGTTGGAAGCCCCAAGTCCTACATTGCCATGATTGGCACACTGGTATGATTCCTGTATGGATGCATCAAGATCCTGAAGTAAGTACTGTTTTTACGATACATAATTTAAAATATCAAGGTCCATGGAGATGGAAGCTTGAAAAAATGACCTGGTGTCCATGGTATATGCATGGAGATCATACAATGGCTGCTGCAATGTTGTATGCAGATAGAGTTAATGCAGTTTCTCCGACATATGCTGATGAGATAAAAACTCATGAGTATGGAGAAAGTCTTGAGGGATTATTGAATTATATTTCTGGGAAATTAAGAGGTATCCTCAACGGGATTGATCTAAATGAATGGGATCCTGATAAAGATAAAGTGTTACCTGCACAATTCAATATTAAAAATTTAGAAAGTAGATCAGAAAATAAGATTATTCTTCAGAAAGAAATGGGACTTGAGGTCAATAGTAAAAAATATCTTTTAGGTATGGTAAGTAGGCTAGTGGACCAAAAAGGTGTTGATTTAGTTTTGCAAGTTTCCCGAAGATTACTCGCATATACAGATTCTCAAATTGCTATTTTAGGTACAGGTGATAGATCTTTAGAATCTGGATTATGGCAATTAGCATTAGATTATCCTGGAAGATTTTCAGTGTTTCTTACTTATGATGATTCTTTATCAAGGCTTATATATGGAGGATCTGATGCATTCTTAATGCCAAGCCGATTTGAACCCTGCGGTATCAGTCAATTACTTGCTATGAGATATGGATCAATTCCAATAGTAAGAAGAGTTGGAGGGTTGGTTGATACTGTTTTGCCTCATGATCCAGAAAATAATAGTGGGACAGGGTTTTGTTTTGATCGATTTGAACCGATTGACTTTTATACTGCTCTAGTAAGATCGTGGGAGGCATTTAGGCATAAAGATAGTTGGAAATCATTACAGCTCAGAGCTATGAGTCAAGAATTTAGTTGGCAGAGATCGGCATTAGAATATGAATCGATGTATAAAGATGTATGTGGTATTAAGGCGCCATCGCCGGATATTGCTGAAATTGAAAAGTTTTCTTATGGGCAATCTGCTGATCCTTCTCTTAAAAAAATGTGATCTAAGTTTTAATGGATTTTTCTGTACCTGATGTTAATAAGATTTTAGGTAATATAAAGAATCGGGATAATCTTACAAATCAATTTCAAAGTTTTAAAAATATAAGTCTAGATAGTCGTACAATATTAAATTGCGAACTTTTTATTGCTATAAAAGGTAAAAATTTTGATGGACATAATTTTCTTAATGAGGTTATAAAAAAAGGAGGAAAAGCTGTTGTAATTAAAGATGGGATGCAGAATTTATTACCTAATAAGTTCCCTTTTTGGACCGTTCCAGATACTTTAGAAGCTTTTCAGAAATTAGCATTATTTAAAAGAAGAAAATTAAATATACCTGTTGTAGGAATTACAGGATCAGTTGGTAAAACAACTACAAAAGAAATGATGGGAGAGGTTTTAAAGCAATTAGGGAAAATCAAATTAAGTCAGTTAAATTTTAATAATGAAATTGGGGTAGGTCTCACCATACTTGATGCTGAATTGAAAGATAAAACTTTAATACTTGAAATGGGAATGAGAGGCGTTGGGCAGATTGAAAATTTGTCCAAATTTTCTGAACCTGATATCGCAGTTATTACAAACATTGGAAGCTCTCATATTGGAATACTAGGCTCAAAAGAAAATATCACTAAAGCTAAATGCGAAATAACTAAACATTTAAACCCAAAGGGCGTTGTAATTATTCCTGCAAATGATTTGCTTTTAGAGGAAACTTTAAAAAAAAATTGGAATGGAAGAATTATTAAAGTAGAACTAATAGATAGAAATCTAAAAGCTCAGATTATTAATAATAGTAATTTACAAGGATTTTTTAATAGATCTAATAATTCTGTAGTCATAGAAGGTAAGATCTTTGAAATATCTTTTCAAGGTTTTCACAATGCATTTAATTTCTTATTTGTGTATGCGGTTGCAAAAGAGCTCGGAATAGAATTCAAAAATACTAACAAATTTAATTTTGTCAGTTTAAACGGAAGGAATAAAATCCTGAAATCAACCAAGACAACAATATATGATGAAACCTATAACGCTTCCCCAGAATCAGTAAAAGCATGTATTGATAATTTATTAGATAATCCAAATAATCATTTTTTAATTTTTGGTAGTATGCAGGAATTAGGTAATAAAAGTAAAAAATATCATAAGTATCTTTTTGACTTTATAAATAGATCAGACATAAAAAAATGTATTTTTATTTGTGATAAAAATGAAGAAATCTATTATGCAGATTATTTAAAAAAGAGTACTAAATTTTTATTCCTTAATGAGATAAACAAAGTTGGTGAAACAATAAATAAATATACAAAAAAGGGCGATTTCATCCTTATTAAAGGTAGCCGTTGTTGGCAGCTTGAAAAAGTTATTAAATCAATTGATTAATTTTAGGATTTGTTTTTTTTCCAATTTTCAATATTTACTTGTTTGCTTCTCGCAATAGCTAAGGAGTTGTTTTGAGAATCTTTAGTAATTACTGAGCCTGCTCCAGTAGTTACTGAGTCACCAAGATTAATAGGCGCTATTAAAACTGTATTGGCTCCAATACTAGAGTTTTTACCAATATTAGTTTGATATTTCTTGGTGCCATCAAAATTTGCTGTGATAGTTCCTGCTCCTATATTGGTATATTTACCGACTTTAGAATCGCCAATGTAACTAAGATGATTAACCTTAACTTCCTCATCTAGTTTGCTATTTTTTATCTCAACAAAATTACCAATTTTGCCGTAAGAAGAAATTTCACAATTAGGTCTAATATGACTGTAAGGACCAATTTTTACATGGTCCATTATTTTGGAATTGAAAATCGTTGAATTTATAATTTCGCAATTATCATTAATTATCGTATCTTTTATAAAAGAATTTGGGCCAATTTTACAGTTATTAGAAATTTTAGAATTTCCTCTTATATGAGTATTTGCTTCGATTATTACATCTAGACCTATTATTGACTCTTCACTTATTGTGCAACTCGCTGGATTAATAATAGTTACTCCTCCAAGCATATGTTTCTTTTTAATTAAGGTTTGAAGAGTTTCTTCGCATTCTGATAATTGAACTCTATTATTAATTCCTTGAAGTTCTCTATTGTCTTCAACTTCAAAGCTATAGGAATTTTTTAGTAAGGTAATAGTGTCAGTTAAATAGATTTCTTTTTGTTTATTGTTACTTTTTAAAGTATTAATTATCTTTGATAAACTTTTCCAACTAAAGCAGTAAATTCCCGCATTCGTTAATACATTAGAACGTTCATGTTTAGTGCAATCTTTTTCTTCGACTATCTTTTCAATTAAATTATTTTCAGTAAATACTCTTCCATAGCCATGCGGATCTTTTTTCCTAGAAGTTATTAAGGAAACATCGGCTTTTTTTGAGTCATGATATTTAATAAGGTCTTCCAAAGTTTCGGATTTGATAAGTGGTACATCCCCATTTAGAACCATCAATTTACCTTCATGTTTTTTTACTTGCTGAGAGAGAACTTGAATAGCATGACCTGTTCCTTTTTGCGGATTTTGAACAATAAAGTGAATATTTTTATTTTTAAGTACCGAATCTTCAACCTCCTTTGATTTGTGACCTACTATTATAAATATTTTATATGGTTTTAATTCATTACAAGAGTTGATAACTCTTTGAAGGAGAGTTTTTCCAGATAATTTATGTAAGACTTTAGGCAGTGAGCTCGCCATCCTAGTACCCTTACCTGCAGCTAATATCGCAACAGTTAACATATTTATTTTGATATTTTAATTTAAATTTTACTGTTTAACTTCTATTTCGTCATTCCCCATTTATCTCTCCATTTTTTTGAAGTCTTTAGATTAGATAAAAATTGTTCCTTGACTCTTCTTTGAATAATATCTTTTGGATCTGAACTTAGAGTAGGATCACGATACGGGATACTTGCTTTAGTCAATAGATGTTCCTCTTCCATAGACGATAACTTTTTAAAATATAAATTATTTTGTAAAACCTTTTTGTCAATAATTTTTACAGCGATTGTCCCGTTACTCCATAAATTTTTAGATTCTAAATTTGGCTTAATATTAAAAATTTTCAAACCAAAATCTTTTAATGTTTTTCTTATCGCAGCTGAACAAGAGTAGGTTATTAAATATCCTTGAGGCTTAAGTTTTTGAGTCACTTTTGATAGAAATTCAACTGACCAAACTTGAGGACATTTTTGAGGAGAAAAACCATCTAAATAAATTAAATCGAATTTAATATTTGCAGGAATATTTTTTATTTTTTCCCTTGCATCGCCCCATAAAATGTCACATTCAAAAAATTGATCTTTATATTTAGAATTCTTTGATAATGCTTTAAATATCTTAAAAACTTTTGGATGCCATAACTTTTGAAATGATTTATTTCCTATGAAATAATCTAAAGGCTCTTTATCAATTTCTAAAGCATACCAATTTATAAAAGAATTTTGTCTAATTAGGTTATTAAATAATGAAGCAGAATTGTATCCTAGACCGAAGCAGATATCTAAAACGTTCAAAGACTTATCGTTAAATCTTTTTAAATCAGATGGATTTATGAATTTAATTTCAGTTTCTTTTAAAGCCCCTTCTAGACTATGAAAATTCTCTTGAAAAATATGACTCCTTAGTGTAATGCTCCCATCTTTAGTTAAAACCTCTTTTAATTCTGACAAGAATTCTCTCGGATCAATTAATTAGTTTTTCTAGATCTTCCCAAAAAGTTGGATAGGAAACTCTAGAAGCCTCTGCTCTTGCAATATTTGAGGAGCCTTTAGCTAAAAGTGAAGCTATAGCAAGGCTCATTGATACACGATGATCAGTTTCACTATCAACTTCAGCAGAATGAAACTTAGAATCACCATTAATTATTAAACCATCTTCCTTTTCTAAAATATTCGCACCAAATTTTTTTAATTGGGTTGCCATAACTTTTAATCGGTCTGTTTCTTTTACTCTTAATTCTTTTGCATCTTTGATTTCTGAAACTCCACTACAAAAACAAGCAGCTACTGTAAGGATTGGAATCTCATCTATAAGTTTTGGAAGAATATCTCCTTCCACTTTAAAAGGTTTTAAATTACTTGCATATTTTACATTTATAGAACCTATGGGTTCTCCTGCAATTGTGGATTTGTCTAAAATTTTATAATTGCATCCCATCTCATCCATTACATTCAATATCCCTGTTCTCGTGGGATTTAGCCCTACATTTTTAATAACAATTTCAGATTCTGGCACTATTGATGCAGCAATCATCCAGAAAGCTGCAGAGCTTATATCTCCTGGAATCAATATATTTTGACCTGTCAAATTATTACCTGATTTTATTACTATATTTCTTCCTAATTCTCCTCTTATATTTATGTCAGCCCCAAATGCTTTAAGCATTCTTTCAGTATGATCTCTCGAGGACGCAGGCTCAATAACTGAAGTAGTTCCTGAGGCATTTAACCCTGCTAATAATATCGCAGATTTAACTTGAGCACTTGCTACTGGAGTACCAATTACACAACCTTTTAGTTTATTCCCAGTAATAGAAATAGGAGCTTTTGTCCCATTTTTTCTGCCGTGAATTTTGCCTCCCATAAGTGATAATGGCTTGCTGACTCTTCCCATTGGTCTTTCATTAAGAGACTTGTCTCCAGTCAAGATAAAATTACTACCTTCTTGTCCCGCCAAAAGACCCATTAATAACCTCATTGTGGTGCCTGAATTTCCGCAATCAAGAATATCTTCAGGTTCTTTAAAACCATCAATTCCTAAACCTTTTATGGTAAAAGGTTGATTCTTTTTTATTTCAGGAATATTTACACCCAATTTCCTAAGACAATCTGCAGTTGAAAGTGGGTCTTCAGAATATAAAAACCCTTCTATGTTTGTTTCACCTTCTGCAATACTTCCTATTATCAAAGATCTATGCGAGATTGACTTATCTCCAGGTACTTTTATTGTTCCTTGTAAACTCCCTCCACCTTTAACGGTGCGGATATGATTAGTGTTCAAATTAATAATTTGGTTTAATTTCTATAGATCTTTTCATAGGTACATAATATCAATAAGTTTGTTTTTAAAAAAAAATATTAAAAGTTAAGTAACTGTTTTCTATAATAATCATAGAATTGGAACTTATTATTAATCTTTCTTATTACCATGTCGCCGATGATGTTCCAGAAACAGATTCTGATATAGCTGTAGTTATTGATGTTTTAAGAGCAACTACAACAATTTCTTGGGCATTGAAAAACGGGGCAGATTCAATTCAAGTTTTTTCTGATTTAGAGTTATTAAAGAATACCGCTAAAAACTGGGATGCTAAAAAAAGACTAATGCTTGCAGAAAGAGGTGGAAAAATGATTGATGGTTTTGATTTAGGTAACTCCCCATTATCTGTAACCAAAGAGACTGTTCAAGGTAAAAGACTATTTATGAGCACGACAAATGGGACCAAATCACTGAAAAAAGTTCAAAACGTAGAATATTTGTTTGCAATGGCCCTTCCAAATAGAAAAGCAGTTGCTGAAAGGATAATATCTTTAAATAAAAAAAACGTTCTCATATTAGGTAGTGGATGGGAAGGGTCTTATTCTCTAGAGGATTCTTTAGCAGCAGGTGCACTCGCTCTTTATATTAAAGAAAATTTTAATTCTGAAGTGAATATTTTAAATGATGAATTGCAAGCTTCATTAGCACTTTGGAATGTTTGGAAGAATGATATCCAAAAATGTTTAAAGACAGCAACTCACGGCAAAAGATTGACAAGTCTTGGTGATTATGAAGATGATTTTAAGTGTTGTTCGGAACTTGATTGTTTAGATATTGTTCCTATTCAAGTTGAAAGAGGTGTAATTCGTGCCTCATAATTCGCGAATTTATTTTCTAGGAGTATAACCTTGACTGATTTTTTAGTTGCCGCATTACAAATTACGAGTACTTCTAATGTTGAAGCAAATTTTGCTGAGGCTGAGGAGCAGATTGAATTAGCCTCTAGAAGAGGTTCAGAACTAATAGGATTGCCAGAGAATTTTGCATTTTTGGGTGAAGATAATGAAAAACTTAGAATGGCTTCTGAATTATCAACAAAGTGTACTAATTTCCTCAAAACGATGTCTCAGAGATATCAAGTTTTTCTCTTAGGAGGAGGTTATCCCGTCCCGGCTGGAGATGATCGTCATACTTTCAATAGATCAGCGCTTTTTGGCAAAGATGGCCAGGTTCTAGCAAAATATGACAAAATTCATCTTTTTGATGTTGATTTACCTGATGGTAACCTTTATAAAGAATCATCAACTATTTTGTCTGGGGAGGAACATCCTCCAGTTATTGATGTTCCAGGCCTTTGCAAGATAGGATTATCTATTTGTTACGATGTTAGATTTCCTGAACTTTATAGGCACCTTTCTTCGAAAGGTGCTGAACTTATAATGATTCCTGCCGCTTTTACAGCTTTTACTGGAAAAGATCATTGGCAAATTTTACTTCAAGCGAGAGCGATAGAAAATACAGCTTATGTAGTAGCACCTGCCCAAACAGGTATTCATTATGGTAGAAGACAAAGTCATGGTCATGCCATGGTTATAGACCCTTGGGGGACTGTTTTGTCTGATGCAGGAAAAACACAAGGAGCAGCAATAGCTCCTGCAGATAAAGAAAGAGTGAAAAAGATAAGAGAGCAAATGCCAAGCTTAAAACATAGAAAAACTAAAATGTTCTCAAAATGACTCCAAAGTTTTTTTTAAATAAACTTTTTCGCTGCTTATCAATATTCTTACTTTTAAATTCAAGTATTTCACCAGCAAAATCATCTAGTGCACTCGCTGCTTGGATTTTGAATTCTAATGGAATTTTAGAATTAAGAACTAAGTCAAATTCAAAATTAAAGGCCTACTTTCAAAAAGGAGGGAATGTTTTTGGGGATAGATTTTGGATAGATTTCCCTGGAGAACTAAAAACTCCAAGAACTATAGAGGGAAATGGTCCTATAAAAGAAATTAGATTAGGTAAACCAAATAAAGGTAAAACCAGATTAGTTATCGAATTTTCGGAAAATAATAATTTAAAACCTCTTAACTGGAGGTTAGTTGCTATTGATAAAAATAGATGGAAAATTAAATTATTTTCTTTACCAAAAAAATCTTTTCAGACGATAGGTGAAGGGCTCGTCAGTAAATCATTTAATAATCCTAAGGCTAATCAAAAGCCAATTATCTCTAGTAGAGGAAATTATAAGTTTTTGCAATTACCGGATATCAAGCGTAATAAGTTTTATGTTGTAATTGACCCTGGCCATGGGGGGCTAGATCCAGGAGCAATCGGGATAGGAGGGCTAAGAGAAACAGATGTAGTACTTGATGTTTCTAAACGAGTAAAAAAATTATTATTTGATAAAGGGGTGATGGTTAAATTAACTAGAAATAATGAAATGGATTTAGATTTACCTCCAAGAGTCTCATTAGCTAATAAAACCGATGCTGATATTTTTGTAAGTATTCATGCGAATGCTTCAAGAGGTAAAAGAAGAGATATTAACGGGTTAGAAACTTTTTATTACAGCGGATGGAGAGGACGACTATTGGCAAAAAAAATTCAAAAACAAATACTTAAAGTTTCTCCTGGAAGTCCAGATAGAGGAGTGAGACAAGGAAGATATTACGTTATTAAAAATACCCGAATGCCAGCAGTACTTGTAGAAATAGGATTTTTAACAGGAAGGTTAGATGCTAGAAGGCTAGAAAAATCTATTCATCGTGAAAGAATAGCTTATGCAATCACAAAGGGTATTCTTGAATATCTCTCTAGGATATAGTGAAACTTAAAATAGGAATATTTGACAGTGGTATAGGAGGATTTACGATCCTTCGTAATTTAATAAAAACCCGTGAGGATATTGAGGTTTTTTATTTGGCAGATACAAAGAGAGTTCCGTATGGAAATAAAAATATTGAACAAATAAGATTTATCGCAAAGGATATTTGTAATTGGTTTAAGGATAAAAATTTGGATGCATTACTAATAGCTTGTAATACTACAAATGCTTGTGCCTTAGATATTTTAGAAAAAAATTTACAAATTCCTTGTTTTGATTTAATTAATTCAGTTTCACAAATAGTAACTAAAAAATATATTGGCGTTTTGGCAACTCCTGCAACTATTAAAACATCCTATTATAAAAAAATAATTGAATCAAAGAGAGAAAATGTAAAAGTATTCCAACAAGCTTGTCCTGAATTTGTTCCAGAAATAGAAAAAACAAACCTAGACTTGAATAAATTAAATTATCTATCGGATTTATATATTAATCCTTTATTAAAAGAAAATATTGAAGAGATAATACTGGGATGTAGTCATTATCCTTTGATTTATGACGTTTTAAAAAGTAAGTTGCATTCAAATATTAGAATTATTGATCCCTCAGTTGCTTTAGTCGATAACTTTAATAATTCGTTTTTAATTCCAAGAAATTGTAGTTACTGTAGTACTTACAACGATAATATTAAATTTTTTGTCACCCAAAATAGTGAAGATTTTTCCAAAAAAGTAAAATATTGGTTGGAAATTAATAAAGAAATTAAGTTGGTTAACCTCCGAAGCAATGATTGATTCTTTAATATGTGTAAGAGGTCAATTATGAATACAGTAACAGAACTTCTACAACCAGTTGAAAATGATCTTGATGATCTCATTCTCGAACTGAAAAATTTAATAGGTGCTGGTCATCCAATTCTTCAAGCAGCTGCTGAACACTTATTTAGTGCTGGAGGAAAAAGGTTGAGACCTGGGATAGTTTTATTGATTTCAAAAGCTATTTCTCCTGACTTTACTTTGACAACCAAACATAAAAGACTTGCAGAGATTACTGAAATGATTCATACAGCATCATTAGTTCATGACGATGTTGTAGATGAAGCATCCACAAGAAGAGGTGTTGATACTGTTCATAGTAGGTTTAATACGAGAGTTGCTGTGCTGGCGGGGGATTTTTTATTTGCTCAAGCTAGTTGGCATTTGGCAAACTTAGATAATGTAAAAGTAGTTAAACTTCTTAGTAGAGTAATAATGGATTTAGCAGAAGGTGAAATAAAACAAAATCTAAATAGATTCGATTCGGCACAAACTTTTTCTAAATATATAAATAAAAGCTACTGTAAAACAGCTTCACTGATTGCAAATAGTACAAAGGCTGCTGGAGTTTTAAATAATTTAGAAGATGAACAACTGAATCATTTATACGAATTTGGAAAGAATATCGGATTAGCTTTTCAGGTTGTCGATGATATCCTTGATTTCACTGGTAATGATAAACAATTAGGTAAACCAGCTGTAAGCGATCTTGCGAGTGGTTATCTAACTGCTCCAGTTTTATATGCTCTAGAAGAAAATGAAAATTTGTCTGTTTTCATAAATAGAGAACTTGTAGAAAAGGAAGATTTAAATAATGCTTTGGATATTGTCATGAACTCTCAAGCCATAAAACGTTCTAGAAAATTAGCTGAAGATTTTGCTCTCCATTCAAAAGAAGCATTGCTATGGCTTCCTGAATCAGAATATAAGAGGGCTTTGTTAGCTTTACCCGAATTTGTACTTAGTCGTCTTTACTAGATTTATCAAAAAATAAATTTTTGTAGTTAAAAATACTTTATAATTTTATGAAAATTATAATTAACTTGAATAAATAAATTTTGACTAGATTCATCTAATGACACTAGATAAGAAACATTCAATCAACAATATTCTTGAAGAAAATAGACTCTTCCCCCCTTCAAAAGAATTTTCAGATAAATCTAATATAAAAAGTTTTGAGGAATTACAAAGTTTAAAAAAACAATCTTTAAAGAACCCAACAAAATTCTGGGAATCTTTTGCAAATTCGGAAATTGATTGGTTCGAACCATTTCAGACTGTCTTAGACCGAGAAAATGCCCCCTTTTTTAAATGGTTTAAGGAAGGTAAGTTGAATATCACTTATAACTGCTTAGATAGACATATCAAAAACGGAATTGGGAATAAAACAGCGCTTGTATGGGAAGGCGAGCCAGGAGATAACAAGAAATATACGTATCAAGAACTTCTCAAAGAAGTATGCAAAGCTTCAAATGCTTTGAAATCTTTAGGAATAAAAAAAGGTGATTTGGTATGTATTTATATGCCAATGATTCCTGAGGCGATGGTTGCTATGCTCGCTTGCGCAAGAATTGGAGCACCTCATTCAGTAGTTTTTGGAGGTTTCTCCTCTGAGTCGTTAAAAGATAGATTAATTGATGGAAATGCCAGATTTGTTATAACCGCAGATGGTGGTTTTAGAAAAGATAAGGTAATTGAGCTTAAGAAAGCTGTTGATACGGCAATTGAAAGTGGGGCAAATAAGATTGTTGAAAAAGTTATTGTTGTTCAAAGAACTAAAAAAGATATTTCGATGGTGAATAATAGGGATTTTTGGTGGCACGAATTATTAAAAGATCAAAAAGATTGGTGTGAACCTGAAATTATGAATAGCGAAGATAGATTATTTGTCTTGTATACCTCAGGATCCACTGGTAAACCGAAGGGTGTTGTTCATACTACTGCTGGTTATAATCTCTGGTCTCACCTAACATTCAAGTGGATTTTTGACATAAAAGATGATGATGTCTATTGGTGTACAGCAGATGTTGGGTGGATTACTGGACATAGTTATATAGTCTATGGACCTTTATCCAATGGAGCAACAACTCTTATGTTTGAGGGTGTTCCAAGAGCATCTAACTTAGGGGCTTTTTGGGAGATTATTCAAAAATACAAAGTTTCTATTTTCTATACAGCGCCAACAGCTATAAGATCATTTATGAAATCTGGACGTGAAATCCCTGACCAATACGATTTAAGATCTTTGAGACTTTTGGGAACAGTGGGCGAACCGATTAATCCTGAAGCATGGATGTGGTATCGAGAGGTAATTGGGGATAATAAGTGTCCAATAGTAGATACATGGTGGCAAACTGAAACTGGTGGTGTGATGATAAGTCCCTTGCCAGGAGCTGTTGCTACAAAGCCAGGTTCCGCAACATTCTCTTTGCCTGGAATCGAGGTTGAAGTTGTAGATAAAAATGGAGAAAAGGTGGCGGAAAATGAGGGTGGATATTTGATTGTTAAAAAACCTTGGCCTGGAATGATGCGTACAATTCATGAAAACTCTCAAAGATATTTAGACAGTTATTGGGAATATATTTCTTTTAAAGGTGAAAAAAATGTTTATTTCGCTGGAGATGGGGCTCGGATTGATAATGATGGATATATCTGGATTATGGGAAGAGTCGATGATGTTATAAGTGTTTCAGGGCATCGTTTGGGAACTATGGAAATAGAGTCCGCATTAGTAAGCCATAAATCAGTTGCGGAAGCTGCTGTTGTCGGAAGAAAAGATGATTTAAAAGGTGAGGCTATTGTTGCATTTATATCTTTAGAAAAAGATATAAATAGTTCTCCAGAATTAGTTGAAGAGTTAAAGAAACATGTAGTTAATGAAATTGGAATTATTGCTAAACCAGAAAAAATAATAATTTCAGATTCTCTTCCAAAAACACGTAGTGGTAAAATAATGAGACGAATTTTGAGATCTTTGGCAAAAGGCGAGAAAATAAGTGGAGATATTAGTACCCTTGAAGATAGTTCTGTTTTAGAAAAATTAAAGGAAATATCTTAAATTGATTTATCAATCAAATTAGATATTTGTCTGATTGTATTTCTTTTAAAATCATCGTCAGCCCAATCACCTAAGAAATTTTCTCTTAGTCCTGCGCTAGCAATAATAGTATGAGTTCCCTTAAGCTTTATTCCTTTGGAGTTATCTTCTTTTCTTGCTCTAAGACAAAAAAGTAATTTATCTGTTTGATCTAATTCATCTGAGTTAAATTTTATTAGAAAATTATTTTTTTGATTATAAGTTTTTTTAATTATTCCAAATGTTCTTTCTGGGCTTGGGCTGAATTCACTATTGAATTCTAATTTTTGAGAAATCTTTTTTAAAAATGGTATAGATCTTTTAGCACTAAAGTTATTAAAACTTATTGATATGAATTTTTCGCAATTCCTACCTCCATCTGGAGAAATTAAATGCAGTTTACAACCAAGGCTATGTCCAATTCTTATTGACGGAATTGATGTTCCTATTCTTTTTGATAAGGATCTTTGACAACTTTTAAAATCTTTCCAAGCACTTATTGCCAGTTCTTGATGATCAAATTGAGGCGTGTATTTGTATGCATGTACCGCATAGTTTTTATCTATTAAGCTTTTTATAAATCTTTTGTAAGTTAAATCTGGTTTAGATGCTAAATAACTACCTCCAATAAATTCTATAATTTTTTTTGGATTTGAAGGCCAATAACAGTAATTATTAAACTGATATTTTGTAAAAGTCATTTATATTTTATATTCAAACTATTAGGTTGATTTCTAATAAGATTTAGGTTTTAAGATTATTTGTTTAATTATTATTAATTTAAAAGAAAATAATATCAAATGCGTCAAAATATAATAGATATTTTTTGATAATTGGAACTACCAAACAAAAAAAAAGTAAATCAATTAGATTTTCTTAATAATGAAATCAAAAATAATGATAATGAGAAACCGAATTTTTTAAATAAATCAATCTTAAGCTCTAAAAATAATAATCAAAATCAATCAATAGAAAACATTTTAATTCTTGATACTGAGACAACTGGCTTAGATGAAAATAAAGATGAAATTATTGAGGTAGGTTGCATTTTATTTAATGTAAAGTCTAAATCTGTCCTCTCTCAGGTTTCGTTCTTATTCCCAGTAAGTTCAAATGAAGCTGAACATGTTAATGGGATATCTGCAGAAGTTACTAATATTAAACAACCTTGGGAGGACGGCTTGAATTTTTTTTTAAAACTTGTGGATTGTTCAGATTTAATAGTTGCTCATAATGTTGAATTTGACAAAAAATGGTTTGGAAAGGGCAGATTGCCCAAGCTCGAAAAAAAATGGATTTGTAGTTTAGAGGATATTAATTGGTCATTTCAAAAAAACTTAAAAAATAGACCATCAGTTACTGATCTTGCACTTTCTTTTTCAATACCAGTTTGGAGCTTACATCGAGCATTATCAGATTGCTTCTATATTTCGGAGGTTTTCAAAAAATGTGAGAATTTAGAAGAACTTCTTAGTAAAGCGACTGAACCAAGATTTTTATATAAAGCATTGGTGAGTTATGAAGACAGATCATTAGCAAAGAAGGCAGGATTCCTATGGAATAATCCTAAACAAGGGGCTTGGGCTAAAAAATTAACAGTCGAAGAGGCAAATAGTCTTGATTTTAAAGTGCAGATATTGGATTAATATTTCAGCTTTTTAAACTTGAAATATCTTTAGTGTATTTTACAGGGCATCCATTTTTTACCCATTTTATGCGCGCCGATACATCCATATTCTGACGCTGCTTTTTCAGCATCCTCTTTTGTTTTATAAAGGTAAGGCATCAGGGCATCTTTTTTGATTTTTGAATCCTTCTCAGTGGGAATGTGAATATCATGACTATGTGATTTAGGAGAATATTCCCATAATCCCATAGTGGTTATTCCAGCAGAAATTATTCCCATACCAACTACTGATAAATTTACTATTCCCATAGCAACAGCCCCAAAAGAAAAAACACCCATTGGCACTACCCCAATACTAATAACACCCATTGGTACTATTCCAATAGAAACGATACCTAAGGGAGCAATGCCGAAGGCAAATTTTTTTGGTTTTGTTCCACAATGCTGACTCTCTTCCTTATTAGTTATTCCCAATATTTTGTATGAATGTTAGATTAAATTATGACATAAAGAATTTCAGCAAAATTTAATTTCAATTTAAATTAAAAAATTTTGAATTATTAATTAGAACTTTGAATAACTTTAAAAATCTTAGAGGAACTGTTGATCTTTTACCTGATCAGTTAATAAAGTGGCAAAATGTCGAGAAAATAATAATAGAACAACTTTTTAGGTCTTCTATCAAGGAAATTAGGACTCCAATATTAGAAATGACTGAATTATTTATGCGTGGTATTGGTGAAGGGACCGATGTTGTTAGCAAAGAGATGTATACATTTTTAGATAGAGGTGAAAGGTCTTGTACATTAAGACCAGAAGGTACTGCCTCAGTCGCAAGAGCATTAATACAACATGGAATATCTACTAAACCTTCTCAGAAACTTTGGTACATGGGACCTATGTTTAGATATGAGAGACCACAAGCAGGTAGACAAAGGCAATTTCATCAGTTAGGAGTTGAATTTATCGGTTATGAGTCTGTAAGTAGTGATATTGAAATTATTACTTTGGCTTGGGATATTTTGGAGAAATTAGGAATAAAAGAACTTAATCTTGAAATTAATACCTTAGGGGATCATATTGATAGGTCAAATTTTCAAAAGGCATTTTTAAAATGGTTAGAGGTTAATAAAAACTCTTTAGATATGGATTCTCAAAAGAGAATAGATAAGAATCCTTTGAGAATTTTAGATACTAAGAATGTTCAAACAAAACAAATTCTTGAAGGTGCTCCCAGATTATTTGACTTTTTGTCTGAAAAAAGTCTCGAGAGATATTTAATTATTAAAGAAAAATTAAAGCTTCTAAAAATACCGTTTATTGAAAATTCAAATTTAGTAAGAGGTTTAGACTATTACACACATACTGCTTTTGAAATTACCAGCGGAGCATTAGGTTCTCAAGCTACAGTTTGCGGAGGAGGAAGATACGATAGTTTGATTAGTCAAATGGGGGGGACAGAAACCCCAGCAATTGGATTTGCAATTGGATTAGAAAGACTAATACTATTATGTGGCAACGAGCTTGAAGAAACTAGAGAAACAGATGTTTATATTGTAAATAAAGGTATACATGCTGAAATATTGGCAATGGAATTATCCAGAAAACTAAGAAATTATGATTTGATAATAGAATTAGATCTTAGTGGAGCATCGTTTTCAAAGCAATTTAAAAAAGCTAATAAATTAAAATCAAAAAGTATTATTGTAATTGGAGATGATGAAGCAGTAAAAAATTTATTTGTTATTAGGCTCTTTAACAATGATAATTCAGAAAATAAAGAAGAAACTATATCAATTGAAGATAATTTAAAATTAGAAAAGTGGGTAAAAAGTAATTTAATTTTGGATAGAAACCTTTAGAATATTGAAAATCTTTTTATTAGTCTCTTTATTAATTATGTTTTCATTTATATTTTTAAAATTTTTTAAATATAAAAAAGCTTTTAAAAAAAATAAAGATATCAAATTCAACAAAAGTAATTTGTATAAGTGGATGAATTTGACAAAAAAAGAAAGATTTGATTTATCAAAAAATGAATCTAATTCATACTTAAAAAAAAGGAAAACTTTATTAGAAGAAATTAGAAAAGAATATAAAAGTATTTCTACTAATGATCAAAAAAGTTTATAAGTTTTTTAATATTCATGGAAAATTATTGGACTTCTAATAAATCTATTAACGGATTAAGACATTTTGTTTTAGTAAATAAAATTAATGAGCAAGATCAAATTAATTTTTTGATGGTTTCAGTTGTTGATGTAGAAATAAGTTTAAAAATCTCAAATGAGGAATTATTAAATAGTGGGGATTGGAGTGAAGGATGGCTAAATCTTCCTAAAAGTGAAGCGATCACTAAAGATTATTCAGATTACAAATTAAGTAATAATTCATTAGAAGGCATTGGAAAAATCTTTGTTAGAAATGATTCTTTATTCAATATCACTTAATTTGAAATAAAAAAAGTCAAAAATATCCATAAAAACTATATTCTTAATAATCAAATAATTATTTAAAACTTTTCTCCCCTTTCAAAGTAATAAAATAGACGTTATTAAGGATTAATAATATTTAATTAATCAATGTTAGGAAATATATGGCACTCATCTAATTATGCTGCTGAGAATTTAGGCATAACTGAAATAAAACTTTCCTATCTAAGAGAGAATGGTTTTTTAAAACCTGGGATACATTGGAGAAGCTCTCCTCTTGGACAAAAAAAACCCTGGAATCCAGAGGTTCTTTACAATTCAATATTATGTAGAAAAATAATTGATGAATTTTATTCTGAAGAAAAATATGACCAATATGCAGCTTAATTTCTAAATCATTTAAAACCTCTTAAGAATTAAAAATTAATTCCAGGTAAGCTACTATTTTACTAGATTTTCATTCTCACAATCAATTAAAGTGCTTTGAAGTATTGGATATAGGTTAATCATATTTATATATTGATCTGATTTACGATAAGACTTGGCGGCTTTTTTGTAATGCCATTGTGATTTCATTTCTAGTGAAATTTTTCTAGATGTTCTTTGGGCTGTTGTCATAAGTATCATTACCTTATCCCTTTTTTAGTAATTGTTAGATGATGGGTCAATAATGTATTTGTTTTTATTACACAAAAAATTGCTTATGTCAGCAAAAAAAGATTTATTAAAATTTGAATTTATTTGAAAACGCAATAAAAATTTGGCTTAATTAATTAATTTTTCGATTAAAACTATGTTCTTTGCGCATGGAAATCATATTTAAATTAGCTTCCCTATAAGTCCCTAGAATTAATAACCTTTACAATTTTGTTATTAATTCATCCGTTTGATGAAATATAAAGTATTCTCAAAACGTTTAAGCTAATCAATTCCTAAATGCAAACCTATGGTAATCCAGACACCACCTATGGATGGTGGGCTGGTAATTCAGGTGTAGCTAATCGCTCAGGAAAATTTATCGCTGCTCATGTCGCTCATGCAGGGTTAATTGTTTTTTGGGCCGGTGCTTTCACTCTTTTCGAACTATCAAGATTTGACCCCAGTGTCCCAATGGGTCAACAACCTCTTATTGCTCTTCCTCACTTGGCTACCCTTGGAATAGGGTTTGATGCTGATGGAGTTCTAATGGGAGATACCAAACCTGTACTAGCTATAGCTATTGTTCATTTGGTTTCCTCTATGGTACTTGCAGCTGGTGGATTACTTCACTCGCTACTTCTTCCAGGAAATCTTGAAGAATCAGAAGTCGCAAAGGCAAGGAAATTCAATATTGAATGGGATAATCCAGATAAATTAACTTTCATTCTTGGACATCATTTAATTATTCTTGGATTCGCTGTAATTCTTCTTGTTGAATGGGCAAGAGTTCATGGAGTCTACGATCCAGCTATTGGTGCGGTGAGACAAGTTGAGTATGATCTAAATCTTGCTGAGATTTGGAATCATCAAACAGATTTTCTACTAATAGATGATTTAGAGGATGTTATGGGAGGTCATGCTTTCCTTGCATTTGTCTTGATTACGGGTGGTGCTTGGCACATTGCTACAAAGCAAGTTGGTGAATATACCAAATTTAAAGGTAAAGGTCTTCTATCTGCAGAAGCAGTTCTTTCATGGTCTTTAGCAGGTATTGGTTGGATGGCAATTATTGCTGCCTTCTGGAGCGCATCAAATACAACAGTTTATCCTGTAGAGTTTTTTGGTGAACCACTTGAATTGAAATTCAGTATTTCTCCATATTGGATTGATACTGTTGACCTTCCTGATGGTGTTTATACATCAAGGGCATGGTTAGCAAATGTGCATTACTATTTTGGTTTCTTCTTTATCCAAGGTCATCTATGGCATGCACTTAGAGCCTTAGGATTTGACTTTAAGAGAGTTACAAATGCTATCAGTAATATTGATAGTGCTACTGTTACTCTTAAAGATTAAAGTTTAGTCACTAATAAATATTAAAAGGCCTCAATTAATGAGGCCTTTTTTATTTGATAAATTTTATCTCTTAAATTAGATTTAAAAAGTATTAAGTTAAAAATAGTTGAATATTTCTCTCCTACAGAATCAAAATATTTTCTCAAATTCTCTTACAATAAGTCTAATAGGATTTTTTGTAATCGGTTTTTTCTTGATTTTTGGAAGGAAATTTAGGTTTGCTGTTCAATTAGAAAGATTTGGATTACCCATAGCTGTTATTTCTGGAATTGTAGGAATATCGATAGGTCCCTATGGATTAATAAATATTTTATCTAAGGAGACTACAAATGTCTGGAGTAATTTCCCAACTCCTCTCTTATCTCTAGTGTTTGCGACATTAATGATGGGTAGGCCAATTCCAAATATTAATGGTTTAATTAGACCCATTGTTAATCAGTTTTTGTTGGCTCTTTCATTGGGCTTTGGTCAATTTCTTGTAGGAGGATTAGTAGTAAAATACTTATTGTCTCCTTCTATGGAAACAAATCCTTTAATGGGATGTTTAATAGAGGTTGGTTTTGAAGGAGGGCATGGTGCTGCAACTATTATTGGAGAAAGTTTTAGTAAACTTGGATTCTCAGAGGGCTTAGACTTAGGTCTTGCAATGGCTACAATGGGCCTTTTATCCTCTTCCTTATTAGGTAGTTTTTTTATTTTTTTAGGAAGAACTTTAGGAATTTCAGATACTGAGCAGATTGTTGATAAAACGGATGATGAAAATCCAAATCTGAAAAAAGGCATTTTTTCTGATTTGAGAGTTTTATTAATAAATCTTGGCTTTGTTGGGTTGGCAATTTCTTTTGGGGTCTTGATACTTAACCTTTTAAGGTATATTTCAAACTACTTTGGTGAATTCTCAAGAGAAGTAATTTTATCACTTCCTGTATTCCCACTTATTCTTATAGGATCACTTTTGATTAGATATATCTTAGAAAAAACCAATAATACAGAATTCATATCTAATCTTCTTCAAAGAGAAATTGGCATCTTGTCCACAGATTTATTAATTTTTACAGCAATGGCAAGTTTAGATATTGCTACTGTTCTTGATAATTGGAGATTGATTTTGGTACTTACTATTTTTGGTTTGATTTGGAATTTAATTTGTATTGCTTATTTCGCATACTTTGTATTTGAAAAATACTGGTTTGAGAGAAGTTTAATAGAATTTGGAAATTCAACTGGAGTAGTTGCTTCTGGACTCCTTCTTTTAAGACTAGCTGATCCAAAAAATATTTCTAAAACACTTCCAATTTTTACATCAAAGCAACTTTTTGCTCAGTTAATCTTATCAGGAGGATTTTTTACAGTATTAGCTCCATTATTGATCTCAAAAATAGGATTAGATTATTGGACAGAGATTTGTGCATCAATAACTCTTTTTACTATTTTGATTGCATTCTTTTTTAACAAAAGGTTTTATGCAAGTTATCAATAAGAAGTTAGGTTAGTATAAAAATATATTCTTCTTGATTTATGTCCTACACACCATATGATATTCCTCCTCAAGAAAGTAAAGAAAAATGGTTTAGGAGTCACTTGCTTGGAAGAGAAGTTGAACTGGGAGAATTATATAGTCTTGGATTTAACGAACTGGATTTAATTATGGCTGAAACTGCAGAAATTAGAAGCGATATAGAATTTAAAGAAAAAAATATTGGAAAATTTAGAACAGCAGGATATTTTTTAGAATTAGCCAAAATTATTGAAAAAAGAAAATTACTTGAAAGCTAATTAAAATGGAAATATTCTTTCTTTTTAGATGGTTTCCATGGATCATATTTATGCATTAATTTTTTAAAATGTTGATGTTTTTCAAAATAGCTTAACCAATCTTTTATAGGATCATCAAAGTAATTTGTTTTTTTTTGGCTTTCGCAAGCAATTTTAAATTGCCTTACAAATGGCCAAATACACCAGTCCGCAATCGAAGGTTTATCTCCAATTATGCATCTGTTATTTGTAAGTATTTTATTCCATTTTTTTATGAATTTAGTAGCTTCTAAAAAATGATAATCTTCTTCGCTAGCATTAAATCTTGCGGAATATTTAAAACGATCTAAATGATATTTAAACAGATGATCATTTTCAGAAATAATCTCTAGAATTTCTTCCTCTTTATTTTTGGGATTATAAATTTTTTTTATATTCGCCTTTTCTGATTCTGAAAGTGCCCAGATTATGATGTCTAAACTTTCCTCTATGACTTCATTATTTTTTTTTATTAAAATTGGAACAGTTTTTGAACTGGATTTATTCATGAATTCGATGGGCTTATTTTTTAAATCAACTTCTCTTATTTCTACTTTGATTTCACAAATTAATAATGCCCATCTAACTCGAATTGCATATGGACATCTACGAAATGAATATAAAATATCTGTTGTCATTTTGTAAAAAAATAATATTTTTTTGATTCTTTTAGTATTATCTACATAGTAATAACCTTAATTTTACAACGAAAATGGCGGGATATGTTTACCTCATAAGAGTTGGAGATCTTTATCGTATTGGTAAGGCAGATAATCTTGATAAGAAAATTAGAAAACTCAAACCAGATGAATTACTAACTTCCATCATGACTAAAGAACCTGAAACTCTTGAAGCCAGGTTATTGAGAAAATATAAATCCCAAAGAATTCCTGAAACTGGATATTTGAAGCTCAATAAAAGACAAATATCTGAATGTAAAAAACAATTTGATTTAAAAGGAAATTTACCACATACACTTGATGCTGAGGTTTCCATAACTTTATTTGCATCCTTTTTATTATTTGGAACAAATTTTTTAATTCTTAATTACTTTAATGTTGGATTTTTAAGAAATATTTCCTATTCATTCGGTTTTGCATCGATACCTATGATAATTTTGTTTCTAACAGGAAGTTTTGGAGGATATTTTTCTTATGATTTATCTCTATTTTCATTATTAACGAATCGAATAAAAGGTTTATTTATAGCTATTGCAATGATCACAATGGCTTTTTTAATGTTCAGACTAAATTAAATTTCATAATTACAATTTAAGGCTATTTCAAATGGAACTGACTGCATTGGTAATTTCAGGATTGTAGAACATATTTCGGCTATATCCCCTGGTTGAGTCATTTTTGACTTTTCTAAGGATGATATTTTCTCAGCCATTTTTGTATTAACCCAACTAGGACAAATAGCAGTAACTCTAATATTTTCTTCCCAACCTTTGTTCTTCATTGTTTGGCAAAGACTCATTAATGCGAATTTTGATGAGGAATATGCTGCTAAATCTCCCTTGGACCTTTTGCCGCTCATTGATACTAAAACGATAATTCTTCCATTATTTGACTGGCTTAAGTGTTTCCAGGAAAGTCTGCATAAATGCCAAATGGCTAAAAAATTTATATTAAAAGTATTTACAATCTCTTCTTCATCCCCATCTTTATATAAAAAAGGAACTTTTGAAAGGACTCCAGAACAGTTTATTAAAGTATCAAAACCTCCAAATTTACTAACTGTATTTTCTACCCACTTTTTGGCGGATAATTTATCTAATGCATCATATTTATTTAGGAGTATTTTTTCATTAGTCCAATTATTAGGATCAATAACGCTTCCTTTCACAGACTCTAAATCTCTTAGCCCAACACTAATTCTATTTCCTGCTTTTAGTTCTTTATATGCAATGTTTAGTCCAATTCCTCTATTAGCACCGCTTATCAAAATAGTTCTCATTTTAAATTTTCATTATATATTTGGTAAAACTATCCTCAATAACATTCTTAGTTCTTTACCGTGCATAATCATTAACCCTTTTTTTACACTCCAAGGGGCCCTTATAAACATTACGCACATTGCATACACGATTTCCCTTAAGGATAATGTATCAGTTAGAAATCCATACCATTGAGTTTTAGGTAATTTAAAGAAACTACCAAAAAATTCTCTTAATAGTTTTTCATCGAATCTCATAAGTTTTTCTAAACCAAATTGGTAGATTGATTTCTTTCTTATTAATTCTTTAGGCCATAAACTCTCCCAGCCTTTTCTAGCAATATGATAAGTACTTAATTTCTTATCATTCATTGCAGTTGATATAGCTTTTGCCACTAGTGGAGCTCTTCTTAAAACATTACCAATTAGATATCCTGATGCTGGGTGAACCATTGAAGCTGCTCCACCGTACCCAAGTACTTGTTGTTTAAAGTCTGGGATAGGCATATTCATGGGTAAAAATAAACCAAGTTCTTCATGTTGCATGCTAGTAATTGAGATGTTTCTGTAAGAAAGTCTTTTTTCTAACCTTTCTTTTAAATTCTCCATTGTTAAAGGATTTACTAATCCAAGCGAAGTCTCTTCAAGAAAATACTTTCCATTTCCCATATCCATTGCATAAAGAAAAGTAGGTGGTTCTTTTTTTTGCTCTTCATTTAAATGATCATTACGATAATCCATTAAGACAAATTGCCCCTTTTTTAGTGGAGGCTTACTAAAACTTCCTACTATCCCATAACAAGTCTGGACTGCTAATGGTCCACATGATTTTAATTTAAGAAATACAGGATCATATCCTGTTGCATCTACAACTAATCTTGCTGAGTAGGTTTTGCCATCACTTGTTGTAACAGTACTTTTTTGTTTCTGAAAGTTTATCTTCTCTGCAAATCCCTCATGCCATTTAATTAGAGACTTATTACATTCATTTAGCCAGTAACTATGTAATTTCTTCTTGTCAAATAATCCATAATCTAAAGAATGCTCAGTTGCTTTATTCTCATAGTGATGTTCTTCAAGAGAACCATGCCCAAAAAAACTAACGGTATTTTTCCACCTATATTCAAGTAAATCCTGAAGACCAAGTTGATCTACTTCCTTTCCCCAAATCCCATAAGTATTTGGCCAAGGCTCGTCAGGACCATTAGGGGAAAGAACCTCTACCTCTAATTTTTCTTTCCCTAAAGCTGAGGCAATCGCCATCCCTGCAGGTCCTGCTCCTAAAACTAATACATCGGGCAATCTTTTAGAAGGCATTAATTATAAATTCTGAAGTTAAAAAAGTTTTTGAAAAAATAAAAAATATCTAAAACTTCATTTTTATAATCCATTCAAAAATTTTATTATGAGAATAAATTTAATAATAAGCAAGAGACTCTATAACTAGTCCTTTTGTTTTGAGTGTTTTAACAATAATTTATAAGAAATTAAAAGAAAAAAATAATATATAATTTTCTTATTATAAATAATTGCTTGTTTAATACGTATGATAAAAAATAAAAATATCTTAATAACAGGAGGTAATTCTGGGATTGGTTTTTTTACAACAATTAACTTGTTGAAGACTCAAAATAATTTATATATTCCAATCAGATCATTATCAAGAAAAGAAGAATTTTTATTAAAACTAATAAAGTATTTTGATAAAGAATATATAGAAAAACATATAAATTTAATTGATAATATTGATTTGTCAAACTTGGAAAATATTCATAAAGTTAGAGATTTTTTAATCAGAAAAAATATTTCTCTAGATGTGGTTATTTTAAATGCAGGCTTACAATATACGGGATCTTTTTATCCTAAAGTCTCAAAACAGGGGCTTGAACTAACTTTCGCTGTTAATCATCTCGCACATTTTTATTTGGTTAATATTCTTATAGATCTAATAAATAATAAAAACGAATCTAGGATAATTATTACATCATCAGATGTTCATGATCCAAAGAGTTCAGGAGGAAATGTTGGAGAGAAAGCAGGTTTAAATAATTTATTAAATTTTAAAGATGAAATTTCAGGAAACTATAAAAATTTTAATTCTGACAAGGCTTATAAAAATAGTAAATTATGTAATATTTTGTTTGCTAAGGAACTTTCAAAAAGATTACAAATTAAATCTAGTAAAATATCTGTTATTTCTTGGGCTCCAGGTCTTGTAATTCCTAATGAAGATTTGGGCTTTTTCAGATATAGTATGAAATTTAATATCTTTGGATATATTGTTTTTTCAAGTATTGCAAAAAATATTTTAGGTATTTCTGAAAATGTAGAAAATGCAGGGAAGTTACTTTCTAATATCGTTTTTGACAATGATTTCAATAATATTAAGTACTTACATTTAAGCAATAAGCTTGTCTTTTATAAAAAACATAAATTACTTAAAAGTGAAGTAAGTGAGGAAGCTAGTAAAAAAGAACTTGCTTTAAGACTTTGGAGTTTTAGTGAGGAATTATGCCGATCATTTGGATTCATTTCTTTCAATATTTAATGTTTGAGTTGGGAATGCAAATTCTATTTTATTTAAAGAAAATTCTTCAATAATTCTTAAGTTGATACTTTGTTGTGCTTCCATAGCAGCTAAATAATTATTGGTTGGGATGTAATAAACTAGTTCAAAATTAAGACTGAAGTCTCCAAAATCTGTAAAGTGACATCTATCAAATGAAGCATCTTTAGTTTCTTCAATGATTTTTTTTATTATTTTTGGAATCATTTTCATCAGGGATGGAGAAGTTTCATAAACAACACCTAATTTATGAACTAGTCTCCTTTTCTTCATCTGGGCATAATTTGAAATGATCCCATTAGTTAATGCACTATTACTCATAACTATTACTTCTCCGTTAATACTTCTTATTCTTGAAGATCTTACCCCTACTCTTTCTACCATTCCTAATACGCTATCTGACTTTATAAATTCGCCTTTTTGAAAAGGTTTATCAAGTAAAATTGTAATATATTCAAAAAATTCTTGCACTGGATCTTTTAATGCTAAACCTGCCCCGATACCACCTGCGCTAAGCAAAGCCCAAATTGCGGTCATTTGTACTCCTATATTTTGTAAGAAAAATATTGATCCTATGGTCCAAGTAAAAGCCTTAATTAAAGGTGTTAATGATGAGATCATTGAACTAATCGAAGAGTCATCAATTTTTGCTGTAGATTCGGTTAACGATCTTATTAATACTTTATTTAAAGCTTTAATGATAATTATTAATATAAGTAATTTTTGAATATTTAATAGTACAGATATAAAAGTTATTTCATCAGTGAAAAAATAATCAATTGCGAAATAGGCTGAGAGAAGAAAACCTATTGGTCTTATAATTCCAGAAAGTGTTTCAAAAATAAAATCATCAAAATTTGTTTTTGTTCTTTTAGAAATCCTTTTAAAAATAATCTTTGAAATTTTAGATATTATTATTGATAATATTATTCCAATAAAAAATATAGAAATTGCGAAAAACAAGTTTTCCGTAAATAATTTCATATCTAATAAATCCTTAAATAACTAATATTTAAAGTTTAAATTATCTCTAAAAATAAACCAGTCTTAATTACCTTTGACTTTTGATGATATTACTAATTTCTTTGAATTCTTTTCTATCTGAAGTTTTACAAATTTCAAAAATTATTGATTCAGTTGTAGTAATAATTGCTCCTTTATGAAGCATTCTTTGTAGTGCTATTTCATGATCTGAATTATTTCTGCTTCCCATTGCGTCAGATATGATTAGTACTTCATATCCCTTTTTTAAAAATTCTAGGACACTTTGTTGAATACAAATGTGTGTTTCGAATCCGCAAATTATCAAATTACTAATCTTTTTATCATGAAGTTCCTCAAAAAGAACTTTACTAGTAGCTAAGCTAAAATCCATTTTTTGAATATTAGTAAAACCTACTTTGGGTAATAACTTTGGGATCGTTTTGCCCAGTTTTAGAGGGTTTTGTTCTGAGACAAATATGTTCTCATCAAGGATTTGGTAAGCGCTTAATAGCTTTTGAATATTTATGATTATTGATTCTTTGTTATTAATTGGGGATATAATCTTTTCCTGAATATCTACTAATAGTAGAGCGTTTTTGATTGGTAATTTGCTTTTAGAAGAATGCGTCATTAATTTCTTTTCTACAATATTTAAAGATATACCTTAAATATAGATATGTTTTTAATTTAATCTTTTTGAGGAACTTTAGTAAATATTTATTAGTTAAAAGTTGATTTACTCTCATCAAGAGTTATTATTGAGAATAAACATGGCTTTTTAATTGTCCTTTTCTTCTCAATATCAAGTTATTACATCTCCTTTGGGAGATGGCTTACATAAAGATGGTAAGAGATTAACTCCCCAAAGGCTTAAAGTTTTAAATTTATTTGAGAATATTGGAGCAGGTAATCATTTAAGTGCGGAAGAGGTTCATGCAAAATTAATTAAATCTAGTTCTAAAGTTTCCCTCGCAACAATATATAGAACTTTGAGACTTCTCGTTCAGATGGGGTTGTTACATGAATTGGAGATTAGTGAAGGTGGCCATCGATATGAATTATTAAGTAATGAAACACCAGATCATCATCACTTGATTTGTATTAGATGTGGAAGAACTGAAGAATTTGAAAGTGATGAAGTATTGCAGGCCGGAAAAGTCGCCGCTAAAGTTAATGGTTTTACACTTATTGAATCTTCTTTAAATGTTAGAGCTATATGTCCTAATTGTATTTAGCAGAAACTAAGTTAAAGTTCCTCCACAGCTTGATCCAGCCCCTGCTGTGCAAGCAAAGCAATGTTCCTTAACAGCTACTCCATAATCAAATTTAAATGATTTGCTCATTAAATCATAAAGTGTCTTTGGTCCTTTATTTCCTTTTAAATTTATTTGCTGATTAAAGTCACAATCATAGATTTGCCCTTGCCAATTAACACTTATCGTTTTTTTACACATAAGGTTTTCTAAATTATTTTTATTAAAATTTTCTTTAAGTAATTTGTAATATGAATCAAGTTTGTTTTCTCTATTAAGAGAGTCTGCGTATCTATTAATTGGCATATTGGTTATTGTATAAAGATTATTAAATGAAATATTGTACTTTTCAAAAAGTATTCTTTTATAGTCTTCTTCTAGGATTTCTTGTGATGGAGGAAGGATAGGATTTACGGGATTATAAACTAGATTTAATTGAAGCCCATCTTTTTGTTTCCCATATCCTAAATCATTAAGTATTTTTAAAGCATTAATACTTTTATCAAAGACTCCATAACCCCTTTGTAATTCTACATTATCCTTTTCATAGCAAGGGAGTGATGCTGTTACTATTACGTTATTCTTAGCAAGAAACTGGGGTAAGTCTTCGAATCCATCTTCAAAGAAAATTGTTAAATTACATCTATCAATAATATCAATATTTTTGTCACTTAAAGTAGTAATTAAATTTCTAAATTCAGGATGCATTTCTGGTGCCCCTCCGGTAATATCTAAAGTTTTAATTTTATATTTTTCTATTACTTTTGGAATGAGTGAAATTATTTCATAAGACATCTTTTCGGTACGTAATGGACTTGAATTTACATGGCAATGTTTACAAGCCTGATTACATTTAAGACCAATATTTATCTGGAGTGTTTCAATATGTTCTTTCTTTATTAAGGGAAAACTATCTATCATGATGTGGGAAGTTTTAATTACAGTGTAAGTAAATATTAATTAAATATTAGTTTTTAATTTTGATCTATTTTTTGCAAATCTAATAAACCAATTTAAATATTCCTTAGGACCATTCTGAAAAATCATATCGAACTTTAAGTTGTCATCATCATCACTTATTCCTTCTAGACCAGATATTTTTGTAGAAGGTCTATAAACTTCTCCTGAACTACTATCAACGAAAATTATTTTATTATTACTCTCAAACTCTTTTCCAAGTAATTGTATAAATTCTAAGAATGATCGATCACTTCCACCTCTTGAGTAACCATTATTTGTAATTTTTTGGGATGTAACTGTGTCACCAATCCCAATAATTGTTGGCATATCTTCGGGTTTAATATATTTTTTGCAGAAATTCACTTTTTCTATTAACGATTTAGGAGAGTCTCTAAAATTAAAGTTTCTTCCAAATGGAGCTATGCCAGTAGAATCATAAATAAATTTATTTAATAAAAAGAGAACCCCGGAGTCTTTCACTGCACCTTTAATAAGTAACTGTATGTCAGTTGATCCAATATCATTTTTACTAGAAAGTTTTATTATTTCATTTCCATTTTTGCTCCCTAGATTTGGAGATATGTGAAGAAAAAATGAGTTTTCAAGTCCTTGAGCTTTGGCTTTGTAAATAATTTCATTCATCATATCTTCAAAGCTCTTTTGAATAATTTTTCTTTTTTCAGAATCATCTTTTACTAAATCGAAAAGGCTATTGAAATTTATTGTCGGAGAGAACCTTGTTTTACATATCGATTTTGAAGCATGAGAATTTATTTCTTCTTGATTGATATTAGGAAAAATTTTCTTTACTATTTTTTTAAAACTTGGCCTCATTAAGTCAGGAACTTTGGCTAAGAAATCAACCTCTTCTTTCGATACCCCCTCAAAACTAATATTCCCATTACTATCTTGATATTCAACCCCACATGCAGCTAAACCTCTTAAATAAAGCCCTTTTTCTTTTGGCTGATCAATACTTCTTAGGCTCCTTTCAACTATTCTGTTAACCCCTCTTGGACCTTCATGTTCTCCGCAAGTTAAAACATAAAATTCTTTTTCTAAATTTTTAACGGCAAATATGAATTTTGATTCCAGTTTTCTAGTCATTGGATCTTTTACTAACGGAATACATACCCCATCTATATCTTGAATAAATAAGATATTTTTAGAATTAATTATTATTTCTTCAAAATCTAAATTAATGTTTTCCATTTTCTATTATAAAAAATTCCCTCTCTTTTTAATCCATAATAAAGCTTGAACTTGAAAATATAAAATTCAATATTTATATTAAAACGATTTGCGATGGCAATAAATTGGTTTAATGTATAAAAATGCTATTTATAGAAAATATTAAGATGTTTTATGGATAAAAAGAACAAAATGAATAATAGTTTTTTTAGGCAGGTAAATAACAAAGAATCTTTTTATTCATTGTTAGAAGACATTGAAAGCTGCAAAGTGGGATTCTATAGCGTTGGATTATATCCAGCATCATTGGCATACAACTGTGCAATGCATTCTGAGTCAAATAATATTCTTTTAGCTCCAAGACCTGGAAGAGATTTATTAGGTGCTTTTTCTAAAGATGTTCTATCCAATATGGAAAACAAAATAATAGAAAAAGTTGAAGGTATGGGAACTTACTTTTTTGAGGGTAAAAGTAAGACTAATACACTCGAAGATCTTCTTCTAAAATGTAAGATCGTTATTCTCGCTTCAAATAGTAATCACATACAAAATGATATTCGTCATGCCATAGAATTAAGAAAATCTTTAAATCGTGAAAATGTAGTTCTTGCGTGCCTAGTGGGCTCTTTTTGTTTTGATGATGAAGATGAAAAACCATATATTTTATGTGATCAATATCCTGATTTAGCTTTCTTTACTGGTTTTCATCGTCATGGTGCATTACGAAACCCTAAAGATAGTTTTACTGCTAATTTTTGTCATCCTGACTCATTAACAGCTCTGATTGGTGCAAGAATTTTAAATCAATTATCTCCAAATATTCAAGTATCACCCGGAGTTCATAATATTGAATGCCAGTACATTAAGTCCATAAAAAATATTTCTTCAATATTCGCAGGGTTTGCTACTAATTTTCATTCAGAAAAGCCTGGAATGTTGCCCACAATCAATACTGTTTTATTAACTCAGTGCTTTGATCAAGCAGCTACTGTTTCTTTAAAAGTTAGAAAAGAAAATAAATTTCAAAACTTAAATTTTTCATTAAAAGAACTTGGATATGGTGAAGATATTATTATCGCTGAAGAAAATCTTGGGAACAAATATGTTGAATCAGCTGATTATACTTTTTCCCAACTAAATGCTGTTAAAGCTGATGTTTTAGGTAGCATGTCGTTGCCATTAGAGGGAAATCCAACAAGGAATTTTCAGGCAGGACAAGTTTTATCAGATATGCTTTTAAGACTTAAAAGATGTCCTAATGATGTCGGTGAATTTATAAGTTGGTGTGAAAAATTTAGCTTAGGTCAAGGAGGCCTTGAGGGCTTGAAATCGCTAATGTATTGGCCCAAAATTTACAGGGAATTTAATATTAAAAATAATAATTGCTCGATGATTAATCTAATTTATTTATGCTTTAATGCAAAAGCTGAAGAAAAAAAAGATATTTATGAAGTATTAATTAATTCAGATGCAATAACTAATTTTTGTCAGGAATCTGTAAAGCCTAATTTATGTTTAGAACTAAATTATAAACTTCAAGGAATAGATATTTTTGATAACAAAAAATTATTTTATGAGAAATTAAAACTAAATAGTAATAAAATAAATTTTGATAAAAAATTATATGAAAAATTATCTTCTAAAAAAAATCCAAACTACATTAAAGCAATAAATATAATAAATAAATACTTTACTAATTAGTACATTACTTACTAAATTTATCTAAATAATTGAGTTGCTCTTTTCTAATATTTACTTATCCTAATTTCAGAGTTAGACTTATTAAGTTAAATAAGGTTTTTTTTTGAATAAAGAATTATCACATCGCTCTCCTGAACTCAAAGCTCTTGGTTGGAACCAAGAAGATTTATCAAGGTATGAAGACTTATGGGACTATAGTCAAAGATGGGGATTGATAAATCTAGAAAGAGAAGACAGACAATTTTTGAAAAAAGCAGAGAAGTTACTTCCGAAAATTCAAAATAAAAAAGCATCTGTTAAAAAATCTATTGAAGAGAAATCTTATTATTTATGGTTAAATTTCTATCTTGAAGAAATTAAAATTTTTAGTGAATCTAACTTGCCCAAAAAACAAGTAAGTGTTTGGACTCTTTTGATTGAAGAGGAGTTGAAACTTCTTAAAGAGCTGCAACCAATAATGGGTTTACCAGATACTTTGAAGGCTAAAAATTTGTTTGTTAATAGAAAACAAATTATTGAAAAAGCTTTTAAAGAATACGATGCTAAAAATAATGACGAGCCTTTTGATTTCATTAATATATTTAATAAATCTGAAAAAGATGTGAGTAAAAGCTGGAAATCTATTACTGAAAAAGATCCTGAAGCAAACAAAAACTTCCCCACTGTCGACAGCAAAAATGTAGAAGATTTAAGATCTGAAATAAATGAAGATTTAAAATCATTTATGAGGGAAAATTATCCATCATTAAAAGAGGATTTATAAAGATTTATCTTTTTTGTATTTATTTTTAGGAAGTTTTTAAGTTAAATAGATAATAGGATTAATTTAAAAATTTTGAGTAACCAAAAGTTCGAGACTCTTCAGTTACATGCAGGTCAAGAGCCTGATCCAACTACTAACTCCAGAGCAGTCCCTATTTATCAGACAAGTTCTTATGTTTTTGATAACGCTGAGCATGGAGCAAATCTTTTTGGATTAAAAGAATTTGGAAATATCTATACAAGACTAATGAACCCCACTACTGATGTCTTCGAAAAGAGGATGGCAGCTTTAGAGGGCGGTATGGCTGCATTAGCAACTTCATCAGGTCAAGCTGCGCAATTTCTGGCAATAGTAAATTGTATGAAAGCAGGAGATAATTTTGTCTCTACATCCTTCTTATATGGAGGAACTTATAATCAATTTAAAGTTCAATTTCCTAGATTGGGAATAGAAGTTAAATTTGCTGAAGGAGATAGTGTTGATAGTTTTAAAGACAAAATAGATGATAAAACTAAAGCAATCTATGTTGAATCAATGGGAAATCCTAGATTCAACATCCCAGATTTTGAGGGCCTTTCTAATTTAGCTAAGGAGAATGGAATTCCTTTAATTGTTGATAATACTCTTGGGGCGGGAGGAGCTCTAATTAAACCAATTGATTTTGGAGCCGATATTGTTGTAGAAAGCGCAACTAAATGGATAGGAGGACATGGAACGAGTATTGGTGGTGTGATTGTTGATGCAGGAACTTTTGATTGGGGAAATGGAAAATTTCCACTTATGAGTGAACCAAGTGCTGCTTATCATGGCCTAGTGCATTGGGATGCGTTTGGATTTGGGAGTGATATATGTAAATCTTTAGGTGTCCCTGATAATAGGAATATAGCCTTTGCCTTAAGAGCTAGGTTGGAGTGTCTAAGAGATTGGGGCCCAGCTCAAAGTCCTTTTAATTCTTTCTTATTATTACAAGGTTTAGAAACATTAAGTTTGAGGATAGAAAGACAAACTTCTAATGCTCTTGAGTTAGCAAAATGGTTAGATTCAAATCCTCAAGTTACAAGTGTTAATTTTCCAGGTTTGGAATCTGATCCTTATTACTCGAGAGCTAAAAAATATACTACAGGTAGAGGAATGGGATGTATGCTTATGTTCTCTTTAAATGGCGGATATGAAAACGCTGTTAAATTTATTGATTCTTTGGAATTAGCTAGTCATCTTGCTAATGTGGGTGACTCCAAAACTTTAGTTATTCATCCTGCATCCACAACACACCAGCAATTATCAGAGGAAGAACAATTATCAGCAGGCGTTACACCAACAATGGTAAGAGTATCTGTTGGTATAGAGCATATTGATGATATCAAAGCAGATTTTGAGCAGGCACTTTCAAAAATCACTTAAATAATGGAGATTCTTTGGCTTTAATAATACCTAGTAATTATCACAAGATTAGTGACGTCGAGAAAAATCATATTTCTTGGATTGAACCAGATTTGGCTGAAAGACAGGATATACGACCATTAAGGATTGGTATTTTAAATATCATGCCTCTTGGTAAGCAATATGAATTTAATTTATTACATCCTCTTGGTTTATCCCCTCTTCAAATTGAGCCTGTTTGGATAAAGTTAAAAACTCATTCATATAAAACATGGGATCTTAACCATTTAAATAATCTTTATACATCATGGGAGGAGGCAAATGATCCAGAACCATTAGATGGAGTAATTATTACCGGAGCACCTGTTGAGCATTTGGCTTTTGAGGAAGTTAAATATTGGGATGAATTCGTAAATATTACTAATGAAGCAAGAAATTCTTGTGCAAGCACCCTTGGGTTATGCTGGGCAGGATTCGCACTTGCTTATTTGGCAGGCGTTAATAAAACAGTATTTGATAAGAAATTATTCGGGGTATTTCCATTAAAGAGTCTTGCCCCTGGTCATCCTTTAATGGGCACGCAAGATGATGAGTTTATTTGTCCTCAAAGTAGATTTGCAGGGTTACCTGATCTTGAAATGGAAGAAGCTCAAAAAGAAGGGAAATTGAATTTGCTTGCATATGGCAAGGATGTTGGTTACACAATATTTGAAACAAAAGATCAAAAACAACTCATGCACTTAGGTCATCCTGAATATACAGTGCATAGAATAATTAGCGAAATTAAAAGAGATAAAGAAAAGGGAGATGTACCTCCTCCTGAGAATTTTGATATTAATTCTTCAAATACATCTTGGAGATCTCATCGGAATCTCCTTTTTCAGCAATGGCTATGGTTTTGTTATCAGCAAGTTAGTCTCAGTTGAATTTAATTAGTGAGAGGTTTCAAGACCTCCTAGTCTTTCAAATAAGTTCAAGCTTTCTTTATTTAAACCAATAATTTCTACTTTTGAGCCGCTATTTTTGAATTTTCTAATAATTTGATCTAAAGCAACAACCCCGCTCTGATCCCAAATATGAGCTAAAGACATGTCAATTAAAATATCTTTTGGATGCTCATGAATATCGAATCCTTGTAGAAAATATATTTTACTGACAAAAAACAATTGACCTTCAACTTTGTAAGTTATTTGGTTTTCACATTTAACTCTTGATACTGTTATTACTTTTGCAACTTTCCTGCTAAAAAGTATTGCAGCTAAACCAACTCCTGCAATAACACCTAGGGCAAGATTATGTGGTTTTGTAAGCATCGTAACCGCAAAAGTCATAAGCATTACTGCGGTATCGCTTTTTGGTATCTTTCTAATATTCTTCAAACCAGTTAAATCAGCAGTGCTTATTGCAATTGTTATCATTATTGCTACTAAGGCGGCCATGGGTATAGCCCCTATCCAAGGCTTTAAAAGGATGATCATTAATAATAGTGATAATCCTGAAATTAAGGTTGATAACCTAGATTTACCTCCATTCTCATTATTCATAACTGATTGCCCTACTAACGCACAGCCTGCCATGCCTCCAAATAAAGAGGATATTATATTAGCTATACCTTGTCCCCTTGCTTCTTTATTTTTGTTGGAACTTGTGTCTGTGGCATCATCTAAAATATCTTGAGTTAAGAATGTTTCCATTAAACCAACCAGCGATATCGCTAAGGATGTTGGCAATATCACACCCAAAGTTGAAAGGTTGAATGGTACTTTCCCATTCGCTAATTCACCAAATGGTAAGGAGAGACTAGGGAATCCATTTGGTAATGTCCCTAAATCACTTACGGTAGGGATTTCTAATTTAAAAAATACACTTATTAAAGTAAGCAAAACAATTGCTACTAATTGAGAAGGAATTACTTTTGATATTTTGGGAAATCCGTAAATAACAATTAATCCTAAAATTACAAGAATCCAAACGGTAGGTATTTGACTATTTGTTGGATATTTTGAAAGTTCATTTTCTAATAGTTTCCCTTCATTAATGCCAATTCCTAGTTGAAGGAATTGAGCTTGAAATATTAATAAAGCAAGAGCATTTACAAATCCGCTTAATACACCTGTCGGTACAAACCTCATTTGATAAGCCAGCCTTAGATATCCCCAGAGTATTTGAAAAACACCTGTTAATAATCCTGCTGCTATTAAATAGGAAAGACCAAGATTTGTTCCTGGGGCCTGAGCTTCTCCAATAGCAACAACCCCAGTCATTAGGAGAGCTGTTGATCCTGTCGCGGAAGTAATCATACCCCTTCTGCCACCAAGAATCGCAATTGTTATAGATAAGCAGAATGCGCCATAAAGTCCAACTTTAGGATCAACCCCAGCAATTCCTGAAAAAGCAATCGCTTCAGGAATCATTGCAAAAGCCACTACTAATCCCGAAAGAATATTAGATTTTGGATCATCTAACCAATTTTTAGATAAATATTTGGTGAAATTTGACATTTTAATTTCTTCTTATACTTAAAAAGTTACCTTATAGAGGAGGCAAAATACTTTCTGGATCACAAATATTCTTTAAAGTTTTTAATTCACTAAGTCTTTCTCCAAAAGATAAATAGACTTCTTCTTCGTGAGAATTTAAATGATTATGAATCTGAGCTAGATGTATTTTTGGGAAAAATATTTTTAGTTTCTTCCACGATTCATTCATCCACTTTAAAACAATTTCCTTTTCTTTAAGATCACCTTTTTTCCATGCGGCATAGATCCAAGGTTTCCAAGTGCTTGCCCGATGAATAAAGAAACTTGATTTATGGTCTAATTCTTTTGTCTTTCCTCCAAGCTGTTGTGAGGCAACATAACAAGATCTATTTGGTTTGTCCCTAATTATTTCGTTCATACATTTAACAAAAATTTGAACATTATCTTTTAAATCTCCTCCAAGAAGGCTTATGACTTCTGAATGGTTATTCTTATTTAATTCGAATAGATCTAATTCTTTTGGAAAAAAATTTATCTGATTATAGTTCTCGTAATTTTTTATTTTGAGAGAATTAAATTTTTCAAGTTTTTTTAAATAGTTTTTGGTAATTTTGTCATCTGAGTCATTTTTTATCTCCGCGAAGATATAAATATATATATATTCGGCATAAATCCATTGTAGGCTTAAATTCTCTGGGAATCCCTCAGCCAAATTAATAATCTTTGAGAGTTCATAATCATCTACAAATCCTTCAATAATTTGAATAGGGTGAGATTGGAATGTTTTAAGACCAATTTCAGTAATTATTGCGAGAAAGGGAGCAGCACCTTTAAGCCCTTCCCATAATAGTTTTTGGGAGGAATCCAGACTTTTTTGCTCTAATGATATAAAATTTCCATTCCCTAAGTATCCTTTTATAGACTCAATATTATCAATAGCTAATCCATATCTTCGACTCATCGGACTTATTCCTCCGGTTAATATGTAACCTGCTCCGGGAAGTTTTGATAGGCCTGTAGGGAAGGTCTTATTATGTTTTTCTAAATAATTCATAAGATCCTTCATAATCACCCCACCTCCAATTTTTATTAGATTCTTTTCTTTCTCAAGATGAACTTGGTTATATTCTTTTCTTAAATCAAGAGTAATTAAACCATTTCTAGCGCAGCTTGATGTAGTACCTCCGCTGCAAACACAAAGATATTCTGATTTTGGGGATGATTTGTAATGGCTATTAAATAAATCATCTATTTTATAAATTAGGTTTTTAACGTTTGCATCACTGGAATTAATATTTGGAACTTCAAGTGAATTATTATTTTTTTTCACTACTAAATATTCTTCTTTACTATTATGTTATTAGTTATTCCTTACAATTGGATACTTTTGATTCGAACTTAAATAAGCAAATTGGCATACTCATTTGTGGTCATGGGAGTAGAAATAAATTAGCTATTACAGAATTTGAGGAATTAACTAGGCTTATACAAAAGAAATTCCCATCAATATTAGTTGAATTTGGTTTTTTGGAATTTGCAAAGCCATCTCTTACTGATGCTTTGGATAAATTAAGAAATAGTTCTATTAAAAAAGTAATAGCTATACCTGCTATGCTTTTTGCTGCTGGGCACGTGAAAAATGATATACCAAGTTTGCTTATGAATTATGCGAGAAAAACAGATATAGAGATAATTTATGGAAGAGAATTAGGAATTAATAATTTAATGATTAGTGCAGCTTGCGAGAGAGTTAAAGAAGTGTTCAAAAAAAATAACTCTCTTATTCCTGAAGAATCATTATTAGTTGTTGTTGGAAGAGGTTCTTCTGATCCTGATGCAAATTCTAATGTATCTAAAATTACAAGAATGGTTGTTGAAGGAGTTGGTTTGGGCTGGGGAGAAACGGTATTCTCTGGGGTAACATTTCCATTAGTAGAACCTGGCTTGCGGAATGTTGTAAGACTTGGTTATAAAAACATAATTATTTTTCCTTACTTTCTTTTTTCAGGGGTACTGGTAACAAGAATAAAAAGGCAAAGCGATATAGTGGCGCTTGATAATCCACATGTTGAATTCCATGAGGCAAAATATCTTTCATCTCATAAATATGTTGTTCAAACATTTGTAGAAAGGATTGAAGAAATTTTTAATGACGAAATCAACAATTTTATGAATTGTTCCTTGTGCAAATATAGATCGAACTTATTTGGTTTTGAAAAAGAAGTTGGTTTAGTACAAGAAAGTCATCATGATCATGTTGAGGGCATAGGACTTAGTTGTGATTTGTGTGATTCTGAATGTAACGGGGCATGCGAAACTAATAACCAAAGCTTGAGTGATGTTGATGATCACCCAGTACCTTTAGTAGAAAAAAATAATGATGAACATCACCATAAACATGGTGAACACCATCACCATCATCATAGTATTTATCCAAATTCAAAACATCCCTTGGGACCTGTTACGCTTCGCTTGCTTAGTGATGATCAAATCTTAAGAAATTCAGTTGAAAAAGACTGAATCAACCGTCTCTTTCTTAGTTTGGTCTCAATAGACTAATCATATATAAGTATTCCTAATAGATATTTGGAAATATATTTTGGACTATATTTTCCACAGTTAGTAATAAGTTTTCCACGTCCATATCCACATGAAATTAGGTATAAAGCCTTATCTCGAAAATAACAGCACTTCAACATTATTATTGACTTTTCTTAAACCTTTTTTCAATTTACCACTTTGGAAAATCGTTTTTGTTGAATCTAATTTATAACATGAGTCTCATTTGATAATAGTGTAGAAGTGATAAAAATATATTTTTGACTTTTAATAAAAAATAGACAATTATATTTGAACACGAGGTTTGTATTTATGAATCAAATAAATCAAGAAAGTAACATTGAAGTTAAATTTGATAATTCTTTCCCATCAAAAGTTTCTTTAGAAACTGAGCTTTCAGAAAGTCTTTATGAAACTATGAAAGATTTTGTTTTACATAATCCTACTTGGGATCAATACAAACTTATAAATTCTGCTTTAGCTACTTTTCTTGTCCAAAATGGATGTACGGATAGTTCAGTTTCAGAGATTTATATAAATCAACTTTTTACACCTTCTAAGTCTTTTTAATATTTAAACAAGCTCTTCTGCTTATGGCCATCATCGTTAGGGTGGGACTTTGCCATGAAGAAGTTGGCCAACATGCACCATCTAGTACAAGGACATTTTTGCATCTCCATAGCTGATTTGATTTATTTACTACACTTTCTTCCTCACTAAATCCCATAGCTGCTCCCCCTACTTCATGAATATAATATCCTGGTGGTGGTGGACTTCCTGACAGTGCAATAGATTTTTCTGTAAATAACCCTATATATGGGATATTTATGAGCTCATCCATTCTTCTGATTTTTCCATCTGCCGCTTTTATTGAATCTCTTATCGTACTTTCCATATGTTTAGCCATATTTAATTCGTTTTCACTCCATTTGAATTCAATATGAGGGATGGGAATCCCCCAGCTATCTGTTCTCTTAGAAAGAGTTACTGAATTTTCTTTTCTTGGTAGGACCTCACCATGGGCGATTAGAAAACCTGTAGAAGAGTTTAATTCTTTTTGTAAAAACTTAGGAATTCCAAGCCTATCAATTGCGCCCCAAATTCCATAGCCTCTTAAAAAGTTAATACTTTCAGGCTTAGGTAAGTTTGACCCGAAGGGTATGAAAAAACTCCCTGCGCCCGATAGGTCAGGATAAGAATTAGAATTGGATTTATTTTTTTTCTGAATTTTATTAGGAATTGAAAAAAATCTACAGATAGAAATATGATCCATCAAATATTTTCCTAACTTACTGGAGGTATCTTTAAAACCTGAAGAATTTGATTTGGATTCCGAGTTAAGTAGAATTCTAAGTGTTGATATTGTGGATGCACATAGAATAATTAAATCGCAATTTAATGATATTCTTTGACCATTTTCTAGATTTACAATGATTATTTTTGTAGCTAGCTCAGTTATTTTGTCTGTTTCGAATGATTCTACGAGGTGATTAGAAAGTATTTGAACATTTCCGGTGCTTATCGCTTTTTTAAAGGTGGTCCCGACACTTGAAGATCTCGGCCATTCGTCTTCTTTAACTGAGGAGTTACGGTCAAATCCTCTAGATTGAATAAATGGGTAGTTTAATTTTAATTTAACTTGATTCCCAAAAATACTTTCATTACTTGTGAGAGGTATTTCACCAATATATTTCCCATCTGGAACTTCTTCAATGTTATCTTTTTGTCCATAAATTCCACAAAACCTCTCAATAAAATCATAATGAGGCGATAATTCATCGTAGGTTATAGGCCAATCTGGTCCGTACCCATCTTTTTTTGATGGGTGAAAATCATCTTGAGAAAATCTCAAGGTAATACCTCCCCAAGTTAATGATCTACCTCCAAATTGCTTTCCTTGAGTCCAAAGGAATGGCTTCTCTTTTGATTGGCTATAAGGATGATTTAATTCATTTGAATATAAATCAGGGTTATTTTTCCAATAACCAGGATGTTGACTTTGATTAGCATGTTTCTTTGAGAGTATTCCCGATAATCTGTTTAAGGAATCTTTCGGCTCATTACTACTGGCCTCATTTCTTTTAATTTGAGGTCCTGCTTCTATTACTAGAACTCTAATTCCTTGTTCGGCCAAAGTAAGTGCAGCTACTCCTCCTGTTGCGCCTGAACCTACTACGATTGCATCAAAAGGATTTATATCCAAAATCTACTTTTATATTTTTCATATCAACAAATATAGCATTCAGTTAAATATTTATTTCTTGTTTTCAACTTAAGAAGTTAGAATTTATTTAAACATTTTTAGATTTAAATGAGATTTATAATATTGATTATTTGCTCGATTACTTTAATCTTTCCATTGAGTTGTTTCGCTGCATTAGATTACGGTAAACAATCATTATTAGGAACTGATTTTTCGGGATCTGATTTACAAGGTGCAACTTTCTATTTGACAGATTTACAGGATGCAAATTTGTCAGATTGTGATCTTCAAAATGCAAGCTTATATGGAGCAAAATTAAAGGATACTAATTTAAGTAATTCTAATTTAAGAGAAGTTACTTTAGACTCAGCAGTGTTGGATGGAACTGATCTAACAAATACTAATTTAGAGGATTCTTTTGCTTATAGTACACAATTTGAAAATGTAAAAATTCAAGGAGCAGATTTCACAAATGTCTACTTGCCAAAGGATGTTTTAAGGGAATTTTGTAAAGACGCCTCTGGAACTAATCCTTTTACTAATAGAGAAACTAGAGAAACTTTGGAATGCGATTATATTTAAATTAAACAGGTGAAAGTTCTTTCTTTATTGTTCTCTGTTTATAAAGTGATCGTCCCACAGGCCAACCTAAAGTAGATAAATGTCTTATTAAAATATTTGAGTATCTGTAATTTAATTTACTAGAAAAACTTATTTCCAATTCATTTAAAGTTTTTATTAATAAATTAAGGTCTTGCTTTTTCCCTTTCTTTTTATCTAATAAAATCAAATCACCACGCAGTAGCTTATTTTTCAGGATTTTATCATTTTCAGCAAAGCCTACTTTTATTAAATTAAACCTATCAGAATATAGAGTATAAAGTATTCCAAATTTAGATTTTTGAGGTACTAAATTTAAAGATGATGAAATAAATTTCCGATATTCTTTATTTAATTTTATTAATACCATTTTATTTTTGTTCGTTTTGAGAAATCTCATATTTTTCTAATAAATTATTCACTTCTGCTAAGGCAATTCTTTTCTGACAAGCAGAATCATATCGATTAATTGCTATCGATGGAATCGAACCTTTGCTTTTCATTTCTCTTAGACCAGTTTCTAAACACTGAAATGCAACACTTGATAGATCGCGGCCTTCTGCAGCTGCCCAAACTTTTAAAAGATAATTGAGATTTGAAGGAACGGAAATTTGAACCTTGTTTGAATTAGAAGTATTTAAAGCAATGTCATCGAGGCTTATTTCTTTTGAGGATATAGTTTCTTTAACTTTTTTCTTTAAATTTCTAACTTGTCCTAATGCATCTTGATTATTTTTAAATTTTCTCTCTATTTCAAATAAATCTTCTTCGGTATTAATTAAAGCTTCTAACGCCCACTTTGCGTCATCCTCCGCAATAGTTGTGTTCTTAAGCCATTCATCTCTAATGTAAGACCAATTCTTGGACATAAATTCTTAGCTGTAATCTAAGAATAGTTTAATCTATTCAAATTGTCTATAGATTCTATTTAGAATATGTTTAGATTGTAGTATTTATATCAGCATGATAAATTTTTTAAAAAACGATAACTTTTTCTAATCTGATTAAGAATTTCGACCTTTGGGACGACACACAGTTCTATTCAAATAAAAATAGCTTTAAGGATTAAAGTCTTTACATCTTGATCTTTCGTTTTCGTAATCTTTGATTGCATTATCCCATTCTGATAAATCTGCATCTTTCCCAAAAATATATAAATCCATCTGCTTGTAATAATTTAGTGATTCAATCCAACTATTAATTGAGGAATTACAAAAAATTGTACTTCCAAATTTGTCATAGTCTATAGAATCCCTTTTTGCAGCAAATTCCGCATTTGCACGTTTCTTATCTAATTCTTTATATCTCAAATCCTCAATAGTAGGTTTTGAAAAAATTAAGGATGGTTTTTTCTCTAAGTTTAAATATGTAAGAAGGCATCCTCCAATAAAAATAAGAACAGCACCTCTAATTAGCCAAGTTATAGCTTTATCCATTAATACTTAATTTTGTATTGACACGGCAAAGTAAAAACAAGAAACCCTTCCAGAAATTCCCACTACCAGAAGGGTTATTAAATTGAATACACTACTATACGTAATCAATCTATGTCTTGGAGTTGAACATATATTCAACTCATTGAGGTTTGGCCTCAATTAATTTATAGCAAAATAATTAGAAACGAACCTATTTATTTACTACTTTTCCTCCATAATGTCTAACTATTTTATCTAACAAAATACGCATATCTTTATTTTTAAGTTTCTCTATTTGCTGCAAATTTTCAAGAAGATCACATATTTGATCCTGTGTATCTTCATTTAATTCAGAAATTGCCATAACTAATCTCTTTCAATAAGTTCAATCTTATATCCATCAGGATCTTCAACAAATGCTAGAACAGTTGTGCTGTTTTTCATCGTTTTTGGTTTAGTCGTAACATTACAGCCGTTATCTTCTAATCCCTGGCAAATGTCATTTATATCTTTTACACCTATAGCGATATGTCCATACTTATTTCCAAGCTCGTAGTCTTCTGATTTCTTGCTCCAATTATGAGTTAACTCAATTACTGCATTATCTTTCTCAGAACCATAGCCAACAAAAGCTAAAGTAAATTCTCCATGAGGATAATCTTTCCTTCTTATAAGATTCATCCCTAATCTATTTACATAAAAATCAATAGACTTATCTAAATCACCAACTCTCAACATGGTGTGTAAGATTCTCATTTAAAGTTTAATTATTTATATACAATGATATTTAGTAAAGTTGGTTTTTATGAAAATACGTTAAATTAAATATTAAAGAGTAGGTTTTAATTGAATCAAATAATTCAACGAGCAACTTCAGTTATTTTTTATACTTTACCATTAAAGGCTTCATTGCCTTTTGGATACTATTTATTATATAAATTTTCTTTTTTAAAAGTACTTCTATTGCTCACATTCCCTGTTGCGATAATTGAAAGATCCTTACCTTTTGGGGGTTTATTATTTTTTATAATATTGTTTGCGGGAGTTGTAAGAAATCCAAATGTCCCCTATTTCATAAGATATAACGCTTGCCAAGCATTACTCCTTGATATTGCCTTGATCATAATTAGTTTTCTATTACGTATTTTACCTTTAGTTGAATTTGGTTCAATAGTATTTGTATTTTCACTATCTATTTTTATTTTTTCTATCTTCCAGTGTATTAATGGCGTTGAACCCGAAATACCGTTTATTAGCAAATCTGTAAGAATGCAAATTTGAAGAACTTCATAAGTTTTTGTTTACTTGCGTATTTTTAACATTCATTGAAAATAGATTCCCATCTTTTTTGACTAAATTTTATAGCTTCAATCGGTGGTTCTGTTCCTCCTACTTCAAATGCTTTAATTAAGGATTTATTAGCTAATAATCCTAACCTTGCAGCTTCTCTCTGTCTTGAACATACATTTTTTCTAGAACCCTCTTTGAGATTTGTTTCTATTTCTTTGAGAATTTTACTGGCTTCATTTGATTTAGAGTAAAAATCATTCATATAAACATCAAGTGGTGTTTCAGCTAGCGTTTTATTTGGTGAAACGATGAAAGTTAGCAAAATTAAAAAAGAGATAATGATAAATCTGCTCATTTCAAAATCTTAGATAATTTATTTTTTGACCTTTTTAATACTAAATAAAAAGTTATTACACTAATAGTCCCTGATGGGCCAATAAAAACATGCCAAATTTGGTTCCCAGTTATTGATAGATTTGTTCCAAAGAAAGTTGTAAAAACAATGCCAAATATTGGGTAAGCAATGAAGATCCAATCTTTAAACATTCGTTGCCAATTTATAATCAAGAATATACTAATAATTACTTGTAATGAGAGAGCGATCGTTTTATCAATTAATAAATAGGAAACTATTGAGCAAAAACATAGGAAGATATTTGTTCCAATAGCAAATTTATTTTTAATAACTGATATGGTAAAACTTGTTAAGCCTAATGCAAGAAAAGTATAAAAAAACCAATTAAAGAGAGAAGAATGATCTATATAAATCCAATTTGTTTTTGTATGATCAATCATCTCAAACATTGAGGCCAAACCTAAAAAAACAAAACCGAAGGGAATAAGAATATGGTTTTTTATATTTTTGAATTTATTAATTGATTTGATTCCAAAAATTATTGGAACAATTACTGCTTGCAAATGTGCAGAAAATAAGAGAAAGAAAAACAAATTTATTTAAATATCCTCAACTTAATTTAAATTTAAATTTAATATGAAGGTTTAAATTATCTCAAAAGAGAAATATACCATTGCCCAACCAAGACAATTAATAATGTAAGAACCAAGGGAAAAGCAGGATAGCGAGTTTGGAAATTTGCTGGTGGCCAAGGAGACCATGAGATAAGTCTACCTTTGGGTTCTTTTGAAGTAATTATTTTTTTTGTTTTATTGGGACTTTGTGTTTTTGCTGCAAATCCTTTTCCCATAACTATTGCCAAAAACTAACTTTAACAAAAACAAAAATAAACAGTGTATTTAAAACCAAATAAGATCTGTATTGGATTACCATTTGAATAGTCTTGTTTTTAATATGGGAGAAGCTAAAAGAAGGAAAGATTTGGGTTTACCTCCTAGAGAAAAAGAATTTGTTTTACCCGAATTTAATAAAGATAAGGTCAAGCAGAAAGTTAGAAATACATTATATAAATATCCGATTATTCCTTTCGTATTTTATGGTGTTGCAATTGTTATCCTTTTTGTTGGCGTATTTGGTGTCATTAAATATTATAAGTAATGATTGATTATTTTTTTGAATAAATAATAATGTGGGAATTAGAAAAGATTGCAAAAGTTTTAAAATATAGAATCTTGAAATCAGAAGAAGGATTAGATAATAAACCCTCTATATTATTCTGTGGAATGGATTCCTATCAAAAGAGAGATCTTCATAGCGAAGCAAAAAAAGCAGGATTCAAACCTGTATATTCAATGAAGCATCCATCAATAAAAGTCTTAATGCAAAGGTCATCATCAAGAAAAATAGAAACTGATAAGTTCAAAACGACCACTATCGATATAGAACATTTTTGGTATATGTGTAGACATCTTTTATGAAAAATGATTTATTAATATTCAGAGGAATGAAGCAAGCGCGCTAAGAGTTAATCAACAAAACCGTAAGATCAAACAATAAGAAGTTCTTTTTTCTAAATAGAAATTCCCAAATTGGTAAGTCATCCACAAACTGTAAGAGAACTAGAATTTAAACAGTCAGTAGTAGATCAATATCAACAGTCACAACAGGATCCCTTAAAAGTTGCGATTTAAGTATGCTTACTAAATCAATTGGTTAAAATAAAGTCAATAATTTTTTTTTCGAGAAAATAACTAAATTTCAAATAATTAAATGGTAACTTTGAAAAAATGGCTACTAGAATAAACAAATATTTAAGTGAAGTCGGTTACTGCTCTAGAAGAGTAGCAGATAGTCTAATTGAAGAAGGAAAAGTAACTATTAATGGTGAAATTCCAGAAATGGGTACCAAGGTAGAGGATGGAGATCAAGTAGAAGTTGAAGGTCAAAGAATAGAGAAATCAACGAATCACGAAAAAATATACTTAGTCTTTAATAAACCTGCTGGAATTGTTTGCACAACCGATAGAAGAGTAGAATCCGACAATATCATAGATTTCATTAAATATCCTACAAGAATTTTTCCAATTGGAAGATTGGATAAGCCCAGTGAGGGATTAATTTTCTTAACTAACGATGGAGATATCGTAAATAAAATACTCAGAGCAAGAAATAATCATGAAAAAGAATACATCGTAAGCGTTAATCGACCGATTAATAGAGACTTTATTCAAAGCATGAGTAATGGCGTTGAAATATTAGATACCATTACTAAGAATTGTTTCGTAAAACAATTGGGGCCAAAAAAATTCAGAATCATTCTCACACAAGGACTTAACCGTCAGATTAGGAGAATGTGTGAATATCTAGGATACAGAGTAAAATCATTGAAGCGTGTAAGAATTATGAATATTAAATTAGATGTATCAACAGGAGAATATCGCGAATTTACCAAAAAAGAACTCTTTGAATTGAATGAATTACTCAAAAAATCTTCAAAAACATTTGACTGATCAAAAATCCTATGTTTCCAATTAAAAAGTGCTTTCAGTTTCCCAAAAACACTATTTAAATTTGCTTGTCTATAAATATGGCGGAGAGGGTGGGATTCGAACCCACGGTACCGTTGCCGGTACGCTAGTTTTCAAGACTAGAGCCTTAAACCACTCGACCACCTCTCCTGGTGAAAAATATTAAATTTGACTTTATTATTATAGCAAAAGAAGGTTAATATTTTAGAAAACTTTTGTGAAACTAATGTATAATTTAATATGAAATCAGTTGATATAACTAGATATTAATCTAGTTTTCAGGAAATATATGATATTAAAGGAGCCAATAAATTATGACAACATATCTTGAAGAGAGACTCGAATGGTACGACCACAATTACAGAATAGGCAATGCCTTAATTACAGATAAACAATTTGATCAGTTAGAAAAAAATCTTTTAAGAATAGATCCTGATTGCGATTACTTTACTAATAAAAAATCTCTCCCATTACCTTCATTAAAGAAGAATTCTATTGATGAATTCTTAGAAGGATTGCTGCCTGATACTCGATTGTTAATAGAGCCTAAGATTGATGGCATTGCTATTGCTTTGCAATACAGAGATGGCAACTTAGAGAAGTCCATTTCTAGAAAAGGTATAGATGTCACAAACAAAATTGCTGAAATTCAAGACATACCCCTCAAACTTCCTGTTTCAGGAATTATGCAAATTAGAGGCGAACTTTTCACTCCAAATAGATCTCCCAACTTTTCCCAAAGAATTGCATCAGGCTTCGTCCGAGCTGCAGCAGGGTCTCCAGAAGGTATCAGCTTTTGCAGTTTCCAAATTATTAATGGAAAGCTTAATCAATACGAAACCATTCAATATCTTAAAAAACTTGGCTTCAACACCCCAGACATTAAAAGCTGTAATTACACAAGCCAAGTCCAAGTCTTTAGGAAACAATGGTTAGATAAAAAATTATTCACTGACTATCCAACTGACGGAATAGTTGTAAAAATAAATTCTAGAAAATTACAATTAATTAGAGAAAAATCAAGTATAAATTATCCCTACTGGCAGATCGCTATAAAGGATTAAGGTTGTATTTTGGAATAGGTAAAAAAGGAGATCTTCTTTTTAAAGACTCGTTATAAAGAAAAAACAACATGTAGCTGCGAGTGACCACTACACAAAAGGTGAAAAATGCTAGAGCCACACAAATAGGGCAATGTGGAAATCCCATTAAGATTACATTCTAAAGTTTGTTTTTCATTCTTTCTATAATGTTTATCATTTCATCTAGCCATTCTGAATTACTTTTTGATTGTCTCTTATGATTTTGACTTCTTTGAATACTCATAAAATAAACCTTTTATAAATTTCGTTCATATTATTGGAAGAATTTATTGGGATCAATAAGCAAAAATACTAGATTGATTGATATGACTATGTTCTATTAATAAATCTATACAATTAACAAAAAAGGAAAATAAGGGGTAAGACTCGATATTATTCTTCATGAGGGAACTAAAGAATAGGTTCTTGTTTTTTCAATGAAGAAGATATTAGATTACTTACTTATCAAAATGAATTAGCCAAAATTAACATTTTGTTGAAATATCCCAAATAAATTATTACCAACTATGGCAGCAATAATTAAAACAAAGGCTACTATCGCAAAAAGAGCACTTACATCTTTAATATCATAAGGAGTTTTAAATAGAGGTTTTTCCTCTGTCATGATTTTCCTCTTAAGGTTTAATATTTAATCATCTTATATCATTGTTTGAAAGTACAATTGAGTATTTCTTCGCTTGACTTCATAGGTGGACTCGTTTTAAAGAGTAACTAGTTACAAAGGAAGGTTATGAAACTTACAACACCTTTTACCATCCTCAATAATTCATTGAATGACATATGGAGGATACACGATTTTAATTATCAATTACCAAAAGATACTTTTAATGAATACTGGGATGAGGAATGTATTTTGCATCCTACAAATTCTCATTGTAAAATTTATGATGGTTAGTAATAAATTGAGTATCTGATATTTTTTTAGCCATAAAAAAAGGCCACGTTACGTGGCCTTTTTTATTTTTGTATAGTAATTAACTTGTGTAAGCTTTGCCTCTATAAGTTAATTCTGTATGCTGTTTTTTTGCAGCTACTTTGTTTTGGACGTATTTTTGCCCTCTGTAGATAAGTGTCATCTATTTTCTCCGGTTTCGCCCAAGTCCCCGTTCCATGGCTTGAGTCGATTTGCGGCTTGCATTATTACAAGTTGAACGTTTTGGTAGCGGTTGCTACAAATTAATATTAACACATAGGTAATTTTTTGTGAAGGCTTTAAATGACATTTTTACTGCTAAATCGAAGAAGATTTATCTATTAAGTGGGATGAAATCTTTTTTAGAATAATTTTATGATTTAGACAGGTTACATTTTGTTCAATTAATCTATTTATTTTTAATAACTTTACTTTTTAAATGTAAAATTCAGAGGATTATAACGATGTTTATGTTCTCAAGAAACAAAAAATCTCCTAGTAAAAAAGCTCCAGTAGTTGAAGAAAAACCTTTGTATGCGCAGTTACTTCCATTCGCGAATGTCATGACTGAGAAGGTTCAAGTGGTTAATGCTTTGGCTTTTACTTTAATAATGGGTGTTTCAATTTTTGGGATAGCTCTATGGAGGCTTTCTGCTCTAACTTAATTATCTAATTTTTCAGAGAATTAATTTTTAACTCTTTGTCGTTAATCATTGTAATTAGCCACTTAGAAGCTAAAGCTCGAGATATAGATCTATTTTTAAGAAATCTACATATATAAATATGTAGATTTTTTTCGTTTCTAGAGTTAAATTTCTCTTCAAATTCTAATATTGACTCTTTTGTATTTCTTTTCCTAAGCTCGTCAACTAAAGCATGAGTAGATGAATCATTAAAAAATTTACCAATATTTAAGCTTAATGTCATAGTCAATTTATATACCTACTTAAGATGTAGCCATAAATTAAATTTTTAAAAACAAAATTCAATTAATTTACAAATAATTTAATATTTAATTTTCTGGTTTAGCTAACGGAAGTAAACACTTATCTGAATCACAACCAGCTGGTCCTGCTTCGGAGAGCTCTCCAATATCATATTTATTAAGTGCATCAAAGAAATCATTATTTACTTTCCTTTCAGTTACCTGTTCCTGCAAAGATAAATATTCCTCTTTACTTATAGGTTCAAAAGGTAATCTTGGGAATGTAGCATTTGCACTGAATCGAGCTAATAATGCTGCAGAAATATACCCTTCGTTATTTTCTATCGCATTATGTATTGCTTTTGCTAAATCTTCAATTTCACTTTCTCTAAATTCAACAGTTGCAGAAGTATTATGTTCTGTATAAAACTTTTGAACTTGCATATAAAAATCGAATTGTGCAAGGGCAGAGAAGTTATTAATATCTATTTGATCTGCTCCTTCTATGTTCGCCCAACTTACTTCTGTTGGGATTTCAACGAGCCATTCAGTACATCTTGGGTCAAATGGATTATCAAGTAAACATCCTTTTTCATCTTTATCGGATTGAGATGGAACAACAGAGTAACCATAATCCATACAAGCTAAAGCAATAGGATCATTCTTTCTGAAAGTTATTCTTCTTAAAAATCTTTGTGCTTTAGGTGGATGCCATCCAGGAGCAGCTCCAGTTAAAAGACTTTTGGTGCCAGCAGGTTGAACTGTTGTGCATCTATTAGGTCTTCTGAGATTATGTTTGTCGCAGTATTCCCAAACAGTTTCTTTTACAGTTTTTCTCCATGAATCTAAGAATTTAGCTTCTTGCATTTTAAATTCTTTTCCTTCTTCGTTTTCAGGTCTCCCAGCTTCCCACCATTTCAACCAAGGGGTCCCAAACGCATGTACAAAGAAATCAAATAATCCTGTAAAACTAACTCCTACAATAGGATCATACTCCCTACTTTTTCTATATCTCTCAACTTCGAATTCATGATTTAGCAAACATGCCACTGAAAGAGCTGCAGCTTTAAAGGCTTTTTTTTGTTCTTCAATATTTTCCGGATCTATCTGATTTAGGTGAACTTCGGCCAAGTTACAATGAAAATCGTTGCCTAATATTTCTCCGCAAGGATTAAGTCCATATCTACTCATTCTATGATCTAGTTCTTCTTCAGAAAAAGGTCCGTAATTTAGATTAATCCAATTTCTAGCTTCCTCTTTACCTTGTTCCGAATATATTTCTATGAATTCATTTTTGAGATCTTCTCCATTTAAAATATCTGCATTTGATCTTGCTATTGCTTCTGGCGCAAATTGAATTGCTCCTTCACCTGAATGAAATTGCTTGGTTACAGCATCCAGAATTGTTTGATAAGAAGGCTTTGTATGATAAACCCTCGTATGATTTGCCATTCTAAGAGCGTCTTTTTCGGGATCGATTCTCCAATTACCGTTTTCGTCTTGACTCCATAGATTCTCTTTAGCTGATGCTGCTTCTTTGTCATCAGATGCAAACTGCCTCATGCCAGCGCTTCTTCTTATATTACCTGCAACTATTGTTACAGCTGCTTCGTCAATAAGTAAGCAACACTCAACTGTATTTAGCTTTCTACCAATCGCTTTCCCCAATAGAGAAGCAACTCGAGAGTATAGATCCTTTAATTTAATAGGATTCGCCATACCTCCAAAACCTTTTAATGATTCTCCTGCTGGCCTAATATCTTCTAAGTTTATATGAACATTAACTTCTTTCTCAAGACTTTCATTGCTTGATGCTTCAAGAAGATATTTATAACTATCTACCCAGCCTCTTCTGCTATCCCCAACTTTTATAAAAATATCGTTGCCTTTAATTTCTAAAGAAGATTTTTCCTGCCTTTGATCTTTAAGAGTTATTCCTACTTCGCTTACTGATTTAATAGTTATTTTATTTTTTACTGTTGGAAGCTTATTTATAAAATGGGGCTCTATTATTGCTCCTGTGCCGCAACCCATCATTGCTAAATCCATCATTAAGGCAAAAGCTTCCCAATCAATTAAATTTGTCGAAGTACAATTATATGCTCCTGAAAAATTCTGGTTTTTATTAATCCATGGAGTCCCTCCGATCCATAACCATCTTCCAGATGGTTGAGCCTTTTGGTTGCTCTGCATTTCTCTCATTAACATCAATTCTTGATCAGAGAGTTTTCCTAATTCTTTTAATCCAGATAAATTTCTTTCTCCAACTTCACTCCAATTCTCTCTTTTCCCCGAAAGTGTCTTTCTGCTATATGACCTAAAGAAGACAGGATAAGCAGCAGGAGCTGTTTTTGGGAAGTCATCTTTTCTAAGGTTATTAGAATTGCTCTCAGAGGAAGCTTTATTTGGTGCAATTGTCACGATAAAAAAAGTATGTAAATTTACCCGTAAAGGAAGAATAACTCTACCTGTGGCGTCTGCAACTATTCTTACCACTATTTAACGGTTTGTGTAAAAATATGTTTATTATGAAATCTTTGTTCACGGAAGTTTATGGAAAGAACTGTTGAACCTGAATTAATGGAAGGAGAAGACCAAGTTGATTCTTATGCTAAAGCTGACTTTTCAGAGGGAGAGAATAATCTTATTAGTCAAATAAATCATTACTTGATTAAAAATAATATTCATTTGAGTGAAAAAGAATTGATTGTTGATTTAGGATGCGGACCTGGCAATATTTCTGAAAAGTTATCAACTAAATGGCCTAATGCCAATGTTATTGGTATTGATGGCTCCAAAGAGATGATTCGAATAGCTGAGTTAAATAAAAAGAATTCCTTAAATCGGAGTCGATTAAAAAATTTGCGTTACATTTGCGCAGATATAAAAAGCCTTAAATCAAGTGATATTTCTTTCGAAAAAAATATAAGTTTATTAGTCAGCAACAGTTTAATTCACCATATTACTTATCTGGATGATTTTTTTAATTGCATAAAGAGATTATCAAGTGATTTTACTATAAATTTTCATAAAGATCTTAAAAGACCGATTGATAAACAATCAGCCTTATATCTAAAAGAAAAATGTGGGGAAAAATATAATGAAATTCTGACTAATGATTATTACGCATCATTAAAGGCTTCTTACACATCAAAAGAATTAAAAGATTTTATTTTTGAGAATAAATTATACTCTTTAGAAGTGTTCGAAGAAGGTGATCAATATTTAGTCATTTATGGTAAGGTTTAGAGTTAATGGGATTGTCAAAATAGAATTTAATGAGTTCAAGTACTGAAAACTTAAATAATAAAAATATCTTAGAGGCGGTAAATAAAAGAAGGAACTTTGCGATTATTTCACATCCTGATGCTGGTAAAACAACTCTTACTGAAAAACTTCTTTTGTATGGAGGCGCTATACAGCAAGCAGGGGCAGTAAAAGCAAGAGGTAATCAAAGGAAAGCTACTTCTGATTGGATGGAACTTGAAAAACAAAGAGGTATCTCAATTACTTCAACTGTTTTGCAGTTTGAATATGAAAGATCAGTAATAAATCTGTTGGATACTCCTGGTCACAAAGATTTTTCTGAAGATACATATAGAACTTTAGCTGCCGCAGATAATGCAGTAATGCTTGAAGATGCCGCTAAAGGATTAGAACCTCAAACAAGAAAATTATTTGAGGTATGCAGAATGAGAAAAATACCTATTTTTACTTTTATTAACAAGATGGATAGACCGGGCAGAGAACCTTTTTCGTTGCTTGATGAAATTGAATCAGAGCTTGGTTTGAATACTTTGCCCGTTAATTGGCCAATTGGTATAGGTGAGGAATTTAGAGGAGTTATTGATAGATTTACAAGAGAGGTTATTTTATTTGATAAAGCTGTTAGAGGGAAACAGTCAAATGAGAAAAGAATGAGTTTAGATGATAAAGAACTTTCAAAATATGTAGAGAAAGAATTACTTGAGATCTCTCTTGAAGAGCTCGAGGTCCTTGATGAGGCAGGTTCGAAATTAGAAAAAGAAGAAATTTTTAATGGTTCACTTACTCCTGTTTTCTTTGGCTCGGCGATGACAAATTTTGGGGTAAGACCTTTTTTAGATAGTTTTTTAAAAATGGCTCAAAAACCAACTTCAAGAAATAGTAATAAGGGAGATATTGAGCCTGCAAGCGATGAATTTAGCGGTTTCGTATTTAAGTTGCAGGCAAATATGGATCCAAAGCATAGAGATAGAGTTGCTTTTATAAGAGTTTGTAGCGGAAAATTTGAAAAGGACATGTCAGTCAAGCACTCAAGAACAGGAAGAACTATAAGATTATCTCGACCTCAAAAAATATTTGGTCAAGACAGAGAAGTAGTTGATGATGCCTATCCTGGAGATGTAATTGGACTTAATAACCCTGGAATGTTTTCTATCGGAGATACTTTATATACAGGCACTCATCTTGAATATGAGGGTATACCCTCCTTTAGTCCTGAAATATTTAGTTGGCTAAGAAATCCAAACCCTTCAGCATTTAAAAACTTTAGGAAGGGAGTAAACGAACTTCGTGAAGAAGGTGCTGTTCAAATACTTTATGACTTTGATGAGAGCAAAAGAGATCCTATCCTTGCAGCTGTTGGACAATTACAGTTGGAAGTAGTTATTCATAGATTAAAAAATGAATATGGTGTAGATGCCAATCTTGAATCTATGCAATACCAATTGGCACGATGGGTTTCAGATGGATGGTCAGCCATTGACGAATTAGGAAGGATCTTTAATTGCAAAGTAGTAAAGGATTGTTGGAATAGGCCAGTGATTCTTTTTAAGAATCAGTGGAATCTTAATCAATTTATTGAAGATAATGAGAATTTAGATTTAAAAAAAGTAGCACCTGTTGTTAGTGGGGTGGAACCAATTGTTTTATAAAGTCCTATTGGATAATAAAATTGGTTAATCTATAGTTATTGTAAAAATCAATTGGATTCAAATAAAAGCAAAAATAATCCCGATAAAACTCCCTATGAAATATTAGGTGTTGAAGAAGGTGCCGATTTTGAAGATATACAAAAAGCAAGAGATCTTAAAGTTAAGGAGGCTGGTGAAGATCTACTACTTAAGGCAAAAGTAGAATCATCTTTTGATCAATTGTTAATGGGTAGTTTGAAAGCAAGGCAGTCAGGGAACGTTAGTTTCGAAGCTCAAAATGCTTCTAAGAAAGAGAAACAAATTAATAAACTCATTAATAATGATTTCCCGCTTTTATCAAAAATAAAAAATTTGAATAATAATGGTAACAAGACAAACGAATATAGCCTTCCCAAAATAACTCCTCCATCTTTTGATAACCTTTCAATCAAATTATCTGTTGGATTATTATTTTTGATAATACTTTTAATTAGTCCTGATTCTTACAACAGACTTCTGCTTTCTATCTCAACTTTAATCCTTACGTATATTCAAATTAAATCAGGTAAAAAGTTTATTAGTTCTCTTGGATGGAGTGTGACATTTCTTTCAATAGGATTAATATTTGGAGGTTTATTTGAAACTAACTCATTTATTCAGGAAATATCTAATAACTCTTTATCAATTCAAAAAATTCAAAGTTTACCAGCAATGATAATTTTGTGGATAGGAGTAATTTTCCTTTAAATTAATTTTTAATCATCTCTTTAATCTCTTCAGAATTTATTAGATATTTATTCTTGCAAAATTCGCAAACTAATTCGGCTTTTCCTTCTTTAATTAAAATATCTTCTAACTCGTTTTTATCAAGCATTTTCATTGCATTTAAACTTCTCTGTCTGGAGCACCTACATTCAAATCTAACTTCTTGAGTTCGAGCTTTCTCTGAAATTGATTTATCGTCAATATCTGGAAATATATTTTTTATTAGTGAAAGAAGATTATCTTTTGATTTAAATAAGTCTTCACTAAAAGAATTAATTTCTTTACATCTTTCTTCAAGCAGCGAGACTAATAATGGATCAGTTTCTTTCTTTGGCAAAACTTGAGCTAACAATCCTCCGCTAGAAATAATATTTTTATTTTTAATCTTTTCCCCAATAAATACAGCAGATGGAGTCTGTTCAGAATGATATAAATAAGATGCTAAATCTTCAGCAATATTTCCATTAACTAACTCAACAGTGCTGGTAAAAGGTTCTCCAAAACCATTATCCCGAATAACATTTAAATAGCCTGTCCCTAAAGCTTTTGTGAAATCAAAAGAATATTGATTTGACTTGGTTTTGACTAGATCTAATTCCAAATTAGGATTTCCTACATAACCTCTAACTTTCCCATCTCTGCCCGCATCCACTAGTAATCCCTTTAAAGGGCCATCAGATCTTACTCTTAAAGTGACTCTCCCATGCATTACTTTCATCGAACTTGCTAAAAGAAGAGAGGCGCTAAAAGCTCTCCCGAGTATAGAGGTAGTTAGATAAGACAATCCATGCCTTTCTTTCGCCTCCATTGATGCATCTGTTGTTAATACTGCAACTAACCTTATTCCACCATTAGCCGCAGTTGCGCGTACAATTTTATCCCCCATAATTTCCTTTCGATAATTCCTTAATCTTTCCTTGTTCAAGAAGTAATATTTTAGACGGTATCCCCTCAAATAATGAGGGTTCATGAGTAACGATAATTAATGTATTTTTATTTTTGAGATTGAGAATTAAATTCTTAACATCATTTTTCATTGACCAATCAAGCCCAGCAGTTGGTTCGTCAAGTAAAAGAATAGTTGGATTTCTCATTAGTTGAACTGCTACAGCTAATCTTCTCTGTTGACCACCACTTAATTTCTCAGGAGGTTGAGTAAGATTTATATCCGATAGACCAACTTTTTTTAAAACTTGCTCTATATTTTTTTCTCTCAATGATTTATAACCAATTTTTAATTCTTTCCCAATGGTTGTTCCTAAAAAGTATCTTTCTGGGAATTGGAATACTACTCCACTTATCCATCTTCTTTGCCTAGCAGTGATATTTTTATTTTTCCAAGTAATCTTTCCTTTCTGAGGAGTAATTAGTCCACTTATTATTTCCAATAGAGTAGTTTTCCCTGAACCACTTTTGCCACAAATTAATATAATTTCATTTTCATGAAGATTGAAACTAATATCATCTAATATTTTTTTATTTCCTGTTTGAGGTTGATAAGTAATATCTTTTAAATCAAGCATTATTAATTTAGTTGTAGGTATAAAATTTAAACTTTGAATTATCAACTTATAATAACTATAGATCTAAAATAAATAACAGTAAATATGAATATTAAATTTAGAGAAGTTGATCCTTTTAATTGTTGGATTTGGATAAAATTCTTCGAAATACCTACTGAAGCAGAAAAAAACTACTTAGATGGAGTTTTTGATAGTTGGTATGTTTTAGGTAGGTTAGGTGGTTTTAATTCTGAAAATTTACAAACGCATGAAGAGGGTTCTGATTTAAGTTGGATGTCATACGATAATGAGCAAAAAGAATCTGCCCTTCCTGCCTTAATGCATAATTTAGGTGTTATGGAATATCAAAATTTATGGTCAAGAAGTTGGGTTGATTTTGGAACTTCAGATTCACTTTCTATTGATATTTTAATAAATGCGTTAAATGAGATATCTAATAATTATGTAAAAATTGATGAATTAATAATTGGGGGAGAAAATAGTGATTGGTCGATTGAGGAACATGAAGATTTAGTTTTTAAAAATTGATTTTTATAAATGGATAATTTAATAAGATTATTTATACAGAATGAAAGAATAATTAATAACAAGAATAATAATTTAAAACTTAGAAATAATGAAGCGCACTACATAAATAAAGTAATGCGAATAAAAATTGGTAAAGAAATATTTATAACTAATGGCGAAGGTTCATTATGGAAAGCTATAAACTTAGTGGACAATTCTATAAAGATAAACAATATTAATAATCCTTATTTATTTCAAGAAAAAGAAAAAATTTTATTAGGAATAGCTGTTGTTATTCCTAAAAATGGTTTTGAAGATATTCTAAAAATGTGTACTGAAATAGGAATTGATTTTATACAACCTTTGTATTCAGATAGACAAGTTAAGAAGTATACCAACTTCTCAAATAAACTTATAAGATGGGATTCAATTGTTAATGAAGCTGTTGAACAATGTGAGAGATTATGGAGACCTTCTATTTTGAGTGATATTAATTTATTCGACTGGGTAAATTCTATAGAAAATAAAGATATTATTTCAGTATCTGTTACAAGAGATGATAGCTCTGATAATTTAAACCATTGGTTAAAAAAAAAACAAAGTGTTTTGGATAAAAATGGAGGAGTTTTATGGAATGTTATTGGACCGGAAGGAGGCTGGTCCCAAGGTGAAATTGAGTTTTTTATTAAAAATAAAATTGCTTTTGTAAAACTTTCAGAAAGCATTTTAAGAACTTCAACAGCTACTGTTAACTCGACTTCAATTCTTAGTCAATGGCGTAATGATCTTAAATTAATTCTTTAAAAATATGAATTTGCTTTCTAATGATTTTTTATTTGGTTTTTTAATTAACTTTTTTCTAATTTCTTTGTTTTTTAGAGTCCCATTGATGACAAAAGGTGGGTGGATAAGTGCTGGGGTATTAGGGTCTATTTTATGGGGATGCTTGTTATGGCAAGGTTGGAGCTCTGTTGTAATATATTTATTCCTTGGATCTCTTGTGACAAAAATTGGTTATAAATTTAAACACGAAAAAGGGATAGCTGAAAAAAGAGGTGGTAAAAGAGGTCCTGAAAATGTTTGGGGTTCGGCTGCAACAGGATTGTTTTTTGCAATAATGGTTAAATTGAATTTTACTAATTTAGTCTTTTACAAAATTGGTTTTGCTGCAAGTTTTGCTGCAAAGTTGGCAGATACTTTTGGTAGTGAAATAGGAAAAAGATTTGGTAGAAATACATATCTAATTACTTCGTTTAGAAAAGTTGAAAGAGGCACGGAAGGAGGAATTAGTTTAGAAGGTACAGCGGCAAGTGCCTTAGGTGCAATATTTATGTCATTAATAATGTTTATTTTAAATATTATCTCAACAAAATATCAATTTTTGATAGTTGCAATTTCTGGTTTTTTAGCAACAATTTCTGAAAGTTTTATTGGAGCTAAATTTCAAGACAAATATAAATTAAGTAATGAATTAGTAAATTCTATTCAAACAAGTATTTCTTCTATAATTGCTATTTTTGTTCTAATTTTTTATCTCAAAATTTCTAATTAAATTACCTTTTATCAAAATTAGGATTCCTTCCATTTATTAAGAATATCCCAACTTTTAAGACGTTGATAAATCCAAAGATGTCCATGCGCATTTAAGTGTATACCATCCTCTGCGATCCAATTCTTACTTCTATTATCTGAGTACATTTCTCTAAAAGTTGGCAGAAAAGGGACATTTTGATTTATACAGACTTCTTCCATTCTTCTCTCATATGAATGACAGAAATCATTTGAATACCATAAACATCCAGCAAATGGCATTTTGTTTTCATCAACTGGGGTTAGCCCAATTACAAAAACCTGTGTTTGTGACTTCATTTCAAAAATTAATCTTTCTAATCCATACTCGAATCCATTTATCTCTAATTGGTGCCGCCCATTTTTTTGTCCAATTGTTGGAGTATCATTAAGACCCACATTTAAGAGGATAGCTTTGGGTTTATTTCTTCTTGTTTCTCCTCTTGATGACCATTCTTTTTCCCAACGTAAAGAAACCTTTTCAATTCCATCTCCTCTTACCCCTAGTGGATAAATAATTGGAAAATTATGAAATTTAGACCAATCTTTTCTTAGCCTTTCGCACCATCCTCCTCCTACAGTATCCCCCCATCCATATACTGAACTATCTCCAATTACAACCAATTGTTTTGATAAAATAGGCACTAATTTCCTTTAAATTATTTCACTTGATTTGAGAATATTTTTATTAGTAATCAAGTTAGATTACTTTTGATTTTACCATTTATTAATTCTCCAATTATTGCAATTGAGCTATAAGCAAACAAAATAACTATGACTTCTTCCCATGCAAATGAACCTAATGATTCTTGAAGTTGCCAACCTAAACCAACACTACCAATTACTCCCATAAGGGCTGTTTCTCTAATTATTATGTCGGATCTATAAGCACAATATGCTAAGTAACTATTTGCTTGTTTAACAAATAATCCGAAAAGCCAACTAGATCTCTTTGTAACTCCTAATGATTTCATCGCAATATATTGTTTATTATCTTGGTTATGTAAATTCGCCAAAAGCAATTTGCTTGTTATAGCTGCGTTATGTAATCCTAATGTTATTGCTGCTAAAGATATAGAAGGATCATTAAACATTAAGAGTAATAGAATTAATACAGGAGGTGGTATTAAACGAAATAAAAATGATATTATTTTCAAAATTGTAATTCCTATTTTATTATTTAAAATCAATATAAAAATGGGAGGAAAACTTATTGCTATTCCAGTAGACAAAAGACATAAAACTATTGTTTCTAATAATTGCTTTAAAAAATCGTATGAAATAAAATTAAAGTTTGATATCAAAAGATTGTTGATTGAATTAAAAGGTATTGAATTTTTATTAAATATAAAATAAACAAATAAAGATAAAGAAAATAAACTAATACAAAATAAAGCTATTACAAAAGAGGTCAAAAATTTCTTAGAAGTGTTATAGAGGTTGAATTTTTTTAATAGTTCTTTTAAGATAATAATTAAAAAAGCTAAACCCCAAAGATAAGTCCATAGCTCTCGGAAATTCAAAGTTTGAAAGGATAAAAATATACTTGTGCCTATTCCTCCAACTCCAAAAAATCCCAAAACTGTTGTACTTCTTAGGGCACATTCCAAACGGTATAACCCAAAATTTTTAAAGGTTTCTATCACTGGAGCCCAAACTAATGTTATTAAAGTGGAAGATTTAATACCATTAATTTGTTTAATTGATTCAATAGTTTTAAAATTAATATTTTCTATTTGCTCACTAAAAACTTTTGCATTTATAGCAACATAAGGAATGCAAATAGCTATTATTCCAATTGAAAAATTTATACCATATATTTGCATTAATATAAGTCCCCAAATTATTTCATGAATCGATCTTATAAAAGTTAAAAATATATTTAAAAATCTCTTTAAAAATATAGGTAAATTTAATATTTTATAAAAAATTTCTGAAGATAATATTCCAAAAATAACCCCAAATATAATACTTATTAGCCAACTAAAAAATGCAATAAAAATAGTTTCATTTAATCTTTTTGCTAATGTGAAAATGATTTCATTATTAATTTTTGGACTTAGAGCAGAAATAATAAATTCTTTAAATAATTCAATTCCTCCAATATGAAAATTAATAAATAGTTCATAGGCTATAGGTATACAAACTAGTATTGGTAGAAAAGTTATTGAAGAAGAATTTAATTTTAATTTATTCAATTACCTAATAAATCTTGTTTAAATGATATTTTTTTAATTTATTTTTCTCTAAATCAAATAATATTTCACCATTTTTCATTCCAATAATTCTATTAAAACCATCTAATAAATCTAATCTATGCAAAGAAATTAAAGTAGTGTTAGGAACTTTTATTTTATTTTTATTTTTAGTCATTAATAATAGATTTTTAATATTAGAAGTTAGTTTTGGATCTAAATTATTAAAAGGCTCATCAGCAAGTAGGATATCTGACTCTTGAATTAATGATCTTGCGATAGCAACTCTTTGTTTTTGGCCTCCAGATATTTTTCTAATATTTTTTGAAAAAATAGATTTCTTAAGATTACAAACTTGCATGTATTGATGAGCTTTATTAAAAGAACTTATATTTAGTAAATTCTTAAAAGCAAATAAGAAACTTTGTTTTCCAAGAAGTCCACAATTAACATTTTGTTCTGCTGATAGATCTTCTATTAATCTTAAATCTTGCCAGATAGTTGAGATCTTACTCTTTTGATATAAGTTTAATTTATCAAATTCTGTATTAAATAATTTGACTCTACCTTTGTTAGGCTTGAGTGTTCCGTTAAGAATAGATATAAGAGTAGTCTTACCTGCGCCACTTTTGCCTAATAAGGCAATTTTTTCACCTGCTTTAATTCTTAAACTTACCTTGTTTAAGATGAAATTATTTTTATTTTTATAGCTTACCTCTTTTAATTCGAGAAGAGGATTAATCATCTGATTTTTTTTAATTTTCTAGCGATTAACTCGATATTTTTATAGTCACTAGATTCTGCTTCTATAAATTTTTTTGCGTTGAACATATCTAATATCTTTTTATGTTCTGTATTTTTAATATCTAAATTAAGAATTGCAGATTTAAGCTCTTTAGTAAAACCTTCTCGAAATCTATTATCAAGATTTCCTTGAGAAACCCAATGATAGTCTACATAATCAGGAGTTATCCAAAAAAGATTAACATTAGTTGTTCTTTTAGGATTTTTTTTAAGATTGTTTTCCCACACTTGTTTATTTAAAGCTCCTGCATCATAGGCTCCACTATTAACTAAAGCGATAGTTGCATCATGACTACCGCTAAATCCTACTCTTTTTCCTTTAAAATTTTCTATTTTTATTCCAGCATCATTAAGGAAATATTCTGGCATTAACCTTCCAGATGTTGAATTTTCAGAACCAAAAGTAAATCTTAGATTCTTGAGCTTTTTAAGTCCATTTTTATTAGAAATTGTATCAAGTTTTAATTTCTTATTCACAATAAAAACGCTTTTAAATTCTTTATCAATATCTCGTTGAGCAATCACAATTGCATTAGGGGTTTGTAATCTTGCCTGAACTCCGGATAAACCGCCAAACCATACTAAATCTAAATCATTTGTTCTAAATCCAGTAACCGCAGCAACATAATTAATAACGGGAACATACTTTACCTTTACATCTAGAGTCTTGGTTAATTCATTTGAAAACAAATTAAATCTTTTGTCTAGCACCTCTTGATTTTGATCAGGAATTGCCCCGATCTTTAAAACTTTTGGATTTGCATTCAAGGGTGAAGAAAGAGTTGCAAAAAAAATAGTAGAGATTACTATTTTCTTTTTGATATTAATAAAAATCTTTTTCATTTAAAAGTAATAATTTAAAATGCCTTTCTCTAATCTTGATAAGCCATCAAGAATTTTTTCTTTTGAAGAGGCACAAGATAACCTAATACATTGATCATCACCAAAAGGTTTTCCAGGCACCACCACTAAACCATAATCATTAAGAATTCTTTTACAAAATTCTACAGAAGTCATGGAATTATTAGGTAATCTAGGAAATGCATAAAAAGCTCCATTAGGTGGATATATAAATAGTCCTTCGATATTTTTTAGCCCTTTATAAAGGACTTCTCTTCTAAGATCATAATGGCTATTGATTTCTAAGAAAAATTCTCGGTTTACTTTTAAAGCCTGTAAAGCACCTCTTTGAACGAAAGAACAAACATTACTTGTACTTTGGCTTTGTAAGGCTGATGACGCTTTAATAACATCTTTTTGCCCTACTAAATAACCAACTCTCCACCCAGTCATTGCCCAACCCTTTGCAAAACCATTTATTATAAAAATTCTTTCTTTTAGGTCAGTTGCTAGTGAAGCTAAACTTAAATGCTTAAATTCTTTTTTAAGAATTAATTCGTAAATCTCATCTGAAAGAATATTAATATTTTTATTTTCTCTTACTACTTCTGCAATTTTTAACAACTCTTCTTTTGGTATTACTCTACCAGTTGGATTGTTGGGAGAATTAATAATTATAAATCTCGTTTTTGAAGATATCTTAGATTTTAAATCTTGTATATTTATTTTGAATCCATCTTTAGCAGAAGAATTTAGGAAGATAGGCTTCCCTCCTGCCAATCTAACCATCTGAGGATAGCTTAGCCAATAAGGAGCAGGTATAATAACTTCGTCACCATCATTCAATAAAACCTGGAAAAGATTATATATCGCCTGTTTGGCTCCATTTGTTACCATTACATTTTCAAATTCAACATTTAAATTGTTTTGAGTTTGAAGTTTTTCAACAATAGCTTTTCTAAGTTCTAAATCTCCTGAGGCAGGACCATATTTTGTATATCCATCAAATATAGACTCACTTGTTGCCCTTAATATTTCATTGGGAGCATCAAAATCTGGTTCTCCAGCACTTAAATTACAGATGTCTTTTCCCTCTTTTGAGAGTTGATTAGCTTTAGCACTTATCTGCAGAGTAAGTGAAGGTTCAATAGAGAGTGCTCTTTTTGATAAATTTACTTCGCTCATTTGATACAAAGTTCTTTAAATATAACTTTAAAAATTTTTTATTAATAGATTAAGAATAAGTAAAAGTATCACAGATTGGTTTGATTTGGTTCGTTTTCTTAATTTAATTTATTTTCGTGTTGTCTTTTCTTAGAAATTAAAATGTGTAGTGAAGAATTATATAGTTCATATTTTTTTTTAATAATTTTTAGTTTTAATATTATTTATAAACTTTGAACTTAAATTTGCTTTGAAAAGATTAGTCATTAGCAGAGGTAATGTATTTGCAAATTTATTAATAATTGGGGAAGCCCCGGGGGCTCAAGAAGACTTGGAGGGAGAACCTTATGTTGGCAAATCAGGAAAATTGTTGGATGACCTATTAATAGAAGCAGGAATTGACTTAAAAAAGGATGTATATTTTTGCAATGTAATTAAATGTCGTCCTCCAAACAATAGAAAACCAACTAATAAAGAAATAAATATTCATAAACCATGGTTAATTCAGCAAATTAAACTAGTAGATCCGAAATTTATTATTTTAACTGGTTCGACTGCTATGAGAACTATTTTGGAAATAAAGAATCCAATTTCTAAGATAAGAGGGAAATGGTTTAAAAAAGATGGGAGAGAAATTATTACTATTTTTCACCCATCTTATTTGTTGAGATTCTCTTCAAAAGAGGTTGAAAAACCATATGATCTAACTTTAAAAGATCTTAAGAATGTTAGTAGTAAACTATATGCTTTATAATTTAAGTAAGATTTTTTGAATTTCTAGAATTTAATGTCACTTACTCAATCAAAAGAGGTGAATAGTCTCTCAAGGAGATATTCAACTTATATTGAGAGAAGGATAACTAGAACAGTAATGGTTGGAAATATCGCAATTGGTAGTGATTATCCAGTAAGAGTTCAATCGATGATAAATGAAGATACCATGGATGTGGATAATTCTTATTTAGCAATTAAAAGACTTCATGAAGTTGGATGCGAAATTGTAAGACTAACTGTTCCTTCTTTAGCTCATGCAAAGGCTGTTGGGGATATTAAAGAAAAATTAATAAAAAATAATATAGATACCCCCTTAGTTGCAGATGTTCATCACAATGGAATGAAAATTGCAATGGAGGTTGCAAAACATGTTGATAAAGTAAGAATTAATCCAGGATTATTTGTTTTTGAGAAATCAGATCCTACAAGGACTGAATATACTGACGCTGAGTTTGAAACTATTAAAAAAACAATTCTTAAAAGATTTACTCCACTTGTGGAAGTTTTAAAGTCGGAGAATAAAGCTTTAAGAATTGGAGTTAATCATGGATCTTTATCCGAGAGGATGCTTTTTACTTATGGAGATACACCTTTAGGGATGACAGAATCTGCAATGGAATTCGTCAAAATATGCGATGAGCTTGATTTCCATAACATCATTATTTCTATGAAAGCATCAAGAGCGCCAGTTATGTTAGCTGCATATAGAATGATCGCAGATAGATTAGATGCAGAAGGATATAACTACCCTTTGCATTTGGGTGTTACTGAAGCAGGAGATGGTGATTATGGAAGGATTAAGAGTACTGCAGGTATAGGAACACTTCTTGCCGAAGGTCTTGGAGATACTATCAGAGTTTCTTTAACTGAAGCTCCTGAAAAGGAAATTCCAGTATGCTATTCAATTTTGCAATCTTTAGGATTGCGAAAAACAATGGTTGAATATATAAGCTGCCCTAGCTGTGGTAGAACACTTTTTAATTTAGAGGAGGTTGTAGACAAAGTGAGGAATGCCACTTCCCATTTGACTGGCTTAGACATAGCAATAATGGGTTGTATAGTAAATGGTCCAGGAGAAATGGCAGATGCTGATTACGGTTATGTAGGCAAAGGTAAAGGTACAATTGCTCTTTACAGAAGAAAAGAAGAGATAAAAAGAGTACCTGAGGATGAAGGGGTTGATGCTTTAATTCGGCTCATTAAAGATGATGGGAAATGGATTGATCCTTAAACATATTTTTAATTTATAATTTAATTAATAAGAAATTTAATGCCTAGTAAAGACCCTTGAAGATAAAAAAATTATTAAAAAAGCAATTCGTCTTTTTAATAGTGACTACTTTTTCTGGAATATTGGTGAGTAATCATTCAAAAGCGACAATTTTAGAAAATAACTATAAAGAGGTTATTGATCACGTTTGGCAAATTGTATATAGAGACTTCCTTGATTCAAGTGGAAAATTTGAGAGATCTAATTGGATTAATTTAAGAAAGCAATTTTTAGCTAAAAAATATTCAGATAATAATGAAGCTTATGATGCCATTAGAGATATGCTTTCAAATTTAGATGACCCATATACAAGATTTCTAGACCCTAAAGAATTTAATCAAATGAGAATAGATACTTCAGGAGAATTAACTGGAATCGGAATACAAATTGTTAAAGATAAAGAATCTGATTCTATAATTATTATTTCTCCTATAGAGGGAACTCCTGCTTATGAGGCTGGAATTAAAGCTAAAGATAAGATTTTATCAATCGATAATGTATCTACTAAGGGTTTGAATATTGAGGATGCAGTTAAATTAATAAGGGGCAGAAGAGGTACAAAAGTTAAACTTGAAATTCTAAGAAATGGGAATTCTTTTTATAAGTCTTTATTAAGAGAAAGGATAGAAATAAAATCAGTGACAAGCAAAATCAATGAAACTAAAGATGGATTATTAATCGGTTACGTGAGAATAAAACAGTTTAATGCTAATGCATCAAGAGAGATGAAAGATACATTAAAAGATCTGGAAATAAAAAAAGTTTCTGGATATGTTCTTGATTTAAGAAGTAATCCCGGAGGATTATTAGAATCTAGTATTGATATTTCTCGTCAATTTATTGATAAAGGCATAATTGTAAGCACCTTATCTAAAGATGGTTTGAGAGAAACAAAAAGAGGTAATGGTAAGGCTTTAACAAAAAAACCTTTAATTGTACTTGTCAATGAAGGTTCGGCAAGCGCAAGTGAAATAGTTTCTGGTGCAATAAGAGATAATAATAGAGGTAAATTAGTAGGTAAGAAAACTTTCGGTAAAGGCCTTGTTCAGTCTATGCGAACTTTGGTAGATGGTTCAGGGTTAACAGTTACGGTCGCAAAATACTTAACTCCTAATGGAACAGATATTAATAAGTTTGGAATTACTCCTGACATAGAAGTCAAGATGAATTCTAATCCAATTCTTCAAAGAGAAATTGGTACTAAAAGAGATAGACAATATAAAGCAGGTGAGAAAGAACTTCTTAAAATTATTAAAAGAACTAAATTAGTAAGTCAGTTTGAACCTGATTCTAAAAATTTATTAGCTGCTTTTAAAAATAATGATAGTAATATTGTTTATTCGTTAAACTAGATGCTCATATCCAGCATTCTTTTTATAGGTTGGTAAGCTTTTTTAATTATTTTAGGGTCTAATTCAATTGAAGGGTAATTGTTTTTTAAACAATCTAAAATCTTTTCTAATGTATTCAATTTCATATATGGACACTCATTACATTTACACCCATCAATATCTGGTACTTCAATAAAATTTTTATTAGGTTCTTTCTTTTTCATTTGATGTATTATCCCAGGTTCCGTTAAAACCATATAAGTATCAGAATTATCATTACTAACGAAATCTAATAACTTACTGGTTGAACCAATAAAATCTGACAGTACCAATAAATTTTGACTGCACTCAGGATGGGCTATTACCTTTGCATTGGGATGTTTATACTTTAATTTTAATAAAGCCTCTTCACTAAATGTTTCATGAACTATACAGCTACCTGGCCAAAGTTTAAGTTTTCTCCCTGAGTTTTTTTGAACCCATCGACCAAGATTTTTATCTGGGGCAAATATAATTTTTTTATCTTTGGGAATTTTTTCTACTAATGAAACGGCATTGCTACTAGTGCAAATTAAATCACTTTGAGCTTTTACTTCTGCAGAACAGTTTATATAACTTACAACATAATGATCAGGATTTTCTTCTCTAAATTTTTGAAACTCTTCTGCAGGACAATCATCAGCCAAGGAACAACCTGCATCAATATCAGGTAATAAAACTGTTTTGTTTGGGCTAAGTATTTTCGCAGTTTCTGCCATAAAATGGACACCACAAAAAACTATTATGTCTGCATCATTATTTGCTGCTTTCCTAGAGAGATCTAAAGAATCTCCAATAAAATCAGCGATATCTTGAATTTCTGGCGCTTGATAATAATGAGCAAGAATTATCGCATTAGCTTTTAAGCAAAGCTCCTTAATTTCAGAAATCAAATCTTTTTCGTTTTGAATAGATTTCTGTTTTGCAGTAGAAGTTATACTGGTCAGGATTTACAATGTCTCTTAGTAGATTATATGCCTTTAAATAGAAAAAATTCTGACAAATTTAAAAATTGCTATTGTTGGTGACTGTCACGGTCAATGGTCTGAGGCGGATATTGGGATTTTAGCGCTTATAAAACCAGATATTGTTTTATTAATCGGAGATATTTCTGATGGTAGTATCAAAATAATAAAGAAGATTAATCTAATAAAAATTCCTACTTATGTGATTTTGGGAAATCATGATCGAGGTAAAGACTCCACAGGAGAGACTCTTTTAAAACAGATTCGTATTTTGCAAGAAAAATATTGTGCTTGGGATTTGAGAATATTTAATAATCAGTTAAATATTTTAAGTGCCAGGCCCTGTAGTTCAGGAGGTGGTTATTATCTTTCAAATGAGGTTAAAGCTGTTTATGGACCTATAAGCGAACAAGAGTCAGTTAATAAAATCATTAAAAGTTCAGAAAAAAATATTAGAGAATTACCTCTTGTTTTAATATCACATGCAGGTCCTTCAGGCTTGGGATCAGACTCCACAAGTATTTGTGGTAAAGATTGGAAAGAGCCCTCTTGTGACTGGGGAGATAGAGATTTAGCTGTTGCTATTTCAGAAATACAGAAAAAAAGAAAAATCGACCTTGTCATTTTTGGACATATGCATAATCGTCTTAAAAGAAATCAAGGTTTGAGAAATATGTTCAAAATTGATAAAGAAGGCACAGCTTATTTGAATTCTGCAATAGTTCCGAGATATAAAAAAAATATAGAGGGCGAATTATTAGTAAACTTTTCATGGGTTGAGTTTGTAGATAGTGAAATCTCCCATATTTCTCACAGATGGTATTCAGAGTCAGGGGAGCTATGTGAAGAAGAAATACTTTTTCGAAATGGAGATTTTTAGCAGCAAATTTTTAACTTTTTTTCGGTTTCTCATATCTAGAGAATACGGTTTGTGATAAAAGGTATCCTGCAATTGCTGCTGCTGCAAAGGCAAGTCCATTTTTGAATAACGGTAATACTTCGCTTGTTCTAGAAATTATTGGTGCTAAACCAAAAACGCCAAATAGCATTCCCCACAAAGGAGAAAGAAGAGCTAAAAATCCAATTGATATGATTTGACCCTCTTTTCTAGGGGCAGCAGCAAATCCTGCCACTAATCCTCCTAAGATAGAAGTACACAAAGTCCATATATATTGTTCTTTTGTTAATCCAGGAACAACCTGGCAACCTCCTCTATTAAGACAAATTTTTACTGAATTAATTGCATCTAATACTGCGCCATCTTCTCCATTATCTTTTACATAATATTGATTTCCGAATCTTGTTTGAAGTTCCACCCAAAATAATCTTGGCATGAAAGCAAAATATGCTTCACCAACATTAAAATTTAATAAATTACCTCCTCTAGGATCTGCAATTACTAATAAACTTGTTTCATCTAAATCCCAATAATCTTTAATAGCAATTCCAGGAACACTTTCGAATTGAGATAAATATTTAATCTTCCAACCACTTTCCTTTTCTAAGTTATTAAGATTTTCCTCTAAAGATTTTTTCTGATTTGGACTTAATGTCTTAGCTAAATCAATAACAGGTGTTTTTTCTTCAGGTAAAAGATTTGGATTATTAATAGCAAAAGAAGGTTCATTAAAAATTAAAATTACTATAGATAGAAATATTCCTAAGAAATAGTTAATCTTTGAATGCATAAAAGTTTTTTTGTCTTTATTTATTTTCGCCGATGAAAAGCCTACCCGCGAATAATCAAGAATGGTTAATAAAAAAAATTATAAAAAAGGGAGGAACTATAAGTTTTTATGACTATATGGACTTCGTTTTGAATGACCTAAATAATGGTTACTATGGAAGTGGTAAAGCTAATTTAGGCTCTAAAGGTGATTTTGTTACTTCGCCTTCAATGTCAGATGACTTTGCGTTTTTATTATCGAAACAAATTTACGAATGGTTAATACAGGTAAAAAGTAAATCAATTTGTGATGATAAGTTATCAGTGATTGAATTTGGAGCAGGAGACGGCAGTCTTATGAGTGGTCTCCTTGAGTATTTCTTTATTAACGATAAAAAAATATTAAAAAATGTTTGTTTTATCATTATTGAGCCAAATAAAGGAATGATAAAAAAACAGCAAAAGAAATTAGAAAAATATATACAACTAGGTTTTGATATATTATGGAGAAGTTTAGAGGCCTTGGAAGATAGAAGTTTAAATGGGGTTGTATTAGCTAATGAGGTACTCGATGCTTTGCCAGTAGAAAGAATAATAAATTTAAAAGGGAAAATGCAACGGCAAGGAGTCTCTATAGATAAGAAATCAGGAAGATTATTCTTTAAACCAATTTCAATTACAAAAGAATTAGAAAAAAGTATTGCATCTGCACAGGAAAAATTAGATATTAATATTCCTCCTAAATATGCTCCGGAAGGATGGACTACCGAATGGCATATAGATAATAAAAAATGGTTAAAGGCTATTTATGCAAAAATCAATAATGGAATTTTATTAATAATTGACTATGCCAAAGAAGCTAAAAGATATTATTCATTGGGTAATAGTAATGGGACCTTAATTTCCTATAAAAATCAAAAAATTGTTGAAAATATTTTTGAGTCTCCAGGGAATTGTGATTTAACGTCTCATGTTTGTATTGAAAGTTTAATTTATGATTCGGAAACTTTAGGTTTTGAAACTATTGGAATAGTCAAACAAGGAGAGGCATTATTATCACTTGGTTTAGCCGAACGACTTTTTGAAATTCAGAATGAACTAAAGGATGATATCTCAAAAGCTCTTTCTAGAAGAGAAGCCTTGTTGAGATTAGTTGACCCAATCTGTTTAGGAGATTTTAAATGGTTTGTTTTTAGTAAATTTAATAAAAAGAAATTTAAAATAAATTCACTCTGTATTCGCTAATCGAAATATCTTAGGAATTGCGACTCATTTATATCATTAAATATATCAACTTCTCCAAGCTCTATAGGTAATATAAATCTCATTTTCCCATTACGTACTTTTTTATCACCCATAAGTATTTTCATTACGTCATTCTTTTTGATTTTAGGTGTTTGTGTTGGTAGACCATAGCTTTCAATAAGATGATCTTGTCTTAAAGAATGCTCTTTTGACCACAAGTTCTTTTCAGTCGCAATATCTCCTGCAATTTTCATTCCAATCGAGATTGCTTCGCCATGTAAATACTCTCCATATCCGCATAAATTTTCTATTACGTGGCCAAAGGAATGACCATAATTTAATATTGCTCGAATTCCATTTTCTTTCTCGTCTTCAGAAACTATACAAGCCTTAGTTTTAATTGATTTATTGATTATTTTTATTAATGATTCGTTCTCGAGATTGAGAATTTTATCTCTATTCTTTTCATTTTCTAAGTATTCGAAAAGTGATTTATCTTTTATAACGCCATATTTGATAACTTCCGCCATACCTGCCTTGAATTCCCTAGTTGGTAAAGTTATTAGAGTTTCAGGGTCAATAAAAACTGCTTTTGGCTGATAAAAAGCTCCTATCAGATTTTTCCCTTTAGGATGATTAACGGCTGTTTTACCACCTACAGATGAATCAACCATAGATAATAATGTTGTAGGGATTTGAATATATTCAATACCTCTTAACCATGTAGCGGCGGCAAAACCAGTGACATCCCCTACAATCCCACCACCGAGTGCAATTATTAGGGAATTCCTATCCAAACCAACCTCAAAAGCAGCATTAAATATCTCACTTAAACTCGCCAAGTTCTTGTGTGATTCTCCAGCTTTAATATTGAATATTTCAGCATTAAAATTATTCTTTTTTAAATTATTAAGAAGTTTCCTTCCAAATAGTGTTGAGATTTCTTTATTAGAAACTATAAGTATTTTTCTATTATTATCAATACCAATTCGGGTTAGTTCTTCTCCAATGTTATTAATTAATCCTTGTTTTATAATAACTTCGTATGAATTATTACTTAGAGGAACTAGTATTTTGTTCTTATGCACAATAAATGTTTTAAAAGAGTTTTTTATTAATTTTAAAAATTGATTTTACTTATTCTAACCTTATCTTGACTTAAAAATTAGGTTAAAATAATCAGTTGTTAAGAATTAAAAATCATAATAAGATCATCATATGAATCTAAAAAAAAATATAGAAAATATAAAGAAAAATTATTCAATAGGAATAATTGGAGGTGGTCAATTAGCTTTAATGCTTGTTGAAGCTGCAAACAATAGAGGAATAAAAGTATGCGTTCAAACTAAATCTTCCAATGATCCAGCAGGCTCAAAAGCAGATTATGTAATTGAAGCTGATCCTTTAAAGGTAAAAGGGAATAAGGACTTAATTAAAGAGTGCGAAAAAATTATTTTTGAAAATGAATGGATTAAAATTGAAAAATTGAATTCTATTGACTCTAAAAATATTTTTGTACCAAGCCTTGAATCAATTCAACCTTTGGTAGATAGAATCTCCCAAAAAATGTTAATAGAAAGATTGAACCTCCCATCACCAAGATGGAAATCAATAGAAGAATTTAAAAGTCTTAATGATGAAGAAATTGAGTCTTGGAATTTTCCTCTAATGATTAAATCTTATAAAGGAGGATATGACGGTAAAGGAAATACAAAAATCAATACTAGAGAGGATTTAAATTCTTTTTTTGTTGAAACCAATTCAGAAGAATGGATAATTGAAGAATGGGTTGATTATAAAAATGAGTTTGCTTTAGTAGGATCAAGAGATTTTGATGGAACAATAAGATTCTTTCCGATTGTCGAGACATTTCAAAAAAATAACATTTGTGATTGGGTCTTGTCTCCAGCTGAAATTGATTATGATTTGAAAACTTTTGCGAAAAATATTTTCTCATCAATAGTAAATGAACTTGATTATGTAGGAGTGATGGGAATTGAGTTTTTTTATGGTGATAAAGGACTATTAATTAATGAAATAGCCCCTAGAACTCATAATTCCGCACACTTTTCTATTGAAGCTTGTTCTTCAAGCCAGTTCGATCAATATGTTTGTATATCTTCAGGCATCAAGCCTCCAGAAATAAAAATGCATTCCCAAGGATCCTTAATGATAAATTTACTAGGTTTAAATAAAAAATTTCCTTTGTCCATAAAAAAAAGATTAGAGTTATTATCTCAAATCAGTGGTTCTAATCTCCATTGGTATGGCAAATCCAAAGAAAGTGTTGGAAGAAAAATGGCTCATATAACGTTTTTACTTAACGAAGATAATCAGTCGAAAAGATTTGTAAAATCAAAAGAAATATTAAATAAGGTAAGAGAGATTTGGCCATCTCCAAATGACTAAAGAAATAAGTTAATATTTACATACTGGATCTTTGGTCAAGTTCTTCTTTATGTGCTCTGATCTGACTCTTTTTCGACTTGAGGAGACTGTCGTGATGTAGACGTAAACCAATCCTGTAATTGGAAACGAAAGCCCACTTTGACTCCTCTTCTGGCTTTTCCAGGTCGATGCATCAGAGAACTGGCGGGGATTCGGTGTTACCTATCAAACTGCTTGCTAACACTTGCATTTGGTAGGTAATTTTATTTTCAGATTTTAGTGTGCAGGACCAGTATGCAGGACCAAGTTGCAGTACCAAGTGCAGGACCATATTAGGGATTGCTAACGTAATTAAGTTATAGCTTGAGATACAGATCACGAAAAATAAAAATTTTTAAAGGCAAAATGATCAATATATCTATTTAGCGGCTTTTCCTTTAAGGAAATATTTGATGTAATAATTCCATTCTTTAGCCAATCAAAGAAACAATAAGTGTCAATATTTTTTCGGCAATAAATCTTTTATCCATTAAAAAAAGGAGCTAATTGTCCCTTATTGTAGATCGACTGTCAATCGTATTTAATATAGCTCTGAAAGCAATAAGCGTTTCATTTTCTTACTTTATGCCTAAATATCTCTCGCAGTAATAGTTAGCTAACTCGCGATTATTATAATTTTTTATTTCCTTTAGATTAAGCTGCTTCATCGCTTCATCTCCTGTAATTTGAAAGCTTGAATTTAATTTTGCGCAGGTATCCTTCACTTTCGCTTCCTTATGAAAAGGGGTTCCTAAATAAAAAGCAAAAATGGATATGAACAAACCAAAGGTTACGACTCTTCTATGATTTCTCCACCATTCATAAGAATTTAAGTTAAAAACTTTTTTTAATTCTTTTTTAGCCATAAAAAAAAGAGGGTTTTATCCCTCTATGTTAGATCGACTGTCAATTAAGTTACTTTGAAAGCTAAAAGCTAGATCATAAAATTAAATCCGACGGCATCTTGACGGCATTTTGACAGCTATTGCTGCCGTCAGATTTTTCAATAAAAAAGCGAGTCTGGGAAACTCGCTAGTATAACTTGGATTCTAAGAGTCGGGGCGACAGGATTCGAACCTGCGACCTAGTGCTCCCAAAGGACTCGATCAGCAAATTGCGACAGTACCCATGAGAACGAAGTGAGGCTATAGCTTATTAGTTGGTATAACAGGGGCTAAAATCAGTCTCAGTATCTCATCCATATGTAGCAAGGTGTTGCATAACTATGCAAATGATCGCCCGAGGATCGCCCGCTATGACCTAGTGTCATAAAGAC
>QCGM01000003.1:0-107970 GCA_003279925.1 Prochlorococcus sp. AG-388-B05
GGGGGAATTATGGATTTTCTAAAACCTAACTAAAAAATTCCTCATACATTTGATCTGAAACACTTACTACTTCTTTTTTTGTAAAACTCATTGCAATATTCTTTTCTTTATAGGCGACCTCACCAATAAAGACAGGCCAAATAGTATCTTCATCTGTGTAAGTTTTAGTTTTACCCTCCATATCCAAAAACAATGGGGCATCCTTTTTTATAGGCTTCCAATCTTGATTGATTCTCTCAGGATGAATTAAAGCATTGATATTTCCATTTTTATCTCTTGGATAATCAATACTTCCTTGATGGACATGAACAAATAAATCTTTCGGAAGTCTTATTTGATTATTTTTTAACTTGTTTATCTCATCTCTCAAAGAACTAATAATTATTAGAAATCTATTTATAATTTTTGGGTCATAAAAATTTTGAGCAACAGATCCTATTTCAAGGACTAATCCACATGGCCATGCTTCTACGAGAAATCCGGTTTGTTTTAGATCTTTCTCATGCAAATAAATTGGTAAACCAAATTTATGCTGAAGTAAAGCTGCTAAACAAAAATCTTTTATTCTTCTTCCATACATAACAATACTTGTTCCCATATTTGCCGTTGTAGTGTGTAAGTCAATAGCAACATCACAAGGTTCTGAACCATTGAATCCATACTGTTCAACTAAAAAATTTGCCCTATTAATTTCATAAATACTATTATCTTGAATTGAAGTAAAAGATCTATTTAAGTCATTATCTATGTATCTACAACCTCTTTCATAAGCCAGAGGGTTTCCTATGATGAATTTATATTCAATATTTTTATCAATAGTTTTAAACTGTTTATTAAATTGATTGATTGCCCATACTGGATTAATTTCATTTCCATGAGTACCAGAAACAATTAGTATTTTTTTCAAGGTCATTTAAAAAATTAAAATTCTAAGTTTATGCAAAATAAGTACCTCATTAACTTTTCAAAAAAGTTCTGGTTTTGGTTTTGGACAAAATTAATGAATGGTTTCGCACCTTCAGATTTACAAGGAAATTATAGAAGGCCGAGTGGGATACTAATAAATAAAAATCATGAATTTAAAGGCAAGAATGAAAATACTTACTTATTAGTAGGAAATTCTTGTCCGTGGTGCCATAGAACTTTACTCATCTACAAGCTGAAAAACTTATCAAAGCAAGTCAAAATTATTTTTTTAGAAGCTGATATTAATAGTGGTCAATGGATTTTCAATGAAAAGTTTGAGGGATGCGAGACTCTTCATCAATTTTATAAAAAAGCGAAAAAGCATAATCTTTTCAGGTCGACATTACCATTATTATTTAATTTTCAAAATGATCAGATTAATATTTTATCTAATGAAAGTTCTGAAATAGTAAAGTTTCTGAACTCAATGAAAGGAAACTCCTCTCAAAAAACACTACAAATAAGTAAATGCGATCAAGATTTATTAGAAATAATTCATTCGGACATTAACAATGGGGTTTATAAATGCGGATTTGCCAGAAATCAGATCTCTTATGAAAAAGCAAGTAAGAACCTTTTTGAAGCTCTTACCAAAATAGAAAAAAAGTTTGATGAGAATTTAGGTAATTGGATTTGTGGAGAAGATTTAACTTATGCAGATATCTATTTATTTCCAACAATTATTCGTTGGGAATTAATTTATAGGCAACTTTTTAAATGCACCGAAAAAGAAATTTCAGATTTTAAAAATATTATTAAATGGAGATTAAGGTTTTTTAACCTGACTCAGGTTTCTGAAACATGTTATGACTCTGAATGGAAAAAAGATTATTACAAAGCATTATTCCCTTTAAATCCTAATCAAATCATCCCAGTTCTTCCTTCTTTGAGGGAAATAATGCAATCACTTCCAAAGTAGATTTATTTTCAAATGATTATTGATTAACAAATTTCATGTTGTAATGAACACGAACTTTATAAATACATGATGCAAAATCAATTCAAATTAACTATGTTATAGATATCTACTTTAGTATGAAAAACTGAAATGAAATCCATTGACGAACACATTCAAAAAGATCAATCGGAAATCGCCTCTGCAAAAGAAGAGGGAAATCTTCCAAAGGTCAGACATTTAACTGAAGAATTAAAAGACCTCGAAGGATACAAGGATCATCATCCTGAAGATAAGCATGATCCAAATGCATTAGAGTTATTCTGCGATGCAAATCCAGACGAACCTGAATGTTTAGTTTATGATGATTGATTTTTTAATTTTAAAAATTTAAAAAAAAATAAAAGGGGCTTTTAAAAGCCCCTTTCCTTTTTTTAATTTTTAATCTTTATTTTTTTATTTTTTATTAATAATCCATGTTGAAATCAGATGGGCTTCCAGTTAATGAACAGACAACAGATTCTTCATTCTTCATTTCTTTTACTTCTACTATCGGTCTTCCCATTTTCTTTAAAACTTGAATATCTTGGATAGTCTGGCACCTGGCAATTATTTGTCCTTGTTGATCAAAGCAACTATAAAAATTCATAAGTTTATTAAAGGCAATATATAATTTATGGCTAATTTCCTAAATTAAATCAAGTAATTTGATCAATAAAATAATATTTCCAAAAAATTAAATACGCTTCCAAACCTCAGAAAGTAGTGGAGATAAACCTTTTCGTAAAGATGAAGAAATAACTAAAACTTTTTTCTTAGATAAATTTTCTAACTTTTTTGTAATTGTTTGCAAATAATCTTCATCTACAAGTTCCATCTTATTAAGTACAACTATTCTTTCTTTATTTAAAAGACCACTTCCATATCGTTTTAATTCTTTCTCAATTATCTCGAAATCATGAATAGGATTTTCAGCAATTGAATCAATCAAATGAATCAGTATTTTAGTTCTTTGTATATGTCTTAAAAAATCATGTCCCAATCCTACTCCTTCAGCAGCTCCAGATATTAAACCAGGGATATCCGCAAAAAGGCACCCATTTCCATCAGGTTTTCTTACTACACCTAAATTAGGTATCAAAGTTGTAAAAGGGTAGTTTGCGATTTTTGGTCTTGCTGATGATAAAACAGAAATTAAAGTACTCTTCCCAGCATTAGGAAGACCTATAATGCCTACTTCAGCAAGAAGTTTTAATTCTAATTGCACCTCCCATATCTCTCCTTCTTTTCCCTCAGTGAAAGATTCCGGAGCCCTATTTTGATTACTTAAATAATAAGCATTTCCATGTCCGCCTCTCCCTCCATGAGCAATAGTTAAACTTTGCTTATCCTCAGTTAAATCACCCAAGATAATACCAGTATTAAAATCTCTAATTTCTGTGCCACAAGGAACTTTTAGGATTGTATTATCTCCTGAAGCTCCAGATCTTTTGTTTGGACCTCCCTTGAAACCATCTTTAGCAAATATTTCTCTATTAAATTTAAAATCTAAAAGTGTTTGAAGATTATTATCAGCGATAATGATTATTGAACCACCCTTACCTCCATTACCTCCTGAAGGGCCACCAGCCGGAACAAATTTTTCTCTTCTAAATGAAACTATTCCATTGCCGCCTTTACCAGCTTTGAGAATAATGTTTGCTTGATCAATAAATTGCACTTAAGAGTTTTTTGAATGATTTTTTATAGATACTTATAGATTTTATTTTATCCACGCAATACTGCAACCAGATCCTCCTTCATTAGTTGCTGCATCTTCAACTTTATCGACATAATGCAAACTAGATAACCAAATACGTAATCCTTTTTTTAATTTTCCAGTTCCAATTCCATGAACTATCCAAAGCGGTCCATGAAACTTTCTAATTTTTTCCTCAATTATTATTTCTGCTTCATGAACTCTCATACCCCTAACGTCTATGGTATTTTTATTTGTTCTAATTTTAGAAAAAGAAAAATCTTCTCTTACAGAATTTATTTGAATTTTAGAATTTTTGAAATTGGGTTTTTCCCCATTAAGACCTTCAAATTCGTTAATTAATAATGTACTTCTAAATGATCCACATTTAACATCGAAAGATCTTGCTTTTTGATCCATATCAATTATTTGACCAGTACTATTTAAACTTTTAATTTTTACAAAATCTCCTATTTTAGGGCTCCAAGAAATTTCTTTATTGATATTTGTTTGAGTTAAATGTTCCTTCTCAATCTCTTTAAGCCTAATTCCAATTAATCTAGAATCTTCTCCATTTGCATTTTGGTCTTTTAATTTCTTAATCAAATTAATAACCTCTTTTTTAGCTGCTCTTATATGTTTTGATAATTTTTGTTTTTCACTTTCCTGTATTTTTTCAGCATTATTTTTTTGAAATTCATAATTACTCTTTATTTCATCATGTAATATTTCTGTTCTAGCTATAAGTTCAGCAGCCTCTTCTGCCGAATTTTGTTGCTTTATCCTCTCATCTTCTAGACCTTTAATAATACTATTTATATTTTCAACTTCTTTCGGTTTTAAATAATTAGCTGCTTCATTAAGTATTTTTTCATCAATCCCAATTCTCCTTGAAATTGATAAGGCATTACTTCTTCCAGGTATTCCCCAATTCAGAGTATACCTTGGCTTGAAAGATTCTTCGTCAAAAGCAACTGAAACATTTTCGAATCTATTGTCACTATACTTTAATGCTTTTATATCACCATAATGAGTTGTAGCTAGAGTGATATCAGATAGGGTTGCGAATTCTTTTAGTAATGCGATTGCAAGAGCGGTACCTTCAGAAGGATCAGTCCCAGATCCTATTTCATCTAATAAAACAACTGATATACCCTTTTTATTATTAAGAGATTCCAGAATATTTCTAATACGCAAAATATGACCACTGAAAGTAGATAGATTTCCTTCCAAGGATTGATCATCACCAATATCCACAAATATATTTGGACAAAAAGGGAGAATTGGATTTTTTATTGATGGAATAAATAATCCTGATCTAGCCATCAATAATGCTATTCCAAGACCTTTTAAAGCAACAGTTTTGCCTCCAGTATTAGGACCCGTTATGGCTACTACCTTAGTATTTCTATTTATATGAAAATCTATAGATACTGGTTTGGGAGCTTGTTTTTTTTTATTTTCCCAAATCAAAAGAGGATGCGAAAAACCTATTAAATTAACTATTGGATTATTTTCAACAATTGGAGCATTACCTCCAATCCAATTTGAATATCTTGAACGTGTAAGAGCATGCTCAGTTCTCAATAGAATATCTGACATTTCAATAAGGCTTTTATCATTATCACTAATAATTTGTGACCATTCTTTTAATAATTTAAATTCTTCTCCTGCTACTCTGGCTTCCATTGAAGCAATTTTATTACCCTTAAATACTATAGATTCTGGCTCCAAATATATGGTATTTCCTGATGCAGAAGAATCATGAATTATACCTTTGAATTTCTCAGCAAATTGTACTTTTATAGCTAAAACAGGTCTCCCATATCTATCACCAACAATAGTATCTTGAATATAATTGATATTTTTTTGAATAAATTTATCTACTAATATCCTTCTTTCTGATTTCTTAGATAATAAATCTTGCCTAAGATTAGCTAATTTCTGACTAGCTCGATCGGAAATTCTACCATTTGATTCAATACCATTTTTTAGAATTTTTTCAATTTGATTATGGTCAATTAAACGATTTAAAAAAGAAGAAATAAAAGGTCTTGCCTCAAAATCTAAAAGTATTTTTTTTAAATCTTTTGCCGCAGATATTGTTTCTGCTATTTCTAATAATTCAGAAGAATTAATAACCCCTCCTTTTGAACAAATCTCAATATTTTTACTTATATCAAATACACCTGAAAAACTAATCGATTTATCTAAGGTCTTTTCTAACTCATTTATTTCGATAGTTTCTTGCAATAATCTTCTGGAAATTTCATATTCAGTAGGAATTTCAGACTCTAATATTGCATTTTCTCCCATTTTTGTTGAAGCAAAAGAGGAGAGCTGAGTTTTTAAATTATCCCATTCTAAAAGACTTATAGATTCTTCTGAAAGTGATCTATGAGCGGATGAATTTTTATAATGACTTTTCTCTATCATTCAATCGAAATAATCAAATATTTGATTTAATCCCACCGGCAGGGACATAAAGCATTTCAAGCCAGTTACCTTCGGTATCTTGCATATAAAAAGAAGCTGTTCCATCTCGATGTTCATGAATGGGTGCAACTTTAACTCCAGATTTTTTTAAATCTGAATAAATATTTTCCACTTCCTTTTTTTCTTCAAAATGAAAAGCAAAATGTGGACCAGCTGCTTTATAACTAGGGCCCAATAAAGCAAGTCCATCTTTTCCTTTACCAGCCTCCAGATAGCACCAATCTTTATCATCCCAAATTAATTGCATACCTAAGTTCAAATAAAAAGACTTAGCTCTATCTAGATTTTCTACTCTAAGTGCAATATGTCCGATTCTTTGGACACCTTTTGAACCTTTTAAAAGCAAAATAATGAATAATATTTATTTAAGAATAAACAAATTTTTTAACTTTAATGAGTTTTTACTTCTCATTCAACCATTTTGATGCATCACAAGCATGATAGGTGAGTATTAATTTTGCCCCTGCTCTTTTAAAACTAAGCAATGTTTCTAAAACAATATCCTTTTCATTAATCCAATTTTTCATAGCAGCAGCCTTTACCATTGAATATTCTCCACTCACGTTATAAGCAGCTATTGGTTTATTTGAAAAAGTACTCAGCCGATAAACTATGTCTAGATAAGAGACACCAGGCTTAACCATCAAAATATCTGCACCCTCATATTGATCTAATGCCGATTCAATTAGAGCCTCCTTCGAGTTAGCAGGATCCATTTGATATGTAGATTTATTATCTGGAATTATTTTCCTATTATTCTCTTTCGGGGCAGAATCTAATGCTGTTCTAAAAGGACCATAATAAGCAGATGAAAATTTTGCGGTGTAGCTAATAATTCCCACATCGCTAAATCCCTCAATATCCAAAGCAGTTCTTATAGCTCCAACTCTCCCATCCATCATGTCACTTGGACCAATAAAATCTGCTCCCGCTCTTGCTTGGGTAATAGCCTGTTTTTTCAGAATCTCAATAGTTTCATCATTCAATATTTTTCCATTATCATCAACCAAGCCATCATGTCCATCACATGAATAGGGATCTAAGGCAACATCAGTCATAATTGCCATCTCAGGTATCTCTTTTTTTAACATTCGAATAGCCTTAGGTATCAAACCAGCTTCATTGAAACATTCTGATCCATCTTCTGTTTTTAAACTATCGTCAATTTTTGGAAAAAGTACAATACATCTAATACCTAATTTCCAGGCTCTAGAAACTTCCTTAATTAATCCATTCATATCCCATCTATAAATACCAGGCATTGCAGATATTTCTTCTTGGAAATCCTTTTCGTGAATAAACAGTGGATATATTAAATCTTCAGGATGCAGATGGTTTTCTCTTACCATCTCTCTTATTGCGTCTGTCCTTCTCAATCTTCTTGGGCGAATGATCAAATTCATTTGAATATTTTGAAGTTATAAAATAATTATTTAACTAATACGATAGTCTCTTGACTTCCATAAAAAATAACCAAAATCCTTTTTTGTTCAGGAAAATTAACCTAATATACTTAAAAAAAATTTTTAAAAGTTGTTGATATATTTTTCACAAATTTAATTTTTCAACAAATTTTGGTCATAAAGAGATAATATCTTCTAGTTAATGTATTTATTTAAGGAGATTTTCTTTGGAAATAATTAATGGATTTAATCTTAAGAATATAAGGGGCGATGTTTTAGGAGGAATAACAGCTGCAGTAGTAGCTTTGCCTCTTGCACTTGCTTTTGGAAACGCAGCCTTAGGACCTGGGGGGGCAATTTACGGTTTATATGGAGCAGTTGTTGTTGGTTTTTTAGCAGCATTATTTGGGGGCACTCCCGCTCAAGTTAGTGGTCCAACTGGTCCAATGAGCGTAACAGTCGCAGGAGTTGTAGCAGGTTTAGCAGCTGTTGGTGTACCTAGAGATCTTTCAGCAGGTCAAATTTTACCTTTAGTCATGGCTGCAGTAGTAATTGGAGGATTATTACAAATATTGTTTGGAATTTTAAAGCTTGGTAAATATATAACGCTTGTTCCATATTCTGTGGTCTCCGGATTTATGTCTGGCATAGGAGTTATAATCATTGCTCTTCAGATTGGTCCACTATTAGGAATAAGTACCCGAGGAGGCGTAGTCGAGTCTTTATCAACTGTTTTTTCTAATTTCCAACCGAATGGAGCTGCTGTTGGCGTGGCAATAATGACGCTAGGCATAGTATTTCTAACACCTAGAAAAATTAGTCAATGGGTCCCCTCCCCTCTTCTAGCCTTATTAATAGTTACTCCACTATCAATTTTAATTTTTGGCGATGGTGCATTAGACAGAATTGGTGAAATACCTAGAGGAGTGCCATCTCTAAGCTTTCCAAGCTTTAATCAATACTTTCCTATCATTTTCAAAGCTGGCTTAGTTCTGGCAGTTCTTGGAGCTATTGACTCTTTACTCACCTCTCTAGTTGCAGATAATATATCTCAAACAAGACATAATTCTGATAGAGAATTAATTGGCCAGGGAATAGGAAATGCTATAGCTGGACTATTTTCAGGTTTACCTGGAGCTGGGGCGACAATGAGAACTGTTATAAATGTTAAATCTGGAGGCTCTACTCCTATTTCAGGAATGGTTCATTCAGTAGTTCTATTAATAGTTTTAGTAGGTGCTGGACCATTAGCAGAACAAATACCTACAGCTCTTTTAGCAGGCATTCTTATCAAAGTAGGTTTGGATATTATTGACTGGGGGTTCTTGAGAAGAGCTCACAAATTATCTCTTAAAACTGCAGTTGTTATGTATGGTGTATTACTAATGACAGTTTTCTGGGATTTAATATGGGCAGTATTAGTTGGAGTATTTATTGCAAATATGCTAACCATTGATTCAATAACTGAAACGCAATTAGAAGGAATGGATCAGGATAATCCTTTATCTAAGGATAATGAGCAAAGTAAAAATCTTTTACCCCCTGATGAAAAAGCTCTTCTTGATAGATGTTCTGGAGAAGTAATGTTATTTAGACTAAAAGGCCCACTAAGTTTTGGTGCAGCAAAAGGTATTACTGAGAGAATGATGTTAGTAAGAAACTATAAAATTTTAATCTTAGATATCACTGATGTCCCTAGAGTTGGAGTTACAGCTACACTTGCAATCGAAGATATGATGCAAGAAGCTAAAAATAATTCTAGAAAAGCATTTGTAGCTGGAGCTAATGAAAAAGTTAAAGAAAGATTATCCAAATTTGGGGTTGATGGAATAATTGAAACAAGGAAAGAGGCTTTAGAAGCTGCTTTAAATGAATTAGCCTAATAATTTATGGAAATAAATCCCATATTACAAAATGTATTAGCTCCTCCTGTACTGTTTTTCTTAATTGGAGCAATTTCTATATTTTTTAAATCTGACCTAGAAATACCCGCTCCTTTACCTAAACTTTTTTCTTTATACTTACTTTTGGCAATTGGTTTTAAAGGAGGAATTGAAATACAGAAAAGTGGTTTTACTGATCAGGTTTTACCAACATTAGGTGCAGCGATAATAATGTCGTTAATAATTCCACTGATTGGATTCTTTATCTTAAGATACAAGTTTGATGTTTTTAACTCAGCAGCTATTGCAGCTGCATATGGATCAATCAGTGCTGTAACTTTTATCTCAGCAGAAAGTTTCTTAGAGAGTCAAAGTATAGACTTCGATGGATTCATGGTCGGGGCTTTAGCTTTAATGGAGTCTCCGGCAATAATTGTAGGCTTATTACTAGTAAAATTTGCAGCTCCTAAAAATAGACCCAATTCAAGAAAAATGCATCTTAGCTCCATATTGCATGAGTCTCTTTTAAATGGATCAGTTTATTTATTACTATCAAGTTTAATTGTTGGTTTTCTTACGGCTTTCAGTAATCCCACAGCCATTTCAAAAATGGAACCTTTTACTGGACAACTTTTTTATGGAGCAGAATGCTTTTTCCTTTTAGACATGGGAATAGTTGCAGCTCAAAGATTACCAAGGTTGAAGAATGCGGGTTCATATTTAATTGGATTTGCAATCTTCATGCCATTATTTAATGCTTTTATAGGTGTTTTCGTTGCAAGATTTTTATCTCTAGGACCTGGAAATGCACTTTTATTTGTGGTTTTATGTGCGAGTGCATCGTATTTAGCTGTACCGGCAGCAATGAGGATGACTGTCCCAGAAGCACGATCAAGTTACTATATTTCTACGACATTAGGTTTGACTTTTCCCTTCAATATAGTTCTAGGCATCCCAATCTATATGAGTTTAGTAAATAAAATTATCCCACTTGCCCCGTTGTAAAAAATGAAAAGATTAGATTTAATTTTTAGTGAAAGAGAGCTTGATGCAATTATCAATACATTAGAGAAAGCTAATGTCCCAGGTTATACAGTAATGAAACATGCAACTGGGAGAGGTCCAGAAAGAGTTGTTACTGAAGATATGGAATTTACTGGGTTAGGCTCAAATGCTCATGTGATAGTTTTCTGTGAGCAAGAATTAATTGATCAAATGCGTGACAATATTAAGTCTGATCTAAGTTATTACGGTGGAGTAGCTTATATCTCAGAAGCAACACCATTATGAAATTAATTATTTTATAAACTCTTTAAGAGTGTATCCAATCTACTCTTATATTTTTTCTACTATTTAAATAGCGGTCAATAGACATGGCTGCTATGCATCCATCTGATGCTGCGACAACCGCCTGCTTGAAAGGTGTATTTCTTATATCACCAATAGCCCAGACACCATCAGAATTGGTAGACATAAAATCATCAACAATGACTCCTCCATCTTCCTTTAAAGCAATTTGATCTCCTAAAAAATCAGTGATTGGCTTCGAACCACTCATGTATACAAAGACTCCATCTAAATCAAGATTAATAGGCCCTTCTTCTTGTTTATTCTTAACAACAACCCCATTAACTCCCATATCATTTCCTTTTATTTCTAATAATCTAGTTCTACTCCAATGTTTAATATTAGAGCTATCCATTAATTCCATAGCTTCCTCATTATCTGATTTTGGATCACTGGATGTAATCCAATGTACCGTTGAAGCAAATTTAGTAAGAACAGTAGCTTCCTCAATTGCTTCTTTATTAGCACCAACAACTGCAACTTCTCTATTTTTATAAAAAGCACCATCACATGTAGCACAATAACTTACACCCTTTCCTAAGAAATCTGCTTCTCCTTTAAAAGAAGCAGGTCTCCCCATAGCCCCACTTGCAAGTACAAGTGCTTTAGCTTTAAAAGTTCCTTCCGGTGTATAAACAGTCTTCCAATCTTCTGCTACATCAATACCAAAAACTTGAGCTCTTCTATAGTCAGTTCCATATTGAACAGCTTGTTCTCTCATTAATGTAAGCAATTTTTCGCCACTAATATCTACAGGAACTCCTGGATAATTAGCAATTTGGTGAGTTATTGCTAAAGCTCCCACAGATGGATTTTTATCTATTATGACAGTGTTTAAGTTAGAACGAGATGTATATAATGCACAGGTACATCCAGCTGGACCACCTCCAATAATAGCGACATCTGTCTCAATAATTTCCAATTTAATAAAACTCCTTTTAATCAATAATTAGATGAGTTTTTGGGTAGAAAAATATACTATTAAAATTTCTAACCTTTTTACATAAATATAAGTTAAGAGATAAAAAAGAAAAAAGCATAATATAGATACAAACTTACATAGGAAAAAAAAGAATAGATAAATTAAAAAGGAAATCAATTAACAGATTTGTTCTCAATTGATCTATGATTAGATAGATGAAAGTTGTGAATTGCTTAAAGGCTTTAAATATTATTTATGACGAATTCTGATTATCTTTTAAAAGCAGCTATTAAAAAGGTAACTGAAAAATTAAACAAAATAGTCGTAGAAAAAATTGAAGAAGCTTCAAATATTGCTCAAGATGTCCCAGAAAAAATTAAAAAAGAATTTGACACGCTAAAAGACGCAATTATTGAAGAAGCTGCAAGAATGGAAAATGAAGTAAGTAATAGTAGAAATGCTGACACTTCAGAATCTAATCAAGATCCATACTTAAGTGATGTTCTTAAAGAAATAGAAGATATTAAAGTAAAAATTGATCACTTTAATCGAAAAATGAATAATACAATTTAATGAGTAATCATAAATTTAAAAATCGAATAAAAAAAATCAAAAGAGCATTTCTTATTTGGAGAATACTTATTTTACTTCTGGTTAATTTATGGCTAGACAATTTAATATTTAAAATTTTTCGAACTAATAGGGATAAAAAAAATAAAGTTCAAATAAAAAGAGCTAAGTGGTTTACTAATCAATTAATTGAACTTGGTTCTGCTTTTATCAAAATTGGTCAGCTATTATCTGCGAGACCTGATTTAATTCCCAATACTTGGATACAAGAATTATCAAAGTTACAAGATCAAGTTCCTCAGTTCTCATATACGAAAGTTGAAGAAATTATCCAAAAAGAATTAGGACATAAGTTCTCAGAAATCAACCAAATTACTTCTACTCCAATTGGATCAGCTTCGTTAGCTCAGGTTCATAAAGCAACTTTAAAAGATGAGAAAGAAGTTGTATTTAAAGTTCAAAGACCGAATCTGAAGAATTTATTCACAATCGATTTGAACATAATGCAACAAATTGCTTTCATAATCCAAAAGAATAAGAACTGGAGTAGAGGAAGGAATTGGGTTGCAATAGCAAAAGAGTGTAGAAAAGTTCTTATGAAAGAACTAGATTTTAAATGTGAAGCTCAATATGCCGCAAGATTTAGACAGCAATTTCTTGATGATGAAAATGTAGAAATTCCTGAGGTAATTTGGAACTTGAGCACTGAAAGAGTTCTTTGTTTAAGTTATTTAGAAGGTACAAAAATAAGTGATGTTGAAAAATTAAAATCTAAGAATATTGACTTATCAAAGATTGCAGAAATAGGTGCAGTTAGCTATTTAAAACAGCTAGTAAATTATGGTTTTTTTCATGCTGATCCTCATCCAGGTAATTTAGCTGTTTCAAATTCAGGCAAGCTAATCTTTTATGATTTTGGGATGATGGGCAATATTTCAAATAGTCTACAAGCAAGCTTAGGATCTATGGTTCAATCTGCAGCATTAAGAGATGCATCATCACTAGTAACTCAACTCCAGCAAGCGGGCTTGATTTCTAAAGATATAGATGTAGGTCCAGTTAGAAGATTAGTTAGATTAATGCTGAAAGAAGCTTTAACTCCACCATTCAGCCCAAATATCATTGAAAAACTATCTGGGGACTTATACGAACTTGTTTATGAAACTCCTTTTCAGCTACCAGTTGATTTAATATTTGTAATGAGAGCACTATCAACTTTTGAAGGTGTTGGTAGAATGTTAGATCCAGGGTTTAACCTTGTATCAATAACTAAGCCTTATCTAATTGATTTAATGACTTCTAACAATCAAACACCTAATGATTTAATTAACCAATTTGGTAGGCAAGTAGGAGAGTTAGGTTCAAAGGCTGTAGGTATCCCAAAAAGAATTGATGAGAGTTTAGAGAGATTAGAGCAGGGTGATTTACAACTTCAAATAAGGATGGGCGAGTCTGATAGGCAATTTAAGAAAATGTTTACTGCGCAAAAATCATTAGGTCATTCTATTCTTATAGGAAGCTTGACGATAGCATCAGCTTTACTAGTAACTAATAACCAAAATAATTTTGCGGTCTTACCTTTAATTTTTGCAGCGCCAATAAGTATTGATTGGATTAAGTGTCAATTAAGCATGAGAAAAGGTTCAAGAATAGAAAAGCTGAAGCAATAAAAACTATATATTTTTTGGACCTAATCCTAAATCACCAGCAAATCTAGCTTGATCCCCCAACTCTTCCTCAATCCTTAAGAGCCTGTTGTACTTAGCAATTCTTTCACTTCTGCTCAAAGAGCCAGTTTTAATTTGCCCAGCTCTCGTTGCCACAGATAAATCGGCAATCGTTGTATCCTCTGTTTCGCCGCTTCTATGACTGATAACACTTGTAAAACCTGCACTTTTAGCTAGATCCATAGCTTCCAAAGTTTCTGTTAATGTGCCAATTTGATTTACCTTTATTAATATTGAATTTGCGGATTTTTCTAATATTCCTTTTCTTAACCTTTCAGTATTAGTAACGAATAAATCATCACCTACTAACTGCACTTTATTTCCAATCTCTTTATTTAAAGCTGACCAACCCTCCCAATCATCTTCTGCTAGTCCATCCTCTATAGAAACTATTGGATAATTTGAAACTAAATTTGAAAGATAAGAAATCATTTGAGAGCTAGTTAAACTTTTGCCTTCATATTTATAAAATCCATCTTTATAAAATTCAGTGCTGGCTACGTCTAATGCTAACGATACCTGTTCACCAGGAATAAATCCTGCTTTCTGAATAGCCTCTAAAAGCAAATCTCCTGCTGCTTCACTAGATGATAATTCTGGGGCAAAACCACCTTCGTCTCCAACAGCGGTAGATAAACCTTTTTTAGCAAGTAGAGATTTGAGTGAATGAAATATTTCAGTTCCCATTCTTAATGATTCACTAAAAGTTTTCACCCCATGAGGGACAAGCATAAATTCTTGGCAATCAAGACCATTAGGTGCATGAGCTCCACCATTAATTACATTCATCAGTGGTACAGGGAGAAGATTAGATAATGGATCGCCAAGATATCTATATAACGGCATATCCAAAGCATTTGATACAGCTCTAGCATTGGCTAGACTAACTGCCAGAATTGAGTTAGCTCCCAAACTAGATTTATTAGGAGTCCCATCAATTTCAATCATTAAGTTATCAATACTTGTTTGATCTAAAGCTGATAATCCGCATAAAGCAGGAGAAATTGTCTCATGAATTTTGTTAACTGCATTTAAGACACCTTTCCCCATATATTTTGTCCCGCCATCTCTTAATTCATGCGCCTCATGAGCACCAGTACTCGCCCCGCTTGGAACTATTGCTCTGCCAATAGCACCACATTCCAAAAATACTTCAGCCTCTACAGTGGGGTTTCCTCTTGAATCAAGCACTTGCCTAGCTTCAATAGTGTCAATAAGGAAATCAATAGTTTCTTTCACAATTTAATTAATACTATTTAAATCCTATAAATAGCTGAAGTATTTGGCTAATATCTGAAATATAAAGAAGATAATCAAATAATTTTTTTTGATTTCAAAACAAGTGCTTAAACCTTTTACCAATTATCTAGTAATTATGAAAATTTTCCAACCAAACTCAAAAACTCTCTTTATAAAATAAAAATTTTTTGTAATTTCATCCTATAATTTAAAAAAATTTAAATGATCATTAAGTTATTCTTAATAAAGATAAAAATAAATTATCAAGCATAAATTTTGTATAGTTCATGAGAGAAACTCTTACCTCAAATCCAGAACTTTTTAGTGATATAAGTTGGAATCTTCTTCTATTGGGAGAAGAAACTGCAAAAAAATGGGATCATAGTGAATTTAATATTGAACACATTATTCATACTTTGTTCACCTCAAGTAAATTTTTTTCATTTATAGAAAAGTTATCAATAGATCAAAATACAGTTCTAGACATAACTGAAGATTTTTTAGAAGAAACCCCAATAAATGATTCAGATATTTTTACTATTGGTGAAGAGCTTGAAATTTTATTAGACAATGCGAATCAAATAAAAACACAGTGGGGGTCTAATTTAATAGAGATTCCTCATTTGTTAATTGCTTTAGGCAGTGATTCAAGAATAGGTAATTATGTTTTTCAAGAGGGAGACCTTTCAGTAGAACAATTAGAAGAAGAATTAAAATTTTCCCCAAATATTATTCAAAAACAAAATTACATAGAAAATGAAAGAAATATATCTGATGAAGATAATGTTTTAAGCAATAAATCTATCGATGAAAGTGATAAGGAGGAGCTAATAAAGGAATCAAAAGCCATCATCCCTTCACGGGAAAGTAATCTTAAAATTAAAACCAAGCAAAAAATTGAAGAGAATGCACTGTCTCTTTACGGAAAAGATTTAACAGAATCTGCTGAGAAAGGCCTGCTAGACCCAGTAATAGGTCGCGGGGATGAGATTAATAACTTAATGAGAGTTTTATCTAGACGAAGCAAAAACAATCCAATTCTCATTGGCCATCCAGGCGTTGGCAAAACTTCTATTGCCAAATTACTCGCTCAATTGATAGTAGAAAAAAAAGTCCCTGATTTGTTAAAAAATTCAAAAATTATTTCTCTTGACTTGGGAGCATTAGTTTCTGGAACAAAATTTAGAGGTCAATTAGAGGAAAGACTAAGCTTAATACTTAATGAAATCAAAGACTCTAATCAAGGCATTATTTTATTTATTGATGAAATTCATACAATAATTACTTCTGATAGAACTACAACAGATATAAGCAACATTTTAAAACCTTTACTTACAGAAGGTGAGCTGAGATGCATAGGAACAACAACACCTGAAAAATTTCGCGAAAGTATTGAAAAAGATCAATCTTTAAATAATTGTTTTCAAAAGATATTAGTTAATGAACCATCAGTTGAGTTAAGTGCAAAAATTTTACAAGGTATAAAAAAGAAATATGAATTACATCATGGCATTAGAATTACTGAAGAAGCAATTAATTGTTCTGCGAGACTTGCAGATAGATACATAAGCGATAAGTGCCTGCCAGATAAAGCAATAGATTTAATAGATGAAGCAGCAGCCCAATTAAAAATTGAATCTAATATAAAACCCCAAATAATTATCGATGAAGAAAAAAATATCGATACTATTGAAATTAAGTTAAAAAATATCTTCCCCGAAAATGTTGAAGAAAGAGAGCAATTATTAGAAAGCAAAGAATTATCTATAAAGAAATTGAACCAAATTACTCATGATTGGAATAATGATCGAGAAAAAATTGAACAATTAACTTTTTTGTTAAAAGAAGAGAGTAGGCTAATTCTGAAAATCGAAGAATTAAGCGTTCATAGTAACGAAATTGATAATTTTGATAGTCTAAATAATCTAGAAGCAGAGCTTAATGAAGTTGAATGTGAAATAAAAAATGTTGAGATAAGTTGCCAGAAACTTCAAAAAAATAGAAGATATAATTTTAAATATCAAGTTGAACCTGATGATATTGCTGATGTTATTTCAAAAATAACTGGAATCCCTATTGCCAAAGTAGTTTCTAATGAACGAAAAAAATTAGTTAACTTGGAGTTAGAAATAAGTGAAAAAGTTATTGGACAAGAAAAAGCTATAGAAGCTGTTTCTTCTGCGATACGAAGAGCGAGAGTTGGAATGAAGAATCCTAAAAGACCAATTGGATCATTCTTATTTATGGGTCCGACAGGAGTTGGTAAGACAGAATTGGCAAAATCTTTAGCATCATCATTATTTGATGAAGAAGAAGCTTTATTAAGGCTGGATATGAGTGAATATATGGAGAAAAATGCTGTCGCAAGACTTTTAGGAGCTCCTCCAGGTTATGTTGGCTACGAAGAGGGAGGGCAATTAACTGAAGCAGTTAGGAGAAAACCTTATTCTGTAATTCTCCTTGATGAGATCGAAAAAGCGCATTCAGAAGTTTTCAATATCCTCCTACAAGTTTTAGATGAAGGAAGATTAACGGATTCTCAAGGAAGGACTGTTGACTTCAAAAATACAGTCATAATAATGACTAGCAATTTAGCTGGAAAAATAATATTAGAAGATTCAATAATAGAACCGAATCAAAAAGAAAATTCCGAATTGAGAAAACAAACTTTACAAGATTCTATTAATAAATCGTTATCCTCTGTTTTTAGACCCGAATTTGTAAACAGAATCGATGAAATAGTAAAGTTTGATACCCTATCAATTGATCAACTACAAAAAATAATTCTTTTACAAATAGAAGATTTAAAAAAATTATTACTTGAACAGGGGATAAAAATTAATATTGATAAAAGAGTTATACAAAAGATTGCTAAAGATTCCTATCAGCCTGAATATGGTGCTAGGCCCTTAGGAAGAGAACTTAGAAGACAAATAGAAAATCCACTAGCATCAAAACTATTAGAAGATAATTTTAAAAATAAAAAAAATATATCTGTAAAAATTAGCCCTTCAAAAAAAGATGAGATTTTGTTTAAACCTACCTGATGAGTAAAACGATGAGCTAAAATAATTCTAAGTTTTTTTAAGCTTAAACTAAATTAAAATTTTGTGACAAGTCCTACTAATCAAGAACCTCTTAAAAAAGAGCCTTCTGAAATAAAAGAGCCGAAGAAAAAGAAGAATTTTTTAACTTCTACATTCGATGAACTCAAACTAGTTGTGTGGCCTAACAAACAACAGTTATTTAGCGAATCTATTGCTGTTATCATTATGGTATCCTTTTCGGCTGCTGCAATTGCATCTGTAAGCAGGTTTTATGGATGGGCTGCATCACAAATTTTCCGTTAAATTAAAAATTTTTAAATATAGACTCAATCCTATAATTTTAAAAAAGCATTTATCCAGTTTCCAAAGAAAGAAAAATGAGTAATGAATTGACAACAAACCTTAGTTCTCAAAAGGCTAATACTAGTATTGCTAGATGGTATGCGGTTCAAGTTGCATCAAGCTGTGAAAAGAAAGTAAAAGCTACTCTCGAGCAAAGGTCAGTAACTTTAGGTGTTAATAATAGAATTATTGAGATTGAAATTCCTCAAACTCCAGGTATTAAACTTAAGAAAGATGGTTCTAGACAAACTACAGAGGAAAAAGTTTTCCCAGGTTACGTATTGGTTAGGATGATTCTGGATGAAGATACAATGATGGCTGTAAAAAGTACTCCCAATGTTATTAATTTTGTTGGAGCGGAAGATGGAAGAGGTAGTGGCAGATCACGAGGACATATTAAACCTCGTCCCTTATCCAGGCAAGAGGTAAATAGAATTTTTAAGCGAGCTTCAGAGAAGAAAGCTGTAATAAAATTAGATCTCGAAGAAAAAGATAGAATTATTGTTACTAGTGGACCTTTTAAAGATTTCCAGGGTGAAGTTATAGAAGTTTCGGGTGAAAGAAATAAATTAAAAGCATTACTTTCAATATTTGGGCGCGAAACTCCTGTAGAATTAGAATTCTCCCAAATCAATAAACAAAATTAATTATTATTTCTGTTTATCGAGTAAAATAATCATTTTAACCTCAGTTTAAATTCAAGAATCTAATGGCAAAAAAAATTGTTGCGGTTATCAAACTAGCACTACAAGCTGGCAAAGCAAATCCAGCCCCACCAGTGGGTCCAGCTTTAGGGCAACACGGTGTAAATATCATGGCATTTTGCAAAGAATATAATGCAAGAACACAAGATAAAGCCGGTTTTGTTATACCTGTTGAAATTTCAGTTTTTGAAGATAGAAGCTTTACCTTTATAACCAAAACTCCACCTGCTTCAGTCTTAATAACTAAAGCCGCTGGAATAGAAAAAGGAGCTGGTGAGTCTTCCAAAGGATCTGTTGGCAATATAAGTAAATCTCAATTAGAGGAGATAGCCAAAACAAAGCTTCCTGATTTAAACTGTTCTAGTATTGAATCAGCTATGAAGGTAATTGAAGGAACTGCTCGAAACATGGGTGTTTCTATTACAGAATAAATTCAATCCCAAACATTCACTTTTTAGGGGAGGTTAATTACTTAACCGTTTGAACCCAAATATATTATGAAAAAACTATCCAAAAGAATGACGGCTCTATCAACAAAGATAGAAGATCGCACTTATGCTCCCCTTGAAGCCTTAGGTATTGTCAAGGAAAATGCAAACGCTAAATTTGATGAGACTATTGAAGCCCATATTCGGCTAGGAATTGATCCAAAATATACAGATCAACAACTAAGAACAACCGTAGCTCTACCCAATGGAACTGGCCAAAGTATTAAAATAGCTGTTATAACAAGTGGTGAGAATGTAGCAAAAGCCAAATCTGCAGGTGCAGATCTTTTTGGAGAAGAGGATCTTGTAGAAAGCATTAATAAAGGCAATATGGATTTTGATTTACTTATTGCGACTCCTGATATGATGCCAAAAGTAGCAAAACTTGGAAGAGTTTTAGGTCCAAGGGGGTTAATGCCAAATCCTAAAGCGGGTACTGTAACTGGTGATATAGCTAGTGCAATAAAAGAATTTAAAGCGGGCAAACTAGAATTTAGAGCAGATAAAGCTGGCATTGTGCATGTTCGCTTTGGGAAAGCTAGTTTTACCGAAAATGCCTTATTTGAAAACTTAAAGACATTACAAGAATCTATTGATAAAAATAAGCCTAGTGGTGCAAAAGGTAAGTATTGGAGAAGTTTTTATGTAACTTCAACTATGGGACCTTCAGTTCAAGTCGATATAAATGCCTTACAAGATTATCAGCCTGAAAGTTAACTCTCTGTAGTATAATTTTAAAGCAATAATACGGCCAAAGAAAGTAGGTTGATTTAGTTCCGGCTTAATCTTTAAATCCTGCCGAGGTTTCGTCTTAATTATTTTCTTTTTGGATCTAATAAGTGCGGCCTCTTTCAGAAATGAACTTTACCGCATTTCCTGCTCTTCCTAAATTACGATCCAAAAACAACAATGGGCCGAACAATAGAGAATAAGCAAAAAATCGTCACAGAAATAAAATCTCTGTTAGATGATTCGGAAATGGCTGTAGTTCTTGACTATAAAGGTTTAACTATCAAGGAGATGTCTGATTTGCGATCAAGATTGCAAACAAATAATGGCATTTGCAAAGTTACTAAAAACTCATTAATGCGTAAAGCAATTGATGGTAATAGTAATTGGTCTGATCTTGAATCCTTACTAACAGGGACTAATGCTTTTGTTTTAATCAAAGAAGATGTTGGAGGCGCTGTAAAAGCAATTCAATCTTTTCAGAAAGAGACAAAAAAATCCGAAACCAAAGGAGCTTTATTCGAGGGTAGACTTCTCAGCGAATCTGAAATAAAAGAAATCGCAAGTCTTCCTTCTAGAGAGGTATTAATGGCAAAAATTGCCGGCGCATTAAATGGTGTTGCTACAAAAATTGCTATTTCTATCAATGAAGTGCCTTCTGGACTTGCTAGATCACTTAAACAACATTCTGAAAAATCAGAATCTTAAACTTCAAAATTAATTATCTATTAAGAAAATGACTGCAAAAACTGAAGAAATTCTCGAATCATTAAAATCCCTCTCACTTTTAGAAGCATCTGAGCTTGTTAAACAAATTGAAGAGGCATTTGGTGTCTCCGCAGCTGCATCAGCTGGTGTAGTAATGGCAGCTCCAGGAGCTGGTGGTGGAGATGGAGGCGGCGAAGCAGCTGAAGAGAAAACTGAATTCGATGTAATTCTAGAAAGCTTCGACGCAGCGGCTAAAATCAAAGTCCTTAAAGTTGTAAGAAATGCTACTGGTCTTGGTCTAGGCGATGCAAAAGCACTTGTTGAATCCGCACCAAAGACAGTTAAAGAAGGTATTGCGAAAGCAGATGCTGAAACTTTAAAGAAAGAGATTGAAGAAGCTGGCGGTAAAGTTACACTAAAATAGAAAAAAAATTTTTCTAGCCGATATATTTAATATCGGCTTTAAAATCATGAATAGTCAACAAAATATTGCAATTGAAGCTGCAACAGATGGTGCTTGCAGTGGAAATCCCGGTCCAGGTGGATGGGGAGGATTAATAATATTTAATGATAATAGTGAAATAGAAATAGGTGGTTCAGAGGAAAATACCACTAACAATAGGATGGAACTCACTGCAGCTATTAAAACACTCGAAAAGTTAAAAACTTTTCAATTAAAAGAAAACTTTAAATTAAGAACAGATAGTAAATATGTTATTGAGGGCTATACAAAATGGATCATCAATTGGAAGAGAAATGGATGGAAAACAAGTGCAGGTAAATCTGTTCAAAATTTGGATTTATGGCAAAAAATAGATGATTTAAGAATTAAAGGCCTAGTGATGGAATTCGTAAAAGGTCATAGTGGGGATAAACAGAATGAGAGAGTAGATTTAATTGCTACAAGTTATAGCAAAGGAATACCTTTAGTTGGTGAAGTCAAAAAATCATTTGAAGCAATAGACTTTTCAAAGAAAAAAGAACCTAATGAAATACAAAAATTATTTTCCAAAAATGAATTACTTGAAAAATTTGCTGAAAAAAAATATTTTTTAAATTCTAGTGAATTGAATGAATTACTTGGAGAAGAAAGTTATATACTCGTTCAAAAATATGAATTGTTTGAATGGCGTAATTGGAGATTGATTCCTAAAAATCAAAAATATTGGATAATAGAGAATATTAATACTTAATCCTTAATATTTTATGATTGATCAGAAAGGGATGTTTAATAATATTTATAAGAACTTGGTAACTCCTATCCTTAAAAAAGACGTCGGAATAGATGCAGAGTACCTTACAAACTTCTCCTTAAGTCTTCTCACTTTCAGTTCAAAAAACAGAAATTGGCCCTTAATTTCAAGAATAATAAAAAGTTTAAATCAGGAATTTTGTGTTGTTGATAAAAGATTACATCAAAAAATATGTGGGATAGATTTTTGTAATCCAGTTGGTTTAGCAGCAGGTTTTGATAAAAATGGAAATGCTGCAAATATTTGGAAGGATTTTGGATTTGGTTTTGCTGAAATTGGTACAGTTACTAAATTCGCTCAATCTGGTAATCCTAAACCAAGATTATTTAGATTAGCTAAGGAGCAGGCAGCATTAAATAGAATGGGATTTAATAATAATGGTGCCGAAAATATTGTTAAAAACTTTTTAAATCAAAATGTTGATTTAAAAAAACATAGAAAAAATAATTGTTTGGGCATAAATTTTGGGAAATCTAAAATTACAAGCTTATCCAAAGCTACAGAAGATTATTTAACTTCTTTAAAACTTTTGATTCCTTATTGTGATTACGCAGTTATAAATGTAAGTTCACCTAATACTCCAGGACTTAGAAAGTTACAAGATCCTATACTTCTTAAAGAACTGCTTAGAGAAGTCAAAAATTTAGATAATTGTCCTCCTTTATTTGTGAAAATCGCACCAGATTTAAGTTATAAAGATATTGAAGATATATGCCAATTAATAATTGAGGAAAATATTGATGGAATAATTGCGACTAATACTAGTCTAGATAGATTAGGTCTTGAACAAAGAAAGATAAAGCAAACAGGGCTATTACTTTCTGAGGAAAATGGAGGATTAAGTGGCAAACCACTTCAACGAAAAGCAAATCAAATCATTAGTTATATACATAATATTGATAAAAATATTAATTTAATTGGAGTAGGTGGAATTGATAGTCCAGAATCTGCTTGGGAACGCATATGTTCTGGAGCATCTTTAGTACAAATATATACTGGATGGATATATAACGGTCCACAATTAGTCCCAAATATTCTTAATGGGATAATAAAACAAATTAATATTCACCAATTATCAAATGTGAGAGAGGCTATTGGATCAAACTTAGAATGGATTGAATAAAACCTAAGATAATTTATGGATAAATTCAATACCAATAATTTGAATAATAAAGGTATAAAAGATATAAACTTCAAGCATGGAGGAAATATATTAACTCAAGCAAAAAAATTAAATTTATTACCATCTAAAATAATTGATTCAAGTGCCTCGCTAGTACCTTTTGAACCACCAAAGCTGATATTAGATGTTTTAATTTCAGAAATTAAAACTCTAGGATTTCGATATTATCCTGAAAGAAATCTAAATAGTTTGAGAGAAATCATAGGAGAATTTCATCAAATAAATCCTGATAATATTTTGCCAGGGAATGGGGCTTCTGAATTAATAACTTGGGCAGGTTATGAAGCTTCCAAATCTGGAGCAAGTTGTATACCAAGTCCATGCTTCGTAGATTATGAAAGATCACTAAAATGCTGGAACGCTAGCTTCGATTATTCAGAATTGCCAAAAAATTGGAGCAATAGTTTTCCCCAGAAATTTCCAATTAAACCAATTTGTGATGTTCTTTGGATAACCAATCCACATAACCCTACGGGTCAATTATGGGATAAAAAATCTTTAGAAATTATTCTAAAAAAATATAAACTAGTTATTTGTGATGAAGCTTTCTTATCCATCACACCTAATGGTGAAAAAGAATCTTTAATTCCACTCACTAAAAAATATGATAATTTATTAGTTATTAGGAGTTTAACCAAACTCTTTAATATTGCAGGTTTAAGATTAGGTTATATTATTGGCTCATCTGAAAAACTGAGGAAATGGAATATAAAAAGAGACCCTTGGCCATTAAATTCATTTGCTATAAAAGCTGGAATAGAACTATTAAGTAATAAAATTCATTATGAGGAATGGACATCAAAGATTCATGAATGGGTAAATACTGAGAAAAATTGGGTTTCTAATGAATTATCGAAAATAAAAAATCTTAAAGTACATAACTCTGCAACTAACTTTTTTTTAATAGAAAGTAAATTCTCCTTGTCTTCAAATATATATTATTTAGAAAAAAAAGGGATATTAATTAGAGAATGCAACTCCTTTAAATTTCTTAATGAAAAATGGGCAAGAATAAGTTTACAGACTAGAAAAAATAATAAAATTTTATGTAGAGAAATTCAAAATTCTTTTAAAAAATAGTTTATTAATTTTTTAATCTCATTTGAAGATTTTAAAGTATCAAGATTTTTTATATTTGCTTTCATTAAATCTAAAATTTCATATTTAGGTTTTCCTTTTTTTAATTTAAATTTTAAGATCCTTTTCAAAGTCTCTTCAAAAAATAACTTTGATATTTGATTTTGATTCATTAAAATTGCACCCCCTATTGAGGAAAGAATCATTGCATTTTTTTCCTGGTGATTATTTTTTGAATTAGGGTATGGAATTAAAATTGATGGTTTACCAGTTTGTATGAGTTCATTTATTGTTCCTGCTCCAGATCTTGATATAACGAGTTCACAGTTTTGCATCAAAGATGCAATTTGATTAGTAAATTTCTTTTGAACATAATTATTAGATTTTAATTTTACCAAATTATTAGAATTATTTTCACCAATAATATGAACTATACGAAAATTTTGTTTTATTAAAAAATCAATAGATTCATAGAAAATTTCATTAATCTTCTTTGCACCTTGACTTCCTCCCATAACAATCAGAAGAGGACCCTTTCCTCTAGGAACCCATTTTGGCAAAGGATTAATTTCATAAAACTGCTCCCTAAGAGGAGTTCCAGTGAAAATTGTTTTGCAATTTTTTAAATAAAAATTTGTATCTTTAAAACCCAGGAGAACAAATTCACATAGAAAACCAAAATATTTTGTAACCGTGCCCGGTATTAAATTTGATTCATGGAGGATAACAGGTATTTTAAGCAACTTTGCTGCAAGAATTGTCGGTGCTGAAATATATCCCCCAGTGGTAAATACTAAATTAATTTTTTTTTCTTTAAGGATTTTAATAATATTAAAAGTTGAAAATAAAATTTTTAGGTATTGAAGTACTCTAAAAATATTTTTTTTTGGTGTCTCAAAATTCAAAGTCAAAAGATTATATTTTCTAGGTACAAATTCAGAATCGAGTCTTTTTGTAACTCCTAACCAATGAATATCCCAATCTTTTTCAACCTTTTTAGATACTGCTAAAGCAGGAAAGATATGACCTCCTGTTCCACTTGCCGCTATTAATAAATTATTTCTTTTTTTAGACATTAAAAATTAAATAAGTAAAATAAAATTATGAAAATGTTCAATTTAAAGTTTTTTCCAAAATTAGGATTATTTATATATATATTTATTTATCTCATTTCCCCAAAATTAGCAATCACCCAAAATACAAAAGTTGATATAAGAAAAAATCTTGAAAATGCATTAAATACTCGAAACCTAAAATCGATAAAAAACATTTTTAAAGAAGATGAAAACTTAAAAATTCAAGAACAATTTAAGGAAATAATCAAAGATTTCCCTAATTCAAAATGGCAAATTAAAAGATTAAGCCAAGAAAACTCTAAAGAAAAAATATTTAATATCAAAGTTAATGGAAATAAAATAGTTAATGGCGAAATATACTTTCTTGAATCTAATTTTAAGTATCTGTTTTCTATTCAAAATGACAAAATAAATAATGGAAATATAAAAAATTTATTAACTACTATTAGAAATGACCAAAACAAAATAGATATTATTTTTAGAATTCCTGAGAAAGTTCTTACTGGTACAAAATATGATATTGATATTATTTTAAATGAACCACTTGGTGATGTACTTATAGCTGGAGGAATAATATCGCATCAGGATGATTCTTATTTAAAACAAGAAATCAATATTGAGCCTTTAGCCTCTGGAGGCATTTTTAAAACGACTAGAGCATCATCCAAACCAGCTAGACAAATATGGTCAGGTATTATAGCTCATCCAAAGGGAACTATTTCTTTCACTAAAAGCGTTGAAATTGTTGAAAAAATGTAATTTAAGCGTCTTTTAAAGCTGCTACTCCAGGTAAAGTTTTACCTTCTAAGAGTTCTAAACTAGCCCCTCCACCAGTAGATATATGTGACATTTTTTCAGCCAAGCCAGCTTTTTCCACTGCGGCGACAGAATCTCCCCCTCCAATAATTGTACAAACCTCGGAGAAAGAACTTAAATCTGCTAGGGTTGTTGCTATTGCATTTGTACCTTCAGCAAATTTATCAAATTCAAAAACACCCATTGGGCCATTCCAAATAATTGTTTTGCATTCGGCAAGAGCATTTTGGAAAACCTTGATTGATTGTGGCCCAATGTCTAGGCCCATCCAATCACCACTTATTGAATCTATTTGAGAGACTTTACTTTCTGCATCAGGAGAAAACTCATTTGCAAGTAATACATCAGATGGTAATAAAAGCTCTACCCCTTTAGTTTTTGCTTTTGCCTCTAAATTTCTTGCTAGTTCAAGTTTATCCTCTTCAACAAGACTCTTCCCAACATTTAATCCTCTGGCCTTGTAAAAAGTAAAAATCATACCTCCCCCAATAATAATTTTGTCACACTTATCTAAAAGAGAATCCAAAACTCCAATTTTGCTACTTACTTTAGAACCTCCTACTATTGCTGCAAGAGGACGTTTTGGAGCATCAATTGCGCCCTGTAAATATTTCAACTCTTTTTCTAACAAAAATCCTGCAACAGCTGGCTCTAGAAATTGTGTGACTCCTTGAGTTGAGGCATGAGCTCTATGCGCAGCTCCAAAAGCATCGTTAACATACATATCTGCATGAGAAGCTAAATTTTTAGCGAAATCTAAATCGTTTTTTTCTTCTTCTTCATAAAAACGAACATTTTCTAGTAATAAAACATCGCCATTATTTAAACTATTAGATTTAGCTAGAGCCTCTTCACCAATACAGCTTTCAGTCAGATATACTTTTTGTTCCAATATATCGCTTAATCTGGCAGCAACTGGGGTTAATCTCATTTTCTCATTAACTTTTCCTTTAGGTCTTCCAAAATGAGCAGCTAATATAACTTTTGCCGAATTATTTATAAGATATTTTATCGTAGGAATTGCTGCTCTTATTCTAGTATCATCAGTAATCTGACCACTATCGTTTAATGGGACATTAAAATCAACCCTTACAAGAACTTTTTTTCCTTCTAATTTAGACTTATCAAGACTGGAAAGAGACAACTTCGACATTAAAACATCCTATTTTTACCATGAAACCCTAACGTTAATTTGAGCTTATTGGGTTAAAAAGTACTAAGTGTTACTTATGCCTTAATAAATTTTAAAAATTAGATAGAAATATAAAATTTATAAAAATAAAAAATATTTAATGTTTACATTAATATTAAATGTAATTACTTTTGAAATTAATAAGAATCAAAAGGTTTACTCGTACAACTTGTTGGATTTAATCAATTGGAAATACCTAAAATTCAATGGTACCCAGGCCATATTGCTAAAGCCGAAAAAAAGCTAACTGAAGTGATAAATAGAGTAGATTTAGTTATAGAAGTTAGAGATGCAAGAATCCCTTTATCAACAGGTCATCCTCATCTTAATCAATGGATTAGAAACAAAAAACATATCCTTGTGATAAATCGTGCGGATATGATAGCTAGAGAAACTATAACTAATTGGAACAAGTGGTTTAAAAAAGATAATATATATCCTCTTTGGTGTGATGCAAAAAATGGTATAGGAATAAAAGAAATTTGTAAATCTGCTAAGGAATCCCGATTATCAATTGATAACAGAAGGTTATCTAGAGGAATGAAGGTTAGGCCGATCAGAGCACTTACCCTCGGTTTTCCTAACGTAGGAAAATCTGCATTAATAAATAGAATCGCCAAGAAAAAAGTTGTTGAAAGCGCTAGGAAAGCAGGAGTAACACGTAATCTTAGATGGATCAGATTAGACAGTGGGATAGATTTGCTTGATGCCCCGGGTGTTATACCCCCTAATTTAGAGAATCAAAAATCGGCTCTGAATCTTGCACTTTGTGATGATATTGGAGAGGCTGCTTATGAAATAGAAAGTGTTGCGATTGAATTTATAAAAATAATTTTCAAATTAAAAGAAGATAAAAATGCGAATATTTCACTTTCAAAGATATCTGAAAGATATGGAGTTGATATATTAAAGAACTTTGATAGCCCTCATGAATGGATTGATCTTGTAGCCTTGAAACATACCTCAGGTGATAAAAGAAGAATGGCTCACAAATTATTAGAAGATTATCGCAATCAAATGCTTGGAAAGATTGCTTTGGAAGTGCCAATATGAACTCAAGTAATAAAAACTCTTTTGGAGTAGGAGAAGGTGAATTAATAGAAATTACTTATGAAATGTCCCTTCCTATGCGACTCGATAGGTGGCTAGTAAGCAAGAGGCCTGAACAGAGTAGAGCAAGAATACAACATTTTATAAACGCGGGATTAGTTCTTGTTAACTACAAAACTGCAAAAGCTAAAACCCCGCTAAAAACAGGCGATAATATACAAATTTGGATGCCTCCTCCAGAACCTCTCATATATTTAAAGCCAGAAAAGATGAACTTAAATATCCTTTTTGAAGATGAACACATCATTGTAATTAATAAACAATCAGGACTTATAGTCCATCCAGCTCCAGGACATAAATCAGGCACCTTAGTAAATGGACTACTCTATCATTGTAAAGATTTACCTGGAATAAATGGCAAGTTAAGACCTGGGATAGTTCATAGATTAGATAAGGACACCTCTGGCTGTATGGTTGTAGCAAAAAGCCAAGAATCACTTGTCAATCTTCAAATACAAATAAAAGAAAAAATCGCTTCAAGAAACTATATTGCGGTAATTCATGGAGTCCCAAAGACTTCAGAAGGTAAAATTGTTGGACATATTGGTAGAGATAAACTAAATCGATTGAAGTACGCGGTAGTTGATGAAAATTCTGGGAGATATGCATGTACTTATTGGAAATTATTAGAAAGATTAGGTAATTATTCATTAATGAGATTCAAACTAGATACTGGAAGAACTCATCAAATAAGGGTTCATTGTGCACATATCAATCACCCCATTCTAGGTGATCCTTTATATGGAAGATGTAAAAAGCTTCCTTGCAAATTGGATGGTCAGGCTTTACATGCTGTAGAGCTAGGACTTTTTCATCCTATAAATGGAGAAGAAATGAAATTTGAAGCAGAATTACCCCAAGAATTTCAGAAATTATTGAGAGTCTTAAAAAAATCAATTAAGGTTTAAGGAGCTATTTACTAAAGCTTTTGTAACATTATTCTTAGGATTAGAAAAAACTGTAGCTGAATCACCTTCTTCAATAATCTGTCCATAATTCATCACTAATAATCTATTACAGAATTTCTTTGCAATTCCTAAATCATGAGTAATAAAAATTATAGTTAAATCCATTTTTTCTTGTATCTTTCTAAGTAAATCAAGTATCTCAACTTTTACATATGCATCTAACATATTTACACTTTCATCGCAGATGAGAATTTTTGGTTTCAATAATAATGATCTTGCAATTGAAATTCTTTGTAATTGACCGCCAGATAATTGATTGGGGTAGGAGTTTAAGAATTCAGGATCTGAAGGTAGATTTAAATTTTTTAAAATTAGTTTAATCTCATCTTTAATTTGATGATTATTAGATATTTTTTGAATTAAAAATATATCCTTCAAAATATTTTTGATTTTCATTTTTGGATTCAAACTTGAAAAAGGATCTTGGAAAATTATTTGTATATTTTTAAAATTATTAGACTTTTTTTTATGTAATTCTGAATTTCTTTCATAAACTTTTATTTCACCTCCTCTCACCTTCAAGAGTCCTATTAAAGCTCTACATAAAGTACTTTTTCCACTCCCAGAAGATCCAACAATTCCAAGGACTTCATTTCGATATAATTTAAAACTTACTTCTTTTAAAGCCTTATTCCATTTGGGTCGGAAAATTGAAGAATTTAATTTATACCAATGTCTTAAATTATTAACCTCTAAAACAACATCATTTGTACAGGTAATTATTTTTCTTGCCTTCAAAGATATATTTGCTGCATTTATCAATTTCTCTCCCATTTTTGATTTAGGCGATTTAAAAACTTCTTTTATATTTCCTTGCTCCTGAATTGATCCTTGATCCATTATCACGACTTTTTTACACCACTTTGCTGCAAGATTAATATCATGACTAATCAAAACCAAAGTAGTTCCAGATTTCTCACATAAACAAAGAATTTGATTCATTACTTCAAAACTAGTCTTAGAATCCAGACTGGTTGAGGGTTCATCTGCTATTAATATTTTAGGTTTCAAGGCTAAAGCCATTGCAATTGAAACTCTTTGTCTCATTCCTCCACTAAATTGATGCGGAAATGAATCTAATCTTTCAATATCTATTCCTACTTTTCTAAAATTTTCTTCTACTAATTCTTTAATAATTAAAGGGGGATAGTTTTGAAAGTGTGTTTTGATTAATTCTTTTAAATGATCTCCAACCGTCATTAAAGGATTAAGTTTTTTTATGGAATCTTGATAAATAAATCCAAAATTATTTCTTCTAAATAATTGAATTTGTTTTTTATCAATTTTAGTTAGATCTTCTCCAGATATTTTTATAAATCCCTGAGTAATTGACCCTTTAGGAAGCATATTTACAATTGTTTTTGCAAATGTTGTTTTACCGCATCCAGAAGGGCCTATTATTGCTAAGTGATCTCCTTTAAACAAATCTAATTTAAAATTTTTTATGGTAGATTTCTGATTAGGACCATATTTGACATTTAGATTCCTGATTTCAAGAATTTTGCTTTTATTTATTTTCATAATTTTGTAGCAAATTTCTCTAGTCCTAAATAAAATAAATCTAAAGGAACATTATATGGCTGAGGCAACTGCGAATTCAAAAGAAAAAAGTGAAATTAAAGTTTCAACAATCATTTTGCCTGAAAATAAAAATTATGAAAGTGAATCTTTGAATTGTGAGATAAATATTCCTAATTGGCTTCTTGGCATTATTCAAAACTATGAAGTATCAAATAAAAAAAATGATTCGAATCAAGATCTTATAGTAAAAGCTTTCAAACTTGCTTATGAAGCTCATAATGGACAACTTCGGGCAAGTGGGGAGCCATATATAATTCATCCCATAGCTGTTGCAGATCTGCTCAAGGAAATAGGTGCAAGTTCATCAGTTATAGCTGCCGGCCTATTACATGATGTTGTTGAAGACACAGGAATTGCTCTTTCAGAGATAGAAGTTAATTTTGGCTTAGAAGTAAAAGTACTTGTAGAAGGTGTAACTAAATTAGGAGGTATTCACTTTAATAATAGAACTGAAGCACAGGCTGAAAATCTTAGAAAAATGTTCTTAGCTATGGCAAGCGACATAAGAGTTGTTTTAGTTAAACTTGCAGATCGACTACATAATATGAGAACAATTCAATGGCTTAATGAAGAGAGAAAAGAGAGAATTGCAAGAGAAACGAGAGAAATATATGCCCCTTTAGCAAATAGGTTAGGAATAAATAGATTTAAATGGGAATTAGAAGATCTAGCATTTAAATTTCTTGAACCAGACGAATATAAAAATTTAAAAGATCAAATTGCCGTTAAAAGAAGTGATAGAGAAAAAAGGTTAAACGTTACTTTAAATTTGATGAAGGAAAACTTAGTCTCTTCAGGTTTAGGAAATTTTGAAATTACAGGAAGACCAAAACATCTCTATGGTATTTGGAGCAAAATGGAAAGACAACAAAAACAATTTAGCGAGATTTATGACGTTGCTGCTTTAAGAATTATTGTTAGCAATTCAGATAGCTGTTATAAAGCTTTAGCAGTCGTTCATGATACTTTTAAGCCAATTCCAGGAAGATTTAAAGACTATATAGGTTTACCAAAACCAAATGGTTACCAGTCATTGCACACCTCTGTGATCGGCAGACATAGACCTATTGAAGTTCAAATAAGAACGAGTTCAATGCATCAAATTGCAGAATTCGGAATAGCTGCTCATTGGCAATATAAAGAAGGTGGTTCACCTGCATCTAGTAATGCAGAAAGATTTAATTGGCTTAGACAATTAGTAGATTGGCAACAAGAAGGTAATGAGAAAGACCATAATGATTATCTAGCATCTATAAAAGAAGATTTATTCGATGAAGAAGTATTTGTGATCACACCAAAAGGAGATGTTGTTGGCCTAAGGAAAGGATCTACTGCAATTGATTTTGCATACAGAATACATTCAGAAATAGGTAATCATTGTAATGGGATAAGAATAAATGAAAAGCTATCTCCCCTATCTACATCATTACAAAATGGGGACTTTATCGAAATCTTGACTAATAAGAATTCAACTCCAAGCTTAGATTGGTTGAATTTTGTAGTTACACCAACCGCAAAAAATAGAATTCGGCAGTGGTATAAAAAAAGCCATAGAGATGAAACTATTAAAAGAGGAAAAGATCTGCTTGAAAAAGAAATAGGTCGTAATGGATTTGAATCATTAATTTCAAGTGATGCCATGAAAAAAGTTGCACATCGATGTAATTTAAAGTCTACGGAAGATCTACTAGCATCATTAGGATTTGGGGGCTTAACTTTACATCAAGTATTGAATAGATTAAGAGAAGAGATTAAAATACAGACAGAAGAAATTCAAAATGAATCTAACGAAGAATTAGCAAGATCTCTTATAAATAAAAATAATTCAATAGCAACCAAATCTCAAGCAACTAATAAATCACCAATCACTGGGGTCGAAGGCTTAGATTATAGAATCGGAAAATGCTGCAGTCCACTTCCTGGGGAAGAAATAATTGGAACTGTCTCTCTAGGTAATCACGGTATCACTATTCATAGAAGAGATTGTGAGAATGTTATCCCAATACCAATAGAGAGAAGATTACCTGTTGCATGGAACCAAGAGAATAAGATTCTTGACAATAAGTTTCCAATTCAACTAAGAATAGAGGTTATAGATAGAGTAGGCGTCCTAAAAGATATTCTTATGAGATTATCTGATAAAGGAATAAATGTTAGCGATGCAAATGTAAAAACCGCTTTTGGTAAACCTGCAATAATTAATTTATGTGTTGGTCTAGAAAGTTATAGTCAACTCCACAAAACTATTGATCAAATTAAATCAATGGCTGATGTATTGGATATTGCAAGGGTAGGAATAAGTTAATTTAAACTTAGAAGAATTTTAAAATGCTGTTTTTTTTATTTTTTTTATATAGCAAAAAAACAATAACTCCTGAAATAGAAGCTAATAAAAATCCAACTAATGCTGAACCCACAATTAACCTTAATGAAAAAACACTTCCTTTTTCCCATAATTCTTCAATCATTAAATTTTTATCAAAAACAATATCTGGTGAATTTTTTAGCAAAAATGAACCAAGTTTATAATTGAAAAAATATAGAGGTACATAAGTAAATGGATTACTTATCCAAGTACCAATTGCAGCAAGAAAAAGATTTCCTTTCACAACTCTTGCTAAAAATAATCCTAATAAAGTTTGAAAACCAAAGAAAGGAAAGCATCCGCAAAAGACCCCAACAGCTACTCCCTTTGCATTAAAAAAGGGAGTACCATCTTGTTTCAAAAATAATGATAGAATTTTTTTATATTGAAGATTCTTTATCAACTTCATTCTGAAATCACAATCAAAAAAGTTTTCTTTGATAAGCTTACTTAATTATCCGCAGCATAGTGAGAGATGGAATCAATTATCGATACTGAGGATACAATAGCGGCTATAGCTTCGGCTATAAGTCTAGGCAAAGGAGGAATTGCAGTTATAAGAGTATCAGGGGAAGAGGCAATAAATTCCTGTAAAAATATTGTAGAAACAAAATCTAAATATGCTTGGGAGTCTCACAGAGTTTTTCATGGCTTTATAAAAGATAATTTAGAAAATAAATTTATAGATGAAATTTTAATTACAGTTATGCATTCTCCTAATAGTTTCACTGGAGAAGATATTGTTGAATTGCACTGTCATGGAGGAGTAATTGTTGTAAAAAAAGTGATGGAGACATTGTTATCAAATAATACTGGAGTAAGGATTGCAAATCCAGGAGAATTTAGTCAAAGAGCATTTCTTAATGGCAAAATAGATTTAACTCAAGCAGAGTCAATTAATCAATTGATTAATGCAAAAAATCTTAAATCAGCTGAAATAGCTTTTAATGGAGTAAAGGGAGAAATAAAGAATAAGATTGATATTATTAAAAATGATTTAATCGAGCAATTATCAGAAATAGAGGCAAGAGTAGACTTTGATGAGGATTTTTCAGAATTTAATTATAATGATTTTTCTAGAAATATTAAAATTGTAAAAGAAAAAATAGAAATCCTTATAGAAAATTCAAAAAGGGGGGCGCATATTCATAATGGAATATCAATCGCTCTTATTGGCAAAACTAATGTCGGGAAAAGTTCTCTTTTAAATCTTCTATCAAAAAAAGAAAAAGCAATAGTTACAAGTATTCCAGGAACAACTAGAGATATAATTGAAGTTAATTTGACTATAAAAGATATACCAATAAAAATAATAGATACCGCTGGCATTAGAGAAACCGATGAATATATAGAAAATATTGGAATTGAAAAAAGCTTTGAAATGATTCAAAACGCAGACTATATAATCTATTTATATAGTCTTGAAGAAGGATTAAATAAGGATGATAAGAAAATTATAAGCAAAATTCCACAAGAAAAATTAATTACAATCTTGGGGAATAAAAAAGATTTAATTGATTCAAAAAAAGTAAATAAAAAAAATTTATCGAACTCTGTTTTAATGAGTATTAAAAATGATGAAGGAGAAAAAGAACTAGTCGAAAAGATAGTTAAAAAATGTGGATCAAAAGAATTTGAAAATATAGATATTTTTTTAAATGAAAGACAAATATCAAACCTAACTGATTGCCTAAAAAATTTAAATGATACTGATCCAATAATTGCTAATAAATTACCCTTCGATTTATTATCAATTGAAGTTAGAGATGGAATAAAAAACTTATCGAGAATTACAGGTCAAGAATTAACTGAAGAACTACTAAATAATATTTTTTCCAAATTTTGTATAGGTAAATAAATTTTTATTAAAATACATAAATGTATAAAGTAAACTTTAAAAGTTAAAGTAAAATTTTTATCTTATTCAAATTTAGTGGATTTATACTCTCCAAAGATTTCTAGAATTATTGATGGTTGGATTGAAGAAGATATCGGTAAAGGTGATCTAACATCTTATGCAATTACTAAAAAAATAGGAAAAGCCCATTGGATAGCAAAAGAGGAAGGAATATTTTGTGGTGTTGGAATAATAAAAGAAATTTTAAAAAAAATTGACGAAAAGATAGAGTGCAAATTTTTTATTAATGATGGTGAAAAATTTTTGAAGGATCAAAAGCTTCTTGAACTAAATGGACCTTCAAGAAGTCTCTTGGCAAGTGAAAGAATAAGTCTCAATATCTCAATGCATTTATCGGGAATCTCAACTTATACAAAAAATATTGTAGATGTTCTGAAAGGTACAAATATAAATTTAGCAGATACAAGAAAAACTACTCCTGGTTTAAGAATATTTGAAAAGTATGCTTTTAAATGTGGTGGTGGTACTAATCATAGAATGGGATTATATGATGCTGCAATGATTAAAGAAAACCATATTGCATGGACTGATAACTTGAAAAATGCAGTTGAAAAAATTAGATTAAATACTCCCTTTACAACTCATATTATTATTGAAGCAGAAGATATGAAGCAAGCAAAAGATGCAGTTTTAGCAGGTGCAGATAGTATTTTGTTAGATGAATTTAATCCTGAATTACTTAAAAAAGGTATTAAAGAATTAAGAGAGTTATCAACAAATAACTCTAATAAAACAATTAGGAATAATTTAATCATAGAAGTATCTGGAATTAATCCAATAAACATTAGTAACTATTTAATTGATGGAATTGATTTGATTTCAACAAGTTCTTCAATTACTAAAAGTAATTGGATTGATTTTAGTATGCGTTATATTAATTAAGTGACTCGAATAGCATTTTAATAATTCATGCAGACAATTTTTAAAGAATTAACTAAAAGCTTTGAAGAAACCCTTCTAGAAAGTCTTATAAAAAATGAAAAGAAAGAAGAATTTGAAAAAATTCGTAAAAATCTAATTAATCAAGCATCTAAAGAGGAGTTTGGTGATTATCAATGTAATATATGTCTGGTTTTATCTAAGATTTATAAAAGTAACCCTAGAGAAATTGCTATTGTATTTATTGAGACCCTCAAAGAAAATAAAAAGATATCTAATCTCTGTGAAAATTTAGAAATTGCGGGACCAGGTTTTATAAATATAAAATTAAAAAATAAAGTTTTGATTGAAGCAATAAAATCTAATATTAAATGCCCTAGAGCTGGTGTTCCTTTATCCCATAAAAATAATAGTCATTCCCAAAAAAAAGTTATCGTAGATTTTTCAAGTCCTAATATTGCTAAAGAAATGCATGTGGGTCATCTAAGATCAACGATTATAGGAGATTCGATCTCAAAAATTTTCGAATTTAGAGGATATATCGTTTTAAGACTAAATCACATTGGAGATTGGGGTACACAATTTGGAATGCTTATTACTCAGCTTAAAGATTTATATTCAAGTGATCTTAGAGAAATAGATAGGATCAAAATTAGTGATTTAGTTGAATTCTATAAAGCTTCAAAAAAAAGATTTGATAATGAAATAGAATTTCAAAAGAGATCAAGAGAAGAGGTTGTTCAATTACAAAGTGGAGATAAAAAATCAATTCAAGCATGGAAATTATTATGTAATCAATCAAGAAAAGAGTTTGATCAAATCTATAAAACATTGAACATAAAAATTAAGGAAAGAGGAGAATCCTTTTATAATCCTTTTTTAAAATCAATAATTGAAGATTTAAATGACAAGAGAATTTTAGTAGAAGATCAAGGCGCAAAATGTGTTTTTCTTGCTGGCATGACTAATAAAGAAGGTAATCCATTACCACTTATTATTCAAAAAAAAGACGGTGGGTTCAATTATGCAACTACTGATCTTGCTGCTCTAAGATATCGATTTAATAAGGAACCGTATGGCGATAATGCAGCTAGAATTATTTATGTAACAGATCATGGTCAATCCAATCATTTTGCAGGAGTTTTTCAAGTTGCAAAAAGAGCCAATTGGATCCCTAAAGATTGTGAAGTAAATCACGTCCCATTCGGGCTAGTACAAGGTATTGATGGTAAAAAACTTAAAACAAGAGAGGGAGATACCATAAAACTAAAAGATTTATTATCAGAGTCAGTTAAAAGAGCAAAAGAAGATCTATTAAAAAGATTAGAGAACGAAAGTCGTTTTGAAAATGATGATTTTATTTTAAATACTTCAAAAGTTATTGGAATCGGAGCAGTAAAATATGCTGATTTAAGCCAAAATAGAATCACAAATTATCAATTTAGTTTTGAAAAGATGCTTTCTCTTAATGGAAATACAGCGCCTTATCTTTTGTATACACTTGTAAGAATTTCAGGAATTAATAGAAAAAATAATATGACTGAAAAGGCTATAAATTTGGAATCTATTTCATATAGCCATGATTTAGAGTGGAAGCTTATAAGGAAATTACTTAAATTTGATGAAGTTATTATTTCGATAGAAAAAGACTTAATGCCAAATAGACTATGTAATTATCTGTTTGAATTATGTAAGACTTTTAATAGATTTTATGATCAAGTTCCTATTCTTAAGGGAGAAATAGATACAAAGATTTCAAGACTTACATTATGTGCTTTAACTGAAAAGACTTTAAAATTAAGTTTAGAGCTTCTTGGAATTGAAACCTTAGAGAGAATGTAATGAATGAATTTGATCAAATAAATAATCTTTCACCTCTCCCAAGAAAGGAAATAATAAATATGCAATCTTATTCTGCACCTTTAGAAAACAGAAGAAATTTATTGCGTTTAGATTTTAATGAAAATACTTTAGGTCCCAGTCAAAAAGTATATGAAGCGATCAAAGATATTAATTTAAATCAAATTTCAATCTATCCAGAATATAACTTATTAAAAAAATTTGTATCGAATCACTATTATGAATTAAGGCAATTTGACTCTGAAGAGATAGGTTTGTTTAATGGAGCTGATGCTGCAATAAATGCGATATTTAATTCTTTTGGCGACAGGGATGAAATATTTCTGACCACAAACCCGACTTTTGGTTATTATTCTCCTTGTTCTGAAATACAAGGTATGAGGAAAATAACTTGTGCCTACGAAGGAGAAAACTTTCTTTTCCCAATAAAGCGATTTAAAGAAAAAATTATTAAACATAAACCTAAATTAATATTTATTTGTAATCCAAATAATCCAACTGGTACTGTTTTAAGTGCTCAAGAAATAATTAAATTAGCAAATCTGAATAAAAAATCATTAATTGTCGTTGATGAACTTTATGAGAAATTTAACGGAGATAGTCTTCTTCCAGTAATAGATTTTAAAAAAATTAAAAATATAGTTGTTATTCAATCCCTTTCAAAGACTGCTGGTTTGGCTGGTTTAAGAATTGGCTTTGCCTTCGGACATAAAAGCATAATGCAATATATCAACAAAGTGACAGGACCTTACGATGTGAACAGTTTTGCTGTTACTGCTGCATTAGCTGCTCTAAATGATAAATCTTATATAGATAATTATGTTTCTGAAGTAAAAAAAGCGAGAGTATTAATTGAGAAGAAATTTGAATCAGTAGCAATTAGGAAACATTTTGGTGGAGGAAATTATTTTTTAATTTGGCCAAAAAAAAATCCTGAAATTTTGACAAGACAGATGAGAGAAAAGGGTATCTTAATAAGAGAGATGAAAAACAAAAAAGATATTGAGAATTCTATAAGGGTTAGTATAGGAACTCAAGAACAAATGAGTCTTTTCTGGAATACTTATAAAAAATTAGATCTTAATAATTAATCTTTGAAAATATAAATAGTATTTTTATCAATTCTTTTTGAATTTATTTCAAAGCTTTTACCAAGATATTTGACTTTAAAATCTTGCATATTTTCGAGAAAAAAGTCAGCATTAGAAAAATCACAATTATCACTAATATTTTTACCTCTCGCAAAATGAACAGGAACAACAATTGAGGGGTTCAATGTTTTTACTACATCTGAGGCCTCGCTTCCGTTATAAGATTTTAATCCTCCTCCTATTGAAATAAATAAAATATCTGGACGGGACAAAATAATTTGACTATTTATATCCATTTCACCAGCAGCTCCACCCATATGGACTATTTTTAAATTATTCTGCTCCCAACTCCAGACCGTAGCCATACCAAACCTTCTTCCCCCAACTCTGTCATGAGGAATCTCAATTCCATTTAATAATATATCTTCGAATTTATAAACTCCAGGTTTTACAAACATCAATTGATCATTTGGATTATATCCTTCATCAGCTAGTTTTGAACTAGCTAAAATAAAATCAGCATTTATCCCTTTTGGCTCATTTAAATCACTTGCACAACCAATAGCCTTAAAAGGATTTATAAGAACTGATTTTTCTTTTCCTTTAATTAAAAAACTACCATGACCTAAACTTTTTAATAACAAATCACCTGCTATAGCGGATGAGGGTATTAAAAATAAAAATAAAATAAAAAGGAAAAATTTTTTAATTTTGATAATACTCATAGAAAATTTATACATTTATATTTTACTTCTGTTCTGCCATATTTAGAAAATTACTAATTAATTTATGTCCAAATTGTGTAAGAACACTTTCTGGATGAAATTGAACACCATGTAAATTTTTATATTCTTTATGAGAAATTGCCATAATTGTTGAATCTTCTAGAGTTGCAGTTATTTCAAAGCACGAGGGGAGAGATTCTGAATCTACAATAAGACTATGATATCTAGTAGCCACAAAAGGGCTATCAATATCTTTGAATAATCCTTTTTTATTGTGAATAATTTTTGAGGTCTTTCCATGCATTAACTCTTTACCAACTATTACTTTACCGCCATAGGCTTGAGCTAATGCTTGATGGCCTAAACAGACCCCTAATATTGGTATTTCCTTTGATAAGTTTTGGAGAATTGGCAGACAAATACCTGACTGATCTGGATTCCCTGGACCGGGAGACAATAAAATACCATCGGGATTAATATGACTTATTTCTTCTAAAGTAATTTCATCATTTCTTTTTACTAATAATTCTTTTGTTATATGATGATCTACTGAAAGCTCACCTAAGTATTGAACAAGGTTATAAGTAAAACTATCATAATTATCAATAACTAAAAACATATCTTTTTCAATTTAAAAATAATAACTTTATTTTAGGAATAAATAAGCATAGACCAATAATAACAGAATTAATTGAAGCTAATAATACAGCACCGGCTGAACAGTCCTTTGCAATTTTAGCGAGATTACTAAACTTTTTTTTAATCACTAGATCAACTAAAGATTCGATTGATGTATTTATTATTTCTAAAGTCAATACAGAAAAAATAGTCACCAGTATAATCAAATAATCGCTTTTATCAATTTGAAGAATAGAACCTATGATTAAACTAAAAAGGGCAAAAAAAACTTGAATTTTAAAATTTCTTGAATTTTTAAATGTATATTTAATCCCATTAAAAGCGTATCTAAAACTTATTAAAACATTTTTAGATGTCCTATATGACCTTCTTCTACTTTTTAAAAGTTTTGCTTTACTCTTCATTTATAGTTGATTAATAAAATCTTTCAATCTAATTTTGAAATTAAATATTCTTGAAAATTTAACATATTATCTAATTCATAATCATCATTATGTTCCCATCCTAAAAGATGTAATAATCCATGACTTGCTAACCAGAGCATTTCTTTTTTAATAGAATGATTAAATTCTAAGGATTGTTTAAAAGCCGTTTCTAAGGATATAAATAAATCTCCTAATTCAATAAAATTTAAATCTTTAGTAGTATCTTCATCAGAAATAATTGGGAAAGATAAAACATCAGTTGACCCAGATTTATTCATCCACTTTTGATTAATAGAAGAAATTTCATTATCATTAATAATCTGCAAACTTAACGAAAAACTTTTTTTGTCTAAAATAAAATTTGGAAAATAATTATCTTTTTCATCTAGAATTATTTTAATCCAACACAATAACACTTCTTCCCAAAAACCAGACTCGAAGATAAGATTATCTAGCTTATTTGTAAAATCATTTGATAAATTAGAAAAATCATTACATTTAAAGACTAAATCTATTTGTAAGTCATATAAATCTTTTTGATACATACTTTTATTAAACAGGCATATTAGGCTTTCCTAAAGTAGCTATTAAAATTAAAAGTCCGATCAGAATTAAAAAAGTAATTGAAAAATGAGAAATACTTTTAGAACCCTTCCTAACCATATTTCTCATAGCTAGTTTTATAAAGCTAGGAGGAGAAACTTTTTTTTCTAAATTTTCGTTTTTATTTGCCATAAATTTATTGAATAGACTCTTTAGAAGAAATATTCATACGTAATAATTCATGAATAAATTGATCTAATCCACCATTAAGAACTGCATCTAAATCGTTAGTCTCTTTCATTGTTCTTAAATCTTTGACCATTTGATAGGGATGAAAAACATAATTTCGTATTTGATTACCCCATGCAGCTTCAACAATATCACCTTTAATATCCGATATTTCAGAAGCTCTTTGTTCTTTAGCTATTACTAATAATTTAGCTTTAAGCAATAACATTGCTTTCTCCTTATTTTGTAACTGAGATCTCTCTTGAGTACATCTTACAGCGATTCCTGAAGGCAAATGTACAATCCTTACTGCTGTTTCTACTTTATTAACGTTTTGTCCTCCAGCTCCGCCTGATCTACTAGTTGTAATTTCTAAATCTTTATCAGGAATATCTAATGAAATACTTTGATCTAATTTAGGCATGACCTCAACTCCAGCGAAACTAGTTTGTCTTTTACCATTTGCATTAAACGGTGAGATTCTTACCAATCTATGAGTACCTTTTTCATTTTGAAGATAACCATAAGCATATTTACCATTAACTTCAAAAGTAACGCTTTTAATACCTGCTTCTTCTCCATCAGATAAATCAGTAATTTCTAAGCTCATTCCATTATTATCTGCCCATCTTGAATACATTCTTAATAGAATTTCCACCCAATCTTGTGCATCAGTGCCACCTGCACCAGCATTAATAGAGACGATAGCAGCTTCTTTATCATATTCACCACATAATAATCTTTGGAATTCCCACTTATCTAAATTCTCTCTTAAAGTGGCTAACCCTTGATGTGACTCAACAATCATTTCTTCTTCAGGCTCTAAGGAATAAAGCTCAAGAGAAGCTTCAGCATCAGAAATGAACATTTTCCATTTATCTAACAATTGAAGTTGATCTCTAACATCATCAAGTTTGAGCATATGTTGTTTTGCATCTGCCTGATTACCCCAGAATTCTGGTTGAGCAGCAATTTGCTCTAACTCTTTTTTCTTAGCTACTAAATTGGGGACGTCAAAGACAATCCTGAGCATTTCCCAGGCGCTTGGTTAACTCTGAAAGATCTTTTTTAAATTCTGTTATATCTATCAAAATAGAATTGATTTGTTATTTATAATCTAACAAGCACTTTTATTTAATAGTATAAAGTAAATAATATTTTAAAAAAATGTCTAAAGTTGAAATTTATACTTGGCGATTTTGCCCATTCTGCATACGGGCGAAATCCTTACTTGAAAAAAAAAATATAACTTTTACTGAACATAAAATAGATGGCGATGATAATGCAAGGGAACTCATGATGGAGAGAGCTAATGGTAAAAGAACAGTTCCTCAAATTTTCATTGATGACAAAAGTATTGGTGGTTGTGACGAACTTTATGAATTAGAAAAAGAGGACAAACTGGACTTATTACTGAATTAGATAATATGAAATTTCTATTTGTAGTAGACCCAATAAAAAATATAAATCCATTAAAAGATTCATCTGCAGCATTAATGCAAGCTTCTTCTAAGAAAAAGATAGAAGTATGGACTTGTACTCCTCAAGATCTAGAGGCAAGAGGGGATGAAGTATGGGCATCTTCTTGGAGAGCTGAAGTTTGTCCATGGGTTTCTTTTAAAGAAAATAAATGTATCCCTCTTGCTGAATTTAATTGTATTTGGATGAGAAAAGATCCCCCAGTAAATGAGGGGTATTTATATGCGACTCATCTATTAGAAGTGGCTGAAAGAAAAGGAGTAAAAGTTATAAATAAACCTTCCTCATTACGTGCTTGGAACGAAAAATTAGGCGCATTGAGGTACAGCCATTTGATGGCTCCAACAATAGTTGCAAGTAAAGTAAAAGATCTTATTAATTTTGCACAAATTAATCATGATGTTGTTGTTAAACCACTTGGCGGAAAAGGAGGACAAGGCGTTATTCGTCTAACTAAGGATTCTCCAGGTATTAAAGCAATGATTGAATTAATAACATCGCAAGAACAATTACCAGTAATGATGCAAAAATTCATTCCCGAAGTAAAAGAAGGGGATAAAAGAATAATTATTGTTAACGGTGAGCCAATTGGATCAATAAATAGAATTCCTCAAGGGGGAGACTTTAGGAGTAATTTAGCTATGGGAGGTAAAGCAGAAAAAACAAACCTTACAGCTAAGGAAAAAAAGATTTGTACTGAGTTATCTCAACATTTCAAAGATGAAGGTTTATTTTTTGTTGGTATAGATGTAATAAATGAAATGCTCAGTGAAATTAATGTAACAAGTCCAACAGGATTAAGAGAGATAGAAAATTTATCTAACAAAAGTGTTTCGCATCAAGTAATTGAAAAATTATTAGAAATTATTTAGTAGTTTTGGCAAGAAATATTTGCTTCACTAAAGATTGAAATTTAAGTTGAATCTCCTCAATTTCTTTTTTAGAGATAGAACCTTTTACTAACCCTGAACCAGCGGTAAATTCTAGATTTTGATCAATATAACGTGCTCCTCTTATAGCTACTCTGAATTCTGAATTCCCTTCAGAATCTAGCCACCCTATTGGCGAAGCATAATTTCCTCTAGAAAATGATTCAAGTGTGTTTATCCAATTAATTGCTTCTTTTTTAGGAGATCCACAGACTGCTGGAGATGGATGCAAAACTCTAAGCAAATCAAAAGGGCATATGCTATTAATCTTTGAACATACCAAAGTTTGTAAATGAGAAATATCTCCAAAAGAAGTTACCTTTAAAGAACTTTTTGTATAGTTATTAATTTTTAAAACTTCCAAAGATTTAATTAAATACTCAAGTACATAATTATGCTCTTTTATATCCTTAGAGCTCTCCATAAGAGAATCCGGATTTAAATCACTTGATACTGTTCCAGCAATAGCTTCTAAAACTAGATCAGGCTTCCTAAAAGAAAATAATTTTTCAGGCGATGCTCCAAAGGTAATATCTTTACTATTTCTTCTCCAAACATATCTGCAAGTATTTGGTTGATTAGTTTTTAATTTTTTTAAAATATTTATTATATTTAATTTATTTTTAAATTCTATTTTGACTCTTGAAGCTAAAACTATCTTTTCAAGACTACCTTCCTCTACTAATTTAATTCCCTTTTTTATTAATTGCTTCAGATTATTATTTGATAATTCTAAAGAATTCAAAAAATAATTGATCGAAGGATAATTTAAAATATTTTTACTTTTTTGATTTTTTGAATTTAAGATCTGATCCCTTATTGACCATAGTTCTTCAATTAACGTCCTCAAAGAAGATTTACCCTCTACATGGGCATTAATTCTTAACCAACAATTCTTTTTATTTTTAATGATCAATATTTTAGGTAAAATAACCTCTAAACCAGGGACGTCAAACAAACAATATTTTTTCTTTAGATTCTCTGAAAAAGAAAAAAAATAAATTATTTTTGAAAGCGCAGAGGTATTCGATTCATCAGTCAAATTTATTAGATTATTAAAATTCTCATCACTAAATTCTTTGGCTACTTTAAATTTTTTAGGCCCTTCTAAAGTTAGATATTTACATTTCTCAAGAGCTATATATGACATTTTATTATCCTCTTCCCAAAAAGAAGAAAAAGAATATTTATCAATAAAAAATTCGTATACATCAAATAAATCAACACAAGGTATCTCAATACAGATACTTACTAATCCAGAATTTACCCCTTTCTTATCGAAATTGGAAAAAACTCCTTTTAAAAAATCTGAAAAGTTTAAATTATTTTTCATCACTTATTGAAAATAACTAAAAATCATGCATTAAAGTAAAAAATGTAACTCAATTTATAAACTATATTTAATAATTATAGTTTTTCTTAACTGCATTAATAATGAATGAAAGAAATAAAAGTCTATGGAAACAAGCAATAAAATGGCCTCTTTATTCAGTAGCAATTTTACCAGTTTTTATTTCAGGAGCTTATACCCTCAACTCTTTCAAAAATGTCAAAATATATAATTTAATTGCATTCACAATCGCTGCAATATTAATACTAATTTGGGAAAATCTAACTAATGATTTATTTGATTCAGAAACAGGAATTGATGAATTTAAATTTCATTCCATTGTAAATCTTGTGCGAAGTAAAACAATAGTTTCAATTACCGCTTATACCTCTCTATTAATTGGATTATTAGTAATTGCCATTATTTCAATTTCGACGAGCATAAATGTAATGCTATTAGTCGGCGCTTGCTGCTTCTTAGGATATTTATATCAAGGACCGCCTTTTCGTTTGGGCTACCAGGGTTTAGGAGAACCATTATGTTGGTTAGCTTTTGGCCCCTTTGCTTACGCCGCTGCTTTAATTGCATTAAATCCATCAGAGATATATATGATTTCTATTCCTTGGAAAGAGTCATTATTACTTGGTTCAGGATCCTCATTGGCAACCACACTAGTACTATTTTGCTCTCATTTTCATCAGATAAAAGAAGATAAAGAACATGGTAAAAATTCACCTTTAGTTCGTTTAGGAGCGAAAAAAGGAGCTAAAATTATTCCTTGGATAGTTTTTATAATTTATGTTTTCCAACTTTTTTTAATAATTAATGGATTTATTCCGATACTTTGTGTTCTTTTTCTTATAAGTTTTCCTCAATCATTAAAGCTTATAACTTTATTGAAATATTCATATAACAAACCTGAAGCAATAAAAAATTGTAAATTTATTGCTATCAAATTCCAAACGCTAAATGGAATTGGATTAATAGCAGGATTTATCATAGATTACTTGATTTATAAATGAACTTAACTTTTAAAAAAAAATCTTTTTTCTTTAAATTATCTTCGAAAGTGGATAATTCAAATACAACATATAACTATAAATCTGGGTGGATAATTAAATTAAAAAATATGGAAAAGGGAGTTGGTTTTGGAGAAGTAAATCCGCTAAGAAAACAAGATTTAGATGCATGTCAAATACAATTAAATCAGATTCCCAAATACGTAAATTCAAAAAATATATCTGAGTTAATAAAGAATTTTCACCCGTGCATTCAATCAGCAATAAACTCTGCATTAGCTGAAATTGAAAGAAAAATAAATTTTCAGGAAAATTACTACTTTAATGAAATTGATCAAACAGCTATACTTTTAGATCCTCATAACGCTCTTAAAGAATTAATAATGTTAAAAGGTAATAAACTTTTGAATGAGAAATCACTCACTATTAAATGGAAAGTAGGCATACAAGATAATTTATCCGAAGAAAAAACTCTAATAGAGATACTAAATCATTTAAAAAGTAATATAAAATTAAGAATAGATGCGAATGGTTCTTGGAAAAGAGAAACAGCTAATAGATGGGTTGATATTTTGAAAGATATTGAAAATATAGATTGGCTAGAACAGCCACTTTCTAAAGATGATATAGAGGGTTTAAAAGAACTTAATAAAAAGATGCCAATTGCTTTAGATGAATCACTATTAAAATATCCATATTTGATTAATGAATGGGATGGTTGGCAAATTCGCAGACCTTCTCAAGAAAGAAATCCTATGCATCTTTTAAAAGAGTTAAAAGATAAAAAAGGTTTTAGATCCTTAAGCACTTCTTTCGAGACAGGAATAGGCAGAAGATGGCTTTTTCATTTATCCTCTCTACAGCTATTGGGACTAACTCCCAAAGTTCCTGGATTGGCTTTAAAAAAAAATCCTAATTCTTTTCTTTTCCTAAATAATGCTCAAAAGATATGGGACCAATTATGAAAAATAAAATTCATATTATTGAAGTTGAAAATAATGAAAAAGAATCTATAAAAAAAATTCTTGAAAATATAAACGATAAAAAAATAACCTATATAAAAAATAAAACTTATAAAACTGAAGAAATATTAAAGACTATAGATATAACTGGACCTGCAATTATCTTAAATAGTAGTGGCAGTAGTGGAAAGCCTAGAAAATGCATACATAGTTTAGAAAATCTTAATTCCTCTGCTAAGGCATCTGGAATTTGGCTTGAAAAGCAAGGATTTAAATTAAAAAACTGTTTAATTTTTAATACTTTACCTTTGAATCATATCAGTGGATTAATGCCACTATTTCGAAGCAAAATATGGAGTTGTGAGCATATCAATATTTCTCCTAAATTAATTAAAAAACCCAAGGAATTATTAGTCTTTACTAATGAGATAAAAAAAGAAAATCAACACCTGATAACATCATTAGTTCCAACACAATTAAAAAGACTTTTATCTGAAAAAGATGGGATTAATTGGTTAAAGATTTTTGATTTAATTTGGATTGGTGGTGCATCTATATCTAGTGAAACCTCTCGCAAGTGCAGACTAGAAAAAATAAATTTAGCTCCCTGTTACGGATCAACTGAAACTGCTGCCATGGTTACAAGCCTAAAACCTAAGGAATTTTTAGAAGGGATTGATAATGTTGGAGAAATACTATGTGATATAAATTTAAGAATTAGTAAAAAGGGTTTAATCCAAATCAAATCAGAAAGAATAGGAATTGAATTGCTTGAAGCTTCTAAAACTAAAAATTTCAAAGATAAAAATGGTTGGTGGGAAAGCAGTGATTTGGGAGAGATCCAAGAATTGAATGATTCTTTTTATTTAAAATTTATTAGAAGAATAGATAATGCTTTTAATTCTGGAGGTGAAATAGTTTTTCCAGAAGTAATTAAATTACGATTAAGTAAATTTATCTCAAATGAAAAAATTCCAATAGAAAATTTTAAGATATTAAATATACCTAATAAAGAATGGGGGAATAAAATTGAAATCAACATTGATTTTAAAAAACAAACTTCTAAAATAGATATTGAATATTCATTAAAAATATTAAAAAAGTTTTCTAAAAATTGGCCAAAACATGAGAGACCCGAAGCTTGGATAATTGGTAAAAATCAATCAAATTACATTAAAAAATCTAATTTCATATTTGAAAAATAGTAACTCATTACAATTAACACTCTTTTAAATTCGTATTTATATTGGAAGCCTCTATCCACCTCTCCAGTTGATCAGGTAATTTAACTTTCAATTTTGAATCAACATCTAAAGAACAATGGATAATTTTTCCTTCAGCGACATTAATTTCATCCTTTAAAAAAAATGTATTTACTTGAAATAAGTGATTATTAATTTTTTTGGGGAATATCTTAATTGAGAGTAAATCGCCAATCTTAATAGGTGATAAAAAATTGGCTTCGCAATTAACTATGGGACATATAATTTGATTTTTATGGGAATTAGCATCGGGGAAAATATCCTGAGGAGGAATGCCATATATATCAATACTTTCTTCCCAACTTTCATGTGCCCATCTTAAAAGGTTGTGAAAATGTATCACTCCTGCAGAGTCACAATCACCAAACCTTACTTTCCTTTTTAAAATCAACCAATTTTTAGGTTTCATTAAAAGGTTTACCTGTCTACAGAACCCATAATGACGTCTATTGAGCCAAGGATTGCCATAATATCAGCTATTTTTGCTCCCTTTAGAATATGAGGCAATATTTGAAGATTATTTAAATCAGCAGCTCTAATTTTAAATCTCCATGGTGTAACTTCATTATTTCCTTGAATAAAAACTCCTATTTCACCTTTCCCAGATTCTAATCTTGTATATAATTCTCCATTAGGGATCTTAAAAGTAGGCGCAACTTTCTTAGCTACATATTGATAATCCATGCCAAATATTTCGCTTTTTTTATCCTCTGTAGCCATACGTTTAGCTTCTAAATTCTCTGTTGGGCCTCCAGGAATCATTTCACAAGCTTGACGAATAATTTTTAATGATTCTCTCATTTCTTGAACTCTTACTCGATATCTGGCATAACAATCACCTTCTGTTTCTGAAGCAATTTCCCATTCAAAATCGTCATAACATTCATAACTATCAACTTTTCTCAAATCCCAAGAGACTCCAGAAGCCCTAAGCATTGGTCCAGAAAGTGACCAATTAATTGCTTGATCTCTTTCTATAGTTCCAAGACCTTCAATTCGTTTTTTGAATATAGGATTATTTGTTATTAGTTTTTCATATTCATCAATCTTGGGAGCAAACCAATCGCAAAAATCAATGCATTTTTCTAACCATCCATAAGGCAAATCACAAGCCACACCTCCTATTCTAAAAAAATTATTATTTATTAATCTTTGTCCAGTAGCAGCTTCCCAAAGGTCATAAATCATTTCTCTTTCTCGAAAGATATAAAAGAATGGAGTTTGAGCTCCTACATCTGCTAGAAATGGACCAAGCCATAAAAGATGATTTGCAATTCTATTGAGCTCCAACATTAGAACTCTTATATAACTGGCCCTTTTGGGTACAACAATATTCGCCAATCTTTCTGGCGCATTTACTACAATAGCTTCATAAAACATTCCGGCTGCATAATCCATTCTGCTTACATAAGGTACATACATAACGTTTGTCCTGTTTTCAGCTATCTTTTCCATGCCTCTATGCAAATATCCAATTACGGGCTCACAATCTATTACATTCTCGCCATCAAGGGTTACAACTAACCTTAAAACTCCATGCATAGATGGATGATGAGGGCCAAAGTTGACCACCATCGGTTCTGTTCTAGTCTCTAGTTGAGCCATTAATAATTTAACCTCTATTTAAATCTTAGTAGAAAGTTATGCAAACTGACCTTTCTGATTCATCTTTATTCAATCATAAGTCAGTGATGACAGATGAAATTTTAGTTTCTATAAATCAATATCCATTAATATCAGGGAATAAACTAACAGGTATAGATGCAACTTTAGGTGGTGGCGGACACTCGTATCAATTATTAAAAAAATATCCTGATTTAAAAATAATTGGATTAGATCACGATCCAATCGCAAGAAAGTCAGCATTATTTAAGCTTGAAGAATTTAAATCGAGGATTGAAATATGTCCCTCAAATTTTGCGAACTTTGAGCCAAAAGAAAAAGTTTCTTTTGTAATAGCAGATCTTGGAGTCAATAGTAATCAGATAGATAACCCACAAAGAGGATTCAGTTTTCAAAAAGATGGCCCTTTAGATATGAGAATGAATCCCTCACTTGAGATGAATGCAGAAAACTTAATTGAAAGTTTAAGTGAAAAAGATCTGGCTGATTTAATTTTTAAATTTGGTGATGAAAGATTATCACGAAAGATTTCTAGGAGAATTAAAAAAGATTTAAAAGAAAAAGGCAAATATTCGGGTACCAAAGATTTAGCCTATTCTATTGCTGGTTGTTTCCCACCAAAACAAAGATATCGAAAAATTCATCCTGCCACTAGAACATTCCAAGCACTAAGAATTGCTGTAAATAAAGAAATCGAATCATTAGAAAGATTCTTAGATATTTCTCCAGATTGGCTATTACCTGGGGGAATAATTTCAATTATTAGCTTTCATTCAATAGAAGATCGGCTAGTGAAAAATTTTTTTAAGGGTGATGAAAGATTAAAAAATCTCACAAAAAAACCGATTACACCAAATGAAAAAGAAATTGAAATTAATAAAAGATCTCGAAGCGCAAAATTAAGAATTGCGCAATTAAAATAATTAAGATCTCAGCGTAATAATTTAATAGAGTCGGTTATTATCCCAATTGATTTTTCTATATCTTCTGTAGTAGTCATCAAACCAATACTTAATCTTAATGAAGCCTCCGCTTCTTTAAAAGATCTTCCTAAAGCGAGTAATACATGCGAAGGCTCACCATTACTACACGCTGAACCACTAGAACAGATTATTTTAGATTTCAAACTTTTATGCAATTTTGAACCGTTAACATCAAGTACAGTCAGATTCAAATTATGAGGTAATCTTTCTTTCATTGACCCATTAATTTCCACTCCAGAATTATTATCTAATAATCCCTTCAAAAGTTTATCTCTATGAAAAAGAAAATTCTGAATATTCTTTTTTTGATTTAAAACTGCTATTTCAATTGCTTTAGTAAAACCTACTATCAAAGGTAAGGGCAATGTTCCTGATCTTAAACCAAATTCTTGACCTCCTCCTAAAACTAAAGGCTGTAGCTCAATATCTCTATCAATCAAAAGTATTCCTACCCCTTTAGGACCATATATTTTATGGGAGCTTATTGTTAACATATTTGCTACTGAGTCAAGGCTGTCAAACTCCAGAAAACCTAGACATTGAGCATAATCAGAATGGAGAATTATATCCCTTGAACTGCATATTTCTGAAATTACTTTTAAAGGCTGAACAACACCTATTTCGTTATTTGCCATCATGATACTTACCAAAAATGTATCATCTCTTATAGAGCTAACAAACTTTTCTTCTGAAATTAAGCCATCTTGTTCTGGACTAATTTCAGTAATATGAAATCCCTCTTTTCTTAATTGATCTAGTGGCTCTAATACAGCTTTATGCTCGGTTTTTAAAGTAATAATATGACCATAATTTTTTGTTTCTATATAATGTTTCCTTGCAAAACCCAGCAAAGCCAAATTATTAGATTCTGTTGCTCCACTAGTAAAAATTACTTTCTTTTTTTTTAGAAATAAATATTCTTGTATTTTTTCTCTTGAGACTTCTAATATGGCACTTGCATTAATGCCTGCTAAATTCGATTTACTCGAGGGATTAGAAAAGATTTCACTCCAATAAGGTGCCATAGAATTTACAACATCCTCTAAACAAGGGGTTGAAGATTGATAATCTAGTAGTATGGGAGTTGTAAGCATCATATTTAGTATATAAAATTATTATTAGGCTAAAGAAAATTAAATTCAAAATTAAAAAATGAATGACACTAATCAAATAGATAATGAAGTAATTAAAAAATCAAAAATTTTGTTGGTAGATGATGAACCTGGTTTAAGAACAGCTGTAAAAACATTTCTCGAAGACGAAGGATTTGAAATTTTTATTGCGGTTGACGGAGAGGATGGATGGGAAAAAGCCCAAACAATTTTCCCAGATCTAATTATTAGCGATATTATGATGCCGAGATCAAATGGTTATGCTTTATTAAAAAAAATAAGAGGAGATGAAAAGCTGGGAGGAACTCCAGTTATTTTTCTGACAGCAAAGGGAATGACTTTAGACAGAACCCAAGGATATCTTGCAGGTATTGATGATTATATTGCTAAACCCTTTGATCCAGATGAATTATCTGCAAGAGTTAAAAATGTTATTAATAGGCAAGAACGATTACTCAAAGAAGCAGCCCGATTTGCTGATATTGATGTTAGTAAAATGGCAAAACAGATCACTGAAATAAAATCTATGCTTACAGATCAGAATCCCCTCAATCAAGAAAATTCTATAGATATTCCAAGTTTTACGCCAAGAGAAGCAAGCGTACTTCAACTTGTAGCAGAAGGCCTTATGAATAAAGAAATTGCCAGAAAACTTGAAACCTCTATTAGAAATGTTGAAAAATATGTAAGCAGGCTTTTTATAAAAACAACTACATCTAGCAGAACCGAATTAGTCCGTTATGCACTTGAAAATCACCTAGTAAAGTAATTTATTTTACTTTCTTAAATTCAATTAATTTGGAAAAATAAAATGGAGCTTGATTTAATTTTTTTTGAACCACAATAAAACCTTTTTCATTAGCAGCATTAATAATCCCTTTTTCTCTTAATGTATAAGCTCTAGTAGTTTTACTTGGCCCGGGAAACAACTTTCCAATATTCTTTAAAACTGCCAATATTGGTGTATACGGGGCAAAACTAACTATTAGCTTCTCTTTACTCAAGTCACATAAATGTCTGACCATTTCTTCAGCGACTGGTTGCGGGTAATGAATAAATACATCTAAACAAATAACAACATCAAATAACCCTTTTAACTGTTCAAGATCACTAGTTAAAAATTTAATTTTTCTTTGACTTAAACCTAATTCATTAATACGTTTCCTTGTTTCTTTAATCATTTCAGAAGATATGTCACTAACCTGCAAATCTTTAATACCAAGTCTTAGTAAAGGAATAGCTAAACTTCCCACACCGCAACCAGCATCACAAAAAGTCTTAGTTGTTAATTCAGGATAATTTTTTACGTATGAAACGACATCATCGACAGTCTTTTGATGACCTTTTCTAATATTTTTCTGCACTGTATTGATTTCTTCTGATTTACTATAAATTTTTCTCCATCGATCAAAACCTGTCCCATTGAAATACTCCCTAACTTCGCTTTTTTCAAGATTTTTATTAGACGTCATAACAATTCATACAAAATTAGTCTTTTTAATACTAACTAACTAGCGCACAAGTAATTGCACGTCATTATAAGAAAAGAATTGATTTGTTATTTTGTCAGAATTTAATTCCAGCAATATCTATAAAATTGCTGTAGTAATGGGAAGTGATTCAGATCTAAAAACTTTGAAACCTGCAATAGATATATTGAATGAATTTGAAATAGAAAATGAAGTTTGTATACTTTCTGCACATCGAACACCAATGGAAATGATGGAATATGCAAAAAAAGCAGAATCAGAAAACATAAAAGTTATTATCGCAGGTGCCGGTGGAGCTGCTCATCTGCCTGGAATGATAGCTTCGCTAACATGCATTCCTGTCATAGGTGTACCGGTAGAGAGTAAAACTTTGCGAGGAATAGACTCGCTATTATCAATAGTGCAAATGCCTGCGGGAATTCCTGTAGCAACAGTAGCCATAAACGGTGCAAAAAATGCTGGTTTATTAGCAATTCAAATACTTGGTTTATTTGATGAAGCTTTAAGAGTAAAAATGAAAAAATTTAGAGATAATCTCCATACACAAGTAAGATCTAAAAATAGAAAATTATCTGATCTAGGGGCTGATAATTACCTGAAAAATTACTAAAAATATTTTTATAATTAAATCCTTTCAATTAGATTCTGTTCTCTAAGATAATTTACAACTTCTTCAACAGAATCATTTAAATTTAAGGTACCTGTATTAACTACTATTTCTGGATTTACAGGAGCCTCATATGGACTAGATATTCCTGTAAATTCTTTAATTTCTCCCAAACGTGCCTTTTTATATAAACCTTTAGTATCTCTACTCTCGCATACATCAATGTCTGCAGAGCAATATACTTCAATAAAATCCTTTGATCCAATAATTTTCCTAACCTTATTTCTATCATTAATGAAAGGGGAGACGAATGCTGTAATGGTTATGATTCCTGCATTCATAAATAAATTAGCTACTTCACCGATTCTTCTTATGTTTTCTTCTCTATCTTCATCAGAGAATCCAAGATCCTTGCATAAACCATGTCTAATATTATCTCCGTCTAGTACATAAGTTGATAACCCATCCAAATGTAAAACCTCATTTACAGCATTGGCTAAGGTACTTTTCCCAGACCCTGATAAACCTGTAAACCAAATTACCATTCCTTTATGTCCTCTCATTTTTTCTAACTTATTTCTATCAATAGTTAAATTGTGCCATTTTATATTTTTTCCTGAATTTTTCTGATTTAGTTCTGTCATCTTTTTATGTTTCTAAAAGTAGAAATCTATTTTAACTCTTGACTCATAAATTATGAAATCCTTCTTTGCGAAGAAACTCAATTGATTTGTTTACCATATCGCCTTGTAATTGAATGTCTTCACCTATTAAAGTTCCTCCAGTCCCACAAAACACTTTCATTTTTTTTAGTAATTCCTTAACTTCTATTTCATTTCTAATAGATAAACCTTTTATTAAAGTAATAGTTTTTCCTTTTTTACCTTTTTTTTGTTTTGAGATATTTATTTTTGATATTTTTTGAAAATTCTCTTCTTTAGGTTTTTCTTTATAAATATTTTCCTGATTATCAAATTCAATCCAATTTTTTTTTCCCATTATTTTTTATATAATCTATAGTTAGTTCATACTTATACTATAAAAAATTGGTAAGTACAATTTCTCGTCAGGATCAAAATAATAATGATGATTTAAATCAACCTTCAAAAGAAGGAAGATTTGGAAAATATGGAGGTCAATATGTCCCTGAGACACTAATGCCAGCTCTTTTTGAACTGGAAGAAGCTGCTTCTGATGCATGGAAAGATAAACAATTTGTTAATGAATTAAATCATTTACTGAAAACTTATGTAGGAAGAGAGACCCCATTATATGAGGCTAAAAGACTTACTGAACATTACCAGACTAAAACATCTACTAGCAGGATATGGCTTAAGAGAGAAGACCTAAATCATACTGGTGCTCACAAAATCAATAATGCATTAGGGCAAGCTTTATTAGCGATAAGAATGGGAAAACAAAGAATAATTGCAGAAACAGGGGCTGGGCAACATGGAGTTGCTACTGCTACTGTATGCGCGAGATTTGGTTTGCAATGCATTATCTACATGGGGGCAGAAGATATAAAAAGACAATCATTAAATGTCTTTCGTATGAAACTATTAGGCGCAGAAGTTAAAGTTGTTACTTCAGGTACTGCAACTCTCAAAGACGCAACTAGTGAAGCAATCAGGGATTGGGTGTCCAATGTAGAAACAACGCACTATATTTTAGGGTCAGTTGCAGGGCCACACCCATTCCCAATGATCGTAAGAGATTTTCATGCAGTTATAGGAGAAGAAGCTAAAAAACAATGTCTAGAATCATTTGGATCTTTACCAGATATTTTGCTTGCTTGCGTAGGTGGAGGATCAAATGCAATGGGTCTTTTTCATCCTTTCGTAAAAGAAAAATCAGTTCGACTTATTGGAGTTGAAGCGGCAGGAAGCGGAGTTAATACTGAAAAACATGCCGCGACTATTACTAAAGGATCCGTAGGAATTTTACATGGGTCAATGAGTCTTCTTTTACAAGATAAGGATGGTCAAGTACAAGAAGCGCATTCTATAAGCGCAGGTCTTGATTATCCTGGGGTAGGTCCTGAACATAGTTATTTAAAAGATATAGGAAGAGCAGAATATGGCTCTGTTACTGATGCAGAAGCTTTAGACGCTTTGAAACTAGTGAGTGAATTAGAAGGAATTATCCCTGCACTCGAAACAGCTCATGCCTTTGCTTGGTTAGAAAAATTATGTCCTACCTTAGATGAAGATACTGAAATAGTAATTAATTGTTCTGGTAGAGGAGATAAGGATGTCAATACTGTCGCATCATCTTTGGATATTGACTAACTAATATCTAAGTATCGTTTGATCGATATACTGACTCCAACCATCTATACCTTCTTCAAGATTCCAAATCTCATTTACGAGATTATTTTCTAATGCCCATTGTCCAAAATTATAACTTCTGATACCGGCATGACAAAGAACAACGAACTTTTTATCTTTATATTCACTGATTTTTGTTTTTACACACTCAGCCGAAACCTTACTTATTGGTAAATGTAAAAATTCCCTTGGAAAACATGCAATTTCGAGTTCTGAATCCTCTCTAACATCAATAATAATAGGATTTTCATCTTCCGAATTAAACCATTCATTAAGATCAAAAGCATTTAAAGTTTTCGGATAATTTCCCAATTGTTAGAATTAAATATTTGTTATTAACAATTTTATAAGTAAGGTTGCAAGAACATGTTTATTGTTAAAAATAAAAATAAAAATGAATATTAAATATTTAACTGTAATAACAATATTATTCTTATGTTGTATTTTTGGATTTGAAGAAACTTCTTTTAGCTTAAATAAAGTAAGCCAAAATGATATTTCAGAATTAAAAATCTTGAAGTACTTACCGAAAGATAATAAAACATTCTTCATTTCAAATACTAAAAGTTCAAAAATCACCAACGCCATAAGGACAAACTTTGAAACAACAAATCAAGAAAAGCTTGTTTTAGTAAAAAATAGTATATTGGCTTACTTAGGTTTAGATTTAGGTACTTATAAATTAGAAGATATTTATAATAATGAACTTGCAATTGCGACCCATGATAATCCAGAAAAAAAGATAGATGATGTTTTAATAATATTTAAAATAAAGGAAAATAAAGATATAGATGATATTTTAAATCTTACAAATAAAATTGATGAGCCCGATAAATTAATTACAATATCTAGAGAAAATAAATTAAATTATTTAAAATATATTTATCGAACTAACGATAATTATATTATTACTTCCTCTAATAAAACCTTAATACTTGATGCATTACAATCAATTAATCTTGAAAAGAAATATATCTCTTTTAAAGAAATATTGAACAATTTTAAAAATGAACATAATATCTTTTTAACAAATAAATTCAAAACAAACGAACTATTAAATAAAAAAAATTATTCTCTAAAAAAAGAGGACTACTTAGTAACTTTACTTGATTTTAAGGATAAAGAAATAATATTAGAATCGTATTTAGTTAATAATAAAAAAAATTTAGATTTTATATCATATAAAAATATGGATACAGTCAATATATTAGATAAAAAAAATTATCAACTATCTATTTATAATAATTTATTAGATTCAAATAAGTATCTTGATAATATCGAAATAAACAGTTTTGAAAAGGATATTATTAAAGAACTAAATAATAAATTAAAATATAATCTACTATTCTTAAGTTCTGATAACAATTGGTTAGTAATTTATGATAAAAATTATTTGCCTATTGAGAACATAAAATTATTAGAAGATTTTAATAAAAATAGTCTAGAAAATAATAATAATATTTATACAATGTACTCAAAAGATATACTTGAAAAAGAGCAGAATACAATAAAACAGTCCAATTATAAAAAGATTTTTTTAGTTGAGACTGACAATCTAAACTTTATTAGTAACACTTTGGTAAATGAGGCAGATATAGATTTAATTTCAAATGAGTTTTTTAGTTTAAGAGGTGATAGTCATGCTAAATACTTTCTAAATAAAAAATTAAATCTCAGGAATCCTTACTATATTCAAACTAAAAATTTCTCTTATTTAGAAAACATTAATTACTTTTTTAAAAATATAATTAATTTATCAATTACTGAATTTAAAGCAATAATCAAACAATCCATTCCAGAAACAGCTCCTTTTTATTATGCAGAAACTAATTTTAAAATATTTAATAATTAAATTTGATTGATATCTTGTGGTTAACTAAAAATTATTTGACTATCTTAGATCTATAAACGATTTATATCACATTAAAATTTTGGATACTCATAAACTAATTTTAAAACCAGGATTAGAGGGAGTTCCAGTAACTAATTCATCAATATGTGATATTGATGGTCAAAAAGGAAAATTATTATATAGAGGCTATTCAATTGAAGAATTAGCACAGAAAAGTAGTTTCTTAGAGACTGCTTTTTTATTAATTTGGGGAGAATTACCTTCAGCAACAGAACTAAGAGATTTTGAACAAGAAGTACAGATGCATCGGAGATTAAGCTTCAGAGTAAGAGATATGATGAAATGCTTTCCTGCCACTGGGCATCCCATGGATGCTCTGCAGTCCAGCGCCGCCTCTCTTGGTCTTTTCTACTCAAGAAGAGCGATAGATGATCCCAATTATATCTACAACGCAGTGATAAGACTAATTGCAAAAATTCCAACAATGATTGCTGCATTTCAACTTATAAGAAAAGGACAAGATCCCATTCAACCTAGGGATGATTTATCCTATTCATCGAATTTTCTTTACATGTTGACTGAAAAAGAACAAGATCCCATAGCTGCAAAAGTTTTTGATAGATGCCTAATTCTTCATGCAGAACATAGTTTAAATGCGAGTACATTTAGCGCACGAGTTACGGCTAGCACGCTTACAGACCCATACGCAGTAATTGCCTCTGCAGTAGGAACATTAGCTGGGCCTCTTCATGGTGGAGCAAATGAAGATGTAATTGCCATGTTAGAAGATATTAAAACTCCTGCAAAAGCTGCTTCTTTTTTAGAAGATGCTATTCAAAACAAAAGTAAAATTATGGGTTTCGGACATCGAGAGTACAAAGTTAAAGATCCTCGAGCAATTATTCTTCAGAAATTAGCAGAGGAGCTTTTTGTTAGGTTTGGAAAAGATGAAATGTATGAAGTTGCTAAAAAATTAGAGTTAGAGGCTATCCCAAGGCTAGGAGGAAAAGGTATTTTTCCAAACGTTGATTTCTATTCTGGCCTTGTTTACAGAAAACTTGGTATTCCCCGTGACTTATTTACTCCTATTTTTGCAATATCAAGAGTCGCAGGTTGGTTAGCTCATTGGAGGGAACAATTAGGCGCAAACAGAATTTTTAGACCGTCTCAAATTTATACCGGCTCGGCTCCAAGAGATTGGATTACTTTAGAAAATCGAAAATAATATCTTCAGCTTTTCATAAAAAACACACATATTGTTTATGAAGAGTTAATCTAAAGAATAAATAACGATAAAATTTTGAACTCCGGATTAGATCTCGAATATAGTTTTAATGAAATCTTAAAAGGCTTCGGCCTCTCAAGTGAACTTGCTCATTTAATCTGGCTACCTTTACCAATGTTATTAGTTTTAGTATCAGCAGTAGTTGGTGTATTAGTGACAGTTTGGTTAGAAAGAAAAATATCTGCTGCTGCTCAACAAAGAATAGGTCCAGAATATGCAGGAGCTTTAGGGGTACTTCAACCAATTGCAGACGGTCTGAAATTACTCGTAAAAGAAGATATTATTCCTGCAAAGGCAGATTCAATTCTATTCACTGCTGGACCAATATTGGTATTAGTCCCGGTTATTCTATCCTGGTTAATTGTTCCCTTTGGCCAAAACTTGCTCATTAGTAATGTTGGTATTGGAATTTTTCTTTGGATAGCTCTAAGTAGTATTCAACCCATTGGTCTTCTTATGAGTGGCTACGCCTCTAATAATAAATATTCATTATTAGGCGGATTAAGAGCAGCTGCTCAATCTATTAGCTATGAAATACCCCTGGCTTTGTCTGTACTAGCCATTGTCTTAATGACAAATTCCCTTAGTACTATTGATATTGTTAATCAACAAAGCGGAGCAGGAATATTAAGTTGGAATATATGGAGGCAACCTGTTGGATTCATAATTTTCTGGATATGTGCTCTTGCTGAATGCGAAAGACTACCATTCGACTTGCCGGAAGCTGAAGAAGAATTAGTAGCGGGTTATCAAACTGAATATGCTGGAATGAAATTTGCTTTATTTTATTTAGGTAGTTATATAAATTTAATCCTATCTGCATTATTAGTATCAATACTTTATTTAGGTGGATGGGGATTTCCTATTCCTGTTGAGATAATTGCTAAAGTTCTAAATCTTCCAATTGATGCTCCTGTGATTCAGGTTTTCACAGCTTCTATAGGAATCATAATGACTGTTCTTAAAGCATATCTATTGGTTTTTGTTGCTATATTATTGCGTTGGACAACACCAAGGGTGAGAATAGATCAACTTCTAGATTTAGGATGGAAATTCCTTTTACCCATATCTCTCTTGCTAATCTACTTGTGACAGCAGGATTAAAATTAGCTTTCCCTCAATTTTTTGGTGGATAATTTTTAAGTATTTCTACTTAAACATTAATTAAATACACTAGAATAAAATAACTAAGTAAATTCTTTAAAATGAAAGATTTTCTTCAAAAAGTAAATAGTTATATTAAAGAAGCCTTCAGTGCTGGTAAATATTTATATGATGGATTTACTGTAACTTTTGATCATCTCCGAAGAAGACCGGTTACTGTTCAATACCCTTATGAAAAGTTAATTCCTTCTGAAAGATATAGAGGAAGAATCCATTACGAATTTGATAAATGCATCGCCTGTGAAGTATGCGTACGTGTTTGTCCGATAAATTTACCAGTTGTGGACTGGGTTATGAATAAGGAAACTAAGAAAAAGGAACTTAGAAATTACTCTATAGACTTTGGAGTCTGTATTTTTTGCGGGAATTGTGTTGAATATTGCCCAACAAATTGCTTATCTATGACTGAAGAATACGAATTAGCTACATTCGATAGGCATAACTTAAATTTTGATAATATTGCATTAGGTAGACTTCCTACCAACGTTACAACTGATCCATCTGTAAAACCTCTTAGGGAACTTGCATATTTGCCTAAAGGAGTTATGGATCCTCATGAAGTTCCTCCTTCAGATGTTCGAGTTGGTAAACTACCAGAAGAAGTTTATGATTGGATGAAACCAGAATTTAATGATATTAAAAACTCTACTGTCGAACCAAACAAATAACTTTAAATAATACATGTCTATAGCAGTAACAACTCAAATAATTTGTTTTTCAGTATTATCTTTAGTTGTAATAATTGGTGCACTAGGGGTAATTCTTCTAGAGAATATTGTTTACTCTGCGTTTTTACTTGGTGGAGTCTTTATGAGTGTAGCGGGCTTATATCTACTACTAAACGCAAGTTTTGTTGCTGCAGCTCAAGTTTTAGTTTATGTAGGGGCAGTTAATGTTCTAATAATTTTTGCAATAATGTTAGTTAATAAAAAAGAAGATTTAAAGGCTATTGAAAATATCAAATCAAGAAGAATAATATCAACATCAATTTGTTTAACTCTTCTAAGTCTATTAATAAGAGTTGACTTATCCAATACTTGGGGTTTGGCTGAACCTAATGCATCTATAGGGGAAGAATCTACAATAAGAATAGGAGAACACTTATTTAGTGATTATTTGCTCCCTTTTGAAGTGGCATCTGTATTACTATTAATGGCTATGATTGGGGCTATTGTTTTGGCTAGAAGAGATGTCATGAATGAAGATATTTCAACAGGATTACCTGTAGATCAAGAGCTAATAGAGAAACCAAATGAACCTTTACTTATAAAAAAAAATTAAGATGAATTTAGAATCTATCCCACTTCAAGCTTTTTTAATAGTCTCCTCAGTTTTATTTTGTATTGGTATCTGGGGATTATTAAATAGTAGAAATGCAGTAAGAGTACTGATGAGTATAGAGTTAATGTTGAATGCAGTGAACATAAATTTGATGGCCTTCTCTTCTTATGTGGACAATAACCTAATTCAAGGACAAGTTTTTACAATTTTTGTTATTACAGTTGCAGCAGCAGAAGCTGCTGTAGGTTTAGCGATATTGTTATCTCTTTATAGAAATAGAGTGACTGTTGATATGGAAAGTTTTAATTTATTAAAGTGGTAATAAGCATCAAATGAATCTTTCATTGGTGCTTATTATTTATCGTTCTAACAGCTTAACTGCTAAAGAAGCCTCTATATTTTGTAATAAGGCTCTCAAAGATAGAAATATTAAATCAAAAAGTATAGAAAGTGATTTTGATAACAATCAATTAGAAAGCTACTTCTACAATCTTGCTACATTACCTGAACTAGTAATTGTTCTTGGTGGTGATGGCACTGTTCTTAAATCTGCAAATGCATTAGTAAACTATGATATTCCAATACTTAGTTTTAATATTGGCGGTAATTTAGGATTTTTGACTCAAGAAAAGGATTTTTTATTTGACCAATCATTTATCAAAATTTTAGAAAAAGAAGAATTCATAATTGATTTTAGAAACAGATTACATTGTGATGTTTATAGCAACGAGAAGAATAGAGAAAGAAAACTACTCAAAAGCTATGATGCGTTAAATGATTTCTATTTTAAATCTGTTGAAGAAGATATATCTCCAACCAATCAAATTCAAATCGAAATAGATAATGAGAAAGTTAACGAATACAAAGGTGATGGTTTAATTATTTCTTCCTCAACTGGTTCAACTGCATACTCTATGGCGGCAGGAGGTCCAATAGTACACCCCTCAATAAATGCATTCGTTATAAATCCAATATGTCCTATGACCTTAGCTAGCCGGCCAATTATTATTCCTGATACAAGTAGAGTAGTTATTAGAGTCGTTCAAAAGAATAAAAGAGAAATAAAACTATGGAAAGATGGATCAAAGTGTATGACTATAAAAGAAAATGATTATTGTGAAATTAATAAATTAACAAAGCCCTGTAAAATGATTAAATTTAATAAAAGCATTTCCTATTACATTACATTAATCAAAAAGCTGGATTGGAAAGGAGATTTATCATTAAAAAATAATCAAACTAATTAGATGACATTAGAAATTGAAAGACGATTTCTTATCAAAAATGATCAATGGAAGGATTTTATTACTCATAAGATTTTTATAGAGCAGGGCTATCTTTCCCACGATTTGGAGGATTGGATAGTCAGAATCAGATTTAACGGCAAAAACTTTAAAATTGCACTTAAAAAACATATTAAAAATTTTACTAATTACGAATATGAATACTCGATACCAAATAATGAAGGTGAAAAAATCATGTCAACTCTTACCAATACGATTAAAAAAGAAAGATTTTTTTTTAAAATTGATCGAAAAGATTGGATTGTAGATTCCTTTAAAGACAAGAATTTTCCTTTAGAAATTGCCGAAATTGAGCTTACTAAAGAGGAAGAACAAGTTACTCTTCCATCTTTTATAGCAAAAGAAATTACTGGTCTAAAAAAATATACTAATCTTAATCTGACAAAACATCCATTTTCAAAATGGGAAACGAAGATTTAAAAAAAAATTAGTTAAAAACCTCTCACTTCCTTTATATTCTCTTTATATTTGAAACATAAATTTTATTATTTTTAGACATGTATGGTCTTTATGACTACGACGGGGTATTAAGATTTACCAACTCTGATAAAGAAGCCTGTCTTGATTATGCACAACTTTTTGAAATGAATTCAGCACATTGTTGTTTAATGAATATGGTAGATAGTATCGATAAAGAAAAGAATATTAATCTTGATCCGAATCAGGCAGAGAGCAACAATTAAATCCATCTCTACAGATTTTTCCATGATCCATTGCCCAATTTAATAGTGCAACTCTATTTTTGGAGCCTGTCTTGGTAAACATATTACTTACATGATTATCAACAGTTCTTTTACTAATAGTAAGCTTTACAGCAATTTCTTGATTTGTGAGCCCATCAGCTACTAAATCTATGATTTCCATCTCTCTAGATGAGAGACCCATCATATCAATGTCGTTAATACCTTCTTCAACCATTTGCATTTAAACAGTTCCTTTAATATATTAATTGAGTTTAGCAGTAACAGTAAACTTCTTAACCAAGTAAGGAAAAAAAGCAATTGAAATCAAAACTTCAGCAAACTTTAGAAAAAAATTCAAAAGTAATTACTGCAGAATTAATGCCGCCAAGAGGAGGAGACCCCATAAGATCTCTTAAAATAGCACAACTTCTCAAAAATAAGGTGCATGCTGTTAATGTTACAGATGGAAGTAGAGCAATAATGAGGATGTGCAGTTTAGCAATGTCTAAACTACTACTCGACAATGGGATAGAACCTATAATGCAAATCTCATGCAGAGATCGTAATAAAATCGCTATACAATCAGATATTCTTGGAGCAAATGCCTTAGGTATTAAAAATATTTTATGCATTACAGGAGATTCTGTTAAAGCTGGTGATCAGCAAGAAACAAAAGCAGTTCATGAATTTGAGGCAGTCCGATTATTAAAACAAATTCAATCATTCAATCAAGGAATTGATCCTACTTTTGAACAACTTCCAGACAAAAGGACTAAAATCTTTTCTGGTGCTGCAGTAGATCCAAGTTGTCGAAATCAAAGAAGTTTAAAAAGTAGAACAATAAAAAAAAAGGAGGCAGGAGCAAATTTTTTACAAACTCAAATAGTTATGGATAGAAAATGTTTAGCCGACTTTTGTAACGAAATCAGCAATCCACTTGAGATACCAGTAATTGCAGGAGTATTTCTTTTAAAATCATATAAAAATGCTCTTTTCATAAATAAATTTATACCTGGAGCGAATATTCCTGAAAATGTTTTAAATCGTCTCAAAGATGCAAAAAATCCACTTAAAGAAGGAATATTAATTGCTTCAGAGCAAGCTAAAGATTTTATCAATATTGCAGATGGAATTCATCTTATGGCAGTCAAAGCAGAGCATCTTATCCCAGAGATACTAGAAAAAGCTGGACTCAATCTGGAATGTTAATTAAATCAGTTCCTAGTAATTCTGCCATAGCTTTTTGTTGAGGAGATGGTTCTGTTAAATCTAATCTTCTTGAGTCTGTTATTAACCAATCCAAAGAAGCATCTTTCAAATCAAAATGGTCTCCATTTTTTCCAACACAATATCTACCAAATACTAATTTATCGACAAGTTGCACTCCTTTCCCAATTTTTGAATAATCAAAGATTATAGAGTTATCTATAGTTGCACCCTCACAAATGCAACAACTTGGTCCAATCATAGAGGGACCAATAATAGTTGCACCATCTTCTATTCTTGTCATCCCTCCAATATAAACGGGTCCTTTTATACTAACTTTATCCCAATTTGCAGCAACATTAAGACCCGTAAAGACTCCAGGCTTAATTTCTTTTCCAGGGATTTCCACTTGCCTTACTTTACCTAATAAAACATTTCTAATCGCACTCCAGTAATCAGGAACTTTTCCAATATCTACCCACTCAAAATCCATCGGCAAAGCAAAAAATGGCAAATCCATTTCAACAAGTTTAGGAAATAGATCAGCTCCTATATCAAATTTATCTCCTGATGGAATATAGTTAAAAATCTCAGGCTCAAAAAGATAAATACCAGTATTAATCGAATCACTCAAAGCATCATCTACATCCGGTTTTTCTTGAAAAGCTTTAATTCTCCCATTTTCATCAGATACTACAACTCCATAACTAGATACTTGATCTCTAGTTACCTTTTTTGTTATTAGGCTTGCTATCGCTCCTTTTTTCTTATGATTTTTAACGGCTTCAGTCAAATCTAAATCAACTAAGGCGTCCCCGCACAATACAACAAAAGTTTCATCAAAAAAGTTTTGAAAATCTTGAATTTTTTTTAATCCTCCGGCCGAACCTAAAGCATCACCAATCATTTCTCCATCTTCAATTCTTCCTTCAAAGCTGTAGGCTATCTCAACACCAAATCTTTGCCCGTCCCTAAAATAGTTTTCAATTTCCTCTGCAAGATGAGAAACATTTACCATTATTTCTTTAAAACCATGTTCTTTTAAAAGTTCCAAAAGGAACTCCATCACGGGTTTTTGCAAAATAGGAATCATTGGTTTAGGAATAATATGCGTTATTGGCTGAACGCGAGTTCCTTTGCCTGCTGCAAGTATCATTGCCTTCATCAGCTCTATATACCTCTTTTTTAAAGATTATACTTTATTACTCTTTTACTACTAAGCAGCAGTCGAAGAAGTTTCTGAAACCTCAAGATTTTCAATAGGTAATTGAGCTAATTCTCCATCTGGAATAATCCTTTTAATTTGTATTGGGCCATAAAGAGAATATTGTTGTTTTAATTCAATTTTATTTTCTGATGATAAAAATAACAAAGCCCAAAATACACCCAGCCTATCTTTATCTAAATCACTTTTTACTACTGTCTGCCATTTATTAACTAAATATTCAAAATCAGTCCATTGTAATGCCTTTTCCCATCCATCAAGAAACTTGCCAAGTGCTTTAGTTGTTTCAGGAAGCTTTTCACGATGTGCTAAAGATTGAACTTTAGAGATCAAAACCTTATCAGAATATTTTTTATTTCTTTTCCTTTTCATAAGCAAAAGATCCTGCGTTTCAATTATTTCTGCAATAGATTCCAATTGGCTAACAAGTTCTCCTAATGTAGATGTACGTTTAATAACAGGTTGAGCTACAGATCTTCTTCTAAGATATTTTTCAGGAAATTTTGGTATGTCAAATCCTTCATTGATCCATTCTTGATTATCCATCCCAATTTCTTCTTCATAACCTAATGTTTCTTCTTGAAATACATCAGATTCTAAAACTTGAGCTTTTAAATTTACTAATACAGAGGCGGCAAAAAATGCTTCACTTGTCTCAGATAAATCTTTTTGATATGAAGTTTGATTATTAGATGAATATTGCAAGTTATGATTAAACTGCTCTAAAAAACTATCGATAACACTTATAACATCAATATCCCATGGATCAAGATCACCTCTTCCAGCTGCATCTTGAAGGAATTTTATGAGTAATCTAGGCCCTAGCTGTGACCCATCAATAGATTGAGATTTAGTTACTTTAATTAAATATATTCTTTTTCAAGATATCTTCATATCAATTGTTATGCCAAAAAAATAATAAACATATTAAGAAAATTATATAGTTGGTGCTTTTAATATTTGATTTGATTTATTACCCGCAAAAACATTTGTCTTTGGTGTGCTTTTAACAGCATTTAAATCTCTGTCAACCAAGTTATTTATCGTAGCCAAATAACTTTCTGTAACTAATCTTGGATATAAACCTATCCCGATTATTGGTAAGAGTAAACAGGCTATAATATATATCTCTCTAGGCTCTGCATCAATTAAATTCTTATCTGCAGTTAACTTTGGATTTTCTTTACCAAAGAAAATCTCACGTAACATTGACAGTAAATAAATTGGAGTAAGTATAACCCCTATTGCAGCTAAAGATGCCATTATTACTCTAAAAGGCAAAGTATAAACTTCATCCGTAACAAATCCAGTAAATACCATTAACTCAGAAACAAATCCACTCATACCTGGTAAGGCAAGAGAAGCAAGAGAGCAGGCAGTCCACAATGCAAACATAATACGCATTTTTTGGCCTACTCCACCCATTTCATCAAGTTTTAGAGTCTTTGTTCTGTCATAAGTTGCTCCAACAAGAAAAAATAAACTTGCTCCAATTAGTCCATGACTAACCATTTGCAACATCGCTCCACTTGTCCCAAGACTACTAAAACTTCCTATTCCAATTAAGACAAAACCCATATGACTTATAGAACTATAAGCAATTTTCCTTTTAAGATTTCTTTGTGCAAATGATGTTAAAGCAGCGTAAATTATATTGACTACTCCAAGGAGTATTAATAGTGGAGCGAATTGAGCATGTGCGATAGGTAATAACTGTGCATTAAATCTTAAAAGTGCATATCCGCCCATCTTCAATAAAATTCCAGCCAACAACATATGAACAGGTGCTGTAGCCTCTCCATGAGCATCAGGTAGCCATGTATGTAAAGGAACAATAGGGAGTTTCACACCAAAAGCAATTAATAAACCGATGTAACAAAGGATTTGAAAGTTTTGGCCAAAATCTTGATTAGCTAAATGAGAAAACTCAAAATTTGGAACTTCAGTTCCATAAAAACCCATTGCCAACGCAGCTAAAAGAATAAAGATAGAACTCCCGGCTGTATAGATAATGAATTTTGTAGCTGCATATTGTCTATTTTTTCCTCCCCAAATAGCTAAAAGTAAATAAACTGGCAGTAGTTCCAGCTCCCAACTTAAAAAGAATAGGAGCATATCTTGAACAGCAAAAACAGCTATTTGTCCTCCATCCATGATAAGTATTAAAAAGAAAAATAATTTTGGCTTAAACTTTACAGGCCATGCAGCTAAGACAGCTAGCGCCGTTATAAAACTAGTTAATAATATAAGAGGCATTGACATTCCATCAGCGCCGACTGACCAAGTAAGGCCTAGATTAGGAAGCCAATTTATACTTTCTTTAAGTTGAACATCTTCATTATTTATATCAAAACCGTTTATGTAAGATCCTACTGTTACTAGAAAAGTAATTAAAGCAACACTTAAAGCGAACCATCTTACTTCTTTACCCTCTCCTTTATCAGGGAAAAAAGGTATCAAAAATGCGCATCCAATAGGGAAAAGAATAGATACTGAGAGCCAAGGGAAATTAGATATACCTCCACCCAATGTTCCTATTGTATGCAGTGCAAAATGCGTAAAAAAATAGCTACTCAAATGAATAAGAAAATGATCTTAAACAAATTCTAGAAATTATCTAGATTTTTTCATCCCATGGACAGTGAAGACACACATTTGTTATTAAGTTACTTGGGGCGATTGGAAACCAAATATTGCTACCAACAAAATCACTCCTCCAAAAACTATCAGAGCATAAAATTGAGCTCTACCGGTTTCAAAATACTTTAAACCCTCTCCACTTCCCAATGTTACAAGTCCAGTAAGATTTACCACTCCATCTACCACTTTGGAATCAACTTCCAAAACTTCTTTTGCAAGTTTTCTACTACCTTTCACAAAAAGTTTTTCATTAATATCGTCCAAATACCATTTATTTGATAAAAACTTATTAACAGATGGAAATCTTTGTGCAAATAATATTGATAAGTTTATTTTCTTAGCAAAATAAGCTTGATAAGCAATAGTTATACCAATTGAGGCAATGAAAACAGATGCAATAGCTAGAGGCAAAAATTCTTTTAATTCAAAGGACTCTATAGCAATCAATGCTTCTTCGGGATCTAATAAATTTGCAAATTTACTATCCCAAGGAAATCCCATAAACCCAATTATTACTGAAGGTACTGCTAGAAAAACCAATGGGAATGTCATAGACCAAGGAGACTCATGTAGTGAGCCATGTTCTTCTTGATGATCTTCCTCTTCTATATTAATTTTAGAAGCTAATAAAAGTTCTTTTTGTAAATCCTTATCTTCACCTCTAAAATCTCCTTCAAAAGTTAAAAAATAAAGTCTAAACATATAAAAGGCGGTCATTCCAGCTGTTAAAAATCCCACAAACCAAAAAGCAGGAAATGAGATAAAGGCGTTTCCCAATATTTCATCTTTACTCCAAAATCCAGCTAATGGAGGAATACCACTTATTGCTACGCAACCTATTAAGAAAGTCGTAGAAGTAAAGGGCATTTTTTTTCTTAAACCTCCCATCAACCTCATATCTTGCGCAAGTACAGGTTGATGACCAACAACTTCTTCCATAGCATGAATTACTGAGCCAGACCCTAAAAACAACATTGCTTTGAAACAAGCATGTGTTATCAAGTGAAAAATTCCTGCTACGGGTGCACCACAACCCATCGCAAGCATCATATAACCGAGCTGAGAAACCGTACTATATGCCAAACCTTTTTTGAGATCCATCTGGGTTAAGGCTATAGACGCTCCTAAAAAACATGTAATAGTGCCAACTAAAGCAATAATAAATTGAATTGAAGGGAATAAAGAGTATAGAGGTTGGAGCCTTGCTACTAAGAATATTCCAGCAGCAACCATCGTCGCTGCATGAATAAGCGCTGAAATAGGGGTTGGTCCTTCCATAGCGTCTGGTAACCATACATGAAGAGGAAATTGAGCAGATTTCGCCATAGGTCCTAAGAAGACTAAAAAACAAAGTAATAATGCAGCCCAGACTGGCAATGAATTCTCTGAAACTGATTGTGATACTCCTACTGCAATTTCATTAAAGTCAAAGCTTTTTGTAGCCCAAAATAAACCTAAAATTCCGAGTAATAAGCCAAAGTCTCCAACTCTATTTACGACAAAAGCTTTTTGAGCAGCATTTGCTGCACCATCTCTGTCGTACCAGAAACCAACTAATAAGTATGAACACATTCCTACTAATTCCCAAAAAACGTATATTTCTAATAAGTTCGGGCTAATAATTAATCCCATCATCGAACTACTGAAAAGTGCTAGATATGTAAAAAATCTTACGTAACCTTTGTCATGAGACATATAACCATGAGAGTAAATCATGACTAATAAAGTAATAGTGGTTACCAATGTGAGCATTACGCTGCCTAATGGGTCGAGAACGAATCCCATTGGGATTGTAAAATCTCCAGCACTTGCCCAAACAAATAATTTTTCTACTGATTGATAACCATTGATTTGCTCAATTAATGTTTTATAACTGATTACAGCAGAAACTCCAACGAACGACAAAAGACTGATAGAAACAATTTCTCTAGAATTATTGATTTTTTTATTCGCACATATTAAACCCAAACCAGAAAACACTGCTCCAATAAGTGGAAAGACAGGAATCAACCATGCAATTTCTGAAGCTTGAGGCATATTTAATAATATTTATACATTAATACTAAACTGCTAATTGAAAATTTTAGACATAAAAGATGAATTAAATGTTGTAACAGCAATATTTATATATTTATGAGACCACCAGAGTATTGCAATGGCTATTAATATCCCAATTTGTGAGAATTTAAAAAATTCTTTTACTTTAATTTGCTGTCTACCATCAAATATTGCGACAAATGGGATTATTGAGGTACTTTCTTTGTACTTATAAAATTCTTCACCAAATTTAATTTCTAATCTTTTATCACCATGCCATATTGCAAAAAGATGATGCAAAATTAGCCCTAACGAAGTTATGAATGTAAAAGATGTCCCAATCCATAATGTATGAGCGAAACACCAAATAATTTGGCCAAATGCTTGCGGATGTCTTGTTATTCGCATTATTCCAGTGACGTATATCCTAACTTGAGGTTTTAAAACTGAGGGAATTTCTAATAAATTATATGTTGCAGGATATAGAAATAAGAAACTGATAGCAGTTAAAATCCAAACCAACAAAAATACATAGTGATTACCCTGAAAATTCCATAATCTAATGCCATCGTATCTATGAGCTAAAAAATAACTAATTAAAATCACTGCAGATGGCAAACTTAAAGAAACAAAAAGCAATCTCCATAATCTTGCTCCCATAAAAGCCTCTGCTCTACTTCTTAAAGCAGCACCTCCACTATGTATAACAGCAAAAATTAATATTAATCCCAAAATCAACAAAGAAGTTTTGTGAGTCTCCATATAATTTCAAAATACAAGTTATTTATCATTAACAATAATACCCTTAGGTATTAGAATTGAAGTTAAATTGTAGGCATAAAAATAATGCCAGAATTACCTTTTACTCTTGACCAATTAAGAATATTAAAAGCTATTGCAGCTCAAGGAAGTTTTAAAAAGGCTGCTGATTTACTTTATGTGACCCAACCAGCTGTCAGTTTACAAATTCAAAATTTAGAAAAACAACTTGAAATAACAATTTTTGATAGAGGTGGTAGAAAAGCACTTTTAACTGAAGGAGGTAAGCTTTTACTTGAATATTGCGAAAGAATCCTGAATCAATGTGATGAGGCTTGCAAAGCTATTGAAGACTTAAATAGTTTAAAAGGTGGAACACTCATAATTGGAGCTAGTCAAACTACCGGTACCTACTTAATGCCAAGGATGATAGGGCTTTTTCGTCAAAAATATCCTGATGTATCTGTCCAACTACAGGTACACAGCACTAGAAGAACAGGTTGGAGCGTTGCTAATGGTCAAATTGATTTAGCAATAATTGGAGGTCAATTACCAGGAGATCTAGAAAACTTGTTACAAGTAATTCCATATGCAACTGATGAATTAGCTCTTGTATTGCCACCAAAACACCCACTTGCCAACAAGAAAGAACTGATGAAAGAAGATTTATACAAACTAAATTTCGTCACATTAGATTCTCAATCAACAACCAGAAAAGTTGTTGATAAACTTTTAAAGGATTCTGGGCTTGATATTCAAAGATTAAAAATAGAAATGGAGTTAAATTCTCTTGAAGCAATTAAAAATGCAGTTCAATCTGGTCTTGGTGTTTCTTTTTTACCTGTTGTTTCTATTGAGAGAGAATTAGCAGGTGGGTCAATTCACAAGCCCCACATAGCTGATTTAGAGGTAAAAAGGGAGTTAAAATTAATTACAAATCCATCAAGATACACATCTAGAGCATCAGAAGTTTTTAAAAGATATATATTGCCTCAATTTGCAAGCTCTGAAAGCCCATTAAGACAACTTAACTAAATCTAAAATTGAATAGCTTCCTTATTAATTCCCACCCCTCCATCTTCAGCTTGCCCATCACCTTTGATAATGAATTTGTTCTCATTTACATCAGTCTGATAAACACACTTAACAATAGGCTTATCTCTTATTGACCCTATGTAAGCAAAAGTATTCATTCTTTGCTTACATTCTCTAACATCCTCATTACTTATAGCTCCTTGTTTTTGTAAAACTGTCCAATTCTCCCTTCGAATAACGCAACCTGGTTGCAGTGCAGGTTGTGTTACAAAACTAGTTGAAGGATTAAGTGTTGTATACATTTCTACATCAATCACAAAAGCACTTGCTCCCCATTGCCTACAAAATTCAGGGTCTGGAACGGCCATGTCTAATTGCTGTTGACTAGCTATATTGCCCTGCCCTCCATCAGTTGTACTAGTAATAGCACTACCTATACCTACCCCTAGTATCAAAACGCCAGCAAGTACTGCAATTGTTCCGGTGCTGAAATTATTTTTTTGTCCAGAGTCAGAGGGAGGTATTCTTCTACCGCGCTGCATATAATTATCATCAACCCTTGAGGAGTAGGAATTTTTGCCAGGGTCTCTTCTTTGACCCCTATTAGGATATTTATTCACAGTACTTCTTTTGTCTTAGGTAAACCCATTGAATAATTCATAACTCTACATTCGGGGTTATAGCTTAGCAATCCATTTTGAAGCAAATATTTAATTAAACCTTCAACTTCTGATCCTATTTTACGAAGTTCATAATCATCTAAACTTTTTCCGGCTCTTTCTTGAACAAGTTCAGTAAATTTTTGATTTACTCTATTTAAAGAGTCTTCATTCCAAATAAATTCATTATCAGGATCTAAGTCGAGAGTTAATTTATTAGAATCAAATATTAAATCGTTATTAACCACATCAGCAGTAAATATTCTTACATGCCTAGTGGTTGACTTTAAAAGCATTTTTTCCATAATCTGAAAAATAATCAACAAAAAAAACAATTATGTCTTAACTTTAGGATAGCTTCTTAGTAAGTGTTAAATTATTTTTTGATTTTATAATGCGTGTTGTAATTGCAGGTGCAGGTTTAGCAGGTTTATCTTGCGCTAAATATCTTGTTGACAATGGCCACATACCCATTGTTTTAGAAGCCAGAGATGTACTTGGCGGAAAGGTTGCTGCTTGGAAAGACGAAGATGGAGATTGGTATGAGACAGGTTTGCACATATTTTTTGGTGCTTATCCTAATATGCTTCAACTTTTCAAAGAATTAGACATAGAAGACAGACTTCAATGGAAAAGCCATTCAATGATTTTCAATCAACCTTCTGAGCCTGGTACTTACAGTAGATTTGATTTCCCTGACATACCTGCTCCTGCAAATGGAGTAACAGCAATTCTTAGTAATAATGACATGCTTTCATGGAATGAAAAGATTTTATTTGGCTTAGGTTTAGTTCCTGCAATGTTAAGAGGACAAAAATATCTTGATAAATGTGATTCAAAATCATGGACAGAATGGTTAAAAGAACACAATATTCCTGAGAGAGTTAATGATGAAGTATTTATCGCTATGAGTAAAGCGCTTAATTTTATTGGACCTGATGAAATCTCATCAACAGTTTTATTAACAGCACTTAATAGATTTTTACAAGAAAAAAACGGTTCAAAAATGGCTTTCCTTGATGGAGCCCCACCAGAAAGACTTTGCCAACCAATGGTTGATTATATAACTAAGAGAGGAGGCGAGGTTCATATGAATAGTCCTCTTAGAAAAATAGACTTGAATAAGGATAGTACTGTTAAAAGTTTTACAATTGCCCCTCTAGACTCAGACGAAAAGAAAAAGGTGATTACAGCAGATGCTTATGTTAGTGCTATGCCTGTAGATCTTTTTAAATTAATAATTCCAGACCAGTGGAAAGGTATAGATGCCTTCTCAAAACTAGATGGTTTAATTGGAGTACCTGTAATTAATATCCATTTATGGTTTGATAAAAAATTAACGGATATTGATCACTTATTATTTAGTAGATCTCCGCTTCTAAGTGTTTATGCAGATATGAGTATCACTTGTAAGGAATATGAGGATCCAAATAGATCAATGCTCGAATTAGTTTTTGCTCCTGCAAAAGAATGGATTAACAGAAGTGATCAAGATATAGTTGATGCAACAATGGAAGAACTCAAAAAATTATTTCCAACACATTTTATTGGGGATGAGAAAACTAAACTAAGGAAGTTTAAAGTTGTAAAAACACCAAGATCTGTATATAAAGCAGTCCCTGGATGTCAAGAATTTAGACCTAGTCAAAGATCTCCAATAAAAAACTTTTTTTTAGCAGGTGATTATACAATGCAAAAATATCTTGCTTCTATGGAAGGAGCTGTTTTAAGTGGTAAATTATGCGCAGAAACTATCAACAAAGAATATTCCAAAACATCAAATAATGTTTCACTAGAAACATCTAAAATAAACTAAACCTCAAGAATAAAAACCTTTTTTGAAAAATTCATTATCCCAACTTAATAAAGCATATGAAATATGCCAAAAAGAAACTCAAAAATGGGCTAAAACTTTTTATTTAGGGACACTTTTATTACCGTACGAAAAGAGAAAAGCGATTTGGGCTATTTACGTTTGGTGCAGAAGAACTGATGAAATAATGGATAGCATTGAAGCTTCAACTAAGACAACTGAGGAACTTTCAGATAATTTAAATGAATGGGAAGAAAACACAAAAAATGTTTTCAAAGGAAAAATACAATCAGACTTAGATGCTGTTCTTTTCGATACAATAGAAAAATTTCCACAGAAAATAGAACCATATTTAGATATGATTGAGGGTCAGAGAATGGATCTTGAAAAATTTAGATACAAAAGTTTTTCTGAATTACAGCTTTACTGTTATCGCGTAGCAGGGACAGTGGGATTAATGACTCAGAATGTAATGGGCATAGATAGTGCCTATACATCAGCACCATGGAGCAACATGCCTGACTCCTCAGAAGCAGCTATAGCTCTAGGAATAGCAAATCAACTTACTAACATTTTAAGAGATGTTGGAGAAGACAGGCAAAGAGGTAGGATATATTTACCTCAGGATGATATGAATAAATTTAATTATTCTGAAGAAGAGTTATTAAAAGGAGTAATAAATAATCAATGGAAGATGCTTATGAATTTCCAATTAAAAAGAGCTAGGGATTGGTTTAAAAAATCTGAAGATGGAATTAAGTGGTTATCTGCAGATGCAAGATGGCCTGTCTGGACATCTTTACGGCTTTATAGAGGAATATTAGATTCTATTGAAAGATTAGATTATGATGTGTTTAATAATAGAGCCTTTGTAAAGAATTCAGTAAAAGCGTTTGAAATACCAATATCTTATTTAATCTCAAGGATCAAATAGCTAAGCAGGTGCTTTCTGATTAGCCAACAAATCTTTTAATTTTGAAAGTTCGCCGGCCCATCTTGGATCTGGAGCTTCAAGATTAGGTGCATCGCTATGAACAATCTTCTTAAAATCTTTCCTCTTTTTATTTTTATTAGAGCCTAAGTTATTTCTCTTATGTGATGAAGAATCTTTCTTTTCAGAAAGTTCAACTCTCAATTTGGAGCCATTAAATTCAAAACCATTAAGCTTTTCGATTATTAAATTTGCATTTTGTTCATTATTTGTTGTAGCAAAACCAAATCCTCTACACTCTTTTGTTTCTTTATCTAAAACAGCTTTAAATCTAATAGAATCTGATACTGTTTTTAAAAAACTATCAAATTCTTTTGGATTAAATACTTGTGGTAAATTTCCAATGTAAATACGAATGCTCATAAATTTTTAAAAAATAATTTTAAGTCTGAACTTTAAACAAAAACTAAGCTATGTGTATTTAATCACATTTTGGCGCATTTTGTTGAATCCATTGCTTTCCTTTATATATAGCTTCATCAAAATTATTCAATCTATTATATGCAAGCTCCATAGAGAGATAATTAATAACCTTCCCTAGAATAGGTCCATCTTGAATTTCTAAATATTTTTTTAAAACGTCCCCTTTTATTAAATTTGAAGGGTGAAATAATTTATCATCTTTATCTCGCCATCTAGCGAGCCAATTTATATGAAATGATTCTGGCAAAAAAAGAATAAAAGATGGAAGAATAGTTTCTAATTCTTGATGTAAATCAAATCTTTCCCTCTCATTAAATTCATAAATAGTTTGCATCTTCAATAAGAGATTCCATTTTCTTAATAGCCTAATTTTTGAAATTTCAGATTTGCTAAATTTTAAATTTTTCAAAGAAAATTCGTCTAAAATTTGAACAAGATAAAATAAGGGTAAAAATTTTTCCTTTTCAAATTTGTTAAATTCTTCAAAATTAATTTTTTCTAAATCAAGAAATATCAAATTTTTTTGTGACTGTATATAATCAAAAATTTTAAATTTATTTATTAAAATTATCGCCTGCGATGCTTCCCTCCCCCTTATTATTCGCTGTATTTCATAATTAATTCTTTCATTCGCAACAAGTCTTAATTGATTTTTGTAGGTTTTAATAAAATCTATTAAATCTACATCAACATTAAAATCTAATTCAGAAATAAAACGAAAGCACCTTAAAATTCTTAAAGGATCATCTAATATATTCTGCTTTGAATTAGTTCTCAAAAAAGAAAGCTTTAGGTCTTTAATTCCATTTGATGGATCAATGAGAAGTTTTTCTTCAAAAGAAAAAGCAATGGCATTTATAGAAAAATCTCGACTTAATAAATCGATATCAATTGAGGGAGAAATTTGAGAAGCGATGTCAATTGAGATATGTTTAAAAATAATTCTTACTACATCTCTCGCCTCATCAAGAATAATCAATTTACCTTCAAATTTATCTGCAATTTTTTTACCAACATTAATCGCATTTTGTGGAACTAAAATATCAACATCAATTAATGAATTTAATCTTCCTAAAATTAAATCTCTTATATATCCACCTACTAAACAAGATCCAGAAGGTAAAGAAGATAAAACAAAATCCCAATTATAAAATTTTATACTTCTTTCTATTTCATTAATTATTAGTGTATGATCAATGAGAATATGATTTTTAAGATCTCCTTTCTTGATTATGTGCATTTGTATTAACTGTAAATTAGTTGATAGATGTATGACATATCATGATGTTGAAAAAAATCATGGTGTTGATCACATTTGTGATATTCCTAACTTTAAACCAAAAAAACCTTACATTCATGTAAGTATCATCAAAGATTTAAATGGCGATTTTAAAACTGATTGGGATGTTCAGTCTTGTTCAAGTTTTTCAGAAGAATATGGTAAGTGGTCTAAATGTAGGCCAGGTTTAGAGTTACCTATTTAAAGGTAAATGCCTTACGAATTAACAAACCATAATAAATTAACCTTAGCAATTCATAGTACTGATGATTCTTTTGGCTTCGCTTACAGAGAAAACAAAAACTCTTTATCTGAAAACTTTTTTACAAAAAAATTTGAGAAAGATTTATGTAATAACTTAATAGTTGATTTTTCAAATTTTATTAGCAAAGAAAATTTAAAAAGAATTAATAAAATATCTGTTAGTATTGGGCCATCAAACTTTAACGCATCTAGGCAAATAATAGTATTAGCGAGAACTCTCGCTCAGCAAATAAATTGCTCATTAGATAGTTTTAGTTCTTTTGAATTGATGGCAAAAAGAATTGCCAAGCAAAATAATATCTATTACGATAAGAATTCATTTTGGATTTTCAAAAAATTAAAAAGAAGAGGATATATTGCAGGAAAATATGAAATATGCGTTGCTGAAAAACCAAGCAAAAACATCACTATCAAAGAAAAAATTATTCCAAAAATTTTTGAAGAATTAACAGATACAGAGTCTTCTTATCAAGCCGAATATTCTGACATAGAAGATTTAAAAGAACTTTTGAATTTGTCTAATAAAAATTCACAACATTCAAGTTCTAATACTTGGGAAAAAGTTTTGCCATTATATCCAATATCCCCAACTAACTGATCATTCATTCAAGCATATTATTTATAGACTCCTGCAAATGATATGTTACTTTACCTAAATCAGCTTTTGATGCGCCTTTAGGGGGATAAATCGGTTTCCCAACTTTAATAACTATTTTTGTAAAAAATGGAATAAAAAACTTAAATCTAACTAATCTATTTGAATTAATAATTGCAACCGGTAATAACATTTTTTGATTTTTAAAAGATAAAAGAGCTGCTCCTTGTTTTGGCTTATTTACACGACCATCTTTTTGTCGAGTACCATCAATAAATATACCAATACTATTATTATTTAATAATTTTTCACATGCAGTTTTAATAGTCGTTTTATCTACTATGCCTCTCTTTACAGGATAAGCTCCACATGATTTTATTATAAACCCAAGTAAGGGGATTCTAAAAAGTTCTGACTTAGCCATAAAAGATATATTCCGACCAATAGCATGACCTAGTAAAGGAGGATCAAGTAGGGAGCCGTGATTAGATACCATTATGAAAGCACCTTTATGAGGAACATTTTCTCTCCCAATTAACTTGCCTCGAAATATCAATTTATAAATCGGTAAAATAATTATTTGACTTACCAATTTATAAATTAATTTTTGATAAAAATAACTTTTCATTAAATCAATATTTAATTTGATCTGCAGAAGATACTTGAGAAATTTTTACATCCTTTAAATGCCTTTTAGCTAGACCACCAAGTACATTAGATGGGCCAATTTCCACCATTTGAATAATACTATTTTCTTTCATTAAATCCATAGTTTGACGCCATCTAACACCGTTACACATTTGATTTTTAAACCTAAACTTAAGCTCATTTGGATCATTACATAAGGATGGATGAGAATTACTTATAACGGGCATAGAAGGCTGATTAAATTCTAGAGTGTCTAAATATTTTGAAAATTGAAATGATGATTCTTTCATAAATGGTGAATGAAAAGCACCCGAAACATTTAATTTTAGGAATCTTTTTGCCGTAATTCGTTTTGAAATATTATCTAAAGCTTTTTCGCTTCCTGATAAAACAACTTGAGAAGAACTATTGTCGTTCGCTATTACAAGATCGTCTATCTCTTCAACCAGTAGATCTAATTGATCTCTATCAAAACTTATTAATGCTGCCATAGATCCCTTTGCGGCATCTGCCATTAAACCAGATCTAACTTTTATAAGTTTTACACAATCTTCAAAAGACAAAACATCAGCACAATATAAAGCCGTAATTTCACCTAAACTATGTCCAGCAATATAGGTTGGTTTATAACCATTTTCTTTTAAAGAGTCTAATAAGACTGATTCCACCAGAAAAAGACAAATTTGAGTGTTCTTTGTATTATTTAAATCATCTGCAAGATTCTTCTTATCAGAATTTGATTCACAAATTTCAAATAAATTTCTTTCGAATACTTCAGAGGCGTGATTAAACCTATATTTTGCATTTGGCAAATCTATAATTTTATTTGCCATACCAATTTTTTGTGAACCCTGACCAGGGAATACCCATGCAATTGTCATAATAAAACTTTTTTTAACCCCATCGAATAAGGGCTGCACCCCAACTTAACCCAGCACCAAAACCACTTGTGGCAATAATATCATTTTCTTTAATTTTCTTATTTCTTATAGCCTCATCTAGCATTAAAGGAATTGTTGCCGCTGAAGTGTTTCCATAGTTACTTAAATTACTGAGAATCTTTTCTGATGAAACATTTAGCCTTTCTCCAACAGAATCTAATATTCTTTGATTTGCTTGATGTAATAAAAGCCAATTAATTTTCTCAGAATTGAAATTTGTTTTTTTAAATAAATTTTCAATAATTAATGGTACCTCTCTAACCGCAAATTTATATACTTCTTGTCCATTCATCTTAATTGAGGAAAACCCCCCACTTGAAAAATTAATATCATCAATAATTAGATCTTGCTTATTTTGAGATGGAAGATTTAAGAAAGAACCTCTTTGACCATCCGTCCTCATACTAAAGCCAATTAAATTATCTAATTTATTTGTTCCTTCGATTGCTATTGCACCCGCTCCATCTCCGAATAAGATACAACTTCCTCTATCATTCCAATCTACATAACTTGAAAGTTGATCTGAACCTATTACTACAGCTCTTTTATAACTACCTGCTTTTAAAAATTGAGTAGCTGTTATTGCAGCAAATAAGAAACCACTGCAAGCAGCTGTCAAATCAAAAGCAACAGCATTAATTGCGCCTAGTTTTGACTGAATTTCAGGAGCAGAACCAAATAGATCATTTGGAGTTGATGTAGCTAATATTATTAGATCAATTGTTTCAATATCCCATCTAGCCATCTCAATTGCTCCCAATGCTGCCTTGCAACCCATTTCGCTAACATTTTCTGATAATCCAGAAATTCTTCTCTGAGAAATACCTGTTCTAGATTTTATCCATTCATCACTAGTCTCTACCTTCTTACTAATTTCCTGATTCGTCAGGATTTGATTTGGTACGTAACTTCCACTTCCTTTAAATGAGACTCCAATTTGATTTAAATTTATTACTTCCAAAAGAGTTATCTAATTACTTATATAAGTCAAACATAAATCTGACAAAATATGTTTTAAGAATTTAAAACTTGAAGCTTTTGAAGTTGATTTAAATTTTCCATAACATTATGATTTACAGCAGAGTGAGCCAAACGCAGAGCACTTACCACTGATAAAGACTTACTACTACCATGGCCAATTACACAAATACCATTCACCCCAAGCAATAATGCTCCTCCATGTTCAGCATGATCTAACCTTTTCTTAATTCTTAGTAAATTACTTTTTAAAAATGCAGAACCAACCTTCCCCCTTCTTCCTCTAGGCAATTCGGATCTTAAAATATCTAATAGAACCCCTCCAACTGACTCAAGAAATTTAAGTAATATATTTCCTGTAAAACCATCGCAAACGACCACATCAAAATCACCAGATAAAACATCTCTTCCTTCACAATTACCCCCAAAATTAAAACTTTTTTCATTGGATAGTAATTCAAATGTTTTTATAGATAAATCATTCCCTTTACATTCTTCTTCGCCAATATTTAATAAACCAATTCGTGGTTTTTCTATTTGTAAAACATCTTTGGCATATACATCACCAAGAAGTGCAAATTGATGAAGATAAGAGGGCTTACAATCAGTATTTGCTCCGACATCAAGAACTAATACAGGTCGAGTTTGATCTCTAGTTGGGAATAACGCTCCTATCGCAGGTCGTTCGATTCCTTTCAATCTCCCTATCCTAAATATTGCAGAGGCCATAAGAGCTCCTGAGTTACCTGCCGAATAAACAGCTTTTGCCTTATTAGTTTTAACCAAATCCATAGCAACATTTATACTCGCATCTTTTCTTTTTCGTACTGCTGTTGCTTCTTCATTCATCCCTATAGGATCTCCACTATCTATTAATTCAAGACGATTATTATCAATTTCTTTTTCTAACAAATCTATTAGACCAACTCTTTCTGCTTCGTATCTAACTTTTTCAATTTTGCCTACAAACTTTATATTTATAGGAAATCTACTGATAGCATCGAGACAGCCTTCCAAAATGGGCACAGGTGCATAATCTCCCCCCATACCATCAACTGCGATCCAAATCCTCTCAGAATTTGGTACCTCTTCTTTAATTATTAAATTATCACTGTTTTGTAACCTTTTTAAAGGGTCAAAAACTAATGGCTGCAGTGTATTTTTTGCAATTGAACTAGCACTAGAAACTACATTACTAGCAGTGTTAACAACTGATTCAGCACTAGAAACTACATTACCTGCTACATTACCCGCAACATTACTTGCAGTACTTACAACAGAACCAGCACCAGAAACCACGTTGCCCGCAACATTACTTGCAGTTACAGCAGAATTAGCCGCAGTATCAACAATTGAAGTCACAGCAGAATTTCTTTTATACCAAATAACTAATCTTCTTATAGCTCTAGACTTTTTAATAGAAGAATCTTTTTCCATCTATTTACCGTCAAATGGAGATATATCAACAATCCTCTGAAACAGATATCCTGTACCTCTTGCTGTAAGAATTAATTCAGGATTTGCAGGATCAGCTTCCAATTTCGATCTTAATCTAGATATATGAACGTCAACTACTCTCGTATCTACATGTCTTTCCGGTGTGTAGCCCCAAACTTCTTTCAAAATCTCTCCTCGACTAAATGGTTCTCCTGATCGGCTAACTAAAAGTTCTAAAAGACTAAATTCCATGCCGGTTAACCTGATTCTTTCATCACTTTTAAAAACTTGTCTTCGATTTGTATCAATTTTAATATCTGTAACCAAAATTAAACCTGAATTTGGCATTCCAGGAAGTTGCTCTTTATCTATTCGTCTTAATACACACCTAATCCTAGCTTCTAATTCTTTTGGACTAAAGGGTTTAACCACATAATCATCAGCGCCTAATTCTAATCCTGTAATTCTATCTGCTACATCTCCTAATGCGGTAAGCATGACAATAGGTACGTCTGAGTCTTTTCTTAATTCTTGACACACTCCATATCCATCTAATTTTGGCATCATTACATCAAGTACAACCAAGTCAGGATCGTAATCTTTGAACAATTTTAGTGCTTCTTTACCATCACAAGCAGTTACCACTTTGTAACCAATCATTGAGAGACGAGTCTCGAGAATTCTTCTAATGCTTGCCTCGTCATCTGCGACAAGTATAGTTTCTTTTGTTTGACTAGATACAGCCATTTGTTTCTATTAGCTAATCAGTAAGAGAATTTATCTTTTATCCAATCTAACTTGTAGAGGGGCAAAATCCCAAACATCTCAAGTCCTCAATTTAATCAAAAATTAAATGTCTAATAAATTTTCGACTTTTATTTGTCAAAATTGCGGATCTGAGACTTCTCAATACTTTGGCAGATGCTTAAATTGTAATGAATGGAATACCATCGTTGAAGAAAGAAAAAACACTAGATCTAAAACAACTAGTGTTAATAAAAATAAAAAATCTAAGCTGTTTAATGAAATAGAAATTGGTAACATATCAAGATTTACTAGTGGTTTTAAAGAGTTTGACAGAGTACTAGGTGGTGGAATAGTTCCGGGATCTATAGTTTTACTTGGAGGAGAACCAGGAATTGGTAAAAGTACAATAGTGCTTCAATCAGCAGGAAAAATATCCCTTAATGGAAAAGTTTTATACATCACTGCAGAAGAATCTTTAGAACAAGTAAAAATAAGATGGGAAAGATTAAATCAAAGCAGCCTCGATTTAAAAATTTATGCAGAAACTAATTTATCTTTAATTATCGAAGAGATTAAAAAAATAAAACCTGGTTTTGCGATTATTGATAGTATCCAAGCTATTAATAGTGATGAGATGGAAAGTTCTCCAGGATCTGTTTCCCAAGTAAGGACTTGTTCATCTGAACTTCAGAATCTTGCTAAAGAAAATAATATAGCGCTTTTGATAATTGGTCACGTCACGAAAGATGGAGCTCTTGCCGGTCCAAAAACTTTAGAACATTTAGTAGATGTGGTATTAAATTTTGAAGGTGATAATATTGCATCCCATAGATTACTAAGAAGTGTAAAAAATAGATTTGGATCAACTTTTGAAATTGGAATTTTTGAAATGTTAGAAAATGGTTTAAGAGAAGTTCTTAACCCTAGTTCAATATTCACAAATAAAGAAAATATATCCGGCGTCACAACTACTATCACCAATGAAGGATCAAGACCATTTGCAGTTGATATTCAAGCTTTAGTAAATAAAACTTTCTACAATAACCCAAGACGAACAACAACTGGAATGAGTATAAATAGATTACATCAAATATTAGCAGTGATTGAAAAACATGTTGGGTTTAAATTATCAGAATATGACTGCTATATAGCGACAGGAGGTGGTTTTGAAATAAATGATCCATCTTCAGATTTAGGAGTTGCCATATCAATCTTATCAAGCTTAAAAAATATTCCACCATTGATAAATTGTGCATTTATTGGCGAATTAGGTTTAAGCGGTCAGGTAAGGCAGGCAAATAATATTAGAGCCAAAATTGATGAGGCAGTTAGGCTTGGTATTAAAAATATTTTAGTACCTAAAATTACTAGTGAAATTAAAGATAGTTTTCAAAAATACATACAAATTAAAGAAATTTCAAATATAAATGAAGCTATTAATTATGCATTGAACGAGTGAATCTATAAAAATCTAGAGATAAATATCAATTGAACTCCTTCCAGAAGTTTTTAACCAATTTTCAATATCTAAGTATCCACCAGGATAAAGTCTTACAGCCTTAGCCCAAACTTGGGCCGCCTTGTCAAACCACATATCTCTTTGATCTAAATCACCATTCTGTTCAGCAAACCTTCCCCTTTTTTCATAAATTAAACCTATATTCTTAAGACAAGATGGCTGTTTTGGATTTTCTTCTAAGGCCTTTTGATAAGTTTCAATAGATCTATCTTCCTCACCATTACTCATATAAATTATTGCCATGTTCTTTAAAGTTTCTCCTCTATCAATTTTATTTTCTTCTAGTAATAGACTTTCATTATAGTAATCCAGAGCTTCTGAATAATCGCCATTATTTTGAGCAGCTAATCCATCTCTGTAATATATGTAAGCTTTTTTTTCTTTATCAGCAATAGGCATAATCTTTACAATAGATTCAGCAATTACAGTAAAAGCTTTATCTATAAAATTGTCTCTGTTTTGATTATTAGGCACTTTTTTTTTAAATAAAGTTAAATTAGTCAATAAAGTATCAACTATTTAAAAAGTCTATAACATTTATTATTATAGTAATTAATACAAACAAGCATTACTTTGCTTTCATCGCAAAAATATGAATAGTATTCAATTAAATATTACCGGCATGAAATGTGGGGGTTGTGTTAACACGGTAGAAAATATATTAAAAAATTCGGATGGGGTCCAAAATGTTTCTGTTAACTTACTTACTGAAAGTGCATATTTTGAAATTAATAAAACAGTTCCAAACATTGATCAGGTTTTAGAAAATCTCAAACAAAGCGGTTTTCCCGCAAAGATTTACATAAATGATTTTTCAAAAAAAGTAAATAAAGTTCAATTAGAAAAAAAAAAGAAATGGATTAATCAATGGAAAAAACTTAATTTTGCACTCTTACTTTTATTGTTTTCAGGGTTAGGGCATTTAGCAGAAGGAGGTTTTTTAAATTTACCAATATTAGGAAATTTATTCTTTCATGCTGCACTGGCCACATTAGCTTTATTCTTTCCTGGAAGAGAAATTGTAATCAAAGGATTCAAATCACTTATTAAAAATCGACCAGATATGGATTCTTTAGTAGCTCTGGGAGTAAGTAGTGCTTATACAACAAGTCTTTTATCATTAATATTTCCTTCGACTGGTTTTCCTTGTTTTTTTAATGAACCAGTAATGTTATTGGGGTTTATTCTTATTGGACGTTTTTTAGAGGAAAGAGCAAAGTATCAAACAGGTTCTTCAATTGGAGAATTACTAGATCTCCAACCAGAAATGGCAAATATTTATATAGAAGCAAATAAAGTCAAATCCGTCAGAGTACAGTCTTTAAAAATAGGAGATGAAATTCAATTATTAGCTGGAGATCGTGTACCAGCTGATTGTATTGTTATCAATGGAAATTCATCTGTAGATGTTTCTCATATAACAGGGGAATCTAAACCTATAGATGTGAACTCAGGTGAACATTTACTTAATGGCTCATTAAATTTAAATTCCACCTTAAGGCTTAAGGTTATCAAAGTGGGAGAAGAAACTTCTCTAGCAAAACTCGTTAATCTTATTGAATCAGTTCAATCTAAAAAGCCTCCAATTCAGAGAATCGCTGATCAGATTGCAGGAAAATTCACATACTTCGTACTTTTTATTGCAACTTCAAGCTTCTTTTTTTGGTGGAAAGGTGCAAAACAAATTTGGCCCGATTTGTTAATAAAGAATCATCATGACTTGATAACCACCTCCAACCATACGTTACATAATTCATTAGGTAGTAATGCTGAAAATTTTTTAACTTTAGCCATTCAACTCTCAATTGCTGTTTTAGTAATAGCTTGTCCCTGCGCTTTAGGTCTTGCTACTCCCACTGTAATAACTGTTGCATCAGGTAAAGCGGCAAAAAAAGGCGTTTTATTTAAAGGCGGAGATAAAATAGAAATGGCATCAAAAATTAATCATATTATTTTTGATAAAACAGGGACATTGACCAAAGGTAAACCTTTCATAATCGATTATTTAAATACTGCTGATAAATTATTTCTTTTAAAAATATCTGCAAGTTTAGAAAGTCAAAGCCGCCATCCCATAGCTAGCGCATTAGTTAATGAAGCCAAAAAACAAAACCTTAGCTTGTTGGCAATTAAAAACATCCATACAGAATCCGGTAGAGGTATATCAGGAGAACTTGATTCAATTGATGGGGAAATCAATATTGGAAGTGTTGAATGGTTGACTAGTAAAGGAGTAATAATTGATAGCAAATCAAAAGAAATATTAGAAAATGAAGAAAACAAATCCCATTCTGTGATTGGAGTATGTATAAATAAAAAGGTACTCGGATTTATTTTATTAGGTGATTTATTAAGAGAGGATTCTATTAGTTCTGTTCAAAAATTAAGAGAAAATAATTATAATATAAAAATTTTAAGCGGAGATAGAAAAGAAACTGTAGTGGAGTTGGCAAAAAAATTAGATAGTCCAGAAGCAGAAATAAAATGGGATCTTCTTCCAGAAATGAAATTAAAAATAATTGAAAATTTAAAGAAGAGGAATAAAGTTGCAATGATTGGAGATGGAATAAATGATGCACCTGCTTTGGCAGCTTCAAATTTAGGAATAGCAGTAGGTTCAGGTACCCAGATTGCGAAAGCGAATGCAGATGTTGTTTTAATGGGAGATCAGTTATCTGGATTACCTTATGCACTTAGTCTTGCAAAAAGAACAATAGGAAAAATTAAACAAAATCTATTATGGGCTTTTGGATACAACTTGATTGCAATTCCCATAGCGGGAGGTATTCTTTTTCCAAAATATGGCATTCTTCTTACACCATCAATCGCTGCATTATTGATGGCAACTAGTTCAATAACCGTTGTAATAAATGCTTTATCTTTAGAATAAATGAGGGGTAAATTTATTGTTATTGAAGGAATTGATGGTTGCGGTAAAACAACCCAAATTGATGAAATTTCTAGATGGATCCCAACTAGTGGTCTTTTGAGAGGAAAGCAAAAATTAGTAAAAACTAGAGAACCTGGAGGAAGCTTATTAGGAAAAAAAATTAGAAATTTAATACTTGATAATCACGAAGATAATAAACCTTCTTCTCTGGCTGAATTATTGCTTTATTCTGCTGATAGAGCAGAACATATTTCCAAAACAATATCACCTGCTTTAGAAAATCAAGACTGGGTACTTAGCGATAGATTTTGTGACTCTACACTTGCTTATCAAGGTTATGGTAGAAACATAAATCTTGAGATTATCAAAGATATCGAATCTATTGTGTGTCAAGGAGAATACCCAGACCTGACTATTTTTCTAGAAATTTCAGCAGAAGAAAGTGTATTACGAAGAGAAAAGTTTATTCCAGATAGGATGGAATCTGAAGGGATAAAATTCCTAGAAAAAGTTAATGAAGGTTTTAAGTTGATTGCAAAAGAAAAAAATTGGACAACAATATCTGCTGTACAGGATATAAATACTATCACTAATGAAATAAAAGAAACCCTACTAAAAAAGTTTTCTCGAGTAAACAATGATTGATCTTAAAACTGAGAATCTTTTAATTAATAAGGAAGTTAATGAAAATCTAGAAAGCATACTTCAGAGAAAAGCATTTTCCAACGGTTATATATTTTATGGTCCGGAAGGTATAGGGAAAAAACAAACCGCTATGAAATTTATTATGGAAATTTTTAATAAATATTCATCTAATTCAAACATTGAAAAAAAAATCATAGATAAAAACCACCCTGATTTCTTATTAATTGAGCCTACCTATTTTTTTAAAGGTAATCTTATAAATCGTTCAGAAGCTGAACCTACAAAAAATAATAAAGAAACAATAAGGATAGAGCAAATTAGAAATTTAAAGACTTTTTTAGGTCAAAAATCCATTGAATCAGGTGGAAAAATTGTATTAATTGATGATGCTCACCTTATGAATGAAGCCGCATCTAATTGTCTTTTAAAAACACTAGAAGAGCCCTCTAACGGTATATTTATTCTTTTAACTTCTAGGTTAAACTTACTTTTGGATACTATTATCTCAAGATGTCAACTTATAAGATTTAAATCTTTTTCATATAAACAGCTTGAGATTTTCATAAGAAATAATTTAGATTCTACAGTTTTTGATATTTATAAAGAAATAGATTTAGAATTTTTTATTAATTCAGCAAATGGCTCGCCAGGAAAAATACTGAAAGATATAAAAATTTGGAACCAATTACCAAATGCAATTAAAGAAAACTTGGACTTTCCATTAAGTGATAATTTAGAAATACTAAAAATAACAAAATTAATATCTGAAGAACTAGATATTGATCAACAAATGTTTTTAATTAATTTTGTACAACAAAAATGTTGGGCAAAAACTAGAAACAAAAACATTGTAAAAAAACTAGAAGATTTGAAGGTACATCTTAAAGGTTTTATACCACCACGACTAGCATGGGAAGTAACTTTATTAAAAATCGCAATTGAAGATTTGTAAAGTTACTTAATTAATCATTTAATTAAGTTTTAATTTGTAGATTCAGCAAACTCCTGTATACCATTATCAACCTGAGCTGCCGCAGGTAACTCAAGGCAATATCCTGCTCCATAAACAGTTTTTATATATATTGGTTTGCGAGGGTCAGGTTCTAATTTTGTTCTTAAGTGTCTTACATGAACCCTAATAGTCTCAATATCATCGTCAGGTTCGTAACCCCATACTTCCTTTAATATCAGTGCTGGAGAGACAGTTTGACCATGTCTTTGTAGCAAACAGTGAAGTAGCTCAAATTCTAAATGGGTAAGTCTCACCGCAGATTCGAACCAAATAGCTTCAAATCTTTCCGGAACAAGAGTAAGAGGTCCATAACTTAAAATCTCTTGTTGATTAGTTGAATTCAATTGTGCTCTATTAGTTCTTCTCAATAAAGCTTTAATACGAACGTATAATTCCTCTAAATCAAATGGTTTTGTGATGTAATCATCAGCACCTGAATTAAATCCAGTAACTTTATCTTTAAGTCCACCCAAAGCTGTAATCATTAAAATGGGAATATTTGAAGTCCTTTCATCTCTCCGCAGTCTTTGGCATAATGTCAAACCATCAACGCTAGGTAACATTAAATCTAGAAGAATTAAGTCAGGAGAATATTGAAGGGCTAAAGCTTGACCTTTAATACCATCCTCAGCTTTTTGAACATCAAAACCAGAATGCTCTAGATGACCAGATACTAATTCACGCATATCGCGATCATCTTCTATCAATAGGATTGAAATTTTCATATCTGACCGATTATTAAACTGAGATTAAGATTTTGTATAACGATTCTCTCAACATTTTGCATTTATTGCAGACCTAATTTAAAGACTTATATAAGTTATTACAATAAAAAAACTAATTACTTCAATGGATTAGACGGAAATATCAACTAAAAAGAAAATACAAATTTTATAAATTCTTTCGATTTGCTTAATAATTACTTAATAATTCAATATAAATCAGCAAGTAACGCCAGTTAAATTTTAATCAAAACATGAATATCAATATCTATGAAAGTAATAAATTCAGGTGATTGTTATCATACCAATTTAAATCTTTTGTTTTTAAACTAAATTTTTTTCTTAGAATAATATGTAAATTATTTGTGACTGAAAATCTTTTTTAGATGCTAATTGTTAACTTTACTATAAAAACAAACTGAATATTAATGAAAAAGAAATCTATTACTTACACCGATTTATCTAAAAAGCAGTTACAACATCTAAAAGAACTTTATATTCAAAAAAAAGTTGAATGCATGAGCCATAAAGAGTTGAAAGAATTTGTTTTAGAAATAATTAGCCATCAAATAAACGACACAATTGGAAAAGAGGAGGAAATGGAAGCATGGATGGAAATGTCTAAATTTTATGGCGATCAATTTGAGATTATAGTTTTGGAGATTCAACAAAAATTTGCAAACAACGATAACTTAAAAAATTTTGAAGAAGATTCAAAAGAGCATAGATTAGAATTGCTTGAAAAAAATAATATCGAACAGAGTAAACAAGACATGTGGGATGATTAACTCTTTAGGAGTAGGTTGTGAGGCGCTTTTAAAGCTTTTCCCTTTAGTTAGTTGTATTTTAAATAAAAAAGAGACCCGAAGATCTCAATACCTCTTATTTAGGAGAAATAAACTCCCCGGGCGGTCGAGCAACAAAAAAATATGTCTTTATATGACACGATATGTCATGACATGTATGAAAGAAATAAGAAAATGGACGAATATTTTGAATAATAAATTAGTTTTTTATTTTTTTAATTTTTTCTAAATTCCATTTATCAAATATTAATTTCATTTCTCTTTCGTAATATCTAACTTTCTTTGAGAAAGGTAGTTGTTGAACAATTATCCCAAAGGAGAATTTAAAAAAAGAAAAAACATAAACAATATAAAACTCGATAAATGAAGGTTTTGGTGGGAGAGGTAAATTTTTTACATATGCCCAATCAATGCATGGTTTTAGTTGCTTATCACTAGCGATAATATTTTTTTTACATCTCCACCAAGAGAATAGATAAATGCAAATAAAAATAGGTAGAGGAAGAAGTCGCAACATTAAATATCAAGGATTATTTTCTTTTCATTAATTCTATAAACGATAGTTTATTTTTTATGGAAATTCTTGATGATACCTCAAAGCACTTCTACTTGGGTAATAGTACTCTATGAATTTCAAGTTAATAGGAGGACAATATAGATATAGATCTAGGAGGTCTTATGAAACTATTCAATCAATTCAATGTCCTTCCAAGATACCTAACTGCATTTAATTATGCAGGGTTAAACTTGAATGAGACTCCACAAGAACTAGAAAAATGTAATCCTGAGTTTCAAAACTTTTGGGATAAGGAATGTAGAAAACATCCGACTAATCAGAATTGTTTAATTTATTGCGACTGAGGATAAAAAAGTGAGAAATAGCAGTGAAAGTGACTAAAAATCTGGACGAATATTTTTACTTAAAGAGGAATAAAAAGACGAATATTGGACAAATAGAATTGCACTAAAATGTCATTATTCGTCTAGACATTTTTGACTGAGAAGGTAGTCATAGGCAAAAAAAAGTCACCTAATAGGTGACTTTACATAACTTTTCGAGACTTTAAAACTCCCCGGGCGGGATTCGAACCTGCGACCAATCGATTAACAGTCGATCGCTCTACCGCTGAGCTACCGAGGAACATATAAAAATTTAACTCTTACATGTACCTTATGACAAGGGGTAAACCTTAATTATATTGAAAGTTAAATGGTTTCTGCCAATCTGATAAATTTCCATTCTTCATCTCTGCAACTGCATCTGCATATCTTAATTCCTCTAAACGATGAGTAATCCATAAAGCAGTGAATGGGTTTCTTTTATTCTTTGTAAGGCCCTTAATTATTTCTAAAACTGCTAATTGACTAGAACTATCTAATAGCGCTGTGGGCTCATCCATAAGAATAAAATTCTTATCACTTATCAATGAAGATGCAATAGTTAAACGTTGTTTTTGACCGCCACTTAATGTATGAATCGACCTTTTATCAAATCCAGCTAATCCAACCATATTTAGAGCAATGTCAATTTTATGAGAAATATCTTTTCTACTTAAATTTTGATTAATATTCAGAAGAAGTTCACTTCTACAGTTTGGCATTAATATTTGATGATCAGGATTCTGAAAAACCATCCCAATGTTCGCTAATTTATTTATGATTCCATTGCTTGGTTTTAGAAGTCCATTAATTAACTTAAGCAAGGTACTCTTTCCGCTTCCATTTTTACCAACAATCATCCATAACCCAGTTTTATTTATAGAAAAACTACAATTATTTATTACATGCTCATTTTTTCCTGGCCATGAAAAACTCACATTTTTGAAAGTTACATTAGGTACACCATTTTGCAAAGTATCCTCGATCTCGATCATTTTAAATATCTAAGGAAAATCCAGGTCTTTTTGATCCACCAGCAACTGCTGACTTTTCATATATCTGAACAGAAATAACTTCTTTAGCAAGAACAGTTATCAATTTATCCTGAACTTTTTCACAACTTAATTCGATTAAAGAGGAGTTTTGGTTATCACTATTCATAGAATCTTTGATTTCATCATAGATTCTTTTAATATCCTCATACTCTTTCTTCTGAATTGAAAGGGGAAAGGGGGAATATCTTAGACTTATTTCAAGAGAATACATAAAAGAATTGTAAATTTTATATTATAAACAAACTATAGAACAATCTTTTCTAAGAAGTTGTTTTGAAATTAAGTTCAATTTAAATTTTTTTTATAAAAGACATATAAATACATTTAAACTAATAATGAACAAATTTAATTTTGTAAAAATTTTCCATGGAAATAGCAGGTGATATTACTTCTTTAGTTGGCAACACACCATTAGTAAAATTAGATCGCATAAAAAAATACTGTAATTGTCATCCAGAAATAATAGCAAAACTTGAAAGTTTTAATCCATCAGCATCTGTCAAAGATCGTATCGCTTATTCGATGTTAAATTCAGCTGAAAAAGATGGTTTAATTTTACCGGGGAAAACAACATTAATTGAGGCAACAAGTGGAAATACTGGAATTGCTTTAGCAATGGTTGCAGCAGCTAAAGGTTATAGATTGATATTGACTATGCCAGATACTATGAGTATTGAGAGAAGGGCAATGCTAAGAGCATATGGGGCAGAATTACAACTCACTCCAGGCAAAGAAGGAATGAAAGGTGCTCTAGATTTAGCAAGTGAATTATCTTCAAGTATTCCAAATAGCTTTCAGTTTAATCAGTTTGAAAATCTTGCAAATCCAGAAATTCATGAAAGAACCACAGCTAAAGAAATTTGGGACCAATCTAATCAAACTATTGATGGATTAGTTACCGGCGTTGGTACTGGAGGAACCATAACTGGATGTTCTCGATTTCTAAAAAAAGTTAATCCAAATTGCAAAATATATGCAGTAGAGCCCGCAAAAAGCGCTGTAATTTCAGGAGAAAAAGCTGGTTCTCATTCTATCCAGGGGATCGGTGCAGGCTTCGTTCCTAAGGTACTTGACACTCAATTAATAGATGAAATTATCAAGATAGATGATGACGAAGCATTTTATTATGGGAGGTTATTAGCTCGATTAGAGGGCCTTTTATCAGGAATTAGTAGCGGAGCTGCTTTGGCAGCAACAATCAAAATAGGTCAAAGGGAAGAGCTTATTAATCAAAGATTAATAGTAATTCTTCCGAGTTTTGGTGAAAGATACTTATCTACAGCAATGTTTGAATCAAACACTGTAATTAAAGCTAGAGAAGACGGTTATCTATAGGCAAAGGTATTTAGATATGATCAAAAATCTTTATAAAGAATTAGAGGTAAAAGAAAATGCAACTCAAGGTGAAATTAAATCTTCTTATCGTCGCTTAGTTAAACAACATCACCCCGATGCAGGAGGTGAAAAAGATAGGTTTCTTGCAATACAAGATGCATGGGAGACTCTTAATGACCCTTTTAAAAAAGAACAATATGATAAAACGCTATTTTCATTAAAACAATCATCTAATTTCAGCAATGAAAATTGGGAAGAGAAAGTTAATACAACAAAATATAGTTCTACAATAAAAGATAATGAAGTTAAAAATTGGATTAAAAATATTTATAATCCTACCAATAGATTTATTACCCAAATAATCAAACCTTTGAGTCAAGAAATTAAAGAACTATCTGCTGATCCATATGATGAAGAATTGATGGACAATTTTTGCAGTTACATTACTGTTTCCCAGAGAAAAATTGAAAAAGTTGATAAGCTTTATAAGTCAATATCTGTGCCCAATTCAATATCCTCTTTAGGTTTAGATCTTTATCATTGTTTTTCTCAAGTTAAAGATGCTTTATCGGAACTGGATAAGTACACACAAGGATATGTAGATGATTATTTATTTGATGGAAAAGAAATGATGAAAGAAGCGAAAAGAATCCAATCAAAAATGGCTTATGATAAAAAATTTATAATTTCCTGAATAACTATTCTGAAACTATATATTCTTTAATTTGGTCTAATTTAAACCAAACATCTGGTACTGGACGACGCCACCTTACTTGGGCATATTCTTCTTTAATACTTAGAATTTCCCCAGGGCCTTCAAATATATAACTAGGTAAATCTTGATCACTAGCTAATGCTTCGACACTTTTATCATAAATACTTCTATCAATAAAGACTAAACTTCCTTTCTTAAGGGGCTTCTTGGGTATCGACTCAGTCATGTTGAGATTTATTGATTTATTTAGATTTCTAAGTTTATTATACAAAAACTTTTTTTATTAATTTTTTTTTAAATTGATTACATCATAATATCTACAATCGATACAAAATTTTAATAGTCTAGATTTATTACATAATTAAAAATATGCGTCTACTACTCCTTGGATGTACTGGTTTTGTGGGGAAAGAGTTAGTTCCAGCTTTACTCAAAGAAGGCCACGAACTTTGCATTATCAGTAGAAAAAATATTAATAATTTGAAGATAAATATTCCGCTAGATAAATTTAACTTTCTTAAAATAGATCTTTCAAAAAAACAAAATTGGAGCAATGAAAATCTATTAAATAATTTAAAAGATTCTGATGGGATAATTAATTTAATAGGTGAACCAATAGCAGATAAAAAATGGACTGATATTCAAAAAGAAGAGATTGAAAAAAGCAGGATTAATTCAACTAAGTTTTTGATGGAAACCCTGAAAAAATCGAAAATTAATCCAAAAGTTATAGTAAATGGTTCGGCAATAGGTTTTTATGGAACAAGTTTAACTCAAGAGTTCAATGAAAATAGTCAGTGTGGTAAAGATTTTTTAGCTAACCTTTGTAATAAATGGGAGGAAGTTGCGAACGAAAAACCATTTTTCTCAAGATTAGTAATTTTCAGAATCGGAATAGTCTTAGAAGCAGAAGGCGGAGCACTAGGAAAAATGCTTCCAATATTTAAAATTGGACTGGGAGGTCCAATCGGAGATGGGAATCAATGGATGAGTTGGATTCATAGAAGTGATTTATGTGGATTAATAATTAAAGCATTGGTAGATAAACGATTTTCTGGGGTATATAACGCTGTTGCACCGGAGCCAGTATTAATGAAGTATTTCTCCAAAACTTTAGGTAGATGCCTCAAAAGACCAGATCTACTCCCAGTGCCAGGAACAATACTGAAATTATTATTAGGTGATGGAGCAAAATTAGTACTAGAGGGCCAAAAAGTAATCAGTATTAAATTACAAGAAAAAAAATATAAATTTAAATATCCTCTTCTTGAGAAAGCCATTTACGCCTCCACCAAGAATTAATTCCATTAACTACCGCACTTACAATTAAAATAGTGATTAAAGGTGTGATGAGTGGATTCCAAAGATTCTGAAAAATATTTAAGAAAACAAATACTCCATTAATTTGCATAATTACTGCAAAAATAAAAAATATTGCAAAAAAAATAACAACGAATAAATTTATCAATAAAAAATTATCTATAATCACTTTCAAGTTTGATTCAGATTTCTGCTTAGTCATTTTTGATGAAATCCTTGAATATCTTTAATTATATTAAGGCATGAATTACTCTCTCCGATTCTTAGATTTGCATTATCAAGACAAGAAATCAAAAAATTTTTGTCTAGCTTTATCAGATAAATAACTTTAAGGATTAGATTTATTGTTTGATTTATTTGATCTTTTTTATTTATATAATTAGTAGAACAAAAAACATATCTACCAAGTAATCGTCTTTGAGCTTCTGCAAAAGATTTTGTGAATTGCGGACCTTTCCCTTCAATTTGAATAACTGGCTTTGCTAAACCAATTGCCTGCTCTGATGCAGTTCCAGCCATACTTATTACGAAATTACTTTTAAATAATATTTCCTCAAACAAATTCCAGTTCAAATTAATCTTAATAAATCCATATGTACATTCTAGACCATCATTTTTTCCTTTTTTTTCTATAAAAATCCATTTTCTTTGATTTAGTATCTGCCTAATTTCTTCCATAGAAAGAGCTTTTACTATGGCAAAGTTGAATGCGATATCCTCAAAATATTTCAACTTAGACATTGTCTCTAAAACTTCTAATATCAATTTCAAATTATCTAAAAGTTCAGGAAATCTACTTCCAGAAAATAACCCAATATTAAAAGAGACGGTTTTTGATTTATTTTCAAAAAAAGAAAATTTATCCATAAATGGATTACCTAAAAAAGAAACTTTTTTTCTTAATTGTTGAGTTAAATCATTTGCTGTTAAAAAATCCCTAGCATATATTTTTTGAGCATATTTTGAGATTAAAAAAAATTTACAAGGCCAAGGTAATTTCAATCTTCCCTCATAATGACTAGAATATGCGACTAAATATGTAAAAAAATCTTTTTTCGCAAACCATGCAAAAAAGATAGGAACTATATCTCCAATTACTAAATAAAAGTCATATTTATTTCTTAATTTATAAGACAAATATAATTTTTTTAAAAAGTATATTATTTGTCCTCCAAATATTTCAAACATTCTTCCACTAAAAGAATTATAACCAATGCCACCAGTTCTAAATTTTTTGGTTTTACCAATAATTCTTATATTTACTTTTTTATAATTTTCGCCATCACCTACAATAGGTAGTGCATGTACAAGATCACCTTTCTTCACAAAATATTTGGCTAGCAAACTTCCTGATAGATCTTCTCCATGTCCATTACTTAATAGTAAAATTCTAGACAATTTAAAATTCTAACCATTTATTGATTTTGGTTAATTCTGGCCAGTTTGGATATCTTTTAAATCCATCTTCAACTGACTCTTTTAACTCAGTCTTTACATCAGGCATCATTATTGCCATTTTTTTAATTAATTCAACATGCTCTCTGACCCCTTTATTATTTGTAGCCAAAAGAGCTAATGACAAATTCATTCTTGCTTGCGGGTCTTGCTGATTTAAGCGAACCGCTTGTCTAGCTGCTGATAATGCTTCTTCATTATTCTTCAATAAAAGCTGCAACCAAGATAGACAAGTCCAAGCAGCAAAATGATTGGGTATTTGTTGAATGATTTTTTGAAAATCTTGTGCAATTGGTAATAACTCTTGACCATCTTGATATCTAGATAAGGCTGCATTGAAATCAGATTCAATTGGATTAATGTCATCTGTCATATTTTTTTCTAAACTGCAAAAGAGCTTCCGCAGCCACAAGTTTGAGAAGCATTAGGATTAACGAAATTAAATCCCCCTCCAATTAAATCCTTACTAAAATCTAGTTGCATGCCGTAAATATATAGAAGACTTTTTGGGTCGCATATAACTTGAAAGGTTTGTTCGGAACCTAATGAATAATCATATACTTTATCGTCTAAATTTATTTCATCTCCACCAATAAAATCCATCGTATAACTCATCCCACTGCATCCTCCAGATCTAACTCCAACTCTTAGAGCTTTCTTATCAGTCTGACTCTTCAATAAAGAAGATATTTGCTCTATGGCATCATTGGTTATCAAAATTCCCTTACCGTCATCAGAGGTCTTTAATTTTTCTTCTATTTTCACATTTTCCATAAATACATATAAACGTGTTAATTACACTATAAAAAATATAGACACATCATGCATATTTCAAACGATATACAAAGTTGATTTGTTATAATTTAGAAAAAAAGTGAAAATAGCTATAGTTGGTTCTGGTTTGGCTGGTTTAACAGCGGCAGTAAATTTAGTTGATGAAGGTCATGAAGTAGAGATTTACGAAAGCAGATCATTTTGGGGCGGAAAAGTTGGAAGTTGGGAAGATAAAGATGGTAACCACATAGAGATGGGATTACATGTATTTTTCTATAACTATGCGAATCTATTTAAGCTCATGAAAAAGGTTGGAGCATTAGATAATTTACTTCCGAAAGAACATACTCATTTATTTGTAAATAAAGGTGGTGATTTAAAATCTTTGGATTTTAGATTTGCCTTAGGAGCTCCTTTTAACGGTCTAAAGGCTTTTTTCACTACTGATCAATTGACCTGGGTAGATAAGTTAAGAAATGCATTAGCTTTGGGAACCAGTCCGATAGTTAGAGGATTAGTAGATTACGAGGGTGCAATGAAGATAATAAGAGACTTAGATAAAATAAGCTTTAAAGAATGGTTTTTAAAATCATGGAGGAAGCTTAAGAAGTCTTGAAAGGATGTGGGATCCAATTGCATACGCATTAGGTTTCATAAATTGTCAAGATATATCGGCAAGGTGCATGTTAACTATTTTTATGATGTTTGCATCTAAGACTGAAGCCTCTAAACTTAATCTTTTAAAAGGATCCCCTCATAAATGGCTAACAAAACCTATCGTTAATTACATAACAAAAAAAGGATGCAAAATCCACTTAAATCATAAGGTGGATGAAATTATTTTTGAAAAAGAATCTTCCTCTTACTCTGTTACGCAACTTAAAATATCCACTCCTGAAGGCCCTAAGGTGATATTTGCTGATACATTTCTCGCTGCTTGTGATGTGCCTGGAATTAAAAAAATAGTTCCTAAAGAATGGTATAAATTTAAAGAGTTTGAGGGTTTAAAAAAACTCAGAGCTGTTGCAGTAGCGACAATTCAATTAAGATATGATGGATGGGTTACTGAATTAAATAGTGATAACAAAAGTCAAAACCCAACAGGTTTAGATAATCTTTTATATTCAGCAGATGCATCATTCAGTTGTTTCGCAGATTTAGCTTTATCAAGTCCCGTAGATTACAGAAAGGAAGGAATGGGATCTTTACTCCAATGTGTTTTGACTCCCGGAGATCGTTGGATGGGTAGATCAACAGAAAGAATCACTAAAGAAATTGATTCTGAAGTGCGTCGTTTATTTCCCTCTTCAAAAAATCTAAAATTACTTTGGAGTAATGTTGTACAAGTTCCACAATCACTTTATAGAGAATCACCAGGTATGGACCCATATAGACCTGATCAAAAGACTTCAATATCAAATTTCTTTATGGCAGGCAGTTATACAAAACAAGACTATATAGATTCAATGGAGGGGGCTACTATGAGCGGTCATCTAGCAGCAGCAGCAATTTTAGATAAGAAAGCCGAATTAGCAAAGAATCTTGCGGTCAGCTAACTATGGGCACTTGGCTTAAACATGACGTAACTACTATTGTGAATGCGCCATTAGATAACGTTTGGAACACTTGGAGTGATTTGGATTCCATGTCTCTGTGGATGAGCTGGATTGAATCCGTAAAAACAATTGATCAAGAGACATCGACTTTACCTGATCTAACTGAATGGACTTTAGCTGCTAATGGATTCAAATTTAAATGGAAGGCACAAATAACAGAAAGGATTGAGAAAAATAAATTAAAATGGAAATCTATAGGAGGATTACCAACTCAAGGTTCTGTTATTTTTGAATCAAAAGGAGACCAATTAACATCAGTAAAATTAGCTGTTACCTATGAATTACCTAGAATGATTGCTCGATTTATGGAAGAAAAAATTTTGGGTAAAATGGTCACTAATGAATTACAAGCAAATATTGATAGATTTCGAGATTTAGTAGAAAAAAATTACAACAATGAATCAACTAATTAAAAATATCAATTGCAGCATCTAATAATCCTTCAAAAGTGTACTTAACCGCCTCTCTATCAACTCTGCCAAAAGTTTTTTCACATATTTTTGAAGTTTGAGGTCCAATAGTTAATAATTTTGCATTTTCTAGATAGGAAAACCATTCTTCCCCAAATTCTTTTTGAAGCAAGAAAGAAGAATTTAATACTGTTTTACCACTTGAAAAAACCATTGCATCAATTTTTCTTTTAGAGATAGCATTTATTGTTTCTGTAGGAATTGAATCCGGACATCTTGTTTCATAGGCTGAAACCTCTACAACACGTGAACCAGAATTCCTGAATTCATCAGCGATTAAATTCCTTCCTCCTGTTTGAACTCTTGGAAAAAAAAACTCTGAGTCCATATCCTGATACCGGAAAATTTTCAATTAAACTTTCAGCTACAAATTCTGGGGGGACGAAATCAGCCTCAATTCCTAAATCACTTAGAGTTAAGGAAGTTTTCTCCCCTACTACAGCAATTTTTATTTTTTTAGAACATTCTTTTAATGAAGTATTTAAATTTCTTAATCTCTCATCTACAAATTTTATTCCATTACTACTGGTAAAAATAATCCAGTGAAAATCATTAATTTCGCTTAATGCATCATCAAGAGGATTTAAATCATCGGGATATCCAACATCAATTGCTGGAAAATCAAATATTTGAGCACCTTTATTAGTGAATAATTTTTTTATATCATATATCTTATCTTTTGATCGAGTAATAATTATATTTTTTTGATTCAAAGAGAGCTCAACCATTTTTATTATTTTCCTCAACTTTTGAATCTTGATTATGTTTTTTATTTTTTAATTCCGCAAGGATCTTGAGTACTGACAATCCTTTTTCTAATACTATATCGTCTTTAAAAGTCATTTCTGGTACTCTTCTCATCTCTATTCTTTGACCTAAAGTATGCCTGATATAGCTCTTAGCAAGATTTAATTCTTCAACAATTTCTTTTCTTATTGCTTCTTCAGCAGTTGAAGTTATATAAATCTTGCAAAATTGCAAATCTCCTGATAAATCTATTTTTGAAATATTAATGAAATTACTCCTTAATAGATCATTTTCCAAATCATTCTGCAAAATAAGAGTTATCTCTTTTTTCAACAAAGAAGAAACTTTTGCAATCCGATAATTATTAGGCATTATTGTTATAAGTTGATTGGATTAGTCATTGCTTTTAGTACGAAATAAAATGTTATGAAGGCACTTATTACTGAAGAAATTAAACCGACCAATATTAATGGATTTGATCTATTTTTAAATAAAGGTTCTAGTAATGCAAATAATCCTCCAGCAATAATAGAAATTAAATACTTAGGATATCTTGCAACATTAGAGAAAAATTGGCCCATTAGCTCCACAATTTGATTACTTTTTTAGCTAAGTTTTAACAAACATTAAACAGCATGATTACATTATATCAATTTAGACATAGCGCTTTTTGCTTAAAGACAAGAATGGCTCTTCACGCTAAGAAATTGCAATATAGAGTTGAAGAAGTTACACCAGGCTTAGGTCAATTTGAAATCTTTAAGATATCAGGTCAAAAACAAGTCCCAATACTTGTTGATGATAATGATCAAATTATTAGTGACTCTACAATTATTTGCGAATATATAAATAAAAAGAATGATAATAATCCACTTTTTCCAGAAGATCCTTTATTGTTTGCACAATGCAAATTAATAGAAGATTGGGCTGACACTACTATGGCTTCAACTTGTAGAAAAGCGCTGATTAAATCAGCAATAGAAAATCCACAACTACGCACTGCTTTACTTCCAGACGAAATACCATCTTCAGTAAAAGGTTTAGTTGATAAATTACCTTTTAAAAATCTTAGTAAAATTTCTAATGTAGTTTTTTCTACCAAAGACAATTTAGAACTGCAAAAAATATTAGAGGCTTTATCTAAAGCCCTAATTAATAAAAAATATTTAATAGGTGATAATTTATCAATAGCTGATATTGCAATTGCTGCACAATTATCTCTTCTTAAATTTCCAAAATCATCGGGACCAATTCTTTCAGGTGAAGGTTGCCAAGAATACATAAACAATCCTTATTTAGAAAATATATTTATTTGGAGAAACAACATAGAAGAATATCTTTTTAGTGCTAATTCTCAATAAATTCAAACAATAATTTAAATTTACTTGTTTTAATTGCATGCACTGAGGGATCTCCAACTTTTGAACCATATGTAGCAATATATTGAAAACCGCAGATATTAGGTTTTAAAGTATTCTCTGTATTGGAATTATGAGGATTACATTTTTTAAATTTACTTATTGTCTCGACCTGATTAACCCTAGATGCTCCTGGTTTATGTAGAGTTTGAATAACTAATTCGTCAGCAAAAAACATATCATCATCTTGAATTTGATTTCTTCCTGTGATCCTTGAATCAATATATAAATCATCTTTTAAATAAGTAATTTGTTTGTTAATTGATTTAGGATCATTAACAACTTTAATCAAAGTATCACCAAATATCGCTTTACCTATTGACTCAGAATTTTTCGATCGATTACCAATAACTTCATTTAAATTATTTTTGAAAAAATTTACTTTGTAAATCACTGGTGCTTGAGACTCATCTTCTAAATCTTGAGAAGTAACAAGCCAATTACCCTCAAACCAATTAGGATAAATTAAATCTCTTGAAGTATTTGAAAATTTAAAATTTGGCAAGTATAGTTCTGGCCATAAATTTTCTCTTTCATCTAAAAATTCTCTTACATTATGATCATTGAAAGCAAATGCATTATCTAAAGAAATTACTTGAATAATTAGAAAAATAATTAATCCTAAAAAATTTTTAATCATGTCTAATCCATTAATAAGATCTGAAGACCATTTTGTATTATTAGAGCCAGATTCAAAAGAAAAAATAGTAACTAAAAAAGAAGCAATATTATGGTTAAGAAATTGGCTTCATAAGGTTGATTCATCAACTATATATCAAAAAAAAGATTATTCCAATGAGAAATTTCTCGAAGAATTATTAGAAAGTACTTATGAATTAGAAATAAAATTTGGATTCGTTATTAAATGGTTTGCTGTGAGAGTGGAACCTGATTAATTTATAATCTTTTTGTAAATTCCATAAACTATTTGTTTTGCAACTTCTTCAACATCTTCGTTATTAACCTCAACTCTTAAATCAGCCTGAGAATATAAATTTTTTCTAGATTGAAAAATTTGGTTATATAAATCACTTAAATCTTTTCCCTGTAATAGAGGTCTATTTTCAATATCTTTTTTCAACCTCTCAAGAACAATCTCTTGCTTTGTATCAATCCAAATAATAATTCCTTGCCTTAAAACACCCCAGTTTTCTGGTTTAGAAATAATTCCTCCACCAGTGGAAACGATTAAAGAAGGGATTTTAATTGTTTCTTTTAAGCAATTTGTTTCTAGTTCTCGGAATGCTTTTTCTCCATCTTCCCGGAACATTTCATTAATTGTTTTTTTTGCTATATTCTCTATTAATTTATCCAGATCAATATACTTATACCTCAATAACTCGGCTAATACTGGACCAGTTTTAGATTTGCCACTAGCCATCATACCTATCAAATATATACTTCTTCCTTTAATGATTTTGTTTGTTTTCTCAATAATAGATTTTTCCATACAGACAAAAGAGTATATAAAACCTTAAGATAGTATTATTACAGACATTTATGACTTTTACACATACCAAACCATTACATGGCCAGGGACGTGAATGCGTCATAACTAGACGTGCCTGTTTTAGTTCGAGTCATCGTTATTGGCTTCCTGAAAAAAGCTCAGAAGATAATTTCTCTCTTTTTGGGAAATGTAGTATAGCTCCAGGACATGGCCATAATTACGAACTTATCGTATCAATGGGGGGGCAAACTTGACTCGGATGGAATGGTCCTTAATCTTTCTGATGTAAAACATTCTATTAAGAGTAAGGTCACTGGACAATTAGATTTTCGTTTTTTAAATGACGTATGGCCTGAATTTAATATTCATAGTCAAGAAGGCATTCTTCCAACGACTGAGGCTCTAGTTAAAGTTATCTGGAATCGTTTAAAAGATGAACTACCTCTTACAAGTTTAAGACTTTATGAAAGCCCAACTTTATGGGCAGATTACTATGGAAAAAACATGGAAGCTTTATTAACAATTCAAAGTCATTTTAATGCTGCTCACCGATTAGCAAAAGATGAGATTTCTCTTGATGAAAACAAGAAAATTTATGGGAAATGTGCCAGAGTAAATGGACATGGACATAATTATTTTCTCGAAGTAACTGTCCGAGGAAAAATTGATCCAAGAACTGGGATGATATGTGATTTACCTTCATTACAAGAAATTATTGATGATCTTATAGTTGAACCGTTTGATCATACTTTCTTAAACAAAGATATCGAATATTTTAAAACTTGCGTCCCAACATGTGAAAATATTGCACTACACATTGCTGATCTTCTCTCATCTCCGATTAAAAAAATTGGAGCAAATCTGCACAAGATAAAACTTCAAGAAAGCCCAAATAATGCTGCGGAAATTTATGTTGAACAAAGCGTACCAAATTCTTTGCAAAGAAATCTTACTAACTCTTTAGTTGCTCAAGCTTGAATACTCCAAGCATAGCGATCATTATCGCTTCTAGTTTAGATGGAAGGATTGCCTTCCCAAGTGGAGGAGAATCTCATCTTGGAAGTAAGGAAGATAGGAGAATGTTAGATGAAAACTTATCAATAGTTGACGCTACCATTTTTGGATTGGGAACTCTAAAAGCTCATCAAAGTACATATTTAGTAAAAAATCATTGTAAAAATGGCGAAATAAAAATTTCAAAAAATCAGCCTATTTCTATAGTCGCCTCCAATAGCAAAAAATTTAAAAAAGATTGGAATTATTTCAATCAACCAATTAAAAGATGGTTAATCAGCTCTAATAAAAAAGATGTAATAGAGAGTAAAGATTTTGATAAAGAAATTTCCTACAAAAATTCCTGGAGTAAAACCTTGTTAAGTATTAAAAAAGCTGGAATCAATCGTCTAGCACTTCTTGGTGGAGCAAATCTTATAAATTCTTTTATAAAAGAAGATTTGATTGATGAAATCAAAATTACAATAGCCCCAAGAATTATTGGAGGGAAATTTACATGGATACCTGCTGAACAAACAAATAAAATTTTTAATTTAAAGCAATTTTGGAATATAAAATCAATTCAAGAATTAGATAGAAATGAAATATATATTCATTACATTAGAAAAAATAAAGATGATTAAAGTAAAAAAATATGAATCATATTGAGCACAAAATTGAAATTAAACTATCAATTCAAGAAATAAATAAAGAAACATGGAATGAATTCAGAAAAGAAATCAACAATCCATTTTATGAATGGGAATGGCTCTATAACCTTGAATTATCGAAAAGTGTCTCAAGACAAACTGGATGGCAACCTTTATATTTTATTGCTTATGAAAATGAAGAAATATGCGGAATAGCTCCACTTTTTCTTAAAAATCATAGTTATGGAGAATTTATTTTTGATCAATCCTTTGCAAAATTAGCTCAAGATTTAAATTTAAATTATTATCCTAAGCTCATTGGGATGAGCCCTTACAGCCCTATTAATGGATACAAATTTTTATATAAAGAAAATAAAAATAAAATAGAAATTACAAATTCATTAATAAAATATATTGATGACTTTGCTTTGAAAAATAATATCTTGAGTTGCAATTTCTTATATGTAAATGAAGATTGGGGAAAACATCTACAATCCTTGGGATATCAGGAATGGATAAATACAAGTAGTGAATGGAAGAATAATGGGGAAAAGACATTTGATGATTTTTTATCCAGATTCAACTCTAATCAAAGAAAAAACATTAAAAAAGAACGAAAATCAATTTCAAAACAAAATCTCGAGATCAAAATTCATACAGAAGAGGATATAAATCTAGAAATGGTTCAAAAAATGCATAATTTCTATGAGCAGCATTGTTTGAGATGGGGAGTATGGGGTAGCAAATATCTTACCTCTGAATTTTTTGAAAACATTCTTGAAAATAAAAGAAATCTATTGTTTTTTAGTGCATCAAGAAATGATTCTGAAAGAACGATTGCAATGTCAATGTGTATAAAAAATGAAAAATATATATGGGGTAGATATTGGGGTAGTCAAGAAGAAGTGCTTAACTTACATTTTGAATTATGCTATTACCAGCCTATTGAGTGGGCAATAAAAAATAACATTGAAAGTTTTGATCCTGGAGCAGG
>QCGM01000004.1:0-96297 GCA_003279925.1 Prochlorococcus sp. AG-388-B05
GTTTTATTTAATCAAACTATCAGAATAAGGATCAACTTGCCAAAGATGTTGCTTTTTCTCCAACTCTTTGGGAAGCATAACCTATTCCTCTAACAGTAAGTATCAACTCTGGATTTCTTGGATCTGGCTCTAACTTACCCCTTAGCCTAGCCACATAAACATCTACAACTCTCAAGTCAGCTGCTCGTCTTGGAGGATATCCCCAAAGCTGCTCAAGTATTTCAGCTCTTGGAACTACCTTACCTGGCTCATCAAATAATAATTCAAGAAGGCTAAATTCTGTGTAAGTTAAACTAATTCTTTCTCCAGCCCTAGAAACTTGTCTTCTATTAGTATCAACTACTAGATTTCCAAATTTCATAACTCCTTTTCCAGAAGGAACCTCTTTAGTTTCTGTAACTGTAATACTAGGGCCCATACGCCTTAAGATTGTGGCTATTCTGGCTTCTAATTCCTTAGGACTAAACGGTTTTGACAAGTAATCATCAGCTCCTAAATCTAGACCGGCTACCCTTTCAGAGATAGCCTCTAAAGCAGTTAAAAATATTATAGGTACAACTGATTCAGCTCTGATTCTTCTACAAACTGCAAATCCATCCATTTTTGGAAGCATGACATCAAGAACTATTAAATCTGGAGATTCTCTGTGAAAAGCCTCAAGAGCCTCTTCTCCATTAGTGGCTTGGTGAACTTGATATCCTGCTAATTGAAGTCTAGTAACTAATACTTTCAAAACAGCTGGTTCATCATCAACAACTAAAATACTTGCTTTTGACATCGGGAAAATTTTTTTGCTGATATTTCAAGGCAAATTTATTTTGCAATGAACATCTTATTAATATAATCTAACAATTAAAAATATAACATTAAGTACTCTAAATGATAAATTCCTTAAATTTACAAAATTATTTTATTATTGAAAAAATCCATTATTACTTTTTAGAATCTACTATTCATCTATAAAGATTATTAATTTATCCCTCCCTTTTGATTTTTGGAAGAGCCTAAAGAGTAACGAACATATTAATGGAGCTAATAAACCGGTTATGAAAACTTGAGCAAAAATATTTTTAATACTTGGTAAATACAAAAGGATATTATCGTTAGACCAATACTTGATCAAAGCTTGAAAAAAATATAGGGAACCACAAAAAAAACTTGCAATAGAACAAATTAAACCAAATCTGAAATGCCCTACAAAAATATTATTTGAAATACTTAACTTTCCAAACCATATTCCACATAAAACCAATCCGGGAATTTGTGTGAAACTACTATCAAGAGTCAATGAATCTAAAATAAGTCCTAAAAATAAACCAATTATTAAACCATTAAATGGTCCATAGATTATAGACCAAGGCAATAACCAGAATAAAGGCCAATAAGGCTGAACTCCCAAGAATTCCAACCAATTAGGATCCCAGAAATAAACTATTGGTATAAATAAAAAGGATATTAAAGATATTTTTTTTTTAAAGTATTTTCCCATTTAAATTTCAACTTTTAAAATTTGTACCCAATCAATTGCTTGAGGTTTTCCTAAAAGCAAAATATTCGCTGTTTTTTTTGCTTTGAATTCTTCATCAACAGATTGAATAATACCTATCGGAATATTGGGAGGTAATAAAGTACTGGCTGGGGAAGATAAAACAAAATCTCCCACTTTTATATCAATATCCTTATTATAAAAAATCACTTTTGGATAATCATTTCCTGAACCTACTAATAATCCATGCATCTGAATCCTTTCAACCCACACTCCCACTTTACTTTCAGGAGAAGTTAATAATCTTACTGTCGAAGTAAATAAAGAAGTATTCTCTACTCTTCCTAATAAGCCTCCTGGGCCAACAACAAAACTCCCAATTTCTACTCCGTGTTTTGCACCTTTATTTAAGATAATTTGTCTCCAAAAACTGCCGGTTTTTCTTGAAATTACATTCGCTGAAATACTTTCAGAATCAGACAATCTTTGTAGAGATAAAATTTCGCGTAATCTTTTATTATCTTTTTCTAGCTGTTTTAATCTGATCAAAAACTCTTGTTCAACACTTTGAGTTAAAACTTCCCTTTGGTATTGTCCTGGCCAAAAAGGTTTTGAAATTAAATAATAAAAATCTTTATATAAAGATCCTTTTGATATTCTCACAAAAAACAAGAACGATATAAATATAAATAAACCCCAATTTTTCTTTTTATTCCACCAACGATTAGTTGATATTCGTCGAATATCTAACATTCAATTAATCTCTAATCGCATTCCTTATAAAATCAGGTGTATCAACAACTCTCTTGAGTTTTTTGAAATCGTCCAATACCACTCCACAACCGTTGACTACACATAGTAATGGATTCTCTGCAATGTGCGTAAAAATTCCAGTTTCATGGCTAAGCAAATCACTAATCCCTCTTACAAGAGCTCCACCTCCAGCGAGCATAATTCCTCTATCAACTATATCTGCCGCTAATTCAGGAGGAGTTCGCTCCAAAGTTCTTTTTACAGCTTCAACAATTTTGGAAAGAGGATCAGCCATAGCCTCTCTAATTTCTCCAGAGGTTAAGGAAATAGATCTTGGTAAGCCAGATAAAAGGTGTAAACCTCTAACTTCTATAGAAGTATTATCAAATTCATCATCTGGAAATGCCGAACCAATTTTGATTTTAATATCTTCTGCAGTTCTCTCACCGACGACTAGATTATGGACTTTTTTAAGATAAATTGCTATCGATTCATTCAGTTCATCACCTGCTATTCTTACAGATTCACTTAGGACCGTTCCGCCTAGACTTAAAACTGCTACTTCAGTAGTTCCACCTCCAATATCAACGATCATGGTTCCAATTGGTTCAGTTACTGGCAATGAAGCTCCTATAGCAGCAGCTACAGGTTCATCAATCAAATGAACCTCCCTAGCTCCAGCTAATCCAGCTTCTCTAACAGCTCTTCGTTCAACACTAGTAACCCCACTCGGAATACCAATAACTATTCTTGGGGCCAAAATTCCCCTTCCTTCATTACATTTTTGAATAAAAGTTTTTATCATTTGTTCTGCCGCATCAAAATCAGCAATAACTCCATCTCTCAAAGGTCTCACAGCTCTTATATTTCCTGGGGTCCTTCCAAGCATTAATTTTGCTTCTTCACCTACGGCCAAAGGAACTCCCTCTTCAAGATCCATAGCTACTACTGAGGGTTCTTGTAGAACTACACCTTTACCTGATACATGAATAAGAGTATTAGCAGTACCCAAATCAATACCTATATCCCTAGAAAATTTAAATCTGTTAAAAATCACAATAAGAAATCTATTAAATAAATAATATATCTATTTTCTCAATACCTCAAAAAAAACTTTTATTTAGTTATGAATAGCTTGCAAAACTTAAGCAAAAACAAAAAAGATGAGTAATATAAAAAAAAAATAGCTTATGGAAATTAACACTATTAATTTGGTTGGTAGAGCAGGAAGAGAGCCTGATGTGAGATATTTCGAATCTGGAAGTACAGTTGCCAACTTCACTCTTGCAGTAAATAGAATAAGTAGAGGTGATGAACCTGACTGGTTTAATTTAGAAATATGGGGCAAACAAGCACAAATAGCTGCTGACTATGTCAAAAAAGGTTCTTTAATTGGTATTACAGGAAGCTTTAAAATTGATAGTTGGAAAGACAAGAATACAGGAGAAGATAGATTTAAACCAGTTGTTAGAGTTGATAGATTAAATTTATTGAGCTCTAAGAAAGAAACAGAAAATAGCAATTTTTCAAATAATAATAACTCTGGAGATATTCCTTTTTAAGTTATTTTTTATTATAAAGTCTGATAAAAATTTTTATTAAAAAATAAACAAATATCAGGATTAATACGGGTTTGACAATAAATTTAATTTGATTTAGATATGTTGCAATAATTGGATAATTTTCGCCAAAGACAAATCCTGCATAAGTTAATAATGTAACCCATATTAAACTTCCTAAACTAGTCCAAATTAAAAATTTCCGAAGTGGCATTAATTCCATTCCAGCAGGTACTGAAATTAATGTTCTTATACCAGGTACTAATCTCCCCCAAAAAACTAACGAAACCCCATATTTATCGAACCATCTCCTGCTCTTAATAAGATCATTAGATGTTATTCCTATATATTTGCCCCTTTTATCTAAAAAGTTAGATAGTCTCTTTTCATTTACTAATTTACCCAAATAATACCAAGGCATAGACCCTAGTATCGTTCCAAATACACCCCAAAAAACCAAAATATAAAAATTTAATTTTTGTTGGTAGACAAAAAATCCACCTAAAGGCATAATTATTTCCGACGGAATTGGAGGTATAATGTTCTCTAAAAACATCGCCAAACATATCGTCAGATAAGCTATGGTTGAATTTGTTTCAACAGCCTTACTAATATATTCAGGAATGGAAGTGAGTAAATTAATAAAAATTAAACCCAAATTTAATATCTATATTGCTCTGGTTTATAAGGCCCTTCAACGGAGACATTAATATAGTCTGCTTGATCTTTAGTTAGTTTTGTTAACTTAGCCCCAATTTTATCCAAATGTAATCTAGCTACCATTTCATCTAAATGTTTAGGTAAAACATAGACTTCTTTAGAGTATTCATCTGACTTATTGAAAAGTTCAATTTGAGCTAATACCTGATTAGTAAAAGAATTACTCATAACAAAACTTGGATGACCTGTTGCACAGCCTAAGTTAACAAGTCTTCCCTCTGCTAAAAGAATAATTTTATTTCCACTTGGCAAAGTAATATGATCAACTTGAGGCTTAATATTTTCCCATGGGTAATCTTTCAACGAGGCAACATCAATCTCGTTATCAAAATGTCCAATATTACAGACTATCGCCTCATCCTTCATTTTAATAAGGTTATCGTTAGTTATAACTTGATAATTACCAGTCGCAGTAACAAATATATCAATATCTTCAACAACATCATTTAATGTGACAACACTAAATCCCTCCATAGCTGCTTGAAGAGCGCATATAGGATCAACTTCAGCAACTTTGACTATTGCTCCAAGTCCTCTTAATGATTGAGCAGATCCTTTACCAACATCTCCGAATCCCATTACTAATGCAACTTTTCCTGCAATCATTACATCAGTCGCACGTTTGATACTATCAACTAGAGATTCTCTACAACCATATAAGTTATCAAATTTACTCTTAGTAACTGAATCGTTTACGTTGATAGCAGGAAATGGTAGTGCATTTTGTTTTTGCAATTGATAAAGTCTTGCAACTCCTGTTGTTGTTTCTTCAGTAACCCCAATAATATTTCCCTTAATACGAGAGTAGAAGCTACTATCTTCTTTCAATTTAGACCTAATTGATTTGAATAATGCTATTTCCTCTTCGTTACTAGGATTATTTAGAACTGACAAATCCTTTTCTGCCTTACTACCAAGTATTAATAAACCTGTTGCATCTCCGCCATCATCAAGAATCATGTTTGGAGAATCTGTACCCCAATCTAAAATGTGATGAGTATATTGCCAATACTCATCTAGACTCTCACCTTTTTTTGCATAAACAGAAATTCCTTGTTCTGCAATAGCAGCAGCAGCATGATCCTGAGTTGAGAAAATATTGCATGAAGCCCATTTAACTTGTGCTCCAAGATCAACAAGAGTTTCAATTAAAACAGCAGTTTGAATTGTCATATGCAAACTACCAGCTATTTTTGCACCTTTTAGAGGCTTATCCGAATGATGCTTATCTCTAAGTGCCATTAATCCAGGCATTTCAGTTTCGGCAATTTTAATTTCTTTACAACCGAAATCTGATAAAGAAATATCTTTAATTACGTAGTTTGGTATAGAAGTTTTAATCGAGTTAGCAATAACCATTCCTAAAAATATCTTATAATTTAACTATAAGCGATTTTTATATAATTTAGTGTTTGTTAGAAATTTAAAAGAAACAATTCAATTAGGAAGTGATTTTGCTCGAGGATTAAATCCAAAATCGATTATTTTACTACAAGGTCCTATTGGAGCTGGGAAAACTTCATTCGTCCAAGGAATTGCACTAGGCCTATCTATTTCAGAGGATATTACAAGTCCAACATTTGCTTTATCGCATCATTACAATTCTGGAACAATTCCATTAATTCATATGGATTTATATCGGCTAGAAAATAGTTTGACGGCAAAAGAATTCTTTATTTCTGAGGAAGAGGAAGCTATACAAAATGAAGCTATAATGGTTATTGAATGGCCGGAATTAATAAAGCCATGTTTGAATAATTTCTGGAAAATAGAAATAAGTTACGCTACAAATTTTGGGAGAAATTATAAAATTTGGGATCCAAAAAATTTATTAACCTTTGAATAGTCTGGTTGTTGTTCAATCGCACCTTCACCAAGACAGGTTAGTAACCCACAAATACTTGCGAATTTTACACAATTTTGTATTTCTGATTCATTTGAAGGATAATCAAACGAAAGTAATTGTGAAATTAATCCAGCTAAAAAAGCATCACCTGCTCCAGTAGTATCAATAATTTTTAGCGACTTTAATACCTCAGTCATTCCCTGTACTCCATTTATTAACCAAACAATAGGATTTTCTCCATCTGTAATTATTACATCAGGACGGTTTAACAATCTTTCAGATATTTCCGAAGGATTTTCATTTTCAAAAAATAAAATTGCTTCCTCTTTGGCTAACTTTAAAATATGCGCCTTGTTCAATAGCTTCCTAATTAAATCAACTCTCTCCTTTTTACTAGTTTCTGATGAAGAAGTTGAAAAATCCCAAAAAACCTCTCTCCAGTTCAAGTCAATTATTATTTTTACATCAAATTTATTAGCTAAATTCAATAAAAAGTTAATAGAATCTGCTGATATTGGAGACGATAATATAATTGTTCCACAAACTAAATATCTTGTTTTTGAAAAAAGGTTTTCCAAACTTATCAAATCTTTTTTCATTTCATTTTTATCAAAAGCCTCATCAGCAAAAAATGTATTTAAGCTTGTATCAAAACCAGAAAAATATCGATCTCCAGAATTATCTCTATTTACCTTAACGATACGTGTAGGAAGACAGTCATCCACTTGCAAAAAATTTATATTTACCTCTAATTCTTTAAATTGATTAATAAATTTCTTACCAAATTCATCACTTCCTATACGTCCAATAAATGCTGAATCTATTTTTAATTTTCTCAATGCACAAGCTACATTTGCAGGAGCTCCTCCCAAAAAATCTGTAAATTCTTGATTTGATTTATTCTTAATTCTATCTATTAAAGCCTCTCCAATACAAATAACTTTTGTTTTTTTCATAGACTAAAAATTTTTTCTAAACTAAGAATAATTAATCAAAAACGAATATTTTTTTTTTGAATTAAAGTTTAATTAATATTTTTCTTCTAATGTCTTTTAAAAAATCTGAAAATTGGAAATGGAAAGATTGGAACATATCATGGTCTTCAACAAAACAAACCTCTAATAATAGTGATTTAAATATTTTATTAATTCATGGTTTTGGAGCATCAAAGAGGCATTGGAGACATAATCAAGATTTTCTCGGAAATATTCATAATTGCTATTCAATTGACTTACTAGGCTTTGGAGAAAGTAGCCAACCTGGAGCTTTATTAGATTATGAACCTTACAAAAAAAATCATATTAAATATTCTTTTGACTTATGGGGAAGTCAGGTCGCTACTTTTTGTAATGAGGTAATTAAATCTCCTGTTTATCTAGTAGGCAACTCAATCGGTGGAGTTGTATCTTTAAAAGCGGCTGAAATGCTCAAAAAAAATTGTAATGGCCTTATTTTAATTGACTGTGCCCAAAGAACAATGGATGACAAGAGACTTAAAAGAAGAGATGTATTAATGAACTTATTGCGTCCGGTAATAAAAACACTAGTAAGTAAAAGAATTATTAGTAATACCCTTTTTGAGAGAGCTGCCAATCCAGCAGTTATTAAACAAATCCTTAAAAAAGCATATCCCTCAGGAAAAAATATTGATGAAGAATTAATAAAAATTTTATATCACCCTTCTCAAAGGAAAAATTCAAAAGAGGCTTTTCGTGGATTTATCAATCTTTTTGATGACTATCTTGCAACAGATCTTTTTGGTAAAGTTGATGCTCCAATTCAGTTGATTTGGGGAGAACAAGATCCCTGGGAATCCCTCGTCGAAGCTAAATTTTGGAAAGATAACTTTAAAAATATAAAAAGACTAGATGTTATCAAAGGTGCTGGACATTGTCCTCACGATGAAAATCCTGAAGAAACAAATAAATTAATAAATGAATTTATTCAAGATACGAAATAAGCTTCCACACTTTCACTAAGTCTTCTTAAACCTCTAAGACCATCTCTTTCTAAATTTCTTACCCTATCTCTACTAATACCCAAAACACGTCCAATACCTGTTAGAGACATTGGCTCATCTCCATCCATCCCATATCTCATTCTTAAAACTCTACATTGCAAATCAGGTAACTGATGAAGTAATGAATGTAAATCACCTCTCATACAGTCCATTTCAATTTGCTCATCGGGTAAATCTTCTCCTCCAGCTAACAAATCCAGTAAAACTGTATCTTCACCATCACCTACTTTTGTTTCTAGACTTACTGGCTGCCCAGCTTTGCACATTAAATCTTTAACATCATCTTCAGGCAACTCAACATATTTAGCTAGTTCACTTATCGTAGGTGTTCTTGACATTTCTTGACTCAACTCTCTTTGACCTTTTTTTAGCTTATTAAGCATTTCTGTTATATGGATTGGCAATCTAATAGCTCTACTTTTTTCTGCAATTGCTCTTGTAATACCTTGTCTAATCCACCAATAAGCATATGTTGAAAACTTATATCCTCTAGCAGGATCAAATTTTTCTACACCCCTTACTAATCCGATTGTTCCTTCTTGAATTAAATCAAGAAGTTCCATATTTCTTTTTGTATATTTTTTTGCAACACTAACGACTAATCTTAAATTTGCAGCAACCATTCTTTCTTTTGCTCGCTGACCAGCTCTGAGTCTTTTTTTGATTTGTGAAGTAGATAAATTTAACTTTTCAGCTAATTCTTCAGCTGATGGTTTAATATCTGTCAATTCCATTATCTCAATCTCAGCTCTCTCAACTTGCATATATTCTTGAACTTGCCTGCCTAAAGTTATTTCTTGTTCGTGTGATAGTAATGGAACTCGTCCAATATCCCTCAAATAGGACCTAACCAGATCTACATCATTACTAGATTTTAAAGATGAAATAGTAGCTAATTTATTTTCAACTAATGTTTCTGGTGACATAAAAGTTAATGTTGTTTTGTAAACAATACCATTAAGAAATGTAAAGTTAAACAAAAAAACCCACAATTTTACAAAAATGAGAATAAATACCTAGTGATTCTTACAAAATTGAAGAGTTAAGTAGCCAATTTGCAGTACTAAGATAAATAAATACCCCAGCAATATCTGTCACAGTAGTTATGAAGGGGGAAGACATCAGAGCGGGGTCTAAACCCATCCTGTCGAATAGTAAGGGAAGAATAGCTCCGGCGGTTGCAGCTAAAGTTGTTATCGAAATCAAGCTAATGCCAACTGCGGATGCGATTAATGGTCCCTCCCCTTGCCACCAAGCAAAGGGGAAAACGACTAATATCATTAAAATTCCTAATAAAGCACCAGTTATTGCCTCTTTAACCACTACCTTAAATGCACCCATTGATTTTAATTTTTGAGTACTTAAACCCCTTATAACAACTGTTGAGCTTTGAGCTCCAACATTTCCTCCGGTACCGATAAGCAATGGGATAAAAGCAGCTAATAAAACTATTTCTTTTAAAATCTGATCATTCATTGCAATTACTTTTGTAGTTAAACCATTAGCTAGAACTAAAATTAATAGCCATAAAATTCTCCTTCGAGCGATTGTAAATAGACCACTTTGAAAATAATCATCCTCATCACCAAGCTGAACCGCACCTGCAGCGTAAATATCTCGAGTAGCTTCTTGCTCAATAACATCAATCAAATCATCAACAGTAACAATTCCAACTAATCTTTTTTCTTTATCAACAACTGGAAGAGCTAAAAAATCATATCTTTGAATTGCTCTAGCTACATCCTCTTGATTAGTATTAGTGGAAATATTAACGACATCCTTTGTCATAACCTCACCAATAGGCCTAGTAGGATCTGCCGTAACAAGATCTCTTAAAGATAAAATTCCAGTTAGATGCCTTTCTTTATCAGTGACATATAAACTATATATTGTCTCTGTAAATGCAGCCCTTTTTCTTACTATAGATAATGCTTCCTCAGCAGTTTGCATTTCTTTTAAATCTATGAATTCAGTAGTCATTAATCTACCGGCAGTTTCTGGCTCATAACCTAATAATTCTGCTGTTACTTTTCTCTCACCAGGACTTAGTGCTGACAGAAATTTTCTTACAACTTTTGCAGGTAATTCATCAAAAAGTTGAACCCTATCATCAGGAGACATTTTTTCGACTATTTCTAAAACCTCCCCGGAGCGAAGTCTATCTAGTAATGTCTGCTGCACTATTGGATCTAAATACTCATAAACCTCAATTGCCTCATTTTTTTTTAATAACCTAAATGCAAGAGCTTGAAGTATTAAAGGAAGACTACCAATTGCATCAGCGATATCAACGGGCTGGGAGGGCTCAAGTAATAATTTGGCTTCATCATAATTTCCTGCAACAAGTAATTCCTCAAGCTGGATTGTGATCTTTCCACGATTAGATAAATCCGAAGATAAAGAAGTACTTACCTCGATATTATTTTCATCCATGATATTGCTCTTGATCGAAGTAACATTAATATTATATAAAAATTAAGTAATTTTTCTACTTAGCTGAAAACCAAAATACATTATTATTAAATTTAAAATAACAATTACATTCAAGTAAAGGAATAACTTTAGGTAGTAACCTTGGATAATAAATTGATATAAAAAATGAACAAAACCACTAAAAGATGTAAAGCAAGCAAAGAAACCACTAAATAAAATTTCTCTTTTTGACTTACTAATTTTCCTTGAAATAAAAAAGCCATATAAAAAAGAACCTATAATAGAAATAATAAAATTATTCTTAAAATAAAACCTTAGGAATGTAGCGCAATAGGCAGTTAACAAGAAAGTCAATAAATATTTTTTATTCAATTTATAAAGGTTAAAGTAATAAAATATCCTAAACAAAAAAATAAAAAAGATAATACTATAACTTCAGCATAATAAACCAATAGAATTAAATATTTTTTTTCTCGAATCAAATTAAATAACTGATATATGAAAGATGAAAATGTACTCAAACATCCTAAAAAACCAACAAAAATAAATAGTATTAAATTCTTATTTGCTATATTTGAACCTTCGAAAATACCTAAAAATAATGAGGCTAAAACATTTACTATTAAAATATTATTAGAATAGAATGTTTTATCTTTTCCAGAAATATATTTTATAAACATTCTAACAATCAACCCGAAAGTACTTCCTGCTAAAATATAAATAAAACCATCTAATTCCAATCTCTATATTTTAATCCAACCCCTTTTAGTTCTATTAGGATGCTCAATAAACTGATTAGTTAGCAATTCTACTCGAGCCCAAGTATCATTTTCTTTGACTACCCATTTTTGTAAAACTGATAATGAAGAACCGGTATCAAGAACCAATAATTTTTTTGCATTAATTTTAGGAAAAGTATAAAGTGAACAATTCGAATTTAATATAATTTCTTTGGAATTATTAAGAATATTATATTCATTTAAATCCCTTTGTATTCCTCCTGCAGGTAATGTAATTGGGCCAATCAGAGCGAATCCGATTAAACAAATATTTTTTATCACATTTTTCATCATATATCTAATGTCGCCATATCTAAATTCGCACTATGAGTTTCAATAAACTCTCTTCTTGGTGCCACTTTATCTCCCATCAAAATATTGAATATTCTATCTGCTTCTAAAGCATCTTCAATTTCTACTTTTTTCATCATTCGTGTCTCAGGATTCATTGTTGTATCCCATAATTGTTTAGGCATCATTTCACCTAAACCTTTAAATCTTTGAATATTATAGTTAGCTTTTTCTCCAAAATCTTCTATAGTTTGCTTCAATTGATTTTCGTTGTAGCAATATTTATGATTTTTGCCTCTTTCAACTTTATATAAAGGGGGACATGCAATGTATATAAAACCTTTTTCAACGAGATCCCTTTGGTATCTATAAAAGAAAGTTAATAGTAATGTTCTAATATGTGCCCCATCTACGTCTGCATCAGTCATAATTACAACTCTATGATACCTTAGAGAATTTACATTAAACTCTTCACCCTTTATACCCAATCCCAAAGCAGTGATTAGTGATTGAATTTCTGTATTTTTATATATTTTTGCATCATCTGTTTTTTCAATATTTAATATTTTTCCTCTCAAAGGTAAAATCGCCTGAAATCTCCTATCTCTTCCTTGTTTAGCTGAACCTCCAGCGGAATCCCCCTCAACTATATAAATCTCTGCACCTGAGGGATCTCTTGAACTGCAATCTGCCAATTTACCAGGCAAAGTTGAACTCTCAAGAACACTTTTTCTCCTTACTAAATCCCTCGCTCGTTTGGCTGCTTCTGCCGCATTAAAAGATTGAATTGCTTTTTCTAGGATTAAATCAAAAACATTAGGATTAAATTCCATATACTTTATTAATGATTCTCCTATGAGCGAATCAACAATCCCTCTCACTTCAGTATTTCCCAATTTTGTCTTTGTTTGACCTTCAAATTCCGGTTCTGGAACTTTTACAGATAATACGACTGTCAAACCTTCTCTAATATTTTCTCCTGACAAATTTTTATCAACTTCTTTTCTTTTACCTCTTTTTTTCGCGATAGCATTAAAAGTTCTAGTCAATACAGTTTTTAAGCCGTCTATATGTGTGCCGCCATCTATTGTTCTGATATTATTTGCAAATCCCAATATATTATCTGAATAAACATCCGAGCACCATTGCAAAGCTGCCTCCACGTAAACATTATCTTTTTGTGAATCGACATAAATAACATCAGAATGAATAGCTTCTTTTTCTTTATTTATATACTCAACATATTCTTTAATGCCGCCATCATATAAGTAAATTTCTTCTTTGAAAGATCCATCCGATAAATTTTGCCTCTCATCTCTAAATATAATTTTGACGCCGCCATTAAGATAAGCCAATTCTCTTAATCTTGAGGATAAAAGAGCATAATCAAATTCAATACCATCAGTAAATATCGATGTATCTGGCTTAAAACAAATTGTTGTACCTTTTCTTAATGGTTTATTTTGTTGCTTTTGGGATTTTAATTCACCTTTTGCAATTCCTTTCTCAAATCTTTGATTAAACTCATTACCATCTCTTAAAACAGTAACTTGTACCCACTCACTTAGAGCATTAACAACAGAGATCCCGACACCATGTAATCCACCAGAAACCTTATATCCACCACTTCCAAATTTTCCCCCTGCATGAAGAACAGTAAGAACAGTTTCCAGAGCACTTTTACCTGTTCTTGGATGTATATCTGTAGGAATACCCCTACCATTATCAGAAATCAAAGCTGATCCATCTTCTTTAAGAACTATCTCAATATGATCACAATGACCAGCTAGGGCTTCATCTACAGAATTATCTACGACTTCATATACAAGATGATGAAGCCCTCTTGGACCAGTAGAGCCTATATACATTCCTGGTCGTTTACGAACAGGTTCTAAACCCTCTAAAACCTGTATCTGATCAGCACCATAGTCATTGGAGATTTTATTAGATCTTTTTTCCTCACTCATTTAATATAAAAAATAAAATAAAACTTTTAAAATGTTATTTTTAAAAGGTGTTTCATTAAATTTACCATCGGTATAAGAGAAAGGCTTGAAGTAAATGCAAAATTTAACCACTTTAATCATATGAATCGAATATTTCTTCCAAAAAATCAGATATGTTCCAACCAAAACCATTAGTAATAGTTTTAATCGGGCCTACAGCTAGTGGCAAAACTGAGCTAGGAATCGAAATTGCTAAATATTTTAATCTCAATATACATAATGTCGACTCAAGACAACTTTATCGATTTATGGACATAGGTACAGCTAAGCCAACTAAAGAACAACAAAAAACGATAAAGCATTTTTTAATAGATCTTGAAGAACCCTCTAGCCAAGTAAATGCTAAACAATTTCAAGAAATTGCTACCAAATCAATCAATCGAGAATTAAATCAAAAAAGAATTCCTTTTCTCATAGGCGGAAGCGGACTGTATATGAATTCAATAATAAAGGGATTCTTTGCTCCAGATGTGCCCCCTCAAAAAGCTTTAAGATCACAATTCGAAAAACTAGGGCAAGAAAAATGTTGGGAACTTTTAAAAATTTGTGATCCTTTTTTAACAAAAAAAATCAGTTACGCTGATCATGTTAGAACGATAAGAGCTTTAGAAGTCTTTTATGTAACAGGCAAACCAATATCCTCTCAAAAATTCCAGAACCCTCCCCCATGGAAAATATTAGAATTAGGTCTATATAGAGAAGATTTAAAAGAACGTATTTTCAAAAGAACAAAAAAAATGTTTGAATTTGGGATTATAGACGAGACCAAAAAGATTATTAATCAATATGGATCAAATTTACCTTTACTAGAAACAATTGGATATAGGGAAGCCAAGGATGTAATAAAGGAAAATTTAAAAATTGAAAAAGCTATTGAAATAACGACAACAAAAACAATCCAATTTGCCAAGAGACAAAAAACATGGTTCCGTAATAAAAACAATCCAATATGGCTTAATAACAAAAACCTACTAAAAGATGCAATAATCAATATAAAGTATGCATTACGCTAACTTTATAAAATAAGTAGATCTTTTCATCATCAAAACAATCATTTAACAAACTGAATGCCACCACGTCCACGCTTTGATCGCCGCGCTCCTGTTAGAGAGCTCCCAAATATTAACGAAAGAATAAAATACCCTCAACTAAGAGTTGTTGATTCAGATGGGAAACAACTAGGAGTTATTGATAGAATAAAAGCGCTAGAAATTGCTGATCAAAGAGGACTTGACTTAGTTTTAGTAAGCGAGAAAGCTAATCCGCCTGTTTGTAGGATAATGGATTACGGCAAATATAAATTTGAACAAGAGAAAAAAGCAAAAGAAACAAAGAAAAAATCTCACCAAACTGAAGTTAAAGAGGTGAAAATGAGATACAAAATTGATAAACATGATTATGACGTAAGAATAGGTCAAGCTGTGAGATTTTTAAAATCAGGCGATAAAGTTAAATGTACAGTTTTTTTTAGAGGTAGAGAAATTCAGCACTCGAATTTAGCAGAAACACTCCTTTTAAAAATGGCTAATGATTTAGAAGAACAGTCAGAAGTTCAACAAAGGCCAAAAAGGGAAGGTAGAAATATGATTATGTTTTTAAGTCCCAGAAAAACACCTTTAATAAAAAAAGAAGAAGGGTAAATTTAGGCAATTTAACAATACGAAATTCATTTAAAAATTTTAATGGATGTTAAAATATCACTTATGGACATTAAAGAAATTAATTAGGTTTTTTCTAAAGTGAGATTTCATATTCAACAAGAAATTGATATTCCGGCATCTACACAGTTATATAATCAAATTTGCTTTGCTATTGCAGCTAGATATTATCCTCCAGGTCATCGCTTGCCCAGTACTAGACAATTAGCTATGCAAACCGGATTGCATCGCAATACTATCAGTAAAGTTTATAGACAACTCGAAACTGACGGAGTGGTTGAAGCGATAGCAGGATCAGGGATTTATGTGAGAGATAATCTTAAAAAAGGAAATCTTAAAAAATCTTTTAATTCAAAAAATAATTTAAATACAACTCCTGACCTAGAGACAAAAAATGCAGTAGACAAATTAATCAAGCTTGGATGCACTCTACAAGAAACAAGAAATCTGTTGACAAATGAAATTGATTGGCGTATCAAATGTGGATCAAGAATAATAGTTAGTACCCCTCGGGAAGATATAGGTGCTTCTATGTTAATTGCAGAAGACCTCTCTCCAAACATAAACGTCCCAGTAGAAGTTGTCCCTATGGAAGAATTAGAAAAAGTTCTTTGCAACTCCAATAATGGGACAATTGTCACAAGTAGATATTTTTTACAACCCTTAGAAAAATTAGCGAAACAATATAGGGTTAGAGCTATTGCTGTTGATTTGAGCGACTTTCAGAAAGAATTAAAAATAATCAAAGAATTAAAACCTGGTAGTTGTGTAGGTATTGTAAGCATCAGTCCTGGCCTATTAAGAGCTGCAGAAATCATCATACATAGCATGAGAGGAAGTGATATAGTAATCATGACTACCATCTCAGATAACAGTAGTAGATTATTAGCCCTTTTAAAAGCTTCCAATTATATAGTTTGCGATGGACCTAGTTTATCTGTTATTGAAAATACTCTATTAAAAAATCGTTCTCAATTGATGAGAGTACCAAAAATTATATGTGCAAAAAATTATTTAAGCATAAAAACTATAAATCATTTAAAAGCCGAGATAGGAGTAATTAATTAATTCATCATGCTAAGAACTTTCATGTCAGATATTGAAATAATAAGAGAGAGAGATCCTGCAGCTAGAGGAATTTTAGAAATTTTTCTTTGCTATCCTGGTTTCCAATCAATTATCGTTCATAGGTTTACCCATAAATTATGGTTATTAAAGTTACCCTTAATTCCGAGATTATTAAGTCATTTCAATAGATTATTAACAGGAATAGAAATACATCCAGGTGCCAAAATCGGGAAAAAAGTTTTTATAGATCATGGCATGGGTGTTGTCATAGGCGAAACAGCTGAAATTGGTAATAACTGCTTACTTTATCAAGGCGTTACATTAGGAGGAACTGGTAAAAGTCATGGCAAAAGGCATCCAACATTAATGGAAAATGTTGTAGTTGGGGCAGGAGCAAAAGTTCTAGGCTCAATAATAATTGGACAAAATACTAGAATTGGCGCAGGTTCAGTCGTTGTTCGTAATGTCGAAGAAAATAGTACTGTTGTTGGAATACCAGGAAGAGTAGTTCATCAAAGTGGTGTAAAAGTTAATCCCTTAGCACACTCTGCTTTACCAGACGCTGAAGCTAATGTAATTAAAAATTTAATGGATAGAATAGATCAGCTTGAAAACCAAATCCTTAAACTACAAAATACCCTTCAATGTTTGGTAAATTCAGAATCTAATGATATTTCTAAAGTTGGCAATGCACAAAATCTAAAAGACAAAGAAATAATAGAATTCTTAGGAGATAACTAATTGCGAATTAATTAGTAGTTTCTTTTTCACTTTTAGGTTGAAACATAAACATTGAATAAATGACATTTCTTCTCATATTAGTCATCATTTCAAGAAACATATCATAACCTTCGTTTTTATATTCAATCAAGGGGTCCTTTTGACCATAACCTCTTAATCCTACAGATTCTCTTAAAGAATCCATCGATTGAAGATGTTCTCTCCATAAATTATCAATTTGTTGAAGTATAAAAAACCTTTCAGCTTCCCTCATTAACCCTGGCCGGAATTTCTCTATTTGAGCCTCCTTCAAATCATATGCAATACGTAATTGCTCTTGGAGATAATTTTTTAATTCATCAATAGATAAGACACTAACATCTTCTGATTTAAGATCATTTAATAAATAAATAAATTCTTTTACTTTAGAAATCAATTGATCAATATCCCATTCTTCTGGAGGTAAATCAGGATTGATATAAGCTTCTACAATTTCTTCCATTGTTCTTTCTCCATACCCTATAACTTGTTTTTTCAAATCATTACCTTTTAGAACTCTCAATCTCTCATTATAAACGGCTTTTCTTTGATTATTCATTACTTCATCATATTCAAAAACTTGTTTTCTGATGTCATAATAATAAGTCTCAACTTTTTTCTGTGCACTTTCTAAAGATCTAGTAAGCATACCTGACTCAATAGGCATATCTTCATCTACCCTAAAAGCGTTCATTAGGTTTGCTACCCTATCTCCTCCAAATATCCTTAATAGATTATCTTCCAAAGATAAAAAGAATCTGGTACTTCCAAGATCTCCTTGTCTACCTGCTCTTCCTCTAAGTTGATTATCAACTCTTCTTGACTCATGCCTTTCAGTTCCAATGACATGAAGACCTCCAGCATTCCTAACATTTTCTTCTTCATGAATTAATACCTTTTCATATTCATTTTTCACCTCTGATAAAGATTCTCTCAAAGATTGTATTAATTTATCTTCAGTTGGAGCTTTTTCAGCAGCAGTAGCGATTTTATCGTCTAATTCCAGAATAGTTAAGCTTCTATCTCCCCAATTTTTTACAAGTTCATTGGATAATAAAGATAGTTTTCTTTTAATATCTTCGCCTAACTGACATGGGAAAAGACTGTCTACACCACTTTTAGTATTTTTATTTGCAATTGAGTCAACATTTGCAGAAAATCCTCCCCCAGATTTTGAATTTCTTTGTTGAGGTATTGGCGGTTTATGCTCATTATCTGGCTTAACGAGCAAGGGCATTAAAGTCTCTTTTAATTTTAGCCTTGCCATATAGTCGCTATTACCGCCAAGAATAATATCAGTCCCTCTTCCCGCCATATTTGTTGCGATAGTGACGGCACCTGATCTGCCAGCCTGAGCTACGATTTCTGCCTCGCGTTCTACATTCTCTGGTTTTGCATTTAGCAAATTATGTGGGATTTGCTGCTCGAAAAGAAGTGTACTTAATAACTCACTTTTTTCGACACTTGTTGTACCTACCAAAACAGGTCTACCGTTCCTATGTATTTCTGCTGTCTCATTAGCGACTGCTTTCCATTTTCCAAGCTCTGTTTTAAAAACTTGATCAGCCCAATCTTGTCTCTTCCTTATCTGATTAGTTGGAACAACTGTTGACTCTAATTTATAAGTTTTTTCAAATTCCACCTCTTCGGTCTTGGCAGTTCCTGTCATACCAGCCAATCCTGGATATAAAAGGAAAAAGTTCTGATACGTTATGGATGCTAATGTTTGGGTCTCAGGTTGAATTTTTAGACCTTCTTTTGCTTCAATTGCCTGATGTTGTCCATCACTCCATCTTCTCCCAGGCATAACCCTTCCAGTAAATTCATCAACTATTACTGCTTCATCTTTTTTAATGATGTAATTTACATCTTTGACGAATAATTCTTTAGCTTTTAAAGCATTAGTAATGTAATGAGCCCACGGGTCTTTAGGATCGTATAAATCATTAACCTTCAAGGCCTCTTCACATTTAGCAAATCCTTGATCAGTTAATATGCAACTACGTTGTTTTTCGTCAACTTCATAATCACCCTCTGGATCAATTCCATCTTTACTCAACTCTTTCGCCTTAATGAGAGACAATGATAATTCTGCCGCTTTTTGATATTTTTCTTGTGGCCTTTCAATTTGACCAGAAATTATTAGAGGAGTTCTTGCTTCATCAATTAAAATTGAATCTACTTCATCAATAACGCAATAATTGAATTTTCTTTGAACTACTTCTTCGATTTCAGTAGCCATGTTATCTCTCAAATAATCAAAGCCTAATTCAGAATTAGTGGCATAGGTTATATCACATGCATAGTTTTTTTTCCTTTCAGAAGGACTCATATCTTGCTGAATTAAACCAACTGATAAGCCCAAAAAACGATGCACTTGTCCCATCCACTCAGCATCTCTTCGAGCTAAATAATCGTTGACAGTAACAACATGTACACCTTTACCAGTTAAAGCATTGAGATAACAAGGTAGCGTTGCAACAAGAGTTTTACCTTCTCCAGTTTTCATCTCAGCAATTTGTCCTTCGTGGAGAACCATCCCACCAATTAATTGCACATCAAAATGACGCATTTCTAAAACTCTTTTACTTGCTTCTCTGACGATTGCAAAAGCTTTTGGTAATATTTCTTCTAATAGTTCCTTTTGTTTTTTAATATTTAACTCTGATGAAATATTTGATTTAAGAGTATGAGTTTCATTCCGTAATTCATCATCAGTTAATATGGATACGTCTGCTTCTAATAAGTTTATTTCTTCAACTATTGGTTGATATCTCTTTAACTTTCGTGTATTCGGGTCTCCCAACAAAAGTTTGAGCATAATTGTTTTTCCTCTAAAAAATTTATCCTATTACAATCATTATAAATTAGTGCGTTACAACTAAATGAGCAAATCCTATATCTCTTTATTTTTTTAAAAAGAAATTGATTAAGGTGTTAAATCAAAGTTACTAAAGAAGTTATTACATTTCTCTCAAAATTCTAGAATTTCCAAACCTATGAAACCAGTATTTTTAATTAAACATTCAAAAGGTGCTCTTGGATTAAGATTATTTGGATTAGGTCCTAATCTCAAACCCACGAAAGGATTATTTAAACTTCAACAATTTCTACATCGTAATGCATTTTGGGCTAAGGATAGAACAATTAAAGACCTCAAAAAATGTCTTGCTAATAGCGATGTTGTTGTAAGTATTTGGTCTAATAATGAACCAGTTGGTTTTGGGAGAGCCTTGTCAGATGGTATTTATAGAGGCGTTTTATGGGATATAGTAATTGATCAAGATCATCAAGGGAAAGGTTACGGCAAGATGATTGTGAAAAATCTTTTAGAATCAAAGAAAATAAAACATACCAAGAAAATATATTTAATGACTACGAGCAAAAAAATGTTTTATTCGCAAGTTGATTTCAAAGAAGTTACTTCACAAAATCTTTTAGTACACGAAATATAAATTACTTCTTAAATAAAAAATATTTCGAGCCTAAGTAATTACTTAAGGCGCCAGTACATGCTCCTATCACCCAAGCGATCTTATAATTATCAATTAATCGACTCAAAAAAATAATTACTAGAGACATTTCTAAACCTCCTAAAAAATAAATTAAACAAAAAATAAAAAAAGATTTAATTATTTTTTTTTGTGAATTATCTCTAAAAACCCAAATCTTTGCAAAAACAAATGATGATAAAAGTCCTGTCGAGTAACCCAAGAAGGAAGCAAATATTATGTTTTTAAAAATTAAATAAAATGAATTAAATACTAAGAAATTTATAAATGTTGCAATTAAACCTGAGATAAAAAATCTTAATATTTGATACTTATTTGCTTGAAAAATACTATTCACAATTTTTAAAATTTTACTAACGTCTTTGATCTTTAAGATATAAATCTTGCATAAAGCCACCTTATAAACGGACCCAAAATAGGAACGGGGCCAAAAGTAGGACCACAAAAATCAAAATAATCCCTGTGTTCTTGGATTAAGCCATTGTCAGAAAATATCAAACGTGTCGTGCCAGGATATATAAATTCTTTACCCATAATTTTTAAACCCATAGTCCATTCTACAAATCCATATTTTCCACTGATTGATATTGCATGAGTTTCCAAATAAACATCATCGCATCTTTTAACCAGCTTTTCTTGGGCCTCTACATAAGAATCTAATCCTTTCGTTTCCTGTGTTGGATCAATGAAGGTAACATTCTCATTATAAAACTCTGCCCACTTTGCTTTTGTTGGAGCATCTTCCCCATAGGGTTTAGTAAATAATCCTCTTAAATCCTCAATAGAAACAGTAAGTGGCATTTAAAAATTTATATTTATCTATTAATTATATTTCAAATTTTTATTTTAAAAAAGTAATCATTAAAATAATCTGATTTAGCAGAATAATAGCCAACCAATTAATACAGCTTAAAAAGCGGATGAAGAGATTCGAACTCTCGACATTCTCCTTGGCAAGGAGATGCTCTACCACTGAGCTACATCCGCATAACTAGTTTATTTTATCTTAAAAAAGGAATGAAATGAACAAAACCTTACTTTTTTTGAAACTAATTTAAATTTTTGATTAAAGAACCCATCTCAATTGCTTGTAAAGCATAGTTCCAACCAAGGTTATTTTTTATCCCAGCTCTTTCCAAAGCCTGTTGCATAGTATCAGTAGTTAAAACACCAAAAATAATTGGGACATTATTTTCATATGAAACTTGTGAAATTCCCTTACTAGCCTCAGAAATAACAACATCATAATGAGAAGTTTCTCCTCTGATAACAGCTCCAAGAGCAATTACAACGTCATAGTTAGATTTTTTCAAAAGTGTTTTAGCTGCTATTGGCAGTTCAAATGATCCAGGAACCCAAACAATATCAATTTCTTTACTTGTTTCTGAAGTATCTAAACCATGTCTTTTAAGACAATCAAGACACCCAGATAATATTTTATTAGTAATTAAATCATTAAATCTTGCTACAACAACACCTACTTTTAAAGTAGAAGCATTGGTAAAAGATCCCTCAAAAATAGTCATTAAATTTTCTTTCTTATATATCTACACTCTCATGAAAAGGTACTAAGTTCAAACTAAGGCTGAAACAATCCCTGTAGCAAAAACTAAAACGACCCAAACTGCAGCAATAGAATATATTTTTCTTCTACTTTCTTTCTGTCCATCTTCAGTAGAGGGTTGAGTTACATATAAAACGGGAACTCCTACTACCGCGATAAGAGAAGCAAATAAAAGAGCATTTACGAAGAAAAAATTAACTGCCTGCATGATTCAAACTTATTTTTAAATAATTATAGATACTATGATCTCATGAAAATGAATATTTTTGGAGAAAATTTACATACTTTTAGTCAGTTTTAAAATGCAAAACTAAAATATGTACCTAATATCTATTTATAAATAATAAAAAGATGGAAGAAGATAAGATAATTCAGAAAGATTTATTTGCAATTAATCATGAAGTTAAACGCCCAAACAACTCAAGTCAAATTCCTGAAGATTTATCTTCTGAAGAATTAAAAAAAGAGTCGCAGAAAAGGCCCAGACAAAGAAAAAATTCTACTAATTTAATAAACAAATTCAAAAATAATTCAAATTCAGAAAGAAAGAATGATTGCATTAATGAAAAATCTTACAGTTATAAAACTGTTGAAAAACAAAAATTAACTCCAAGTCTCAAACATTATGTGACATTGAAAGAAGAAAACAGTAATAGATTGTTGTTATATAGATTAGGTGACTTTTTTGAATGTTTTTTTGAAGATGCTGTATTAATATCTAATCTATTAGAAATAACCTTAACGAGCAAAGATGCGGGTAAAGATATTGGTAAAATTCCTATGGCAGGAGTCCCTTATCATGCAATGGAAAGATACTGCGCCGAATTAATTAAAAAAAACCATTCAGTAGTTATATGTGATCAGTTAGAAAAAAGTACTGGAAATTACGGAACACCACTGAAAAGAGGAATAACAAGAATAATCACGCCAGGGACTGTAATTGAAGAAGGGATGTTGGTTGCAAAAAAAAATAATTGGATAACTGCAATCCACTTATCAGAAAACATTTCAGAAGATTTATATGAATGGGGTATTTCAAGAGCTGATGTGAGTACAGGAGAATTATTAACAATGGAGGGACAATCAATCTCTAAGTTATTCGATGAAATTATTAAATTAGATACATCAGAAATCATCATAGGAAGCAATGAAGAGAAAAAGTTATTAGAAAACCAAAATAAACAAATTACATATACTGTCACCCAAGAAACTTTTTTCAGTATTAATGAAGCATGTTCAACTATAAAAAATTATTTTCAAATTCTTAGTTTAGAGGGCCTAGGACTCAAGCATTTAAATAATGCGACTAAAGCACTTGGTGGCTTACTAAATTATTTAGAAAAAATCAATCCTTCAAATTTAGAGAACGATTCTTCTTTAAAAATTTCTTTAGATTTTCCACAAATACAATTTGCAAAAGATCATTTAATTATTGATTATCAAACTCAAAAAAATTTAGAAATAAAAAATACACAAAGAGAAAATAATTATACAGGTTCACTTCTGTGGAGTATTGATAGAACATATACCTGTATGGGTGCAAGATGTTTAAGAAGATGGATAGACTCTCCATTATTAAATATTAATGAAATTAATAAAAGACAAAATATTATTTCAAACTTTTTAGAGTCTAAAAAGTTACGGACAGAAACCCAAAATATACTTAGAGCAATGGGCGATTTAGAGAGACTTTCAGGGAGAGCATGTGCGGGGCATGCCAGTCCAAGAGATTTAATTGCAATCTCAGAGGGGTTAAAAAAATTACCTAGATTAAAGTCAATTGTTGAATTATTTAAGTATGAAATCCCATCCTGGACTAATCAATTAAAAATTATTGATAATGAGCTTTTAGAGTTAGCCGATCTAATAAGCTTTAAGCTAGTAGAAAATCCACCTTTAAATACTAGTGAAGGAGGCATTATCCATGATGGGGTTGATAATGTGTTGGATGGCTTACGTAATTTAATAGACGACTACTCAGATTGGTTGAATCAAGAGGAATTAAAAGAAAGAAAAATTAGTAAAATATCAAATTTAAAAATTCAATTCCATAAAAACTTTGGTTATTACATATCAATTAATAAATCTAAAGTTAATTTAGCACCTGCTCATTGGATTAAAAGGCAAACTCTTACTAATGAGGAAAGATATGTAACCACAGAAATCAAGAATAGAGAAAGTAAAATATTTCAAGTCAAAAATCGCGCGGCTGCTAAAGAATATGAATTATTTTGTGAAGTAAGAAATCTTGTATCCTCCAAAACAAAAAGAATTAGATCCGTAGCAAAAGCTATTGCCTGTATAGATGCATTACTTGGTTTAGCAATTACATCATTAGAAAATAATTTTATAAAACCGACTATTTCACCCATTACTAATTCAACAGACCAACAAAGCACAAAGATTATTGGAGGAAGGAATCCTATAGTTGAACAACTATTAACAAATAGACAATTTATATCTAATGATATTTTGTTTAATAATAAGCAAAAATTAATAATATTAACTGGTCCAAATGCAAGTGGAAAGAGTTGCTTTATTAGACAAATAGGATTAATACAAATTTTGGCTCAAATTGGAAGCTTCGTCCCTGCAAGCAAAGCTGATATTCAAATTGTAGATCGAATATTTACAAGAATTGGAGCCGTAGATGATCAATCAACTGGACAATCGACATTCATGGTAGAAATGTCAGAGACAGCATCAATACTAAATCAAGCGACATCAAACTCTCTTGTCTTACTTGATGAGATAGGAAGAGGGACCTCTACTTTTGATGGGCTATCCATAGCATGGTCAGTAAGTGAATATCTTGCAAAAAAAATTGTATGTAATACAATCTTTGCTACTCATTATCATGAACTAAATTATCTTAAAAATACAAATACAAACGTAGAAAATTTTCAGGTATTAGTAAAACAGAAGAAAGATCAACTATTTTTTTGTCATAAAATTGAAAAAGGTGGTGCGAACAAAAGTTATGGAATTGAAGCCGCTAAGTTAGCCGGGGTTCCTAAAGAAGTTGTTAATAAAGCCATATTAGTTTTAGATTATTTAGAAAAAAATAATCAATTGAATGCTCAAATTAAAATTAAATAAAATTTTAAATAAATTATATTAAAATTATTTTAAATAGTTTCTCTTAATAAGGCATTAACAGCTGCGGCGGCCATTGCAGCGCCTCCTCTCGTAGAGTTCATAACAATTCTAGGATAATTAGTGTTGAGTAATTTATTTTTACTTTGCCTAACACCAATAAAACCTACAGGCATTCCAATAATTAAACTAGGAATCTGTTGTGAATTCTGTATAATTTCTAATAAATTGATTAATGCCGTTGGAGAACTTCCAATAACAATAATTGGCGATTGACTTCCTGAATTTTTAGCAGATAATTCAATCCAACCTTTTTCTATACCATAAGCAGTTTTAGTCAACCCTGATAAATCTCTATCATCAAACCAATGTTTCGCCGAAACAACTGAGTTTCCGTTTGTATTTTTTGCCATTGATTTAATAGCTGCTGCAGCCATATCAGTATCAGTCAATATTGGTGCTCCAGCTTTAAGAGATTTAACACCTTTTTCACACGCACCTTTACTAAACTCCAAAAGCTTCTGAATATTAAAATCACCTGAAGTATGCACTAATCTTTCTAAAACTTTATTTTCCAAGTAATTAAAATTATTTTCAATCAAATTAGATTTAATAAACCTAATACTTTCTAAAAAAATAGGATGATCTTTTATCATTAAATTTAATTTATTTTATCTTAAAGAAAGCATAATTATAATAAGATTCTTTTTTTGAAGATATGCCAATACAAATAATATGGGGAAATGATTTAAATGCAAGTAATAAGTTTATAAAAAAAATAATTGATGAAAAAGTATCCAAAACATGGGGAGAAATAAATATTAGTTACTTAAATGGTGATGATGATAATCAAATAAAACAAGCATTTGATGAGATACTAACACCTCCTTTGGGGGATGGATCTCGAGTAGTTGTATTAAAAAACAACCCATTATTCACAAATAAAAATGAGGAAATAAGACTCAAATTTGAAAAAATTTATCAAAACATTCCAAGTAACACTTACTTTCTTTTACAAAATACAAAAAAACCAGATTCAAGACTAAAGAGTACAAAATTTATTCAAACTTTAATAAAAAAAGATTTAGCAATTGAAACCTCATTTTCATTGCCCGATGTCTGGGATTTTGAAGGCCAGAAAAGATACTTAGAATTCACAGCAAATTCGATGAATATTCATCTAGGTAAAGGGACCGCTGATTTAATTATTGATTCAGTAGGAAATGATAGTTTTAACTTAGTTAGCGAATTATCTAAAGCAAAGATATATCTATCTGCAATAAATAATAACGAAAACAAAGAACTTATTCTAGAAAGTGATGATGTAAAAAAAATATTCAATGATCAACAGTCAAATATCTTTAAAATAATCGATCATCTATTACAAAATAGCATTAGTGATGGTCTTATAGAAATCTATTATTTATTAAAAAAAGGAGAACCTGCTTTAAGGCTCAATGCGGGATTAATAAGTCAAATCAGAATGCATACCATAGTAAAATTACTTCATAAATCTGGTGAGCAAGATTTATCAAAAATATGCAAACTTGCAAATATATCTAACCCAAAAAGAATTTTTTTTATCCGTAAAAAAGTAAACAATATATCCTCAGATTTCTTAATTAAATTGATGAGTAATTTATTAGATATTGAATCATCACTAAAAAAAGGCAATAATCCTATTAATGTATTTACGGAAAATCTCATTAACTTAAGTTAATCAAATATTAAGTTTAATAATTTATATTATGATTTAATTATGGCTTTATTAATCAAAAAATTTGGCGGCACATCGGTTGAAGATATCACAAAAATTAAGGCGATTGCACAAAGTATTATTCAAAGTAAAGAAGCTGGAAATGATATCGTCGTAGTTGTATCTGCAATGGGTCATTCTACAGATCACTTAAATAAGTTAGCAGAATCAATCAGCAAAAATCCCAATAGCCGAGAATTAGATATGCTCCTCTCTACAGGGGAGCAAGTAACTATGGCACTTCTATCAATGTCATTAAATGAATATGGGATTCCTGCAATATCTTTGACAGGTAGCCAAGTGGGAATTGTTACTGAATCAATTCATGGAAAAGCAAGAATTCTAGATATCAAAACAGAACGAATACAAAACTATATTAATCAAGGTTATGTAGTAGTAGTTGCAGGGTTTCAAGGCTCAACGCTTAGTCATACTGGATCAATGGAAATCACAACTTTGGGAAGAGGGGGTTCAGATACTTCAGCAGTAGCACTATCCACAGCATTAGGTGCAGAAACTTGCGAGATATATACAGATGTTCCTGGAGTTCTTACCACTGATCCAAGAATTGTACCTAATGCAAAATTATTAGATATTATTAGTTGTGAAGAGATGCTAGAACTTGCGAGTGTGGGTGCTTCAGTACTTCATCCAAGAGCTGTAGAAATTGCTCGCAATTATGGAATTAAATTATATGTGAAATCGAGTCAAACCCTCTCAAATGGCACTCTTTTACATAGCAAAATTAAACCATTAGCTTTAAAAAGAGGAGGGTTAGAATTAACAAAGACTGTTAATAGTCTTGAAGTATTAGAAAAGCAAACCGTATTTAGTATTTCCAAACTACCTGACAGACCTGGAATTGCAGCTCAAATATTTGAAACCTTGTCTGAAGCGAACATTAATGTTGATTTAATAATCCAAGCTACACATGATGGGAAGAGTAATGATATTGCATTTACAGTTAATGATTTTGAGTTAACCAAAACAATTGATCAATGTAAATTAATAACAAATCAATTAGGTGGAGAATATGATTTCAAAAAAAATATGACTAAATTAAGTATTCAAGGAGCTGGGATAATGGGGAGACCAAGTGTATCAGCTGATTTATTTGATACTTTATCCCAAGCAAACATAAATGTAAGATTAATAGCTACCAGCGAAATCAAAGTCAGCTGCGTAATTGATATTGACAATATTCCAAAAGCTATTAGATTTGTCAGTGAAAAATTTAAATTATCTGATAAACAAATATTTATTAATCCAGTAATTGAGAGGGAAGATCAGCCTGAAGTAAGAGGAATTGCATTAGATAAAAATCAAGTTCAAGTTAGCATTCGGAACCTACCTGATAAACCTGGGGTGGCAGCTTCAATATGTTTAGCTCTCGCAGAGAATAATTTAATTTTTGATACTATTGTGCAATCTGAAAGGTTAACATCTTTAAAAACCAAAGACATAAGTTTCACCATGAGCAAGCAAGATAGAGAAAGAGCTAATACAGTTTTCCACTCTTTAACAAAAAAATTGGCAGGATCATTCATCGAAGACGGACCAGCTATAGCTAAAGTAAGCACAGTTGGAGCTGGAATGGCATTTAAGGTTGGAACAGCTGGGAAAATTTTTAGAGCACTTGCTAATAAAAATATTAATATTGAAATGATTGCTACAAGTGAAATAAGAACTTCTTGTATCGTCTTAGAAAAAGATTGTGACCAAGCAGTTAATGCAATTCATTCTTATTTCAAATTAGATAAATAAATAATTATTTAAGTATTTCTAGATAATTTTTGCCTGAGTTTCTTAATTCTATCTCTAAGATTTGCAGCCTCTTCAAAATTTAGTTCTTTTGCTGCATCTTTCATTTTGTTTTCTAACTTATCAATTAAGCTAGGCATTTCATCTAGTAAACATTGATTATCTTTAGCATTTAAAATGTCGTCCGTTTTATTACTAACAATGTTTATCAGATCTTTAGATAATCCTCCAGTATCTAATTTTCTGGAAAGCTCTAAAAAAGATAATATTGAATTTTCAATTTTCTTACCTGCAGGTTTTGGAGTAATGCCATTGATTTGATTATATTTTTTTTGGATAGTTCTTCTTCTGTCAGTTTCAGATATCGCTCTTTTCATTGATTCAGTAAAGTTATCTGCATAAAGTAAAGCAACCCCCTCAACATGTCTTGCTGCTCTTCCAATAGTTTGAATTAGGGATCGCTCTGCTCTCAAAAAGCCCTCTTTATCAGCATCTAAAATAGCAACCAAAGAAACTTCAGGGAGATCAAGACCTTCTCTTAGCAAATTTACTCCAACCAGTACATCATATTCACCCAATCTAAGATCTTGAATAATCTCTATCCTTTCAATCGAATGAATTTCAGAATGCAAATATCTCACCCTTACTTTATTGTCAGATAAAAAATCCGTAAGATCTTCTGCCATCCTTTTTGTAAGAGTAGTAACCAATACTCTCTGGTTCTTTTTAGCTCTAACTCTTATTTCTGATAAAAGATCATCTATTTGTCCATCACTAGGCCTTACATCAATAATGGGATCTAAAACCCCTGTAGGTCTAATAACCTGTTCAATAAACTTGCCTTCGCATTGATCCAACTCCCATTGGCCAGGGGTTGCACTAATAAACAATGTCTGTCTGGATTTTTCCCAAAACTCTTCACACTTTAAAGGTCTATTATCTGCAGCACTCGGTAATCTAAAACCATGATCTATTAATACTTTTTTTCTAGCTTGATCTCCGTTATACATTGCATGTAATTGCGGACATGTTACGTGACTTTCATCAACTACTAATAACCAATCTTTTGGGAAATAATCTATTAGACATTCTGGAGGAGTTCCTTCTTCTCTACCAGCCAAATGACGTGCATAATTTTCAACACCATTACAATATCCAACTTCTCTTAGCATTTCCAAATCATATTTTGTTCGCTGCTCTAAACGCTGCGCCTCTAACAACTTGCCTTCATAAGCAAATTTATCGAGTTGTTCTTTTAATTCATTTCTAATAGCACAAATGGCAGAATCTAGTCTCTCTTTTGGAGTGACAAAATGCTTAGCGGGATAAACACTCACTTGATCAAGACTCTCAAGAATCTCTCCAGTTAATGGATCAACAAATCTGATAGCCTCAATCTCATCTCCAAATAATTCAATTCTTATCAATCTGTCTTCATAAGCTGGTCCAATTTCTAATACATCTCCCTTAATTCTAAATCTACCTCTCGTAATTTCTGTATCATTTCTTGTATATTGATTATCCACAAGCGCTCTTAGAGAAGAACGTAAATCTATAGATTCACCAACAGCAAATTTAACAGCAGCTTTTAAATATTCACTTGGTATTCCTAAACCATAAATGCAACTAATAGATGCAACAACAATTACATCCTTCCTCTCAAATAATGATCTAGTAGCCGAATGCCTAAGCATATCAATCTCTTCATTAATTGAAGCAGTTTTTGCTATGTAAGTATCGCTTACTGGTACATAAGCTTCTGGCTGATAATAATCATAGTAAGAGATAAAGTATTCCACAGCATTTTTAGGAAAAAACTGCCTTAATTCATTACATAATTGAGCTGCTAAAGTTTTATTATGAGCCAGAATAAGTGCTGGTCTTCCAGTTTGCTGAATTACATTAGCAATAGTAAAAGTTTTTCCCGTTCCAGTTGCTCCTAAAAGGGTCTGAAACTCTTCGCCACTATTAACTCCTTGAACTAACTTCTTAATGGCTTTAGGTTGATCACCATTTGGTTGATAAGGTGCTTGAAGCTTATAGTTATTCATTCATCTAATAACTTAAGATTTTTATATCTTAGGAAACTTTTTCTTTAATCATTGAATTTTTCAAAGATTCTTTTAGGCCTCTAACAACAGCAACCATTGATATTAAATCATCTAATTTATTTACTACAGATCCAACTCCGACTGCAGAAGCTCCACATGATACTGCCAAAGGACATGTTACCTCACTTAAACCTGAAGCACTCATGATAGGAACATTAATAGACTGTTTCTCAAATTCCTTGAATATTGCAAAAGTAGCCGCCAAAGTAGGTACTGACTTTTCTAATAATCCTTGAATTCCTGAACTATATGGGTTAGAACTTTTGCCTCCTTCAGTTTGAATAATATCAGCGCCTTCAAGAACTAATTTAATTGCAAGATCTACTTGTTTATCAATAGGCATATTATGTGGAACTGTCACTGATAGAGGAATATTAGGTAAAAGATCTTTAGTTTCTTTCGTAAGATTTAAAATTTTCTCCTCCGAAAAAGTAATTCCTTGGTCATAAAAACTATCGTAATTACCTATTTCTATTAAAGAAGCTCCTGCCTTAACTGAATTTATAAAAGACTTAGGCTCTACGGAACTTACGCAAATTGGTAATGATGAAATCCCAATCGCGGATTCAACTAATTCAGGTTTACACGCTATGTCAATTAAATCGGCTCCGCCCATCGAGGCTGCTTCTGCAATTTTGTTAACAGTTTGGGTTTCAAAATTACTTAATCCTGAAATAACTTTGAGTAAAGATTTACTGCTAAGTTCTTCTTGAATTTTTTGTGGCAAAAGATTAATCAGACTCATAGATTTGATGAATTTATTACCTGATTGTGACATTGTTTTATTAAAACAGTGAATTTTTAAAAAAATATTATCTGAGTTAAACAATATGTCTGATAAAAATTCGTCGCAAAAAAATTGGACATCCTGGCATCATCTCTTGCACAAAGAAATTTTGGGCAATAAAACATTAATTCCTGATGGAGCAAATCTATTAATAGCAGTTTCTGGAGGGCAAGATTCGATGGCTTTATTGAACCTAATCAACGATATGAAAACACAACATAATTGGTTTGTTAATGTTTGGCATGGAGATCATCAATGGCATGAAAAATCAGCGAAATATGCACTTGAATTGAAAAGTTACTGTAATAAAAAAAATATTTCATTTTTTTTGGATCAAGCAAATAAAAATAATATTTCTTCTGAAGAAAAAGCAAGAGATTGGAGATACAAGAAATTAAGTGAAAGGGCAAATCAATTATTAATTGAGAACCAAAAGGAAATTGATATTTACTTATTAACGGGTCACACGAATACAGATAATGCAGAAACATTTTTATTAAATTTAGCTAGAGGAAGCAATTATGCCGGACTAAGCTATATCAACAAAAAAAGATTACTGAAACATCACATTTTTTTAATAAGACCATTATTGATATTTTCTAGAGAAGATACCAAAAAGTTTTGCCAACTTCAAAACATCCCCATTTGGGAAGACCCGACTAATTGCGATCTAACAATTAAGAGAAATATTGTAAGAAAAGAAATTATTCCAATTTTAGAAACTATGTATCCTGGTTGTTCTAAGAGGATAAATAGTTTTGCAGAAAAAATGAGCAATTATAAGAATGAGCAAAATGATCTCAGTAAGCTTGCATCCCTTTATTGTGAAGATGCAATTGGTGTAAAGAGGGAATTATTAAATAGCTTATGCATTGAAGCAAGATGTACTATTTTAAATACTTTTCTAAAGAAGGATTGTACAAAACAATTAAGCTCAAAAAATTTAACTCATTTAGCTTCTTTAATTCTTGAGAAAGATAGAGGTAAAATAGATTTACCAGATGGATTTGAGATTATTTGGAATAAGGACTATATAAATCTAGAAAAAAACTAGTTTGATACTGCAGATCTCCTTCTTCTAGTCCTACCTGCAGGTGCCTCCTCTGACTTAGCTAATGGAGTTTTAACAGAATCTTTTACAGATTGATTATTCTTTACTTGATTTGTATTTCTAGCTGATGGATTATTTTTATAATTATTTTGATTTCGGTTTATATTTTGATTATTAACATTTGGATAATGTTTATTTTTTGGATGCTGATTTTGCTCATTAACTATTTGAGGTTTATAAGCTCGGGTTCCGCTTGGTGCAGGTTGAGCTAAGCATAGAATTAATGGCTCTACTTGTAATTCTCTTCGCATTCTTCTATTTAAACCATTTTCAATCTCTCTTTGGACCCCAATCCAATCAACTTCAAAACTATTGGGACTGGTTTGTCTTGATAATTGTTTCCAGCGGTTTTCTAGTACCCAATTTATCTCCCTTTCGGTCCACATTGACATTTTTCTTGGATCAGCTGATATTACTACCCCTCTTAGACTTACTCGTGGTGGGGCTACCATATTCCCATCTGTACTTATAGGGGCTAAAACAGTAACTATTCCATCATCTGCTAACTGCTGTCTCTCTTTTAGAGCTCTTGCATCTACCACACAAGTCCTTGTATTATCCAGCATTTCAATTCCAGACTTTACTGGATCTCCTTGAATCATTGAATTAGCTCTAAGCTCAATTGTGTCTCCATTATCAAGGATGAGTATATTATTGGGATCTACGCCCATCGATTCAGCGGTTTTACCATGCAAAACTTGCATTCTATATTCGCCATGTACTGGAACAAAAAACTTTGGTTTAATTAACGCTAGCATCAATCTTTGATCATCTCTACATCCATGACCAGAAACATGAATTCCATGTTCTTTACCATAAATAACAGTAGCTCCCAATTTAATTAATCTATCTATACTGTGCACTACAGAAATTGTATTTCCCGGAATTGGACTGGAAGAAAAAATTACTGTATCAGTAGTTTTGAGTTTAACGTGTGGATGTTCATCTCTTCCGATCCTGCTTAATGCAGCCATTACCTCTCCTTGACTACCTGTCATTAAGAGTAGAGTTTCTCTATCAGGTAAATCTCTTATGCTTTTAATTGGAAAAAAGAGATCGTCAGGACATTTTATATAGCCTAATTCACGACACTTACCAACAACATTTAGCATTGATCTTCCCATTAATCCAATTTTACGTCCATGCTTCATTGCTAATTGGATCACCATCGCAACTCTATGGGTTGAACTTGCAAAAGTGGTAAGCATAACTCTACCTTTGGCTTCAGATATTATTCGATCTAAATTTGGAAAAACAGAAATTTCTGAAGGAACAAAACCTTTTACTTCGGAATTTGTAGAGTCCGAGAGTAAGCAAAGAACACCCTTCTCTCCATAAAATGCCATTCTTTCAATATCAGCATGTTTGTTATCAGGTGGAAGATGATCAAATTTAAAGTCCCCAGTAAAGAAAACAACACCTACTGGAGTAGTTAGAGCTAAAGAAAAACTATCGCCAATTGAGTGAGTATTACGTATAAATTCTAATGAAAAATGCTGGCCAAGTTTGACTACTTGCCTTGGTTCTATAGTCTGTGTAGTTGTCCTATCAGCCACGCCTGCTTCTTCCATTTTCCCTTTAAGCATCGATATCGCTAAAGGTGGACCATAAATCACAGGAATATTAAATTTCTTTAAATGATGAGAAATTCCACCAATATGGTCTTCGTGACCATGGGTTACTATCATTCCACGAAATCTATTTAAGTTAGCTTGCAAATAGGATGTATCAGGCATAACAACATTCACACCATGCATGCCATCACTTGGAAAAGCGAGTCCCCCATCTATTAAAATGATGTCATCTTGGTATTCAAAAACACATGTATTTTTACCTATTTCATGAAGACCCCCTAATGGAATAATTTTTAAAGCAGGTTCATTTGATCTTTTTGTTTGAGATAAGGATTGAGTATTATTTGATTTGATTTGATTTGAATTCATAATAAAAGTATTTTAACAAGCTATAAATGTTGTTATTAAAGTCAAAGTAACTTTATTAAAGCGTTAAAAAAAGTATTTACAAAGACAGATTTTGAATTATCTGAAGTAAGCTTTCTCTCTTTTCTTTAATAAGAGGCGTTAATGGATTCCTAGGAGAACCAACTTGCCAACCTCGTAGTTCTAAAGCTGCTTTGATGGGAATTGGATTGGTCGTTTCAAAGAGTGCCTTGAAAAGTGGTTGCAGTTTTTCATGAATATCAAGAGCAATAGATATTTCACCTTTTTGAAATGATTCAATCATAGTTTTAAGCTGCAACCCAACAATGTGGCTAGCTACGCTTACTACACCAACAGCACCAACAGATAACATAGGAAGCAACAATGAATCATCGCCACTATATATTGAAAGTTTAGAGCCGCACGCCGCCCTTAACTCTGTCACTTCTTCTATTCTACCGCTTGCTGCTTTAATACTGAGAATATTTGGGAAATTCATAAGTTTATTTACAGTGGCGGGCAATAAATTACAACCAGTTCTTCCAGGGATGTTATACAACATTAAAGGCAAATCACTAGCTGCATTAGCTATGGAACTAAAGTGTTTATAAAGACCTTCTTGAGGGGGCCTATTGTAGTAAGGGACAACAACTAAAGCACCGTCCGCACCAAATTCATAAGCTTTTTGGGTAGCTTCTATAGCCTCACTAGTACAGTTACTACCTGTACCAACAATCACTTTAGATCTAGAATTTAAAGAACCTTTTACTGCAACAAACAAATTATGTTGTTCAGCCCATGTAAGAGTTGGAGACTCTCCTGTGGTTCCACAAAGCACAATTCCATCAGAGCCATTTTCACAAAGGTAATTAGAAAGTTTAATAGCTAATTCATAATCAACTGCACCATTTTTTTTAAATGGAGTAACCATAGCTGTCAAAATTCTTCCGAATAATGGATTAGAAAATTTAGTATTGTTGGGAATCATTTTTTTGCAATTAATAATTCTGCTATTTGAACAGCATTAAGTGCTGCTCCTTTCCTTATTTGATCTCCACATAACCATAATTCTAATCCATTAGAATTACTAATATCGGTTCTTATTCTTCCTACCGCAATATTATCTCTTCCCATCACATCATTTGGCATCGGGAACCTATTTTTTTCATAATCTTCTATTATTTCTAAACCTTTAGCTTTTTTCAATTGATTAACAGCATAAGAAGGTTTGATAACATCATCAAACTCAACATTAACTGATTCAGAATGAGCTCTAAGAACGGGAACTCGAACGCATGTTGAAGACAGTTTTAAATCAGTAATATTTAGTATTTTACGAGTTTCATTTGTCATTTTCATCTCTTCTTCGCAGTAATTATTTGAAAGCATTGGTGAATTATGTAGAAAGAGATTAAATGCTAAGGAATATGGTAAGACTTGACTTTCTTTCGGATCTCCCAGCAAATATTTCTTAGTTAAAAACTGTAATTCCTCCATTGCTAATTGACCAGCTCCACTTACCGATTGATAAGTTGAAACGATTACTCTTTTAATCGGAGAAATTTTATTCAAAGGAGCTAAAACTAGAGTCAGTAATATTGTTGTGCAATTCGGATTAGCGATAACACCATTATGCTTTAAAGCTTCAGAAGCATTTACTTCCGGAACAACAAGAGGAACATCATTTTCTAATCTGAATGCACTTGAATTATCAATTAGTACAGCATTTTGATCTTTAACTGTAGATAACCATTTTTTTGAAATACTTCCACCTGCGGAAGCAAGAACTAAATCAACATTCAAAAATTCTTCTTTTGAAGCTTTTTTAGTAATAATTTCTTCTCCTTTCCATTTGACTATTTTCCCTTCTGACCTCTGAGATGAAAGCAAAACTAATTCTGAGATAGGAAAATCTCTTTCTTCAAGAATTTTAAGTAGTTCAGATCCAACAGCACCTGAAGAACCTAAAACAGCTACTTTTAATGGTCTATTTGGCAAAAAAGGAGAATTTCTCACTATATGAATTAAAAAATTATAAAAATTAAATATTTTTCTTACTGTATCAAAAAAGTTAACTTCAAGGAAATCACTTAATGTGGAATAATTAAGATTCTGCCTATTGTAATATTTTTAAAAACTCAAACATGATTAAAGAAGAATTAATAGTAAAAACAACCGCACTACCCCAAAGTAGAGTCGCACTTGAATTAGAAATACCATCTAATACATGCAAATCATGCGTAAATGAGACAATAATTTCAATTACTCGTTCGGCCAAAATTCCTGGATTTAGGCTTGGCAAAATTCCAAAACAAGTATTGATACAACGAATCGGCATTACTCAACTACATGCCTCTGCCCTAGAAAAAATAATTGATAAATCTTGGAACCAGGCTTTAAAGATGGAATCAATAGAGCCACTAAGTGAACCAGAATTAGTTGATGGATTTGAATCAATACTAAAAATTTTTAATCCGGAAAAACCTTTAAAAATTACTCTACAAACTGATATTGCACCAGAATTAAAATTAAAAAAATCAAAAGGTCTATCAGTTGAGATTAAAAAAAGTAAGTTTGACCCCAAATCTATAGATGAAGCTTTAGAAAAATCAAGAAATCAATTAGCAAATATTATTCCAGTTAATAATAGGCCTGCTAAGTTAGGAGACATCGCGGTAGTTAGTTTCAAAGGTATTTACAAAGATTCCAAAAAAGAAATCGACGGAGGATCTAGTGATTCAATGGATCTTGAATTAGAAAAGAACAAAATGATTCCAGGCTTCGTTGAGGGAATTGTTGGTATGAAAATTGATGATAATAAAACTCTTACTCTAAGGTTTCCTGAAGACTATTCTCATGAAGATTCCAGAGGTAAAGAAGCAATTTTTGAAGTAATTCTTAAAGATCTTAAAGAAAAAGAATTGCCCGAACTTAATGATGATTTTGCAAAACAATCTGGAAATAAAGAATCATTAAAAGAACTAAAAAAAGATATAGAAAAACAACTAAAGGAGAATTTTGATAAGACTCAAAAAAATATAAAAGTTGAAGCTTTAATGGATGCACTTTCCAAAGAGTTAGATGCCGAGATTCCAAAAGCAATGATTGATATTGAAGTTAGAAATAATATTGAAGAAACAGCGCAAAGATTTGCTCAACAAGGCATGGATATTAAATCAACGTTTACTCCAGAATTAGTGAAATCTTTAGCAGAATCAACTCGTCCTCAAGCTGAAAAAAATGTTCAAAGAAATTTAGCTTTAAAAGCATTATCAGAAAGAGAAAAAATCACAGTCGAGGATGAAGAAATAGATCAAAAAATGAAGGAATATGAAGATGAAATTTCTAAATCACCAAAACAAATTGACATTCAGAAATTAAAAGATGTAGTTCGCAACGATCTCCTACAAGAAAAGTTAATCACTTGGCTTGAAGAAAATTCAGCGGTAAAAGAAATAAATGAAAAAACATCAAAACTAACCACAAAAAAAACCACAAAAACAACCACAAAAGCAACTTCAAAAAAAGGAGTTCAAACTAAAAGTAAACCCAAGGTAAATAAAAAAGAAAAAAATTAATTTATAAAAAATTAAACTATTAAGCAAAAAAACCCTTAAATTAGATAAAGAAAGAGACTAACTAAGTGTATTCTGAAAAAAAACATTTAATCCAAAGCTCAATAAATTCTCGCGATGTTATTGATAAATCGAAATCTGCTGTTCCTACTGTAGTAGAACAATCTGGAAGAGGAGAAAGAGCTTTTGATATTTATTCAAGATTATTAAGGGAAAGGATAATATTTTTAGGTACCGGGATTAATGATCAAGTATCAGATTCATTAGTTGCGCAATTATTATTTCTAGAAGCAGAAGATCCTGACAAAGACATACAAATATATATTAATTCTCCCGGTGGTTCTGTTACTGCTGGATTAGCTATATACGATACGATGCAGCAAATCTCTCCAGACGTTGTAACAATCTGTTTTGGTGTAGCTGCAAGTATGGGGGCATTCCTCCTTAGTGGGGGGGCGAAAGGAAAGAGGTTAGCTTTACCTAATTCGAGAATAATGATTCACCAGCCGCTTGGAGGTGCTCAAGGCCAAGCAGTTGAAATTGAGATACAAGCAAAAGAAATACTTTTTCTCAAAAAAACATTAAATTCTCTTTTAGCAGAACATACAAATCAATCTTTAGAAAAAATTAATGAAGATACTGAAAGAGACTATTTTCTATCACCTGCAGAAGCAGTTGAATATGGACTAATTGATAAAGTCATAAAAAATGACAAGTAAAAGCAATATTTTAAGAATATGATGACGAATCCAATTTTATAAGCAATCCTAATAAGTAAGGGATATTTAACCTTTTTTTATTCTACACAAGCTTTGATAATCGATGGCTAAATTCGACGCCCATCTAAAATGTTCTTTTTGTGGTAAATCACAAGATCAAGTTAGAAAACTTATAGCTGGTCCGGGGGTTTACATTTGTGATGAATGCATAGACCTTTGTAATGAAATTCTTGATGAAGAATTAATTGATACTCAAGCAAAAATCAATAACTCACCTCAAGTAAAGAAAAAATTACCGACTAATAATTCTGATAAATCTATTCCTTTAGAATTAACTTCTATCCCCAAACCACTTGAAATTAAAACTTTTCTTGACAACCAAGTTGTAGGTCAAGAATCTGCAAAAAAGATACTATCAGTTGCTGTTTATAATCACTATAAAAGACTAGCTTGGAGATTAAAAGAAGAAAATAATTCTAATAATTTACAAGCAACTAAACTACAAAAATCAAACATCTTACTAATTGGCCCAACTGGAAGTGGTAAAACGTTATTAGCACAAACTTTAGCTGAATTTCTTGATGTTCCTTTTGCAGTAGCTGATGCAACAAGTCTTACTGAAGCTGGATATGTTGGCGAAGATGTTGAGAATATCCTCTTGAGACTTCTACAAAAGTCAGAAATGAATGTGGATTTAGCTCAAAAGGGGATCATATACATTGATGAAATAGACAAGATCGCTAGAAAGAATGAAAACCCATCAATTACTAGAGATGTATCTGGAGAAGGAGTTCAACAAGCATTATTAAAAATGCTTGAAGGAACAATTGCCAATGTTCCGCCACAAGGAGGAAGAAAACACCCCAACCATGACTGTATCCAAATCGATACAAGCCAGATATTATTTATATGTGGAGGTGCATTTATAGGTTTAGAGGATATTGTTCAAAAACGTTTAGGGAAAAATTCAATTGGATTTACTACCAATCCTGACGAAAGAAAAATAAATGCAAAAAAAATAGTTGATTCCCGAGATTCTCTCAAGAATTTAGAACAAGATGATCTAGTCAAATATGGATTAATTCCAGAATTCATCGGAAGAATTCCAGTATGCGCAGTATTAGATCGTCTTACTAAAGAAACTCTTGAATCAATTCTGACAGAACCAAGAGATGCACTGGTAAAGCAATTTAAAACTTTATTAAGTATGGATAATGTTGAATTAAATTTCGAACCAGAGTCTGTGGAAGCAATCGCTAATGAAGCTTTTAAAAGAAAAACGGGAGCTAGAGCTCTTAGATCAATAATTGAAGAATTAATGCTTGATTTAATGTATACACTTCCATCACAAGAAGAAGTTAAAGAGTTCACCATTACGAAAAAAATGGTAGAGAAACTGTTCTTGTCGAAAATTGTTAAACTTCCAGCAGGATCTCAAAGGATTATTAAAGAATCTGCATAAAAATTAAGGTAATGGTTTTCCATAATCTACTTTAATAATGTAATTAAAAATAATAAATGCTTAATATACATAAACCTTTTCATCAAAAATATAGGCCTCTTAACCTTGATGAGCTGATTGGACAAGAATTTATATCAATCACTCTTAAACAAGCATTAATATCTCAGAAAATTGCACCTGCTTATCTCTTCAATGGACCTAGAGGGACAGGGAAGACATCAAGTGCAAGAATATTTGCAAAATCATTAAATTGTCTATCATCTGAACAACCTACACCAAATCCATGTGGAAAATGCGAATTATGTATACAAATTGCGGAAGGTAATGCTCTAGATATTATTGAAATTGATGCCGCATCTAATACTGGAGTTGAAAATATACGAGAAATAATTGATAGAGCAAGATTTGCCCCGACTCAAGCTAGATGGAAAGTATATGTTATTGATGAATGTCATATGCTTTCAACAGCTGCATCAAATGCTTTACTTAAAACTATTGAAGAACCTCCTGAAAGAGTTGTTTTTATTCTTGCAACAACAAATCCTGAAAGAGTCATAAATACCATTCAAAGTAGATGTCAGAAATTTGATTTTAAAAGAATCAGCTCAAATACTATTTTCCACAACCTTTCTGCAATAGCAGATAAAGAATCAATTAAATTTGAAGATCAGGCTCTCAAACTAATTGCAAAAAGATCGAATGGTGGAATGCGCGATGCACAAAGTTTTCTAGATCAATTAAGTCTTCTTCCTAATGGCGTAACTACTAAAAATGTTCAAAACTTACTTGGAGAAGTATCCGAAAATGATTTGACTGATTTAATCAATGCATTAATTAATAATGAGCCTGAGTCGTTATTAATTAGTTGTAATAACTTGTATGATGCAGGCAATGAACCAAATGAGATATTGGTTGGACTATTAAATATTACTAGAGACCTTTTACTAAAAACTTTAAATAATAATTATTCAGAGATATACTATACATCTATTGAATTCCAAAATGAATTAAATAAATTTTCTTACAAAATTAGTAAGGACAGAATTATTGAATGGCATAACAAGCTGAAGAATGTTGATTATCAAATAAAAACAAGCGACAATCCGAGATTATGGTTGGAAATACACTTAACAAGTCTTCTTGAAGAAAATATCAAAACAATAATTAATAAGAAAGAATTAATTAATAAACAAGTTATCTTAGAAGATAATAAAAACCATAATGAATCAGGAAATTTCAATAAGAAAGAATTAATTAATAATCAGGATATTAAACAAGTTATCTCAGAAGATAATAAAAACCATAATGAATCAGGAAATTTCAATAAGAAAGAATTAATTAATAATCAGGATATTAAACAAGTTATCTCAAAAGATAATAAAAACCATAATGAATCAGGAAATTTCAATAAGAAAGAATTAATTAATAATCAGGATATTAACCAAAATTCTAAAAATGATAATCAAACTGATTACTTAAAAGAAAAGTGGGAGCTAATTCTTTCTAAATTAGAATTGCCATCAACCAAAATGCTACTTTCTCAGCAAGCAGAACTTGTCAATATTGATTCGAATGAAGTTTTAATAGCATTATCTCCCAACTGGGAAAATATGATTAAAAGTCGAAAAGTAATAATTGAAAATGCTATAAAAAAAGTATTTGGGGATAAAGTAAAACTTAACTTTTCTAGCAAAAAAATTAATAGTACTAAGCCTGCAAAATTACAAGAGAAAGAAATTAAGAAATTAAATGACAATAAGGAAAAGCAAAGCACTGGTTTTCAAAATTCACCCTCCCCAACTAATAAACCCAAAACAGAATTCTATGATAATAGTTCCAAAAATTTAGCAAATTTTTTTAACGGAGAAATTATTGATCTAGATGAATAACTTAAACACCCGTATGAAGTGTTTTCTTCCAGAGAATCTTTTTAGGAAAAATAGACATTTTTATTGTTACCCATGGTATAACTAAAAACCAATGAGATAGATATACAAGAGAAACTAACATCATCATGAAATTTAGATTTTGTAAAACTGGACCTTCACTCTTGCATGAAGAGCCATACCAAACTGCAATTCCAGACAAAGTAAATGCTGTTATGGAGATTGGCCAATAGATTGGTGATTCTTTTAGAGCAATACTTAAAATCAAATCAATCAAAGAAATAATAGGCAAGGCATATTGCAAGATAAAGAAAAAGGTTAAATCAAACTTTTGAATAAGTTCAATTTTTTTTGAAAATAATTGATCGCCATAATCAAAAAATCTTTGCAAACCTCCTTCAGCCCATCTTTGTCTCTGTGAAAATAAAGCAGATATATTTTCAACTGCTTCTTCCATAACAGGAGGATCCCAGAGAATCCCAATTTTTGATTTAGAAAGTAAAAGCCTAAGGCTTAAATCCAAGTCATCAGTAACTGTATCTTCATTAAACGAACCACATTTAAGTAAAACTTCTTTATTAATTAATTGACCATTGCCTCTCAATTCAGATACTCCAGCAACAGATAATCTCCCATATTGAAAAATTGCATCCATTGCCATTTCCAGAGACTGACAAGTGGTTAAAAAATTCTTACTTACATTTATGACGGATTTTCTTAATTGTACTGCTGACCAAGATCCTTCATAAACGAAACGAAATAGTCTTGGTAGAGTATCATTCTTCAATTGAGCATCAGCATCTAATATTAATAACCATTCTCCGTGTGTAAACTTTAAAGCATAATTTAATGCTCCTGATTTACCACCTCCAGCATTTGCAGATCTAGTAATAATTTTTAATTTATCAAAATCTTTAGATAACCTTTCCAAAATTAAAGGTGTCTTATCAGAACTACCATCATCAATGATATAAATATTTAATTTATTAATTGGGTAATCTAAATTAAATAATCTCTCAACTAATCTTTCAATAACATTTTCTTCATCTCTGGCAGCAACTAAAATATCGAGAGCAGGTAACTTATCATCACTAATTATCTTTTCGTTACTTTGTGAAAAAACACTTCTTTTTGTATTTTTTGAAATTACATTTAATCCATAACAAGCAACTAAAAAAGAAATCGTTATTGTAAAAAATAGAAAATGTTTGAATTGAAAGATATGAGGAATAGTACTTACTAATAAACAAATAGCAAGAAATAAAAATGATTTTAATCTTCGATTTTTATAAAAACCGTTATTCATAAATGCTAATTTATAATTTTCATTTTAATTATTGAGACGATATCTCAATTTTTTTAATTTTTGTTCCCTTATAGTAATGATTCAATATTTGTTCATAAGTAAAGCCTAATTCAGCCATTTCTTTCGCTCCTGATTGAGATAAACCTACACCATGACCGAAGCCACCTCCTTTAAAAAGCCAAAGATTATCATTTAATTTATTAATAGTAAATAAATTACTCGGCAAAAAACTCAATATTCGACGAATATCATCTTTTACAAGAACTATTGGTTTCTTTAAATTTTTTAGCTTAATTTCTAATTTTATTACTCTTCCACTGAAGCCTCTATCAATAATATTTAGATCAACCAAATCTGATTTCTCCTTAATTAATTGATTATTTAATAGATTATTTTGTATCGTCTCATTAGAGAGTATTTTCTCCCACCGAAAAAGAGAATGCTTTCTACCATAAACTTTTTTATCTGCAAACTCAAGAAATTTATTTAATTCATCCCCACTTTTAATTGGAAGTCTAAAAGCTTTTTTTAAAGCATTTGAACCATCAATCATTGAATTAAGATAACGATAATCTTTTATTTGCCAAGATTCACTTGCACTAGCTGATATGCCTCCATTAGATCCATGATAAAAGGAATTAATTGGTTTCTTTTGATAAGTGATTATTAAATTTGAAGTATCTTCTATCGCTCTATGTACATTTTTATATTCAATCAAAGGAGGTTTATAAACTTGGCATTGAGTAGTTATACACAAATGATATTGATCAATTTTAAATCTATCGGAATTATAAAGTGCCCAAGTTCTCGCAATTACTGCTTGTGCTTTCAATGCCTCTAAAGGTGAATTAGATCCAATTTCATGTGGCAGAACACCTTTTAAGTAATCATCAAATTTGATTTTCTGGATCAACGTCCAAGTTCCATATGAATCTTTAGCTAAAAAAAACTTTTTACCAAAATTAATATCATTTATACTTATCTCTTGAGATGAAGATATATATATCGGGCCTTGGAGTTCATGTTGCGAATATTCAGTAACAAGGTAAGGGGTAATTTTTGACTTGTAGGATTTTTTAAACAGTCTATAGTTCAGTTTTTTGTCAGGAAGGTTTTTGCCAACTGGAATCCAAACTTCCCAATTGTTTGGAAAGGCAACTAGAGCTTGATAACCTTTTTCTTTTAATTTTTCAGCTTGCTTTTGTGCCGATTCATAGCTTGCAAATGGACCAAATACTAGTCTTTCAACGGTAAAAGGGGTTATCAAGTTTTTTTTCTTCAAAACAATATTTATTTTTTTTGATTTGTGTTTTACACCATTAGTTGAATGGAGTTTTAAAAAATCATTTTTTGTAGTAAAAGTAATATTATTTTTTTTGGGAAAGTTATCACTCCTAGCTCCTAAGTATTGTTTTAATCCAATTAAAAAATTACCTTTTTTTAATTCTTGAGTAAGATTTATTTTTGAAGATTCATCTGCAAAGCCACTTAATGTGAGTATTGGAAAAATTGAACAAAATAACCAACATCCATAAATGAGAAACTTTAAGTTCAATTTGCGCAGCATAAGTTCGACATTAGCTTATCAATTCAAAACTTTAATTTGCACCAATGCATATAAAGGTTTAGATTATCTAGATTAAACATTATCAAGGGAAATGTCTAAACTTAAAACTCGTAAATCAGCAGCTAAAAGATTTAAAGCTACTGCTACGGGTAAATTTACTAGAAGAAGAGCTTTCCATAATCATTTATTAGATCACAAAAGCTCAAAATTGAAGAGACATCTTAAAACAAAAGCTGTTGTTGATGAAAGAGATGCTGATAATGTAAAATTAATGATTCCTTACGCTTAAGAGCATTCAAATTACTTTTAAAATAAATTTATGGCACGCGTTAAAAGAGGCAACATAGCCAGAAAAAGAAGAAACAAAATCTTAAACCTTGCTAAAGGTTTCAGAGGAGGAAACAAAAATCTTTTTAGAACAGCAAATCAAAGAGTAATGAAAGCTCTCTGCAACGCTTATAGAGATAGAAGAAGAAGAAAAAGAGATTTCAGAAGACTTTGGATCTCAAGAATAAATGCCTCGGCAAGAATTAATGGCACAAATTACAGCAAATTAATTAATGGAATGAAGAACTCTGACATAATTATCAATAGAAAAATGCTTGCACAATTAGCTTTAAGCGATCCACAATGTTTTGAAAAAATAGTTTCTACGGTAAGCAATTAAATTAAAAAAATAAAATTGTTCAAAATATCTTATAAGTAATGGAAATATCTTCCTTTCAATCCTACTTGATCATCCTCTTTATAGTACTTATAATAATCTCTATTTTTGTATTTCGACAATTTCTTAAGACAAGAAAGGAAGAATTAAATTTAGTAAAATTTGAGCAAAAAGGCCTTAATTCACTAACAAAAGCTTCTGAATTATATGAATTTGGCTCTATCCAAATTAAAAAAAGGTTATATACAGAGGCCTCTAAGACTTTTCTGAAAGCTGTTGAATCTTATGATAATGAACCAGACGAAGCAAAAGCTATTATTGAAAATGCTCTCGGTTTTTCTTATGCAGCACAAAATGAGTTTAAAAAAGCAATCAAGCACTATAACTCAGCTATAAAATCACTCCCTGAATATACAGTCGCTTTGAATAATCTGGCATCCGCACAACAACGACTGCTGGAATATGATTTGGCATATGCAACTTATAAGAAAGTTTTAGTAATAGATCCAAACAACAAAACAGCAATTAAAAAGAGCAAAGAACTTGAAAAAAGAAATAATTATGCACCTTTCAAAGGAATAAAAGATAAAGGATTTTAAAATGAAAGAAGATTCATTTTTACAAATTGGAGGTAAAAGCTTCTCAAGTAGGTTGATGGTTGGTACAGGAAAATATACGTCTTCAGAAGTAATGATAGAGAGTTTAGCTAATACTGAATCTGAAATAGTCACTGTCGCAGTGAGAAGAATTCAAAATAATCAAAATGGAGAAAATTTACTGGAAAAAATTGACTGGAAAAAATTCTGGATGCTTCCTAATACTGCTGGTTGTACCAATTCAGACGAAGCAATAAGAATAGCAATTTTAGGAAGAGAACTTGCCAAATTATCAGGTCAAGAAGAAAATAATTTCGTCAAATTAGAAGTTATTCCTGACAAAAAATATTTATTACCTGATCCTATTGAAACCCTTAAAGCAGCTGAAATATTGATAAATAAAGATTTTATTGTTCTTCCATATATAAATGCTGATCCAATATTAGCTAAAAAGTTAGAGGAGATAGGTTGTTCGACTGTGATGCCATTAGGATCACCTATTGGCTCTGGTCAAGGTCTTTTAAATTTATCTAATATATCCATAATTATTGAAAATTCTAATATTCCAGTCATAATTGATGCCGGCATAGGTGTACCTAGTGAAGCTTCTCAGGCTATGGAACTTGGGGCAGATGGAGTTTTAATCAATAGTGCTATCGCATTAGCTAAAAACCCTTTAAAAATGGCTAAAGCGATGAATTATGGTGTAAAAGCAGGAAGAGACGCTTTTTTAGCTGGAAGAATTGAAAAGCAGAAGTTAGCAAACGCTAGTTCACCTGAAAAAAATATCTCAATAAAGTAATTTGATTCTTTAAAAATATTTTTAATATTAAAAAAATTGCAAGAAATAGCCAATTTATTTATTAAAGAGAAAAGATTTGAAACTTTTTACAATCTTTTTTCGCATTTTGGAAGCACTCTGTAGTAATTTAATAAATATAAAATGACATTTTATTAATTCTGGAGTTTTGAGTGAAAGTAATTGTTCTTGGCGGAGATGGTTTTTGCGGTTGGCCTTGTGCGGTGAATTTAGCAGAACAAAATCATGAAGTAATTATAGTTGACAACCTAAGTCGCAGAAAAATAGATATTGATCTTGAAGTGGAATCGTTAACCCCAATTTCCTCAATAAATGAAAGACTTTCTGCATGGGAAGAGACTGGTGGAAAACCAATAAAATTTATTAATATTGATCTTTCGAAACAATATCAAAAATTACTAAATTTACTTATTGAGGAAAAACCTGATTCAATTGTACATTTTGCGGAACAAAGGGCTGCACCTTACTCAATGAAATCAAGTTTTACCAAAAGATATACAGTTGATAATAATGTGAATGGTACTCATAATTTACTTGCTGCAATTGTAGAAAGTAATTTAGATATTCATATTGTTCATTTAGGAACCATGGGAGTATATGGATATGGATCACATAGAGGCGCAACAATTCCTGAAGGTTATTTAAAAGTTGAAGTACCTCAACCAGATGGAAGTCGTTTTGAAGAAGAAATTCTTCATCCCGCCAGTCCTGGCAGCGTTTATCATATGACAAAGACATTAGATCAATTATTATTTCTTTATTACAACAAAAACGACTTGATTAGAATCACGGATTTACATCAAGGCATTGTTTGGGGCACAAATACAGAAACAACATTAAAAGATCCAAGATTGACAAATAGATTCGATTACGACGGCGATTACGGTACAGTTCTTAATAGATTTCTCATGCAAGCAGCGATCGGATATCCCCTTACTGTGCATGGGACAGGAGGACAGACAAGAGCTTTTATACATATTAAAGATTCAGTAAAATGCGTCCAACTAGCTCTAGAAAATCCTCCAAAATCTGGCGAACGAGTGAAAATTTTTAATCAAATGACAGAAAGTCACCAGGTTGGAGAATTAGCTAAAAAAGTTGCTTCTCTTACTGGAGCCGAAATCAATTATTTACCAAATCCTCGAAATGAGGCTGTCGAAAATGATTTAATAGTTGATAATAAATGTTTCATAGAATTGGGGCTTAATCCCACCACTCTTGATAATGGCTTATTAGAAGAAGTTGTTGAAGTAGCTAAAAAATACTCTATGAGATGTGATAAAAAAAGAATTCCTTGTATTTCAACTTGGACGAAAAAACAGGCTAAAGCAATAAAAACTAATTAAAAATAGTTTTAATATCTAACTTAAAAAAGTGAAAATAGCATTCTTTACTGAAACTTTTCTACCTAAAGTTGACGGAATAGTAACAAGACTAACTAAGACCATCGAATTTTTAACAAAAAATGGTGATGAAGTTATAGTGTTTTGTCCTGAAGGATGTCCTGATTCTTATAAAGGAGCAACAATAGTAGGAGTTGCTGCAATGCCTCTACCTTTATATCCTGAATTAAAATTAGGCTTACCTGGCCCTGCAGTCTCTGATAAGTTAGAAGAATTCAAGCCAGACTTAGTACATGTAGTTAATCCCGCTGTACTTGGACTTGGAGGCATATGGCTAGCAAAAACAAATAATATTCCTCTAATTGCAAGTTACCATACACATCTTCCGAAATATCTTGAACACTACGGAATGGGAATGTTAGAACCCCTTTTATGGGAGTTGTTAAAAGCAGCTCATAATCAAGCCTTATTAAATCTTTGTACCTCAACTGCAATGGTTAATGAACTCGAAGATAAAGGAATACAGAGGACTGCATTATGGCAAAGGGGTGTCGACACTGAAAACTTCAGACCAGAATTACGAAGCGAAAAAATGAGAGAAAAATTATTTGGAAAATATCAAAATACAGATTCACTTTTGATTTATGTAGGTAGATTATCAGCAGAAAAGCAAATTGAAAGAATTAAGCCTGTATTAGATAATATACCCGGAGTATGTCTTGCTCTAGTGGGAGATGGTCCCTACAGAGGGCAGTTGGAAAAGATTTTTGAAAACACAAAAACTAATTTCATAGGTTATTTATCTGGTGAAGAGCTAGCCAGTGCATACGCATCCGGAGACATATTCTTATTCCCATCAAGCACAGAAACTCTCGGGTTAGTATTGTTAGAAGCAATGGCTGCAGGATGCCCAGTAATAGGGGCTAATAAAGGTGGTATCCCAGATATTATCAATAATGGAATAAATGGTTGTCTATATAACCCAGATGAAAAAGACAATGGAGAAAGAAGTTTAATTGAGGCTACTAAAAAAATCCTTGCAGATAAGCATAAAAAAGAAGCTATGAGAAAAGAAGCTAGGAAAGAAGCTGAAAAATGGGACTGGAACCAAGCTACTCTTCAATTACAAAAATATTATGCAGAAACACTTGAAAACATTTCCTAAATTTCTATAAATTAAGCCACATGTGGGGGTGGGGTGGGATTAATAAATGTATTGATTGGAAGTATTAAAGTAGCTATATTTTGATTCTTATCGGGCCTCTGTTTTTTAGGAAATCTTTTTCCAAATGGTACTCTAATTACATTAGTCCCTTCAACAGAATTTACCTTTGTATTATTCACTAAGGAATTATTAACAAAATTTGGTAAATTCAAATTATTAATTGGCAAGCGCTTAACCTTACCAGATTTAAAATCTTTGCTCATAGCTTCAAATACCCCAAATAAATTTGATGCTTGATTATAATAATAAAAAAATCTAAAGAAATTCTATAAGAAAATATTAAATTTTTTATTCAATTGTACGGTAACTAAAAAACAAGAAGAATGCTAGTCTTTATGCACATTTTTTGTCATCTAAAATATCTTTATCGTTGACATTACAAGAACAAATTAAATTTCTATCTCCATAAGCATTATCAATTCTTGATACAGAAGACCAGAATTTATGTTCGAATTTACCTTTATACGGATATGCAGCCTTTTCTTTTGAATAAGGATAATTCCAATTATCTGAAATCAACTCATTTATAGTATGAGGAGCATTACTAATTAAATTATTATTTCTGAGATTAATATTATTTTCAATTTCTTCAATTTCTTCGCTTATTAAGAGCATAGCTTCACAAAATCTATTTAACTCCGTCAAACTTTCACTTTCAGTAGGCTCTATCATAATAGTTTCAGGAACTGGCCAACTTATCGTTGGAGCATGAAAGCTATAATCTATTAATCTCTTAGCTATATCATTTACACTTAAACCTGTTTTTGACTTCAACTCTCTAAAATCAAGGATACATTCGTGTGCGACAAAATTATTTTGTCCTTTATATAAAATTTTAAATTTATTTTTTAATGTATTAGCAATATAATTTGCTGACAATATTGCATGACTACTCGCCTTTCTTAAACCAGTTTGACCAGCCATCTTTATGTACATCCAGCTTATTGGAAGAATGCTTGCACTTCCATGCTGTGAAGAAGATACAGAATAACCGAATTGACTAAAAGTATTATCTTTCAAAGAATGGGAAGGAAGAAAAGGACTTAAAGTTTCAGATGTTGCAACTGGACCAACACCAGGTCCACCACCTCCATGAGGGATACAAAATGTTTTATGTAAATTTAAATGGCAAACATCCACTCCATAATCACCAGGCCTGCATAATCCGACCTGAGCATTAAGATTTGCTCCATCCAAATAAACAAATGCACCAACTGAATGAATTAAGTCACATATTTCTCTGATTTTTAATTCAAAAACTCCATGAGTAGAAGGATAAGTTAACATTAGTGCTCCAATTGTATTATCAAATTCCTGGACCTTAATTAATAAATCCTCATAAGAAATATTACCCTCAGAATCACATTTAATAGTTACAACATCAAATCCTGCCATCACCGCACTAGCAGGATTTGTTCCATGAGCACTTTGTGGTATTAGGCATTTTTTTCTTAATAAATCACCTTTTGAAGAGAAGTAAGAATTAATTGCCAATAGACCCGCAAACTCACCTTGAGAACCTGCATTCGGTTGAAATGAAACTGAATTCAAGCCAATTAGGTCACTAATCCATTTCTCAAGATCGCTTATTATTTTTGAATAACCATTTGTTTGATTAGCTGGAGCGAAAGGGTGAATTGATGATAAATTAGCCCATGAAATTGGACTTAGCTCTGCTGCAGAATTTAATTTCATCGTACAACTTCCTAGTGGAATCATTCCATCAACCAGTGAAAAATCTTTCTCAGCAAGCTTAAAAATATACCTCATTAAATCAGTCTCACTTTGATAATTTTCAAATACATTTTGTTGCATCCATTCTTTATTTCTTAGAGGAATACCCTCAAACTGAAAACAATTATTAAGTGTAATGTGCGTTAAATCTTCTTTTCTTCCTAGCCCATTTGCTACGCAAGTTACTATCTTATGGATTTCATTTTTATCAGTAAGCTCATCTAGGGAAATTCCAAATCCTTTAGATTCCTCGATCGATGAACCCAAAGGTAAAATTCTAAAGTTGAATCCGTTTTTTAGAGCTTCTTTATGAATCTTTTCAGATTCCTCACAGTAAATATCAAAACTATCGAACCTACTCCCAAGAGGTATTTTTAAACCTAACTCAGAAAGTAAAGATTCTAGATATCGTCTTAAAACAACTAATCTCTTAGCCATTTTTGTTAATCCTGAAGACCCATGATATATGGCATAAAAAGAAGATATTATTGCTAATAAAGATTGAGCTGTACAAATATTACTAGTCGCCTTTTCTCTTCTTATATGTTGTTCTCTTGTTTGCAATGCCAATCTCAGTGATTGTTCTCCATTTCTAGATAGAGTTTGTCCTACGATTCTTCCTGGTATAAGTCTTTTATATTTTTCAGTACATGCAAAAAATGCTGCATGAGGACCACCAAAACCCATTGGGACTCCAAATCTTTGCAAACTTCCTACAGCTATGTCAACTCCAAATTGAGCTACTGGTTTTATCAAAACTTGCGCAAGAGGATCAATAATTGATGTAACCACTATTTCTGCTTTATGAGCTTGAGAAATTAAAAATGTTGGATCAAATAAATCTCCATTTTTACCAGGAAGCTGGATTAAGAGACCAAAAACATCATTATGATTATTAAAGTACTTTTGGTTAAAACGTTTTAACTTAATTCCTAATGGTTTAGCTCTCGTCAATAAAACATTAAATGTATGGTCAAAAACATTTTCATCTACTAGGAAAGTATTTGAAGACTTATTCTTCCTTAGAGAAAAACTCATTGTCATTGCTTCTGCAGCAGCTGTTCCCTCATCTAAAAGAGATGCATTAGCTATAGAGAAACCGGTTAATTCACAAATTAAAGTTTGAAAATTAAACAAAGCTTCTAATCTGCCTTGAGCAATTTCAGCTTGATAAGGGGTATAAGCGGTATACCACCTGGGGTTTTCTAGCACATGCCTTTGTACAACTTTAGGGGTATGTGTTCCGTAATATCCAAGTCCAATTAAAGATCTAAATTTATGATTTTTATTAGATATTTCTTCTAATTCGTTCAATGCCTCAATTTCAGAACATCCTTTTGGCAAGACATCTGAATATTTTTCTTTTAACTGAATATCTTCAGGAATAACTTGATGAATAAATTCATCTATATTGTTAAAACCAAGTTTCTGAAGCATCTTTTTTTCATCATTATCCTTCAATCCAAGATGTCTATCAATAAATAAATCCGAGTTGCTTTTGGGATTCATATTTCATTTATTTTTCTTTAAAATAGCCGGTTTTTAGAAATTTGCTTTAATTCGGAACAACCTTTGATTTATATTCATCTGAATGCATTAATTCTTCTAACAAAACATTTGATTCTGATTTAATAATTAGCAACCACCCATCACCAATTGGATCATTTTGCAAAATTTCTGGATTATCAATAACTCCTTCATTTACAGAAATCACTTCTCCTGAAAAAGGGAGATATACTTCTTCAACAGCCTTGACAGATTCAATTGTTCCAAAAGTTTCTCCTTTTTTTAAATTAGTTCCCTTCTCGACTAATTCAACAAAAACAATATCTCCTAATTGATCAATAGCAAACTCACTAACACCAATTTTAAACAATCCATTTTCTTCCTTCACATATTCATGTGTATCAGCATATTTTAGATAATTTGGAAACTTATAAGACATAATAAAATTTATGGAAAAATGAGAGATTCCTTTTCAATTAGATTTTCTTCTAATAACTCAAATACTAATTGAATTAAAGCAATTTTGATGTGAGCCATGTGAGAACCACCTTGAACAAAAATATTAAATGGATCTCTTAAAGGAGCATCAGCTGAAAATTCACTAGTACTTCCTTCAATAAACGTACCTCCAGACATTAATAAATTTGAATCATAACCACTCATTGGAGAAGGAATAACGTTTAAAAAAGAATCTATCGGTGAAGAATTTTGAAAGGACTGACATACTTTTTGTATTAAGTGTGGATTATTTAATCTAACTGCTTGAATGATGTCTGATCTGTACGATTTAGGCTCGGGTAAAACAATAAAACCTAGTTTTTTAAATACTGCAGCTACCAAATCAGCACCTTTTAAAGATTCGTGCACCATTTGTGGTGCTAAAAATAATCCCTGCAGAATTAATCTTCCACAACCAAAGTTAATTCCTGCATCGACACCAATTCCTGGTGCGGTCAATCTACAACATGCCATTTCAACTAATTCAGAATCACCTGCAATATATCCGCCAGTAGGAACAATAGTCCCACCCAAATTTTTAATTAGCGATCCAGCAATTATATTTGCGCCATTAATAATTGGTTCACTATCTTCTACAAGTTCTCCATAACAATTATCCACAAAACAAATAGTCTTAGGATTAAGTGAATGAACAAGACTACAGATTTGTTTTATTTTATTATTATTTAAAGATTTTCTCCAACTATAACCACAACTTTTCTGGATAAATACTAGTTTACATTTATTATGTTGAAAAAAATCTACTAGTTTATCTTCGTAGGAATTTGTTTTTTCATCCATACTAATTTGACGATATTCAACTCCTAAATCTAATAAAGAACCTTTGCCCTTTCCTCTTATACCGATCACTTCCTCCAATGTATCGTAAGGAGTTCCAGTTACAGATAACATTAAATCCCCTGGCCGTAAAATACCAAAAAGAACGGAGCTTATAGCATGGGTCCCACTTACAAATTGCATCCTGACAGCTGATTTTTCTGCTTGAAAAAATTTTGCAAATACCTCATCAATCTTTTGCCTAGATAAATCATCATGTCCGCTACCTGTAGATTGATTAAAGTGACTAGTTGAGACTTTTTCATCTTTAAAAATTTTCAAGATATTATTTAATTTGTAAAAGATTTGATTTGATCTTTCATTAAAAATACCCTTTAAACTTTCTTCCACAGATATAACCATTTCTTCGGCTAAGCTAAAATTATAATTTTTATTTTTCATTCTCTTAAACTTTCTTTTTTTGTGAAGCTATATCTCTTAAGTATGTAAGAAAAGCATTAGGTCCTCCTCCATTGAAATAAGAAAGTTTTTTTGAGGTCTCGTAAAGATCTAACAATTCACCATCTAATTCTTCTGCTGTAAAATCTTTTATTCCCGCTATCACTTCTGCAAAACGATCTCTTCTTAGTGTCTTAGAAACTGTGTACGCATCCATAATGATTGTTTTACAAGATCTCCAAGGTCTATTTTGACAAAAATGATCAGAAAGAGCATCACTTAACGCAGACGCTTCAGAATCCTCTATGTACCAATCAAATGACAATGGGAGCGGCTTTAATCCAGAAAAAATTTCAAATAATTCTCCAGCTGACAAAGGATTATCAGCATCATTTTTTAATGGAAGAGCAGAATCTTGTAATGACCTCCATAATTCTGGATGATTCTTTTCTAATTGATCCCTTATCGATTCTATACCTTGATCAAGAATCGTATTGACCTGTGCTAATGCAAGAAAAACTTCCGGGCCGGGCGATGATAACTTTCCATTTCTAAGATTTGAAATCTGAGAATTATGTACTCTTCCTAAATCAAGTATTTCAGATAACAAAGGTAAAACCCTGTGAGACCAACCATTCCTCTCATGCCAAAGATGAATCAAATGAGCCATTGCTCTTCGACCCTTCAATAATTTATCGCGATATCCTAAGCTCACGGATAATTAAAATAATCAATAGTATAGTATGATAATATTACATATCGGTCTTTTTGAAAATAGTTTTTCTAATATTATGAAATCAGTTATCTTCCAAGAAACAGCCAAATTAAAAAAACCTGTCCCTGCAGAAAAAGTTATAGAACTCTCAGATAAATTACTTGAACCATCTAGTCACTCTAAGAGATATCCTCCAAGATTACACAAAACATGGGGAACAATCTTTTTTATGATTGCCATCCATTTATTATCCTTAGTGGCATTACAACCTCAGTTTTGGAGCATGCCTGCAGTAACTGCATTATTTTTCTTTTACTGGTTAACTGCTTGTCTTGGAGTCACTTTGGGTTATCATCGTTTACTTTCCCATAGATCGTTTGTTGTCCCAAAATGGTTGGAGAGATTTTTTGCTACATGTGGAGCTATCAGCTGCCAGCATGGACCAATAGATTGGGTTGGTCTACACAGACACCACCACTCTTTCTCAGACACAGAAGTTGATCATCACAATAGTAAGAGAGGATTTTGGTGGAGTCACATGGGTTGGATGTTTAAAGATGTTGAGGCATTAAAAGCAGTACCAAAATTAAGTGCAGATTTAATTAAAGATCCATACTATAGATTCCTTAATAAATACTTTCTCTTTTTACAAATTCCTATTGGCTTATGTTTGTTTGCGATAGGGCAAAAATTAGGTGTTGGAGGATGGGCATTAGTACTATGGGGAATACCTCTAAGACTTGTAGTGGTTTATCACATTACGTGGTTAGTTAACTCAGCTACCCATTGTTGGGGAAAAGCTCCTTTTGAAAGTGGCGATGGATCAAAAAATAATGCTTGGGTTGCAGCTTTAACATTTGGAGAAGGATGGCATAATAATCATCATGCATTTCCTAATTCAGCTAGACAAGGATTATTTAGAGGTCAAATTGATTTAACATGGGAACATATTAAGATTCTTGCCAAATTAGGATTCGCAAAAAAGGTAAAATTACCCTCTAGGTCTTATTATTAAATACATAAATAAATATTTTCATGGCTAAAAGAGTAAAAGTCGTTTTAACAGAATCAGTTGCCACTCTTGGTAGAGATGGTGATGTGGTAGAAGTAGCGCCTGGTTATGCAAGGAATTTTTTATTACCATTTGGTAAAGCAGCTAATGTAACTCCTTCAATTCTGAAACAAATTGAACGAAAAAGAGCAAAAGAAAAAATTGCTGCAGAGAAAGTAAAACAAGAAGCTATTGACTTTAAAACCGCACTAGCAACTATTGGTAGATTTACAATCAAGAAACAAGTTGGAGAAGATGGAGTCCTTTTTGGAACTGTTACTAATGGAGATGTTGCTGAAGCTATAGAGGCAGCTACGAAAAAAGATATTGACAGAAGAGACATAACTGTCCCAGATATTCATAATTTAGGTTCTTTCGTTGCAAAGATAAAACTACATCAAGAAGTAAGTGCGGAAGTAAACATTGAAGTAACAAGTTAATAACTTTGTTGCATTATTTGGAAAAGTAGTCAGAGTATATATCTAAGTCTTTAAGTACATGGTTTCAGTTCCTTTTTCAAATAATGGGTCTAATAAGAATTTTAAAAAAGACTTTAATAATGAAAACGCTGGTTTAGTTCCTCCCCAAAATATTCAAGCAGAAGAAGCTGTTTTAGGGGGAATTTTACTTGATCCTGATGCGATAGGAAGGATTGCAGACTTGATTAAACCAGAAGCCTTTTATATAAATGCTCATCAAGAGATATATAAAACCGCCTTAATGTTGCATACACAAGGCAAACCTACAGATCTAACTTCAATGAGTGCATGGCTTGCTGATAATGGATCACTTGAAAAGATTGGAGGCAATTCTAAATTAGTAGAACTTGTAGAAAATGTTTCTTCAACAGCTTCAATAGAACAAGTTGCTAATTTAATTAGTGATAAATTTATAAGGAGACAACTCATCCGATCTGGGAATGAGGTTGTTCAACTAGGATTTGATCAAACACAAGAAACCAATGAAGTTTTAGATAAGGCAGAACAGAAAATTTTTGAAATTAGTCAAGAAAAACCGACAAAAGGTCTGACCCAAGCGGCAGAAATTCTTACAAGTACTTTTAATGAAATAGAGTCCAGATCATTAGGGACATCTGTAGCTGGTATTCCAGTGAATTTTTATGACCTTGACGCAATGACTCAAGGCTTTCAAAGGAGTGATCTAATAATTGTGGCAGGAAGACCCTCAATGGGAAAAACTTCAATGGTTTTAAACTTAGCAAAAAATGTAGCTCAATCTCAGGATCTTCCAGTTTGTGTATTTAGCCTTGAGATGAGCAAAGAACAACTTACATATAGATTACTTTCTATGGAAGTAGGTATAGAAAGCGGAAGATTAAGAACCGGAAGACTACAACAAGAAGAATGGCCTTTACTTGGAGAAGGAATTAACTCTTTAGGTCAACTGCCAATTTTTATTGATGATAAGCCTAATTTAAGTGTTTTAGAAATGAGGTCTTTATGCAGAAGATTAATAGCAGAGCAGAAAAAAGAACTTGGTTTAATAGTTATTGACTACTTACAACTAATGGAGGGTACAACACCTGATAACAGAGTTCAAGAACTATCTCGTATCACTAGAGGTCTCAAAAGTATGGCAAGAGAGTTAAAAGTACCAGTAGTTGCTTTATCTCAATTAAGTAGAGGAGTTGAATCAAGAACAAATAAAAGACCTATGTTAAGTGACCTTAGAGAATCCGGATCTATAGAACAAGATGCCGACTTAGTATTAATGATTTACAGAGATGAGTATTACAATCCAGAAACTGAAGACAGAGGAATAACTGAAATTATTGTCACGAAACACAGAAACGGTCCTGTTGGAACTGTTAAATTATTATTTGAACCCCAATTTACAAGATTTAGAAACTTAGCCAACTAATCATCACGATAATGAAAGATCCACAATCCCCAAATGAGTCTTTTGACATTATTGTTATTGGTGGAGGACATGCAGGTTGTGAAGCTGCAATTACAACAGCAAAATTAGGATTTTCTACTGCGTTATTTACAATAAATTTAGATAGGATTGCTTGGCAACCATGTAATCCAGCTGTAGGGGGACCAGCAAAAAGTCAATTAGTCCATGAGGTTGATGCTTTAGGAGGGATCATTGGACAATTAGCTGATGAAACTGCAATCCAAAAAAGAATTTTAAATGCGAGTAGAGGGCCAGCCGTTTGGGCATTAAGGGCTCAAACAGACAAAAGAGAATACTCTAAACGAATGATAGAAATACTCCAAAACACAGATAATCTTTCGTTAAAGGAGGCTATGATTACTGAATTAGTGATAAAAGAGGCTGAAACTTTTACTAATAACTCAAAGAATAAGACTAAAAAAATCAAAGGTGTAAAAACTTTTTTTGGAACCTACTATTCTGCAAAATCAATAATAATTACTGCAGGAACTTTTTTGGAAGGAAGAATCTGGATAGGTAATAAATCAATGTCTGCAGGGAGATCTGGAGAGCAAGCGGCACAAGGATTAACGCAAAGCTTACATAATCTTGGAATAAAAACTGAGCGATTAAAAACTGGAACTCCTGCAAGAGTGGATAAAAAAAGTATTTCTTTTGATGAATTAGATATTCAACCAAGTACAGCTGCAGATAAATATTTTTCGTTTGATCCCAAAATCAAAAACAATATGCCGCAAGTAAGTTGTCATATAACAAGAACAACTTTAAAAACTCATGAATTAATTCGCAATAATTTGCATTTAACTCCAATCTATGGAGGATTTATAGATAGTAAAGGTCCTAGATATTGCCCTTCAATCGAAGACAAGATTGTAAAATTTGCGGACAAAAATTCACATCAAATTTTCTTAGAGCCTGAAGGGATAAATACACCAGAAATATACGTACAAGGATTCTCTACTGGATTACCTGAAAATATTCAGTTAGAACTTTTAAGAACATTACCAGGATTAAATAAATGTAAAATGCTTAGGCCTGCTTATGCTGTTGAATATGAATACATCCCTGCGACACAACTTAAGTCATCATTAGAAACAATTGAGATAGAAAATTTATTTAGTGCTGGACAAATCAATGGAACAACTGGTTATGAAGAAGCTGCTGCCCAAGGATTAGTTGCAGGAATTAATGCAACTAGAAAGCTAAATATGAAAGATCCAATAATATTTACAAGAGAGAGCAGCTATATAGGCACCATGATAAATGACTTAATTACGAGAGATCTTAAAGAACCATATAGAGTCCTCACAAGTAGAAGTGAATATAGACTTACCTTACGAGGAGATAATGCTGATAGGAGATTAACTCCTTTAGGTTTTGAAATAGGCTTAATAGATGAAAGAAGATGGTTGGATCATCAGAAAAAAATGAAATCACTTAAAGAAGAAAATACAAGATTAGAAAATACACGTTTAAAATGTACTGATGAAATCGCTAAAAAAATAGAGTTAGTTAGTGGATCAAAAATTAAAGGATCAACAACATTAAAAGAACTTTTAAAAAGACCCAATCTTCACTATTCTGATTTTATAAAATATGATTTGGTAGACAAAACTCTTCCAATATCAGTAATTGAAGGAGTTGAAATAGATATTAAGTACGAAGGCTACCTTAAAAGACAAAAAAATAATATTGATCAGATAAATCGTCAAAGTCTCAAATCACTTTCCTCAGAAATTAATTATGACCAAATAGATACTTTATCTCTAGAAGCCCGTGAAAATTTAAATAAGATAAAACCTACTAATTTTGGTGATGCATCCAAGATACCCGGTGTAAGTAAAGCTGATTTAACAGCATTACTAGTTTGGCTCAAAATTAAGGAACTAAAAAAAGAAAAGAAAACTAGTTTTGCTGAAAAAAAGTTATCATCATAAGAGATATTGGTAACAGCACTGAATAATAAACTCTTCAACTCACCAAAAATTTTATGGGAAGAGAAAGCTACTGCCTTTTTAGTTGCAAATGCTTTACCAAAAATATCTGGGGCATGGAAATTAATGTTACTAGGGGATGGCAGTCCAACAAGACATTTACAGCTTTTAACTAATCACGAAACAAAAATCAGATTAATATCTATGCAGATCGATCCTCTATTTAAAAAAGAGGGTCCAAGAGAAATCGATCAATTAAAAGAACCCTTAATTAGAAGGCAAGTTTGGATTAGAAATCAAAACAAAAATCTTGCCTGGGCTGAAAGTTGGTGGAATTCAGAACAAGTCAGTCAAAATTTAAAGTCAAAAGAAGAGCCAATCTGGAAAAACTTAACTCAAGATAGATCAGAATTATTTAGAGAAGTGGACAGCATTTCAATAGTTAATTCAAATTGGTTAGAGGAGGAATTTTGTTTTGAAGGCCCATTTTGGTCAAGAAATTATAGATTTTTTCGTAATAAAAAACCTCTAACTATTATTCGCGAAGTCTTCAATCCTCTGTTAGAAACTTGGTTAGGTCCATCAGGAATTCAAAATTTCTCTAATTTATATTCTTCTTCGTCTAGACCTCGGAATACTTCTTCCATTATTTGAAACGCTTTTTGAATTATCTTGATTTATATTAATCTCATTGATTTTTTCAGAAGATCTTTGCCATCTATCAACTTTTAAATCTGAATCATCCGGCCATTCATCAAAAGAGTTTGATTTACCATAAGGCAACTTCTTTTGTTCGTCCATCTGGATACTTTTAGGTTGCCTTAAAGATAAAGCCTCTAAAGGACGCTTAGAAAATGGTTTCTCAACATCAATAAATTTAGATTCTCTTGAAAAAGATTTAATATCTTGTATCTCTTCATAACTATTTTCCTGATCAGACCAATCATCGTCTTCTTCTTCAAAAAAAATATCCATTTTATCGGATACCCATCTTCCGACATTCTTAACATTCCTGCGAGATATTTCTTGAAAATCAGTACTTCTTTTTTTACCAGGTCTAGAACCTGATACACCATCAACTAATTGTCTGCCTGTTTCAAAAATTTTATCAACTTGTTTATCAAGTATTGTTCTATCAAAATTATTTCTAAAATTTCTAGGTCTGCGAGAATTCATAAATTATCTTTGTTTTTAAATATAAAGTTACAACAACATAATAGGAAATTCTAATTAAAGAAACAAAATCACATTTTTCAAATTATCAATCAAACAAAATTAGACAGTTTTTATTCCAGGATCCATTAAAAAACAAATTACAACATTTCTTACAAGCAATATTTTTAATTCTTTTTCTATACATATATTTCTCCCCACAATTTAAACATTTGCCAGTATATTTTAATGCCTTTCTTTCAACAGGAAAATTATGTCTAATACTTATCTGAAAATTATTTTCTGCTTTGTTAATTTCATTCATTTTACTTAAAAAATTTGGTCCATGTATCTCATTAATATTCAAAATCCTATCTACCCATGCATGAATCATTTCATGACATAAAGTACTGTGAATTTCATTACACGATAATTTACTTAAAATTGGCTTTGACAAAATTATTTCAGAATCAATTACTCCTTTAAGTTGTTTACGCTTATAAAAACCTGCAGTTGTCTTTAATCTATTATCGCTCCATCTAACCTTTACTAAAGGTTCTCTATTAGTTGTTAAAGATTGATCAAAAAATTGCCTATTAAACTTATGAAATACTGGTAAAAGAGGAATTAAAGACATTATGAATTAAATTTAGTATTATTTTGACAAAAAAAGTCATCAAAGACGATTTATTTTCTTAAAATTAAAGAAAACTAATTACAAAATGGATGCATTACTAGTTAAAGATATTGGTGTAAAAGCTTTATTGGTTGGTGGAGCAGTGCTTGTTTCTTTTTGGACCTTCAATGCTGTTAAACTTGTTATAAGCGCTAGAGGAATTAATCCATTAGTTCGGAAATTTTTTGATCAAGTAGCAGCAGGTAGAATTGACGCTGCATATGGACTAACTACTAAAACTTATAAAACACATGTAAAACGTCAAGACTTTTTAAAATTTTTAGCTGGCTTAAATTTAAATAAGTATAGAAATCTAAAGTCAGGTAGACCAAGAGTTCAAGAAGATCAAATCATAATTACTTTAAATTTAAAATCTGAGGATAAGAAAGATGAGCTTCCCTTAGATTTTACTTTTTCAAAAAGTGATAAAGATTGGAAAATAGACAGAATAGCTAAAGTAAATTAGAAAAGGTTCAAAAACTTGTGAAACATGAAGAACTTCGGAAAGAAGAAATAATAAAAAAATTAGAATTACACCCAAGCAGATTAGATAAAGAAAAAATCATTTTTGAAGCAATGGAAAATGGGCTGAATGATTTTTTTGAGGGAGTAACTATGGCCTTAGATCCTTTAGTAACTTTTGGTGTAAAGCAAGTACCTGAAAAAAAAGAAGAGACATCTGGTCAAGGATGTAAATGGAGTATTTTTAAAGTATTAACAAATCAATTAATCAAAAGAGAACTTACTGGGCATGCCGCTAGAGATGCGATCAATTTATTTATGAAATCTGCAACTAAAGAACAATGGAACGGATTTTATAGACGAGTATTGATTAAAGATCTTCGTTGTGGGGTCTCTGAAAAAACAATAAACAAAGTTGCAAAAAAATTTCCAAAGTACGCTATACCTATCTTCTCATGTCCCCTTGCACATGACAGCGCAAACCATGAAAAGAAAATGATAGGGAAGAAACAAATTGAGATTAAATTAGACGGAGTCAGAGTATTAACAATTATTAGAAAAAATAAAGTAGAAATGTTTTCTCGAAACGGAAAACAATTTAATAACTTTGGTCATATCATTATAGAAATAGAAAAAGTATTAGAGAAACATCCTGCCCCCTACGATTTAGTCTTAGACGGTGAAGTAATGAGTGCTAATTTTCAAGACCTAATGAAGCAAGTTCATAGAAAAGATGGCAAACAATCCAAAGATGCAGTTTTACACTTATTTGATTTATGTCCAATTAAATATTTCAAGAAGGGTTTATGGGAAAAAGATCAAACCACTAGAAGTATGTTGGTAAAAGACTGGGTAGCAAAAAATGCAACTCTTTTAAAACATGTCCAAACACTTGAATGGGAAAATGTGGATCTAGATACTCCTGAAGGACAAAGTAGATTTGTAGAACTTAACAAATCAGCGGTAGAGGGAGGATATGAAGGCGTGATGATTAAAAATCCTCATGGGTGGTATGAATGCAAAAGAACACATAATTGGTTAAAAGCAAAACCATTCATAGAAGTTACCTTAAGAGTTGTAGCAATAGAAGAAGGGACAGGCAGAAACGAAGGCAGACTTGGAGCAATCCTGGTTGAAGGTAAAGATGATCAATATAATTATCGTCTTAATTGCGGGAGTGGATTTAGTGATTCTCAACGTGAAGAATATTGGAGAAAAAAAGATAAACTAATCGGCCAATTGGTAGAAATCAGAGCTGATGCAAGAACTCAATCTCAAGATGCTGAAACATTCAGTCTTAGGTTCCCAAGATTCAAGTGCTTTAGAGGTTTCGAACCAGGTGAAAAAATATAACTTTAAGGTAATTCGTTTCATAGAAGTCAATATTTAAGCTGGCAGTAAATTATGAAAAACTAAAAAAGCAGATAATGAAATACACTATTAATGATTAATCAATTACTACCTAGGGATATTGATTTTATGGATAACAAAAATCTTTTCAAATATATTAAAACCCCATGCGGCCAGGCAAAATATATAGAATTACAATCTAATAAAAGTTTGCTTGGAAAATTAAGAATTTTTTGGTTTGTAATTATTGCTTCTATAAGAGATTGGAATATTAAAGATTAATTTCTTTTGACTCATTAATATATTCTTTAGCATACTTTGCTGAAAAATAAACAACCATCAAAGTAGAAACGACACTTATAATCGTTATGAATAAATTATTTGTTGGCTGCAAATTTTTTAAATCCTGCAAACTTTTTGCCAAGCTCCCTATAGAACAATAAAGAAATGTTCCAGGAATGATTCCTAAAAGACCAAGAGCAAAGTTTCTAAATTTAATATTATTTAACCCATAAAAATAATTAAGAATACTAAAAGGAAAGAGAGGAGAAAGTCGCGCTAAAAGGATTAATTTGAGACCACCTTTCTGCACTACTTGTTCCATAAGACTTAATCTAGGGAAACGATTAATAACTTTTTTAAGCTTTATTGATAAAAAACTTTTTGAAATAAAAAATGCTACTGAAGCTCCAATAACTGCAGCAAAAAAAACTATTATTGAACCGAAATAAGAACCATATAAAAAACCAGATAATAAAGATAACCAAGAGGCAGGAAGAATTAATAAAACAATTAAAATATATAAAAGGATAAACGCAAAAATCCCAATATTTGTATTAAAAAAATAGGCTAGGTCATAGATATTTTCAAAAAAAGAAGTCATATCATTTTAATAATTTAAGTTTTTTATTTATTCTTTCCGATTGCAAATTCCCTTCTTTCAACTTGGCAAAACATTCCTCAACAATATCTTTAGGAGCTTTGTCTATAAAGTTTTTGTTAGATATTCTCTTATTTAATATTTCTATATCAGAATTAACTTTTTGCAGGTCCTTAGTAAGTCTATCCTTTAAAGCTTCTAGATTTACAAAATCATTAAAGGGTAAATAAACTTCTATATCACCAATAATTCCAGAAAAAGACTTAGCAAAATCGTTTTTATCGATATCCTTAGTTTTACAAATAAAAACTTCAGATGACTTCGTAAAAGTTTTAATATCAACTATTAAAGTTTTCAAAAAATTAGTTAATTGAACATTATCTGAAATCAAGTAAACAGGAACCAGTTGAGATGGCTTAAGTCCTAACTCAACCCTAAGATTTCTAATCAATCTAATTATTTCAAAGAGCTCCTGAAAGGATTTATCTATTTGAGAATTTATATATTTTTTTTCTAATACAGGCCATTTCTGAAGAGATAATAAAATTTGTTCAGGTTTTTTTTGCAATTTATGCCAAAGTTCTTCAGTGATATGTGGCATAAAGGGATGCATCATAACCAACACATCAGTTAGTACTTTGATTAATATTTTTTCAGATATTTTTCTGTTGTGGGATTCTTTATTATTAAATTTTTGTTTTGCAAATTCAACATACCAATCACAAAAGTCATTCCATGTAAATTCATATAATAATTTTGCAGATTCGCCTAATTTATATTCAATTAAAAGATTAGATACTTTTGTATTCAACTGATTTAATTTTGATAAAATCCACTTATCAGATAATTCTAAATATTTTTCATCAATCTCATTTAAAGAATAATTTTCAGAAAAAGTTTTATTTATTAAAACAAATTTAGTAGCATTCCAAAGTTTATTTGCAAAATTCCTTGATGCCTCAACCGTTGAAGAAGTATTTTCTTTCCTATCAAAATCAAGCCTTATATCCTGACCAGCACCAGCGACTTCACGAAGTAAAGCAAATCGCAAAGCATCAGAACCATATTTATCAATCAAAAGCAAAGGATCAATTCCGTTACCTGAACTTTTACTCATTTTTTTATTATTTTCATCTCGAACTAAACCATGAATATAAACATCTTTGAATGGAATATTATTCGTAAAAGTTTTCCCCATCATTGTCATTCTTGCAACCCAAAAGAAAATAATATCGAAACCAGTAACTAAAACACTATTTGGATACCATTTTTTAAAATCTGCATCATTGATATTAGGCCAACCCAATGTAGAAAAAGGCCATAAACCACTTGAAAACCAAGTATCTAAAACGTCCTTATCACGAATAAGTTGCAAATTAGACCCAAATTCTTTAGTGGCTTTGCTTAATGCTTCTTTCTCATTTCTGGCGACAACATATGGAGTATTTTGATCTATTGAGTCTTCTGATTGTTTTAATACATACCATGCAGGAATTTGATGTCCCCACCATAATTGCCTACTAATACACCAATCATTGATATTATCTAACCAATCTTTATAAACTTTCTCCCAACGCTGGGGAATAAAGGTAGGCTTTTTAGAATTAAGTTCTTTTAGACAACTTGAAGAAATATTGTCCATTTTCAAAAACCACTGGGTTGACAATAATGGCTCAATTGGCACTTTACCTCTATCAGAAAAAGGTACTGTATTTTTATAGTTTTCTATTTTAGTTAATAAACCTAAAGTATCTAATTCCTTTATGATTTTTTTTCTAGCATCAAATCTATCTAAATCCTGAAACTTTCCTGCATTAATATTAAGAGTTCCATCTTTATTCATTATATTGATTTGCTTTAAATTATTCCTTTTGCCGATAGCAAAATCATTAGGATCATGAGCTGGGGTAACCTTTACACAACCTGTACCAAAATCCTTATCAACATGTATGTCAGAAATAACAGGTATTTCTCTATTAACAAAAGGTACTTTCACTTTTTTATCAATATATTTTTTATATCTTTCATCGTTTGGATTTACAGCTAATGCGGTATCTCCCAATAAGGTTTCAGGTCGAGTTGTTGCAACCTCTAAATATTCATCTAAGATTTGACCCTGATCAGAAATTAGTGGATATTTAAAATGCCATAAGTATCCATTAACCTCTTGCATTTCAACTTCAAGATCACTAACTGCTGATTGAGATGCTGGACACCAATTAACTAAATATTCACCTCTATAAATCAGTTTTTTCTCATGCAAAATATTAAATGCTTCAACAACTGCTTCATTTAATTTTTCATCTAAAGTAAATCGTTCCCTTTCCCAGTCTACGGAATACCCAATCCTCTTTAATTGGGATATTATTTTACCCCCACTTTGCTCTTTCCAAATCCAGGCTCTTTTTAAAAATTCCTCTCTGCCAATATCTTCGCTATTTTTGCCCTCGGTTTTTAATTGTTTTTCAAGAATAGTTTGAACAGCTATTGAAGCATGATCGGTACCAGGTAAACATAAAACATTTTTACCAAGAAGTCTTTGAAAACGAATAATCACATCTATTAATGCAGTATTAAAAGCATGGCCCATATGCAAAGACCCTGTGACATTTGGAGGCGGAATAACTATACAAAAAGGATCCCCTTTATCACTAGGATTAGGACTAAATGCTCTTAAACTATCCCATTGCTTTTGCCATTTTTGTTCTACCTGTGAAGGCAAATAATTATTTAATGTAAGTTCATCATTCGACTCATTCATTTGCAATAGTTATTTCATTAGCTTTTTATTTATTTTATATTGATAGAAGCAAATAATTTAAAAAAATATCAGTTTGCAAAATATATTTAAAACTACAAGAGTTTAAAACCGGAACCGCACGCACACCTCTTGGCATTTTTAGGAGTTGAGATAAGAAAACCTCCACCACTTAAATCACTGTAATAATCAAGTTTTAAGTCTTTTAACAAGGAAAACTTTCTAGTATCAGCATATAAAGTTATGCCTTCAGTTCTGGATATTGGAGATCCATTAAATGTACCTGGATTTAATTTAATATGCATCCAACCTTCTTCATCACTAATTAAAGCAATGGACATTTCACCCGGCGATCCTCCAAAAGATGCTTGCCTTGAAAGCTCTGATGCTGCAGTTTGACTGATTGAAAGATTAACGATCTCAGTCATTGTTATAAAAAGAAAATGGGCGATCCAGGGTTCGAACCAGGGACATCCTGCTTGTAAGGCAGGCGCTCTACCGCTGAGCTAATCGCCCTATAATTATCCATTCTAGTAGATGAAGTTGAAAATTTTATACTTAGTCTTTAAAAATTTCATGATTAAGTCAAAATTGAATAAATAAGATGCAGCTTTATGGACTTAAACAATGGATATAACAATCAGAAAGATAGTGATCAAAACACTTTAGAGAGTTTCAAGATTTTAATATCAAATATTAAATATTTAAAAGATACAACATGGGGCTGCCCATGGCAAAAAATACAGTCACATAAATCCTTGATCCCATTTTTAAATGAAGAAAGTAGTGAATTGATTGATGCAATATATGAAAAAAACGCGAATAATATTTGTGAAGAATTAGGGGATCTCCTATTACAAATAATGCTTCATTCGGAAATTGGCTTTGAAGAAAAACAATTTGAATTAAAAGATGTTATTGAAAATTTAAATAAAAAAATTATTAATAGACATCCCTATATTTTTAAAAAAAAAGAAAAAGTATCATTAAAAAAGGCACAAGAAATTTGGAGAAATATTAAAAATTCTGAAAATAAGACATTCTATAAGAAATCATCAATTAGTAGACAATTAAATTCAAAAGTAAAAAGTTTACCTGCAACTATAGGATCAAACCAGATTACTAATACTGTTAAAGAATATGGTTTTAAATGGGAAAGTAGTAAAAAGATTTTTGATAAATTAGATGAAGAAATATGCGAATTAAAAGAAGCAATAAAAAGCAAAAAGGCACATGAAATCAAAGATGAATTTGGAGATGTTTACTTTACTTTGATAAGTCTTTCAAACTTTCTAAAAATAAATCCAGAATCATCTCTTCAAAAAACTAATAAAAAATTTTTAGACAGATTTGCAATAATGGAAGATCAGGTAGGAGATAATATTAGAAAACAAAACCCAAAAGATTTTCAGCGGCTTTGGGAAGTTGCTAAAAAAACACTAATGAGAGAAAAATTGAAAAAAAAATGAAAGATATGCCAACTTGGATAGATGAGTACCACAAAGGCTCAAGATTTGGACTCAATGGGAAAGTATTACTTAAAAAAAATTCTAAATATCAAGAAATTCTGATTATAGAGACTGATTTTTATGGTAAAGCTTTAATGTTAGATGGATGTTGGATGACGTCATTGAGAGACGAAAAATATTATCATGAATGCCTTGTCCATCCAGCATTAAGTAGCATTGATAAGAAATCTCACATACTGATTATTGGAGGAGGTGATGGTGGAACTGCAAGAGAATGCTTAAAATACTCTCAAGTTTCAAAAATTGATTTGGTAGAAATTGATGAAGAAGTCATCAAAGTATCTAAAACATTTTTAAAAGAAATTGGAGGTGGAGCTTGGAGTGATAAAAGATTAGCTATTCATATTGATGATGGAGTTAAATGGGTGGAAAAAACTAAAGATAATTCTTATGATGTTATTTTTATCGATTGTTCAGATCCATCAAAATTTTCTAATTTATTATTCACAGATTCCTTTTATAAAGAATGTAAAAGAATACTCACGAAAAAGGGAATATTAGCGACTCAAAGCGAATCACCTGAATCATTCGAAAATATTCATATACATATTTTGAAATCACTCAATAAAATATTCAAATTATCTGAAACTATGTATTCATTTGTGCCAATATATCCAAGTGGTATTTGGAGTTGGACATTCGCTTCAGATGAAGAATTAAATTTATCAAAAGTAAATTACAAAGAAGTCATGGAAATAGAAAATAATTGTGATGTTTGGAATTTAAATTTTCAAAATGCTGCATTCAAAATGATGCCAAATAAAATTGTAAAAAAACTCAATTCGTAAAATGATCAATAAAAATTTATTTGATAACGAAAGTGCAATTTTTATGGGAGCCACAAGAAATCCAGATGATTGTTCAATTGGAATATTTGGAGTCAATTATGACGGTACATGCTCTTATAAGTCAGGGACTAGATTTGGTCCAAATGCCATAAGGCTAGTAAGCACATGTTTAGAGACATTTTGTCCAAGATTAGGAAAAGATTTAGAAGATTTTAATTATGTTGATTTTGGTTCACTAGAAATAGATAAAAATGACTCAAAGTCTGTCATTAAAGCAGTCAAATCAGCAACAGATTTCATTATAAGTAGAAAGCTTACTCCTATTATGCTTGGAGGTGAGCACTCTATTACTAGTGGTGCTATTGAGGCGTTAGTAAATAAATATCCAGATCTGATTTTAATTCAACTAGATGCTCATGCAGATCTAAGAACCTCATATATGGGGAATGAACATAGTCATGCTTGTGCAATGCAAAGATGCTTAGATATTTTACCTGAAAAAAAGATTTTGCAAGTCGGAATAAGAAGTGGTACCAAAGAAGAGTTTAAATTTATGAGTCAAAAAAAGCAATTAGTAAAATTCTTGCCAGGAGGGAATGCTCAAGAACTTAAAAAAGCCCTTCTTCCTTACTCTAATTCGCCAATATATTTAACAATAGATTTGGATTGGTTTGATCCAAGTTTATTACCTGGTACGGGAACTCCAGAACCAGGAGGTTTTTTTTGGAATGACTTTGAAGTAATTCTTGAAGCTCTAAAAGAATTTAGAATTGTCGCTTCAGATATTGTGGAATTATCTCCAGAAATTGATAATAGCGGAGTTAGTAGTATAGTTGCCGCAAAAGTACTGAGAAGCTTAATTATGTCAGTACGAAATATGCAATAAGAAATTTCTAAACTAGAGTATGAAAAGCTAAATAACTCATTAAATGTTTCATGGATTTGCTTAAAAGTCCACTTTATTCAAAATATATTGAGTCAAATGCAAAATTAGTAAATTTTGCAGGTTGGGAAATGCCCATATCCTTTTCGGGATTAATAAACGAACATGAATCAGTAAGAACATCAGCAGGATTCTTTGATATTTCCCACATGGGTGTAATTTCTCTTAGAGGAATTAATCCAAAAGAATATATTCAAAAATTTTTTCCTACTAATTTATATTCCTTTTCAGAAGGACAAGGGCTTTATACATTAATGCTGAATGAAAAGGGAGGAATAATAGATGACCTAATAATTTATGACCTTGGTCAACAAGAAGAGGATATCTCAGAAATTTTTTTAATAGTAAATGCGAGCAGATACCAAATTGATTTCTCTTGGATTAAAAATAATTTAAATACCAATAATATTTCAATATCAAATGCAAAAAAAGATAAGGTCCTCTTTGCACTACAAGGCAAAAATTCCTTTAAATTATTCGAAGAATGGATTAAATCATCGATTTCACATATCCCTTACTTTGGTTGTGAATATAAAATCTTTAAACATATTTCGTCCAAAGAAAAGATTTTCTTTTCGAAAACGGGCTATACAGGTGAAAACGGTTTAGAAATCCTATTATCCGCAAAAGCAGCAATTAATTTATGGGATTTCTTAGTTTCAAAAAATATTAAGCCTTGTGGTTTAGGTGCTAGAGATACCTTAAGACTTGAAGCAGGAATGCACTTGTATGGACAAGATTTAGATGAAACAACTACACCATATGAAGCAGGATTAGGTTGGCTAGTACATTTAGAAAATAATCATGACTTTTTTGGAAGAGAGTTTCTTGAAAAACAATCAAGATTTGGAATTAATAAAAAGTTAGTTGGTCTAAATATTGAAGGGAGAGCTATTGGAAGAAAAGGATGCGAAGTATTTAAAGATGGAGAAAATATTGGGACTATAACTAGCGGTAGTTGGTCCCCTACTAAGCAAAAGGCAATAGCTTTTGCTTATATTCAAAATTCTTACGCTACTTTAAATAATGTTGTTGAAATTTTAATCAGAGGTAGAACATTCAAAGGGACCATAACGAAAAGAGCTTTTTATAAAAAAGATATTTAACTAAATTTACCCTTGAAGAATTATTATTGTTAATTATTGCTCAATAAGTCATTTCTAGATGCGAAACAAAATTTGTGAAGAACTCAATAAGTCAGATATTGGGAAAGTAGTTAATTTATGTGGATGGGTTGATCGAAGAAGAGATCATGGTGGAGTAATTTTTATAGATTTGCGTGATCATAGTGGATTTATGCAAATTACTATTAATCCTGAAGATGGTGAGACTCTTTTTAAACAGGCTGAGATTTTAAGAAATGAAACTGTGATAATGGTTAATGGAATTGTTAATGAAAGGCCAAAGGATTCGATAAATAAAAATATTCTCACTGGAGAGTTAGAACTAAAAGTTAAAGATCTACAAATTCTTAATCAAATAAAAAATAATTTACCATTTCCTATCTCAGTACATGATTATGAAAATACAAAAGAAGAGCTTAGACTAAAATATAGATATTTAGATCTTAGAAGAGGAAAATTACTCAAAAATTTAAAAACAAGGCATAAAATTATTAAAGCAGTAAGAGAATATCTTGATAATTCTGGATTTACAGAGGTCGAAACACCATTACTGACAAAATCGACTCCAGAAGGCGCTAGAGATTTTCTAGTTCCAGCGAGACTCTCAAACGGTGAGTTTTTTGCTTTACCACAATCTCCACAATTATTTAAACAACTTTTAATGGTAGGAGGGTTAGACAAGTACTATCAAATCGCAAAATGTTTCCGTGATGAAGATCTAAGAGCTGATAGACAACCAGAATTTACTCAGCTTGATATTGAAATGAGTTTTATAAGTGAAGAAGAAATCATTTCTTTTAATGAAAAACTAATAAAAAATGTATGGAAAAATGTACTAAATATAAACTTCAATGAGGAGTTTCCAAGAATGACTTGGCAGGAGGCCATGGACAACTATGGAACAGACAGACCAGATACAAGATATGGAATGTTACTTAAAAATTTAGGTGGGATACTCGGCAATATTGGTTTTAACATTTTCACTAAAGCAATTCAGAATGGGGGAGCAATAAAATCCATAACTATTAAAGATGGAAACACAAGTATTAGTAACGTTCGAATCAAACCTGGAGGAGATATTTTTAAAGTTGCCCAAGATGCAGGAGCTGGAGGTTTAGCATTCATAAGAATTAAAGGAGATGAACTTGAAACAATTGGGGCGATAAAAAATAATTTAAATAAAGATCATATCTCTAATATTTTAAAAATAACAGAAGCAAAAGATGGGGACTTAATTCTTTTAGGGGCTGGAAATACTCAAATTGTAAATCAATCATTAGATAGAGTCAGGCAATATATTGCAAAAGATTTAAAGCTAATAGAGAAGGATAAATGGAACTTTTTATGGGTCACAGATTTCCCTATGTTTGAAATGAATGAAGAAGAAAAAAGATTTGAAGCTTTACACCATCCGTTTTGTTCTCCTAAAAATATTAAGCTTGAAGATTCAAAAGAAACAAAAGAAAAAATAGAGAGCTCTACAGCACATGCTTATGACTTAGTACTAAATGGATTAGAGTTAGGTGGTGGTTCTCTGCGTATCCATCAAGCTGAAATGCAAAGAGAAGTTCTTAGAACAGTTGGATTAACAGATAATCAAATTAATGAAAAATTTGGTTTTTTAATTGAAGCTCTCGAAATGGGTGCTCCACCTCATGGGGGAATAGCATTTGGGGTAGATCGGATAACAATGCTAATTTTGGGGGAAGATTCAATTAGAGAAACAATCGCTTTTCCAAAAAATCAACAAGCAAAATGTCTTCTTACAAATGCACCTTCAAATGTCTCCAAATCCCAATTAAAAGAATTAGATATTGAAATAACAATTGATGAATAAACTATTTATGGATGATCAATAAATTTTTTGTTTAAATAAAGTATAAGGAGGTTGTGCTTAATTAAAAATATTGCATGTCAAAGTTTGTTTTTGTTACTGGAGGAGTTGTTTCTAGCATAGGTAAAGGTATTGTTGCCGCAAGCTTAGGAAGATTATTAAAATCAAGAGGGTATAGCGTTTCAATACTTAAACTAGATCCCTATCTAAATGTTGACCCAGGAACAATGAGCCCGTTTCAACATGGGGAAGTTTTCGTTACCGAAGATGGAGCTGAAACAGATTTAGATTTAGGTCACTATGAGAGATTTACTGACACTGCAATGACTCGTTTAAATAGTGTCACTACAGGATCCATCTACCAAGCAGTCATTAATAAAGAAAGAAGAGGAAGTTACAACGGAGGTACAGTTCAAGTTATTCCTCACATCACAAGAGAAATAAGAGAAAGGATTCATAGAGTAGCAGCTAACAGCAATGCTGATATCGTTATAACTGAGATTGGTGGAACAGTAGGAGATATTGAATCTCTACCATTTTTAGAGGCAATAAGAGAATTTAAAAATGATGTTAATAAAAATGATGTCGCTTATATTCACGTAACTTTACTTCCTTATATCAAAACATCTGGTGAGATAAAAACTAAACCTACACAACATTCTGTTAAGGAGTTACGATCCATTGGTATACAACCAGATTTACTTGTATGCAGAAGTGATAAAGAAATTAATGAAGGGCTAAAAAGAAAACTCAGTGGTTTCTGCGGAGTTAATCTTAATTGTGTAATTGAAGCATTAGATGCTGATAGTATTTATTCAGTTCCTCTTTCATTAAAGAATGAAGGTTTATGTAAACAGACTTTAAATTGTCTAGAACTTGAAGATAAAGAATGTGATTTAGAGAATTGGGAAAAAATAATTCATAATCTTAGAAATCCCGGTAACCCTATAAAAGTTGCTTTAGTTGGAAAATATATAGAACTTGGTGATGCATATCTTTCAGTAGTGGAGGCATTAAGGCATGCTTGCATTGAACAAAAAGCTTTATTAGATTTATATTGGGTGAGTGCTGAAATGATCGAAGAGAAATCAGCGCAAGAGTATTTAAATGATGTTGATGCAATTGTAGTTCCAGGAGGATTTGGAAATAGAGGAGTGAATGGAAAAATTGAAGCAATAAAATTCGCGAGAGAAAAGAAGATTCCTTTCCTAGGTTTATGTTTAGGTATGCAATGCGCAGTAATAGAATGGGCAAGAAATCTAGCCCAATTACCTGATGCATCTAGCTCAGAATTAAATCCAGATTCCCAAAACCCTGTTATTCATTTATTACCTGAACAAGAAGACATCGTTGATCTTGGAGGGACTATGAGATTAGGAGTTTATCCTTGTAGACTTCAAAAAAATACAACTGGTAAAGAGTTGTATAACGAAGATGTTATATATGAGAGGCATCGACATAGATATGAATTTAATAATTACTACAAACAAAGTTTTTTAGATTCTGGATACAAAATCAGTGGCACATCACCAGATGGAAGATTAGTAGAATTAATTGAATTAGTTGATCATCCATATTTTTTAGCATGCCAATACCATCCTGAATTTTTATCAAGGCCAGGGAAGCCACATCCATTATTTAAAGGGTTGATCAAAGCATCGCAGGAAAAATTAGAGCAATCAAATTAATATTATTTATTTTTATTGAATGAAATAATGACAAATTTCTTACCATTAGTAGAAAAATTTCATTCATTACAAGGAGAGGGTTTTCACACAGGCCAAAGTGCCTTTTTTATAAGACTAGCTGGATGTAGCGTTGGATGCTCATGGTGCGATACTAAACATTCTTGGGATAAAGAAAAATACCCTTTAATACCAATCAAAAAAATCATTGATGAAATAAAAAAGGCTCGAAAAAAAGGCGCATCTTTTTTAGTTATCACTGGTGGTGAGCCCTTACATCATAATTTAGATAATTTATGCCAAGCTATAAATAAAGAAACTTCTGCAAAGGATCAAAACCCAATCAAGATTCATATTGAAACAAGTGGCGTAAACAAAATGTCAGGTAATTATGATTGGATTACTTTATCTCCAAAAAGACATTTACCCCCCAGAACTTATTTTTTGGAAAACTTTAATGAATTAAAAATAATTATCAATGATAAAAAAGATATTGATTTTGCAATTGATATAAAGCAAGAAATAATAAACAAATATCAGAACTTATCATCAAAAGACAATTTTTATAAGTTAGATAAAAAATATTATGTACAACCCGCTTGGGAAAACGCAAGTGGGTTTTCACTTACTATTGATTTTGTTAAAAATAATCCTGAATGGAATTTAAGTCTTCAGACACATAAATACTTAAAGATTAAATAATTGATATGGATTTAAAAAATAAATCTGCAGTAATTTTATTATCAGGAGGCTTAGATTCTTCAACTGTTACAGGCTTAGCAAAAGCGTCCAAAGCTAAAATATTTGGCTTATCTTTTGATTACGGACAAAGACATAAAAAAGAATTAGATTCCGCATTCATAATAGCCAATCACTTTGAAATAGAGGAATTCAAAATAGTAAAGCTTGACTTATCTTTATGGGGCGGGTCATCTCTTACAGATATAAAAAAAGATTTACCTATTGATGGCATACAGCAAAATACAATTCCAAACACTTATGTGCCTGGAAGAAATACGATCTTTATTTCTGTTGCGTTAAGCTATGCTGAAGCAATAAATGCTGATTTAATAGGCCTAGGAGTTAATGCACTAGATTATTCTGGTTATCCTGATTGCAGACCTGATTACATTAAAAAGTTTCAAGAACTAGCTAATCTTGCTAACAAACGTGGAAGAGAAGAAAATCCAATTAAACTTTGGACACCTTTACTCGATCTAAATAAAGAAGATATTATTCAATTAGCTTTTGATAATAATGTTCCTTTAGAAAAAACATGGAGTTGTTATTCAGGAAATTTAAAACCCTGTGGAAAATGTGATAGTTGCAGAATTAGACAAACAGCCTACAAAAAATGGCAAATAAAAAAGAATGAGAATTAAGACAAAAAAATTATCTAAGTGGCTTGATCCAGAATTAATAGCTAATCATTTTGCATTGAAATTTGGAGACCATGGATTGTCTTGGTTAGATAGTGATGGGAAAGATAATGGAGAATGGTCTATTTTAGGAGTCAACCCAAAGGAAATTATTTGCTCTAGAAATATCAATAATTTGAATATTGATAATAATCCATTTTTTAAATTAAAAAAAATTGATAGAGGATTTTGGATGGGCTGGTTAAACTTTGAGGCGGGCGCTTATATCGAGCCAAAAAATCCATGGAAGAATAATGAAATATCAACTTTGTGGATTGCATCTTATGATCCAATTATTAAATTTAATCTAGTTTCTAATGAAATAATTCTTGAGGGAACTAGTTCTACTGAAATAAATAAATTTGAACAAATAATTTTAAATATTAATGCTGAAACAGAAAAAAATTCTATTAAAAATGATCTGAAATTTGATTTTTCAAAAATTAATTTAAAAGAAATAGCCAACGAATTTCAAACAAATATTTTAAAAGTTAAGAAATTAATATCTATAGGAGATATTTTTCAAGCGAATCTAACCACTCAATGTGAGGTTGAAGCTTTAGAAACTTATAGTTCTTTAAACATATATTCAAAAATAAGAAGAAAGTTGAAAGCCCCTTTTGGAGGAATAATAATCAATAATTCAAAGGGAATCAACGAATCAGTGTTATCAACTTCACCTGAAAGATTTTTGAAAGTAGACAAAGAAGGATATGTCGAATCAAGACCTATCAAAGGCACAAGATCCAGACACCAAGATAAAAATCAAGATGCATTAAATGCCATAGATTTGATAACAAACGAAAAAGATAGAGCTGAAAATATTATGATTGTGGACCTCTTAAGAAACGATTTAAGCAAAGTATGCGAGATAGGAAGTATTGAGGTTCCAGAAATATTAAAACTTGAGAGTTACTTGAAAGTACATCATCTTACATCAGTAATTAGAGGGAAACTAAAAAAGGATAAAAGCTGGGTTGACTTAATAATTGCGTGCTGGCCAGGAGGCTCAATAACTGGGGCTCCAAAATTACGTTCATGCCAAAGGCTATTTGAAATAGAAAAAAATGGAAGAGGTCCTTACTGTGGATCCTTCATAAAAGTTGACTGGAATGGAGAGTTTGATAGCAACATACTAATAAGATCATTTGTAGTAAAAAATAAGCAAATTAATATATCTGCTGGTTGCGGAATAGTTAGTGATTCTGATCCTCAAAATGAAACAGAAGAACTAAAGTGGAAACTTTTGCCTTTAATAGATTCGTTGAAATGAAACAAAGTATAGGTTGGCATAAAGATAAATGGCTAGATATTGAAAATATTTATATATCAGCAAATGATAGAGGTCTAAAGTTTGGAGATGGAATATTTGAAACTGTCTTAATAAAAAAGAATAATGCTGTTTTGATAGACGAACATATTCAAAGACTAGAAAATAGCAATAGAGTTTTAAATATGAATTTGAATATTAATAAATCACATTTAAAAAACATTATTAATCTAGGTATTAAAAAATTATCTCTTAAAAACGAGCAGTTAGGATCGATTAGAATTAACTACAGCAGAGGCTTGAATAAAGGCAGATCAATTAGGATTAATAAAGATCAACTGGAAGATTATAAGAATAATTTATGGATTGAATTTTATATTATAAAACCTAGTTTTTCTTCAATAAGTACATTTATTAGTCAAACAGAAAAAAGAAATCAATATAGTTTAATTAATCAATGTAAAACTTTCTCATATAATCAATCAATACAAGTACTAATAGAAGCTAATAAAAAATTATTTGATGATTGTTTAATATTAAATACTGCTGATGAACTATGTTGTGGTAGTACTTTTAATATCTTACTGAAAAGAAATAATAAATGGATGACACCAAGAAAAGAAAGTGGATGTCTTCAGGGAATTATGGTTAAAAAAGCTATAAAATTAAAGATAATTAAGGAAGAAATGATCTTACCTAAATTTTACAATGATGATATTTTAATTGCAATTAATAGTTTATCTTGTAGGCAAATTAATAGAGTTAATGATATAGAATTTACAACAACTTTTGATCCAAAGTATTTCTGGGAATTGTTGTATAAGTAAGATTATTTCTTTTCTGGTAAAAAAGCATCAGATAAATTATTTATATAGTTATTAACTTTAAAACCAACAATACTTCCAATAACAATAATCGATGGTGAAGAGAAACCTCTATTACTTATTGTCTTTGCTAAATTCTTTAATTCTGAAATTAAACATTTTTGATTATTTAAAGTTGCTTCTTGAATAACAGCACATTTAGTATTTTCATCCAAACCGCCTATAAGTAATTCTTTAACAATAAATTCTATATTTCTCATGCCCATATAAATTACTAAACCATCAGATGATTTAGCTAACAATCTCCAATTAACAGTCTTTTTATCTTTATTAATATCTTCATGTCCAGTCACAAAGGTTATGGAGCTTCCTGCTTCTCGATGAGTTAATGGGATCCCAAAATTTGAAGGAGCAGCTATTCCAGAAGTTATCCCAGGGACAATTTCAACTGAAATCCCATTTTTTTCTAAAAAAGATACTTCTTCACCGCCTCGTGAGAAAACAAAAGGATCACCTCCTTTAAGCCTTACAACATTCTTTCCTTCTTTTGCTAATTTCACAATAAGTAAATTAGTATCAGCCTGAGGAACAGAACACAACCCAGCCCTTTTACCTACATTAAATATTTCAGTTTTCTTATTAGTCTCCTTTATGATTTGGGGAGAAACTAAGGCATCATGGACCAAAGCATCGCAACTTTTGATAAGTCGTAAGGCTTTTAAAGTTAGCAGCTCAGGGTCACCAGGACCTGCTCCAACTAAATAAACTATACCGGGCACATTAATCTCCATTAACAAGTATGGTAGTAAAAGAAAATTGTATTGTAGATAAATATCGTGAAAAAAAGTTTATTTAAGCCAAGTAGAAAATTTACTTTATTCAGTGCTTTTGTAACCCTCCTAAATGATAGATTAAGCGAAAGTATTCTTTTGCCAATTTTACCTTCTTTTGTTTTACTATTTGACTCAAAAGCTAGTACTTATGGTTTACTCTCTTGTACTTATCAATTAGCACAATTTACGGCTTCGCCTTTTATTGGGCTTATGAGTGATAGATATGGAAGAAGACCTGTAACCTTGTTTTGTATAACGGGCTCAATAATCGGAATATCAATATTATCATTTACAGTTTTATTTGATTGGTCAACATCACTAGCGACTATCCCCTTATTTTTATTATTTATAGCAAGACTTATTGACGGTCTAAGTGGTGGAACTGCTGCAACAGCGACTACTATTCTTGCAGATATTTCTAGTCCTGAAAAAAGAGCAAAAACATTTGGACTTATTGGAGTCGCATTTGGATTAAGTTTCTTTTTGGGTAATATATTTGTTGTTATTTTTGCCAAAAATACAAATAATAATTTCATTATTCCAGTAATAATAGCTTCAATAATTCCAATTATTAACTTCATACTAGTATTCTTTTATTTACCAGAAACCAAGCCTCAAAACGAATTAAATAAATCAACTCAAATTTTAAAAAATCCTCTAAAACAATTATTTAAAGTATTTAAAGAAGAAAAAATTAGAAAATTATCTCTAGCTTTTTTTATATATTTCATAGCTTTTACTGGACTAACAAATATTTTAATTTTCTTCCTTCAAGAGTCCCTGAATTGGACAACTAAGGCATCCAGTGGAACTCTTGTAGTTGTGGGAGTGATAGCAATTATTGTACAAGGTGGGCTAATTGGTCCTCTAGTAAAAAAATTTGGAGAAATGAAACTTACTTTAATTGGTTCAGGTTTTATTCTCTTAGCATGTTTTCTTTTGATAACTACCCCTCAAGAAAATGCGATAGTAAATATTTATTCTGCAGTTTCATTCTTAGCCGTGGGTGCGGGTTTAATTACACCTACATTAAGAGCATTAATATCAAAGAAATTAGATGGGGATAACCAGGGCTCTATATTAAGTAATTTGCAAGGTCTTCAAAGTCTTGGCGGGGTTTTAGGTATCGGAATGGCTGGAAGAGTTTATGATGATTTTGGTCCAAAAGCACCATTTATTGCAGGATCAATTATTTTACTTTTTATGATTTACCTTATTGCTGAAGGAAAAAATAAGAATATTTCTTATAATTAAAAAATATAATTCTTTTAATGAAATACGAAGCTAACAATTTTATTAATAGAGAATTAAGTTGGATCGACTTTAATAAAAGAGTTCTTCTTACAGGGATGGAGAAAGATTATAAAGTACTAGATAAAATTAAATTTTTTTCAATTTTCAGTAATAATCTTGATGAATTTTTTATGGTTAGAGTTGCATCATTAAAAGCTCAAGTTGAAGCCGGAATTAGAAAAAAAAGTATTGATGGAAATACTCCTAAAGAACAATTAAAAAAAATTAACAAGGAAGTAAAAAAACTCACAATCCTTCAAGAAAAATATTTTAATAATGAATTAAATGATGAGCTTAAAAATGAAGGTATTTTCATAAAAAAGTATTATGAACTCAATCAAAATCAGAAAAATTGGTGTAATAGCTATTTCCTATCTTCAATTTTTCCTTTATTAACACCATTAGTAGTTGATCCTGCACACCCATTCCCTTTTATAAGTAATTTAAGTCTTAATTTGGCTGCTCTCATTAATGATGGCGAAGAATCAAAAAATCAATTTGTAAGAATTAAAATACCGACAAAAAATATTGGCAGATTTGTACTAATTCCCAATGAAATTATTGAAACTGAAAATGAAAGAGAGCATTTTTTTATAACTGTTGAAGACTTAATTGGAAACAACATCAATGCCTTATTTAATGGAATGGAATGCTTAAATTATTCTTTTTTCCGAGTAACAAGAGATGCAGATTTAGAGTTAAAAGAACTTGAAGCTGACGACTTACTTCTTGCGGTAGAGCAAAGCTTGCAAAAAAGAAGATTAGGGGGAGATGTAGTTAGATTAGAAGTAAATGAAAATATTCCACAAAATATTTTAAAGTTACTCATTGAAAGTATTGCAATACCAGAAGAATATATCTACTTTTGCAAAAGCTTATTAGGACTTGACGATTTAAATTACCTCATAAAAATTAATCGAGAAGACTTAAAAGAAAATTTATTAATTGGAGACACACATCCATTATTAAAATCGTTAGATTCTTCTAAAGACAAAAATTTTAACTCTATTTTTAGCATTCTTAGAAAACAGAGTATACTTCTACATCATCCATACGACTTATTCAAAACCTCTGTAGAAGAATTTATCAACAAAGCTGCTGACGACCCACTTGTACTAGCTATAAAAATTACTCTTTATAGAGTTTCAAATGATTCTCCAATTATTGAAGCCTTAATGAGAGCAGCTGAGAATGGGAAAGAGGTAATGACTCTTGTTGAGCTCAAAGCAAGATTTGATGAAGATAACAACATCCAATGGGCAAAACAGCTTGAGCAAGCAGGGATTCATGTTGTTTATGGAATACTAGGCTTTAAAACACATACAAAGATAGCTTTAGTGGTTAGAAAAGAGAAAGGAAGACTAAGGAATTATTTTCATATTGGAACGGGAAATTACAATTCGAACACTTCTCGCTATTACACAGACATAGGATTTCTTTCAACAGATCCTGATATCTCCTCAGATTTAATTGAACTCTTTAATTACTTATCAGGCTTCTCAAAACAAAAGGCTTATCAGAAATTATTAGTATCTCCAACATCATTAAGAAAAAAATTCATCTTTTTAATAAATAGAGAAATTGAAAATATCGAAGAGGGCAAGAAAGGTGAAATTATTGCAAAAATGAATTCATTAGTAGATCCAGAAATTATTCAATTACTTTATTTAGCTTCCCAAAAAGGAGTAAAAATTCACCTGATAATAAGAGGAATATGTTGTTTATATCCTCAAAGAGAGAATTTGAGTGAAAATATTAAGGTTACAAGTATTATTGGGCATTTTCTTGAACATTCTAGAATTTTTTGGTTTTACAATAACAATAATCCAGAAGTTTTTATAGGCAGCGCAGACTGGATGAGAAGAAATTTAGACAGAAGAATAGAAGCTGTTACACCTATAGAAGACCTAAAATTAAAATCTCAACTATATGATCTTTTACAAACTTATATTAATGATAATTATTACTCCTGGATCATGAATAAAGATGGAATATACGAAAAAAAAGAGAGGGATTCAAACTCAAATCGTTCTCAAATTGATCTAATAAAAAGATTAAAAAAATAAATTTTTTTATAACATTTTAAAAAACTTCTTAATATTGATAAAAATTTTATATTTATAAGAAATCAAGTCATATCAGTTATTTTGAAGTAATATTAATAGAAATCAATTTTCTTGTCTTTAAAGTTTCAACGCAAAAGTATTTTTTTTCTTGATTTCAGTGCTAGCTTTTTAAAAAATCCACTTAAAGAGGCCAGGGTGATGGGGATCCTTCTGGAATCTGGAAATAGTTCTTCAAAAAAGAAAACTGAAGAACCTAGATTACCAAACACTGCGGGCAAGACTCGCAAAACAAAACCAAGCTTAACTGCTAAACAAAACCAAAAAAAATCTGCAAGACTCGCTTCAGATTCAATAGGTTATTACTTAAGCAGTATTGGAAGAGTTCCTCTTCTTACTGCAGCAGAAGAAATAGAGCTAGCTCATCATGTTCAAAACATGAAAAAGATGCTAGAAATTCCTGAGATAGAAAGATCATCAAAACATCTTCGCCTAATTAAAATTGGGAAAAGAGCTAGAGATAGAATGATGTCAGCCAATTTAAGACTAGTAGTATCTGTTGCCAAGAAGTATCAAAATCAAGGTTTAGAATTATTAGACTTGGTACAAGAAGGCGCTATAGGCTTAGAAAGAGCGGTTGATAAATTTGATCCTGCGATGGGATATAAATTTTCTACTTATGCTTATTGGTGGATTAGACAAGGAATGACAAGAGCTATTGATAATAGCGCTAGGACAATTCGATTGCCAATTCATATTAGTGAAAAACTTTCCAAAATGAGAAGAGTTTCCAGAGAATTATCTCAAAAATCTGGAAGGCAACCAACCAGATTAGAAATGGCAACAGCGATGGGAATTGAGCAAAAAGATTTAGAAGACTTAATCTCTCAAAGTGCTCCATGCGCATCTCTTGATGCTCACGCAAGAGGCGAAGAAGATCGTAGTACCTTAGGTGAACTTATTCCCGATCCAAATGGAGAAGAGCCGATGGAAGGGATGGATAGAACAATCCAAAAAGAACATTTAGGAACTTGGCTGACTCAATTAAACGAAAGAGAACAAAAAATTATGAAACTTAGATTCGGCTTAGACGGAGAGGAACCTCTTACACTGGCAGAAATAGGAAGACAAATAAATGTATCCAGAGAAAGAGTTAGGCAACTAGAAGCTAAGGCAATATTAAAACTTAGAGTAATGACCACTCATCAAAAAGCAGCCTAGTTAAGTTGTTTAATTTTGTTTTTATTTTAATTTATATATTTATTATCTTTTTTATATCGATAATATATAAAAGATTTAATCCAAATAATAAAGAAGTACTGAGAAAAATTATTCATATTGGAATAGGACCTTTAATTCCTCTCGCAAAATTCTTAGATATAAATCAAACTTCTGCTCTTTGTTTTACAGGGCTTTTTACGTTGTTAACTTTCATAAATTACCAATCTAAATTATTTCCAACTATTGAGGATGTAGATAGAAAAAGTTATGGAACCTTATTTTATTGTTTAAGTTTATTTATTTTAATTTACCTTTATTGGGAAAAAGATCCTACTTCGCTGATTGCTGGTTTTTTTATAATGACATTTGGTGATGGCTTTGCAGCATTAATAGGAAAGAACTTTAAATCCAAAAGTTGGATTTTTTTTAACCAAAAAAAATCTTTGTTTGGAACAACCACTATGTTTATTACAAGCTTGATAGTAGTTTTTGGTTTAAGTTATATCCAAAAATACACTTTTAATATAAATTTTTTTACTGTTGCTTCTATTTCTACAATACTTGAACAATTTAGTATTTTTGGAATAGATAATTTTATAGTGCCAATTTCAGCAGCATTTTGCTTTAACTTTTTTATTACAGGTTTATAAATTACAAAATTGAATCATATAGAATCTGAAGCAAATTTTTCGTTGTATCTATATTTATGCAAGCATCAGTAATACTCGTACCATATTCAAGATCTTTCCTATTTGAAAGTTTTTGATTACCCTCCTTCAGATGACTTTCAAGCATTACTCCTAAAATATTTTTTTCACCATTCTTAATCTGATTTGCCACGTTTTTAAGGACATCAGATTGCTTCCTGTAATCTTTATTAGAATTTCCATGGCTACAATCAATCATAACTTTGTAAGGAAGATTAGCTTCTTTTAATTCGGAAGAAATACTTTTTACATGTTGATTTTCAAAATTAACTCCTTTAGAACCTCCCCTTAAAACTATATGTCCATCTGGATTGCCGGTTGTATTTACAATAGAAGCATAACCTTGATCATTAACACCTAAGAAATGATGAGATTTTGAAGCCGACTGCATCGCATTAATAGCAGTACTAAAAGAACCATCAGTACCATTTTTAAAACCAATAGGCATGGATAATCCTGAAGCCATTTCTCTATGAGTTTGACTTTCGGTAGTCCTTGCACCAATTGCTGTCCAACTGATTAAATCAGCAATATATTGAGGAACAATTGGATCTAATAACTCAGTAGCAGAAGGTATCCCACGCGTTGCCAAATAAAATAGTAAATTTCTCGCTCTTCGTAAACCTGTATTAATGTCATATGAACCATCTAAATGAGGGTCATTTATTAATCCTTTCCAACCAATTGTAGTTCTGGGTTTTTCAAAATATACTCGCATTACAATTTCTAATTTGTCTTTATAAATTTTTCTAAATTCCTGAATATATTCTGAATAATCTTTAGCAGCCTCAATATCATGGATTGAACATGGTCCCACTATGACTAGAATCCTAGGATCATTATTGTGCAAAATATTTTGTATTGATCTTCTAGTATTAGAGACAGTTTCTGCAGAGGTATAATCTAAAGGTATATCATTATGAAGTTTGCTTGGAGGTATTAATGGACGTGTTTCAACAACATGCAAATCAGATGTTTTTTCTAAAGATTGATTATTGGATGAAGTCGACATTGATTAATTAAGAAGTTTGAATATTTAAAAAAGCATTTATGAATACTCTCCTTATCAATATTAAAAATAACAATAGATTAGGCATTAAACCTTACAAATGAAGAAATTGGAAACATTGCTCAAAGATTATGCAAATCATGTAGCTGAGAGAGCTACTAAAGGCATACCTCCATTACCACTAAATGCAGAACAGGCTAACTGTATTACTAACCTCTTGGAGCGAAACACTAATTACGATAGTGAATATTTACTAGATTTGCTCATAAATAGAGTACCGCCAGGGGTAGACGAGGCAGCATATGTAAAAGCAAGCTGGCTTACGGCAATTGCTCAAGGCGAAAAACATTGCAGATACATTAACCCTGAGAGAGCAATTGAGATACTAGGCACAATGATAGGTGGATATAATGTTAATTCTCTGGTTGAAATACTTAAAGGGGAAAATAGTTTACTAGCTAAAAAAGCAGCAGAAGTTTTAAAAAATATCATTCTTGTTTACGATTCGGCGAATGATATTTATGAATTATCTCAAAATAATATTTATGCACAAGAAGTAGTAAATAGTTGGGCAAATGCAGAATGGTTCAAAAGTAAAAAAGTTCTACAGAAAGAAATTACTTGTCTAGTATTCAAAATTGATGGTGAGACAAATACAGATGACTTATCTCCTGCAGTTCACGCGACAACTCGTCCTGATATACCATTGCACGCTTTGGCTATGCTCGAATTTAAAAAGCAAGATGGATTAGAAATTCTTGATAATCTTAAAAAACAAGAGATCCCAATTGCTTATGTTGGAGATGTAGTAGGCACGGGTAGTTCAAGAAAATCAGCTATAAATTCACTGATTTGGCATATTGGCGAAGATATACCTTTTGTACCAAATAAAAGAACCGGAGGAATAATAATTGGCAGCAAAATAGCTCCTATTTTCTTTAATACCGCACAAGATTCAGGAGCACTTCCGATAGAGGCTGATGTATCTCAAATGAACACAGGAGATTTAATAAAGATATTTCCTTATGAAGGCGTTATTAAAAAAATTGAAAAAAATACCAATTCTGAAATAGTAATAAGTCAATTCGACTTGTATCCATCAACTATTACTGATGAAATTCAAGCTGGAGGGAGAATAAATCTCATGATTGGACGGTCACTCACAGACAAGATTAGAAACAAATTAGATTATCAACCTAGTGAAATATTTATCAGGCCAAAAAATCCAAAAGAATTTAATTCTGGTTTTACTCAAGCACAAAAAATAGTAGGTAAAGCATGCGGTTTAAAGGGGGTTCGACCTGGAATGACCTGTGAACCAATTATGACGACAGTTGGGAGTCAAGATACTACTGGGCCTATGACGAGGGATGAACTTAAAGAATTAGCTTGTTTAGGATTCACTGCAGATTTAGTTATGCAAAGTTTTTGTCACACAGCTGCATATCCTAAACCAGTAGATTTGCTTACACATAAAGAATTACCTGACTTTATATCTCAAAGAGGTGGAGTAGCTCTAAAACCCGGGGATGGAATAATTCACAGCTGGCTTAACAGAATGCTTCTTCCAGATACTGTTGGTACAGGTGGAGATAGTCACACAAGATTCCCTCTTGGAATTTCATTTCCTGGAGGCTCGGGCATTGTTGCCTTTGCTGCTGCAATAGGATCAATGCCATTAAATATGCCAGAATCAGTACTAGTAAAATTTAAGGGCGATTTATTACCAGGCATAACCTTACGAGATTTAGTTAATGCAATCCCGCTCTTTGCGATTAAAAAGGGACTTTTGACTGTTGAGAAAGCAAATAAAAAAAATATATTTAACGGAAAAATTATGGAAATTGAAGGATTGCCTAACTTAAAACTTGAACAAGCTTTCGAACTAACTGATGCTACTGCTGAACGCTCATGCGCTGGAAGCACAATACTTTTATCACAGGAAACTGTTCAAGAATACATAAGAAGCAATATTTGCCTTTTAGAAAAAATGATTGAGAGCAATTATGAAGATTCAAAGTCAATATCAAGAAGAATTAATGATATGAAAAATTGGTTAAAGAAACCTGAATTAATTCAGCCAGATCTGAATGCCAGTTACGAAGAAATAATTGAAATTGACTTATCTCAAGTTAAACAACCTATAGTTGCTTGCCCCAACGATCCAGACAATGTGAAGGAAATTGTTGATGTTGCAAATACAAAGATTGATGAAGTTTTTATAGGTTCTTGTATGACAAACATAGGTCACTACAGGGCTGCCGCGAAAGTTCTTGAAGGTGTGAAAAATTTAAAGGCAAAACTATGGATTTGTCCACCCACAAAAATGGATGAGGAAACTCTGAAACAAGAAGGTTACTATGAAATATTTGAAAATTGTGGTGCGAGATTAGAATTACCTGGCTGTTCTTTATGCATGGGAAATCAAGCCAGAGTAGATGAAGGATCAGTTGTATTTTCTACTAGTACAAGAAATTTTGACAATAGGCTTGGGAAAAATGCTCAAGTATTTTTAGGGAGTGCAGAATTAGCAGCAGTTTGTGCACTTCTTGGAAAAATTCCTGAAATAGAAGAATATCAGGATATTACTAAAAATAAAATTAATCCATATTCTGATGAACTTTATCGCTATCTTCAATTTGATGAAATACACGATTTCAGCTTGTCAAAGTAATCATGGACTATGCAAAACTTCATAAAAGAAAATATTAAAAAAACAGGAAATAACTCTTCTCGAAGCATTAAAAAATTACTTAAACAAAGATCTTTTGTTGTTTTCATATCAATTCTATTAACAGGTTTAGGGGCATCAATTACTAGTATTTCTTTTAAAACTGGAATTTATTTTATAAATAATTGGAGATTAGAACTTTTAAATCATTTTCCGTCTGTTGCAGTCTTACCAATATTTGGTGCAGTTGGTGGAGCTATTGCAGGATTTTTGATTAAAAATTTTGCTCCTGCAGCGAAAGGTTCAGGTGTAAGTCAAATCATGGGATTTTTAAGACATAAAAAAGTACCCATGAATCTTAAAGTTGGATTAGTCAAATTAATATCTGGAATCATTGCAATCGGAAGCGGGTTCCCTTTGGGTCCTGAAGGTCCATCAGTTCAAATGGGGGGTTCAGTTGCTTGGCAAATGGCAAGATGGCTAAAAGCTCCTCTAGCATTTAGAAGAGTAATAGTTGCTGCTGGAGGGGGAGCTGGAATAGCAGCAGTATTTAGCGCTCCTTTGGGTGGCTTCATTTACGCAATTGAAGAATTATTAAATTCTGCAAGACCAGTAATCTTATTATTAGTCGTAATTACAACTTTCATAGCAGATTCATCTGCAGATATCATTCAAGCCTTGGGTTTAGATCCAAAGGCCGGGGGTTTTGATTTCAATCTAGGCTTTTTAATCCAAAAAGAATATGATCCATCTCTCTTTTTCTTGCCTATTGATTTTATTTACCTTGTGTTACTTGGAATAATTATTGGATTATTCGCAGAACTTTATAGTAAGTATGTTCTTGTTATGCAAAAGCTTGGAAAAAAATGGTATAAAAATAAATTTGTTCTAAAAATGAGTATTTGCGGACTTTTACTTGGAAGCATTTATTCTTTTTTGCCTAGCTCTTTCCATAATTTAGATGAATTGCAAAAAATAATAGTTGAAAAGAATACGAATATTGAAATAGCCTTTTTAGCTGTATTTATACTTTTTATAACAACAGGATTAGCCGCTGCATCTGGAGCCCCTGGAGGGTTATTCTATCCGATGCTCACTTTAGGAGGAGCTATTGGATTAATCATGGGAACCTGGGTAGAAATTGCTACAGGTCATGCCCCAAGTACATATATATTTGCTGGAATGGGAGCATTTGTAGCTGGATGTTCAAGAACACCAATAACTGCAATGTTCTTAGCTTTTGCTTTAACAAAAAATTTATTAATTATGAAGCCCGTTCTCATTAGCTGTATTGCAAGTTTCCTAATAGCAAGAGCGTTTAATGAAGAATCAATTTATGAAAGACAAATTCAAATTGAATTAGAAGATTAAAAATTATTTTCAATCAAAAACAGCGGTTTTGCTCTTATAAACAAATACTTGGTGATTTAGATGTAATCTAACAGCCCTTGCCAAAGCAACTCTCTCTATGTCCCTGCCTTTTCGAATCAAATCATCAACTTCATCTCTATGGCTTACATTAACAGTACATTGTTCAATTATTGGGCCCTCATCAAGATCTTTAGTTACATAATGTGCTGTAGCACCTATTAATTTTACACCCCTTTTCCATGCACGATGATATGGTTGAGCGCCCTTAAAAGCAGGTAAGAAAGAATGATGAATATTTATTATTGAAGAAAACTTTTGCAAAAAAGAATCACTCAAAATTTGCATATATTTAGCTAATACAACAAAATCGATATCAAATTGATCGATTAATTTTAAAATCTGATCTTCAACATCAGATTTCGAGGAGTTAACAGTATCAAAATAGACAAATTGTGAATTAAAGTCATTAGCAATACTTTCAAGATCAGGATGATTAGAAATTATTAATGGGACATTCATTTTGAGTTCACCATTTCTTACTCGCCAAAGTAAATCAATTAAACAATGATTTTGTTTACTCACAAAAATAGCAACATTCGGAATCTCATCTGAATAATTAATATTAAATTTTCCATTTATATCAACTGCAATTTTTTGAAACTTATCATAAATATCCTTTCTATTAATTGTTGTATGCATACTATTCCACTCAATCCTACTAAGAAATAGGCCCGCATCTTGATCTGTGTGATGATCTGAATGCTTGATATTGCCACCATAATTTGATATCCAACTTGTAAGCTTACTTACTAAGCCTGGACGATCAGGACAAACAATTTTGAATATAATTGAGGGATGTTCCAAAGAAAATTTATTTGTTTAATCAAATAAGTAAGTACATCTAATATATCAATGAAAGGATTAAAAGAAAATTTTCAAAAACCACATATACTGATTGTAGGTGCTGGCATAATAGGAAAGTTTAACGCATTAGAACTGTCTGAATTAGGGTATCAAATAACAATTGTAGATCCAACTTTAGACAAAAATAGTAGTAGTGCTGCATTAGGCCTTCTAATGGGGTACATATATCAAAAGAGGAAAGGCAGAAGTTGGATACTTAGGAAACAAAGCCTTGAATTGTGGCCAAAATGGATCAAATTATTACAAGAGTTTAATCCTGAATTACATATAGAAAAACAATTAATACAGTTGACGACAAATGATGAAAAATTTGAAAAGCTAAAGAAATTTGTTAACGATAATAAAAACCAAGGACTTGAAATTTTAGAGAAAGACTCAATCATTATTAAAAATATCAATAAGATTTTCAAGACAAAAAATATTAAAGGAGTTATTTCCCACAAAGATGGGAGAATAGATCCTCAATCATTATTAGATACATTAAATATTTATCTAAAAACCAAAAAAATTAATTTTTTAAAAGATGAAATAATAAAAATTAAAAGATTTAACAAACAATGGATTGCGGCTTCGAGAAGTAATAACGAAATCAAAACTGATGCAATTATCTTATGTAATTCTCTTAATTCAATAAATTTAATAATAGACAAGCCTCATAAAATCAAATTAAAACCCGTCTTGGGTCAAGCTTTAGAAATTTGTACAAACTTACATGAAGTTAATTTATTATCCCTGCCAAAACATTTCAACATTAATGGCAAAAACATAATTCCTCTAACAAAAAATAAGATTATTATTGGTTCTACTGATGAATATCATGAAAAACTAGAAGAAAATGTCTTCGAAAAACTTACTGATTTTATTGAGAACAAACCTAGCTGGCTATCTAGAGAAAGAGTAACGAGAAAATGGTTTGGCATTAGATCAAGACCGGAAGGAGAACCATCCCCTATTCAGAAAAATCTGGAAAATGGATTAATTATATGTACTGGTTTCTATAAAAATGGATTTTTACTTGCTCCTTCATGTTCTCATTGGGTAGCAAATGAACTAAATAAATATTTTATTTAATCTTTTGTCTCTGTAAAGTCTGCGTCAATTACATCATCATCGCCACCTTTATCATTTGATTCATTTGAATCTGGAGTCCCTGGTGCTGGAGGTTGGTTACCTGGCTGTTGATATACAGAAGAACCAATTGCATAAAGTTCTTGTTGTAGTTCTTCTAGTAATTTTTTCATAGCTTCATAATCTTCTTTTGAAGTTGCTTCTTTTAATGCTTTGCTTTTTTCTTCTACCTTAGCTTTAGCAGAGGCGTCAACTTTATCACCAAGTTCTCCTAACTGTTTTTCTGTTTGATAAACAAGCGTTTCCGCTTGATTCTTTAGATCGATTTTTTCTCTTTTTTCTTTGTCGACAGATGCATTAGATTCAGCATCTTTCACCATTTTTTCAACTTCATTATCTGAAAGAGTTGAAGCACCTGTAATAGAAATAGATTGTTCCTTGCCGCTTCCTTTATCTTTCGCGGTGACACTTAATATACCATTTGCATCAATATCAAACGTTACTTCAATTTGAGGAACACCTCGTGGAGCAGATGGGATTCCATCTAATCTGAAGGTTCCTAAACTTTTGTTATCTGACGCCATTTCTCTTTCACCCTGCAAGACATGAATCTCAACATTAGTTTGTCCGTCAACAGCAGTTGAATAAGTTTCAGCTTTTTTTGTTGGTACTGTTGTATTTCGAGTAATCATTTTTGTCATTACTCCTCCCAATGTCTCTACACCAAGAGATAAGGGAGTAACGTCTAACAATAAGATATCTTTGACTTCACCTGCTAGAACTCCCCCTTGAATAGCTGCACCTACAGCTACAACTTCATCTGGGTTGACAGTTTGATTAGGATCTTTACCTGTGACTCTCTTGACTAATTCTTGAACAGCAGGCATTCTAGTTGAACCACCAACCATTACTATTTCATCAATCTCTCCCGTAGATAGCTTGGCATCCTTTAGAGCTTGTTCTACTGGGACTCTACATCTATCTATTAATTCAGAAGCAAGCTCTTCAAAGTTAGCTCTAGTTAAGTTTAAATCAAGGTGTTTTGGGCCTTCTGGAGTAGCAGTTATAAAAGGTAAGTTGATTTCACTTTGAGTAGCATTTGAAAGCTCAATCTTTGCCTTTTCAGCCGCTTCAGTAAGACGTTGCAAAGCTTGTTTATCCTGTCTTAAGTCGATTCCTTCATTACTCTTAAAAATGCTTGCTAAATGGTCAACAATACATCTATCAAAATCATCCCCTCCTAAATGAGTATCTCCAGAAGTTGATAGAACTTCGAAAACACCATCTCCAACTTCTAAAACTGATACATCAAAAGTTCCACCGCCTAAATCAAAAACAAGAATTCTTTCGTTACTTTTTTTGTCTAATCCATAAGCCAAAGCAGCAGCTGTAGGCTCATTTATTATCCTTAAGACTTCAAGCCCTGCTATCTTACCTGCATCTTTTGTAGCCTGTCTTTGAGAATCATTAAAATAAGCCGGAACAGTTATAACAGCTTGGGTTATATTTTCGCCTAAATATTTACCTGCATCTTCAGAAAGTTTTCTTAAAACCTGAGCACTCACTTCTTCAGGTGAAAATTGTTTATCTAAAACAGGACATTTTAGTTTTACATTTGAACCAGCCTTTTCAATACCATAACTGACATCTTTTGATTCCTCATTAACCTCATCGACTCTTCTACCAACGAAACGTTTGGCCGAATAAAAAGTATTTTCAGGATTCATAACAGCTTGTCGCTTTGCGATCTGACCAACAAGCTGATCTTGATTCTTTGTATATGCAACAACAGATGGTGTTGTTCTGAAACCCTCTGCATTTGCTATTACAGTAGGTTTACCACCTTCCATAACAGCAACACAACTATTTGTTGTCCCTAAATCGATTCCAACAACCTTCCCCATGGGTAGACACTCTGTTTAATTTTCTCCATAATCGGTCATTGACGACATTATTGTTACTCTAAAACGGGGTGTGGTTCCCGAACAAATCGCAATTTTCCTGCAAAATTTCTCTTAATAATGATTACAAGTAAAACATCATTTCTTGCTTTGATTGGAAACCCAGTAAGTCATTCTTTGTCTCCAATTATGCATAATGCAGCTATTCAATATTTAGGCCTTGATTTGATTTATATGGCTATACCTTGTAAAAATGAAGACTTAGAAATAGTTGTTAATTCTTTAAAAAAAATGAATTGCAAAGGCTTAAACATTACTATTCCTTTTAAACAAAAAGTATTTAACATGTGTAGTGAAATATCACCAGTTGCAAAGAAAGTTAAAGCTATTAATACCCTGAAATTGACCGATGATAAAGATTGGATTGGAACAAATACTGATATTGATGGATTTATCTATCCTTTAAAAAATCTTAATTTAATCAAAAAGAGTTCATTAATATTAGGTTCTGGAGGAGCAGCTAGATCAGTAATCCAAGGTTTAATAAAATTAAAATTATCAAAAATTACAATCATTTCACGAAATAAAAGTTCTCTAAATGAATTAATTACCAATTTTAAAAATGATATCGAAATAGAAGGTTTGCTTAGTACAAATAACGAGATTAATAATTTAATTCAAGAAACAGATTTAATAATCAATACAACCCCAGTAGGAATGAGCAATACAATAAATAACAATGAAATACCATTTGGTAAAAATTTTTGGGATTCCATAAATTCCAAGACGATTGTTTATGACCTAATTTACAATCCTTCTCCTACTCCGTTCTTGAAATACTGCGATAAAAAAGGATGCATGACTATAGATGGTACTCAAATGCTAATTGCTCAAGGAGCAAAATCATTATCATTCTGGACAAACGGATTAGAAGTACCTTTTGAAGTTATGCATGATGCGTTAAAAGAATATCTTTAATCAAAAAATAATGCTATTTATAAAGAATTTGACCTTGATAATGTATCGTTAGTAATGAACAGACGCTCATTAAGCAAATTCTGAGCCAAAGACCTTGTCTGAAAATTATGACTGATCAAATTTATTACGAAACAATGTACATTCTTCGTCCTGATATAGCGGAGGACGAAGTAACTAGTCACATAGATAAATATAATAAACTTCTTGAGGAATCAGGAGGTAAAATCCTTGATAGTCAAATGAGAGGTAAAAGAAGATTAGCTTATCAAATAGCAAAACATAGAGAAGGTATTTATGTTCAATTAAGTCATCAAGGTGATGGTCAACACATTTTCAAAATTGAAAAAGCGATGCGTTTGAGTGAAGACGTTATTAGATATTTGACAGTAAAACAAGAAGGACCTTTACCTACGCCAAAATCTTTAAATAAAGGATCTAATCAAGAGGAGAAAAAAGAAATTGAGAATATTAACTCAATTAATAAATCAGAATCTAAAGAGGAAACTGATGATAAAAAAACAGCAACTTCTGAATCTCCATCACCTCAAGTTAAAGAGCCTCAACAATCTTAAATCTTAATTATTGATTTTTTGAATTTAATTCTGCCCAAATTTTATTCGACATCCCCCACATATAAATAAACCCTTCAGCTTGCTTGTGATTAAAAATATCATCTTTACTATAAGTTGCTAGATCTTCCCTGTAGAGAGAGTTATTTTCAGAAGAACGACCAATTACAATAGCATTCCCCTTATGTAATCTTATTTTGACCTTACCATTAACAGATGATTG
>QCGM01000005.1:0-83149 GCA_003279925.1 Prochlorococcus sp. AG-388-B05
GAGGAACCAGAGGTAAATGAAGTTAAAGAAGAGTTAGTAGAAGCAAACACAAAAAGGAAAAAACCTAAATCCCAAAAAAGCCAAAACAAAGACAATTAAGAATAAATAACTCTAAATTATATTCATTTAGTTATAAAATCTTAGAAATAATTAGAGCCTATTAATTTTATTGGGTTAAAAAGAAATTCTATATAAATTATATATTAAGAATCTAATGCTACTTCTATTGCGGCAATTAAATTTTCATCGAATGGCTGGATACTAGGTTTAAACCTTGCAATCACATTACTGTCTTTGCCAACTAAAAATTTTTCAAAATTCCATTCAACATCACCCTTTGGTTCAACATTATTTAGTGTTGTATATGGTTCAGTGGTATTACCTTTCGCGTGAACTTTTTCCATAATTTCGAATTCAACACCATATTTTGTAGAACAAAAATTCTTTATCTCTGTAAGAGAATCAGGCTCTTGATTTCCAAAGTCATTACAAGGGAAAGCAAGAATCTTTAAACCTTTTTTTGAATATTTTTCATGAAGCTTTTGGAGATCATTATATTGAGCAGTATTACCGCAATAACTGGCGACGTTTACTATCAAAATTACATTTTCTGAATATTGGCCAAGTTTTTTTGCTTCTCCATTTGCTGAAACAACGGTTGTGTTTTGGACTTCTATTACCATATGTTTTATAAATTTATCTTATGAAGATAACATTGAAAAAATGTTTTTGCGTTCTTTAAGACCTTTTTTGCGTATTATTTTTATTTGTAATTTTTAGTAAAAAGTTTTTTCTAAACTTATATAATTAAATAAATATAATAAATAATAAACTTGGACCCCTTAGACCCTCTTACTGAAATTATTAATTCAGGACAGGGCTTCTCGCCTTCAATTGCTCTAGAACGAATCCTTTGGGTAATGATGGGTTTTTTCTTTCTTGGTGCTATTTCAACTTCAATTACAAAAGGAATGAAGGAAAATGATTGGTTCGGAAATAATTCTTTTTTGTCTAATTTAAAAGCTAATAAAAGAGAAGATAAACTCCCTAACAAGCTATCTGACGATGACAATTAACATAAATTCATTTAGTAATGGGCAGTTTTAAATTTATTCCCAAGAAAATATTATTACTTGGCAGTGGCGAACTAGGAAAAGAATTAGTGGTTGAAGCCAAAAGATTAGGCTTAGAAGTAATAGCTATTGATAAATACGAAAATGCTCCTGCGATGCAATTAGCTGATAATTCTTTTGTCATAGATATGAGTGATAAGGAAATTTTAAAAAAAAAGATAAAAGAACTCAAACCTGATTTTGTAGTTCCCGAAATTGAAGCTCTATCAATTGAAGCTTTAAAAGAATTGGAAGAAGAAGGAATAAATATCGTTCCTAATGCTAGAACTGTTGAAATAACTATGAATAGGGATAAAATAAGAAATCTTGCATCTAAAGAATTAAAGTTAAAAACTGCAAAATTTAGTTATGTTTTTAATGTTGATGACCTAGAAATAGAATCATCTGAAATTGGCTTCCCTCTTTTGCTGAAACCTCTAATGAGTTCATCAGGAAAAGGTCAAAGTTTAGTTAAAAGGAAAGAAGATCTATTGTTAGCCTGGAACGATGCCTTGAAAAATTCAAGAGGAAAAATAGTTGGTGTGATACTTGAGGAATTTTTAAATTTTGATTATGAATTTACTCTTTTAACTATTAGAAAAGATAGTGGGGAGAATGTATTTTGTGAGCCAATAGGTCATGAACAATACAAAGGAGATTATCAATGTAGTTGGCAACCATTGGACATGAATCAATCCTTGATTAATGAAGCCCGAGAAATGACAACAAAAATATTAAATAATTTAAATGGTTCGGGTATATATGGGGTTGAGTTTTTTGTAAAAGGTAAAGAAGTTATATTTTCAGAATTATCTCCTAGGCCTCATGATACGGGAATGGTCACCTTAGTTAGTCAAAACATAAACGAATTTGAATTACACTTAAGAGCCTTTTTAAATCTACCCATTCCAAATATTTCACTATTAAAGCCATCAGCAACCAGAGTAATAATATCAGATCAAGAATCTAATACACCTTCATACTCTGGACTAAACGAGGCATTAGAATTAGAGAATACCAAAGTTCTAATATTTGGGAAACCAACAGCAAAGAAAGGAAGGAGAATGGGTGTAGTCCTTTCAACAAATGATGACCTAAATATTGCTCGAGAAAATGCGGACAAGTCAGCACTTAAAATAAAAATTATTTCCTAATTTATAGAATATTAAATAAATATTATAAAAAAACTACTTATTTCCTTCGTTTTTGTTTTCTGTCTTTGTATGTAATATTTGAGTGTATTATTATTTTTTTCTATGATAGAAAACTATAAAGGTTGGGATATAACTTTGACATGGGATGATAAGCATTCTTTTGGGCATAAATCTAGCATTAACGATACTTTTAACCAAAAAGAAAAATGGAAGGGAGTTAATTTAAATGGAAATAGAATTTATGGAGCATCCCTTAAGGAGATAAGACATATTATTGATTATCCAAGGCTACATAATTAATTATTTATAGAAATAATTAAGTTTCTTCTTTTTGATTATTATCATCAATTAGTTCGTTTGCAAGTTCTCTTAAATCACCTTTAATTGATACCCATGTGAAAGCAGCAATAAAAACTGTAGCTGATATTGCTATTGTAATTGTTTCTAAAGGACCTAATCCTAATGCAATTGCAAACATATAAAAATAAAAATAATAATTTATTATATTCCACATTATTAATTAGTTTTAATTGAGTATTCTTTTGAAACTTAATTTAATTAATCTAGAAACATTATGTATAAATAATCTTTAATATTTTTCTTCTTAAAACAATTTTTTATATATGGTTTTTTAATAAGAAATATTCAAAAATTATTTGCTAAAATAAAAAAATTATGATACAAAAAAAATGTCCACAATGTAAGAATTTAATCTCAATTACTGCTCCTACTTGCCTATTCTGTGGTAGGCCTAATAAATTTGTAACTAATAATTACGTAAAGAAAAAGTGGAATAAAGAATATAAAAAAGATAGATTTAGTAATTTTAAAATACTAATCTCTAAAAAGATATCTTTGCTTTTTATTATTATTGGGATTTTATTAATACTACTTATAAGTTTATATAAATAGAATAATTATTAATTTAAAATTGCATCTATAACTTCTCTTGTATTTGGTGAAAGATTATTTTTTTTAATGTAATCAAGAACTTTAATTATATTTCTTTTATAAGGATTTTCATATTGCCTAAAAGTACTAAATATTTTTAAAAAACGTGAAATTACTATTGGATTTGATTTGTCATATTCTAGAATTTTATCTGCTATGTATTTATAACCTGATCCATCTTTGGAGTGGAATAATGAATTTCTTGTTACGTATGCATTTAATATAGATCTTAAAGTATTGGGTGATTTCACATCAAAATATTCATTTTTAAATAGAGCTTCAATATTGTTTTGATTATTATTTATCTCAATAGATGCTTTAAAAAAGAACCAATTATCTAAGACTACTGGATTGTGTTTCCATTTATTAAAAAAAATATTTGAAATTAATTCTCTTTCCGGACAATTAATCCTTGTGAATACATTCAAAGCAGCTTTTGAAAGAGTCATTGAATTACTATCTATATAACTAATTACTTTATTTTTAATTCCTTCATATTTACTATGTAAAAGTAATCTCCATATTGTTTCTATTAGTTTTCTCTCATCCTTACCTTCAGGCCATATTTTAGTAATGTTTTTATCAATCTCTTTAAGCTTATTCAGTAGTTCTACTTTTAATTTAGTACCAAAATGATAATTTAAGTCGTCAATAGTTTTATAAATTTTTAATGGATCGACTTTCTTGATCTCTGATTCTATTTCAGAGAAGGTTGGGATACTAAGTATTTCTGATAAGAGAGATAAATTTATACTTTTATTATTCCTTATTATTGATCTTAATGTTGTTATTAATTTATTTTCAATATTAATATCGGGTTCTTCATATATTCTTTTGCAAATTATTTTTTTATATATACCTTTTATCGTGTCATATATAGTGAAATAATCAATTTCAAATTCTAGTATTAATAATTTCTCTGCAAATGTAGTATCTGTTTCCCATTTAATGGGAGCTGAGAAATTTCGAAAATAAGAAATTATTGGGCTATCAAATTTGGAGTTTATATTTTCAAAAGTGAATTCTTCTTCCTTTTCTTTTAAGATAAGCGTCTTGTTTATTTTTTCATAACTATTCAAGAATATTGCAATATTAATAGGAATTATTAGAGGTAAATCGTTATAAGGATTTTTTTTATTTGAATTTATTTGCGAGACTTGTATTTTAAGGATTTGTTTTTCTTTATCCCATTTTCTTTTAAACTTAACTAGTGGAGTTCCATTTTGTTTATACCAAGTTTTAAATTTATCAATATTTATTTCTTTGTTATTCTCTAAAATCTTATCAACAAATTGATCAATAGTTGCTGCTTTCCCATCATAAGTAGAAATAAAATTACTAAAACCATTATTAAAGTTTTTATCTTTAACTAATGTTTTAAGCATCCTTATTATTTCTGCTCCTTTTTCGTAGATAGTAGTTGTATAAAAATTATCTATCTCTAAATATTTTTCAGGTCTCACTGGATGTGATGTTGGACCAGAGTCTTCTCTAAATTGTGCTTTTCTTAAGAATTTTGCATCTTCAAGTCTTTTTATTGAACGATTATGAAGATCTGCTGTAAATTCCTGATCTCTAAATACTGTTAAACCCTCTTTTAGGGATAATTGAAACCAATCTCTACAAGTTATTCTATTTCCCGTCCAATTATGAAAGTACTCATGAGCGATTACACCTTCTATACGCTCTAGCTCTTCATCAGTCGTAGTCTCTTCATTTGCGAGTATTAATTTAGAGTTGAAAATATTGAGGCTTTTGTTTTCCATCGCTCCCATATTGAAATGTCTAATTGCAACAATATTAAATAAAGATAAATCGTATTCAAGATTATATTTTTCTTCGTCCCATTTCATTGACTTCTTTAATGAATTGATTGAATGTTGTACATATTTTTCATCACCTTTTTCCACGTAAATATTTATTTCTACTTTTTTATTAGATTTAGTATTGAAGTTATCTTTTATGCAGTTCAGTTTTCCTGCAACTAAAGCGAAAAGATATGAGGGTTTAGGATATGGATCTTCCCAAAACACTTCGTGCCTTCTGTGTTGAAGATCATTTGCTTTGACTAGATTTCCATTAGAAAGTAAAACAGGATAATCTTCCTTATTTGCCTCTATCCTTACTTTGTATTTGCTTAAAATATCAGGTCTATCAGAATGGTAACTTATTCTTCTAAAGCCTTCTGCTTCGCATTGCGTAGTAATAATTCCATTACTTTCATACATTCCTAAAAGTGAAAAATTCTCCTTTGGTTTAATTGTTCCCACAATATTCAAGGTAAAAGTTTCTTTAAGTATGGGTTTAATTAATAATCTATTTTTTTGTATTGAATAGTTATTTTCTTCTAATAAAGAATCATCCAAATATATCTTTTCAACAAATATATCTATCCCATCAAGAATAAGGAAATTTATATTAATATTCTTTTTGATCAATTTTAGTTCGGTTTTAACAATTACTCTTTCTTCTTCAATTATGAAATCCAGAAAAATATTAGGTATTTCATAATCAAAGGATTTATAATCATCCAGTTTTATATATGGATTATTGTTCTTATTGTCTGAAACGTTAAGCATATTTATTTAATTAATCCTCTGAACTAAATAATTTATTAAAGAGTGTTATGTGCATGATAAATAGAAATTATTAGGTTTCTCCTAATTGACATATATGATCTTTAATTACTCCAGATGGAAGTAACTCATACAATATCGGATTTTTATCTTTTACCAATCCCTCTTGATTTATTTCGTATCTCCAATCCCATGTTCTGTCCGTAAATGATAAGTAATCTTTTCTAAGAGAATATGGTAGCATTAGCTTTTTTTTATTCCAATCTATATTAATAAATGCTCCAGGTTCAATTTCAGAGATGGTTTTAACTATTGAGAAATCTCCATTAATATTATTTCTAATTACTAAATCGAGCTTAATATTGTCGCAAAAATAGGACGTGTTTAGTGCAAATAGACAAATTGTGGAAAAAAATAACGAATAAATTTTAGATAACCCTTATCTTTTTCTATTTTATTAGTTTACAAGCAATAACGATATAGTTATAAATTTTCTTTATTAAAAATATCTAAATTTTTACAGAATCCATAGTTTTTAAATTTACCAAATTACATTTTACTTCTTCTGCATTATATTCCTGAACTGATATAAATTTGTTTAAAAGGCCTGTATATTTTGCTTCTCCTCCAGCAGTACTTGAAAGTACATATTTTGGATTAAAAGTATTTATTAATTTTGGAAGTACATCTGCGCCTTTTACAAAAGATCCAACCATTGGAAGTTCAAGGTTAATTATGGGTGTTATGACAGCATCAATTTCTTGAGATTTAATGCTTTCATCAAGATAACCATGTGGTTCGATGTAGAAACCTTTTCCTTTTTCGTCTTTTACAATGTATCCATTTTCTATTTGTGGTACGGGTGCACCAGCAGTAGCTTCTATTTCTAGACCCTTTTCTTTAATTTTTTCGGATGGTTTGAGAACTTTGATCGATGTAAAACCTAATTTTTCAAGAATTACTTTTGCACTATTGGGGCAGATGATATCAATATTTTTTTTAAACTTTTTTAATGAAGGAACATGGCAATGATCAGGTAAACCTTGAGTTATGAGAATTATATTAATGTCTTCCTCAATTAAAATTTCATTGTCTAGTGAACCTTTGAAAAACCACTCTCCTGGAGGGAATACTAAATCACCAGTGAGCCAGGGATCTATTATTAAGTTGGTTTTATCAAATTTGATTAACCAACCATTTGAACCTAAATATTTGGCTTCAAAAGTCATTAGTCGTAAGTATTATAAATAGACTATAAATTAGATTTATGAAAATTGAGAAAAGAATTTTTATGTGGTTTGCATATCTATTAGTTCTGACAGGAAATGTTTTCGGTTTATTTTTTTATTTAATGGTTTTCAAAAAATTTATTAATGTTTAGCTTCATTTAAAATTTGAAATGATTTCTTTTTAAGATTAAATATAAGTACTTGATTTTCTTTTGATTTACTTTTTAAATTTTTTTCTTTTAATGATTGAATAGGAATTAATGCTAATCCTCCAGTCCCTGAAAATATAATTGGCATGGTTACATTTTTATCGCCATTCATTTTTTGTAAATCTATAGCTTGTGAAACAATATTTTTAGCTTTTTCAAATCCATGATGTTCTATCAATTCAGACCATAACGAATTTACTGACTCATATTTTGAAAATTCAATTTGTATACTTTTCATCAAAAATTTAAGGAAAACTAAATTTTTTAGTGAGATTATTTATTTAATTTCTATTTTTAAACCCATCCATCACTAATTGCAACATATCAATAACGTCCCCATCAGTTAAATCAAGATCTTTTTTTAAATCATTGCATGTTAAATTCATCTCTAGTGCTGCTTCTGCCATATGATTTATTTTCTCATCTTTACCACCTAAAGAAATAAATGGATTGAAGTTTTCTATCATTATTTTTATATAATACTTATACTTTCTAGCTAAGAAATAATAAATTATCTTCTATTCACAAATAAGCTTAAAAATATGTCATTTATTAATTTGGAGTGAATCATTTTTTCAAACCAAAGAAGTTGGTACACCTTTTGCAATCAAGGCTAATCTCCTCGCTCTTACAAGGAAGGGAAACAATAAATTTGTTCTTTTGTCTGATTTAAAGATATTTGATAAGAGCTTTAAAAGTTTGCCAGATGGATTATTTATTTGATTACATATTTTATTTATTGCTTCAGCTCCATGAAATATATCATCATCCTTAAGAAGAATTGCTCCTCTATCTATGTCATAACCTTTCTCTAAAAGAGATTTAATTATTTTTGGATTTTTTCTACCATCCAGAATAGAAATTTTGTTTATTTTACTTTTAAGTTCTAAAAGTTCTGCGAAATGATTACAAAATGGACATTCTCCATCATATATAAAAGTTAAATTTGCATTCATAACGTTTTATTTTAATAATTTAATTTTAAGTGAAAAAATAGTGACCTGTTGTGCATCAAAGACTCACAATTAAAGTATTTTAATTTTTAATTATTTATGTAGCTACTAAACCGTCTCTCGATCGAATCACCTTTGAATTACAAAGAAATGTCTCAATTTAGGTATATTCCCTTCAATAATTCTGTATGCTATCTCCGAGATAATTGTATTTAAAAATCTATGAATTTTTTAGCTTCATTCGCCATCGGCGGTTTTAATCCTTGGGCAGCAGGTGTTGGGATTGGTTCTCTAGTCCTCTTTGGGCTTGTTGGTTTAGTCGCAGGACCAAATCTCAGCAAATTTGATACTGAGGAATAAATAATTAATAGTTTTTTAATTAAAATTCCAATAGACTCTTTTTGAGTCTTTTTTTTTTAGCAGTTTTTGTAAATTTTTTTTAGAGTAGTTAATATAAAAAAATTTAAATGTTATTAAACCCTTTTGCTCCTCTAGCTTTCATAAAAATTACTTCTCTCAAAGCTACTACATTTTTTCTACTAGTTCTCCTAATAAAGTCTAATTTACTTAGATTAAAAGGTGGTTTGATAGGTGGACTCTTCGCCTTGATACTCATTTCAGGAATATTAGCTTCTACATCTATTGCTCTAGGTTCACTAATTTATGCTTATAGAGTCAAAAACAAAACAGAAGAAGATAACACTGTACAAGATCTTGAGACAGTGAACATATAATTTTTATCAAATTAATAAATAACTAATGTTATTAGAAAGGTGTTCCGGGTACAAAATGTAATACTAGAAATCCAAATCCAGCAGCAAAAACTATTGAAACTGCGATAATCAGAAGGCCAGAAGCCATGCCACCTTGTTCAAATGCCATAAATTTTAGTTATTTTTACAAATATAATTCAAATATAAGATAAAAGTAATTGTGTAAATTACTTATATCATCCGAATTTGTTATTTATTGTATAAAGGAGTAAAAATATAGATGATAATGAAACTATAGTTCCGAAAATTATTAACGGTTTTGATTTTTCACTAGCCTCTTTTTTAGGAAGTTTATTTGATAAAGATTTATTTTTATCTTTATTAATAATATTTGAAAAAGGTTTTTTCACATCCAAAAATAAATTTAATAGGTTATTAGTTCATTGATTTAAATAATTCTTTGTGGTAATCGACAATATTTTGACAACTGGTCACAGGTGTAAATTCCATATGAATTCCAAATTTAGCTCTCCAAGGAGCAAAATGTTCAAAAACTTCCTTGTCACTCCAAGCTTTACACAAACAAACTACCCTTCCTTCTCCAGGAGCATGAACTCTAAAGAGCATTTCAAATTTATCAGTTTTGTCAGCTTTGGCCATTTCACCATTTTCCCATGCTTCTACAAATAACTTATAGGCCTTAACCTGATTATCAATATCTGGAAATTGACAATCAGCAAGATACATTTGCATTAGATTCTTTATAATTTAGTTTTATTATCTGTCAAAAACAAAGTAATTTCTTGCACTGTTTTAATTTGAACATCATATAAGAATTTTTTTACGGGATGAAATGAGATGCTAATATTTCTAGAAATTTTCCAATATCTTTTTTATATAAACTGTCAGTAATTTTTAGAGAGAATAGTTCATTTTCATTAAGTTCTTCCTTTTGATTATCAAAATTAAAATTTCCTTTAAACGTAATGTTTTGCATGAAAAATAATTATTACTATTTAAAATTTAAGCAATTTATATAAAATGGCAATTATCTTTACATAATGTTTTGTCTTTTAAGCCTTAATATCTATATAAAGTTATCTATTAGGTAAAAAATTGTATTTATTATACTTAAGACTACGGTAATAAAGGATGCTAGAACAGGCAATAGATTAAACCATAATTGGGATGTTTTCATGGCTGAATCTATTGGTAAGAACTTTTCACTCCTTTTTATTCTTATTTGTAACCAAAAAATTGATAATGGATAAATTACCTTTGCGAAGCTAATTAATATAGAAAATAAATATCCTTTTTTTGAATAGAGTATGTAACCCGAAAATAAATATAAAAACCAAATAAGGGATCTTTGAAATAATAATAATTTTTTTCTTCTGCTACTCATTTTTTTTATTTAAGCAATTAAAAATTTTTTATCATCTTATATCGTTCAAATGTTATATTCTTGATAATTATTTTTTCTTTACGAATTATATTCCAGCTATTTTTTAGAAATAATTTATAACTAATTAAGCTTGCCTCTGTTGTTAAGCAAGGTAAACCTTCTTTTATGGCTTCCTTTTCTATTTTTTGAAGTAACTTTGTCCCATAACCTTTCCTTTGTGAATCTCCTCTGCAATATAAAAGGGAAATTCTATTATTTGGATATCTTAAAGCAAAAGCAATTACCTTCTCTCTTTCACTAATAAGCCATCCTTTACCTTCCTTTAAGGATAAATTAAAATATTTATTATCCCAAGCTTGACTTGCCCAAGCTCTTTTTTGTTCTGAAGTATAAGTTTTCTCATCTATAGAAATTATTGAATCAAAATATAATTTTTTTAAATCAAGTTGATCTTTTTGGGTAATTTGTTTTAAATTCATTGAGTTGAGTTCAAATAGTAATGTCAAATAAAAATATTGTGGCAATTGGAGGTGGAGGTTTTGGAAGGTCCCTAGGTGAACTTAAGATAGAAAAATATATCACGTCATTAGTTAAAAAGGAAAGACCTAAAATCTGCTTTATTCCTACTGCATCGGGAGATAATGATTCATATAAATTAAATTTTTATAGAGCTTTTTCAAAATTAAATTGTATAACTAGTCATCTCGATTTCTTTTCAAGAACAGAAAACTTGGAAAAAAAAATTCTATCCCAAGATATTATTTATGTTGGTGGAGGAAATACAAAAAGTATGTTAGCGGTTTGGAAAGAATGGGATCTGCAGAATATTCTGAAAATTGCTTATGAAACAGGGATTATAATGAGTGGTGTCAGTGCTGGCGCAATATGCTGGTTTGATCAAGGAATTACGGACTCTTTCTCTGATAAATTAGAGATAATAAATTGTCTGGGAATAATAAAGGGGATAGCTTGCCCTCATTATGATGAGGAAAAAGAAAGAGAACCTTTCGTAAAAAAAATAATTAAAAACCAAAGAATTGATTCTTGTATTTGTATAGAAGGCAATTGTGCCTTACATATAAAAAATGATTTTAATTATGTATCAATTAATTTTGGAAATAAAAAGAAGTGTATAAAAATATCTAAAGAAAATAATGAATTAATTAAAGAATATTTTAAAAATTATGATTGTATATAAAAATGCTATATATCTTCGTTTTTTGCAATTGATACTAATTCCATACCCTTATATTTAATAAAAGAAGCTGTCCATATTTCTTTTGATAGATTACCCAAATATTTTAAAAATTGGGTTGTATCACCGTCTCTTATCCATTCTGATTTTATAAATGGAAGTTCTTTCTGCATTCTTTTTGGATGCATATGAACTAATAGTAGGCCTTTATCTTCGGATACCCTTTTTAATGCTCCATCATCACTTCTTTGGAAAACTCTTAGAAGAAGATTTAGAATTACTTCTTCCCCAAGTTTAATTAAATTACTTTGTTCTTCTAGTTTTTCTTTAATCTCTTTTCCACCTAAAGGCATTGCCCTGACATTATTTTGCTCTATTAATGCAATTGCAATTAGATAATCCTGACTTGCCATATTTTTTTTGTGATCTTGTTTAGATTATTCTAACCCCTCGACCTCTTCATATATTTGATTTAATAAGAATAATTGTATTAATAAAAATACAAAATTATAAAGTTTTTTTTGTAAGTTCTTACTTTATTTATTTTCAGTATTGTTTTATGTTTATGCGCCGTTTGGCCAGGGATAGTTATACCTAATAATTGAAAATGATTATAAATATAATTGAAAAATCATCCAATGAACAAATCTCTTTTAAAGCTCATTTTGCTAAAGCTCTAAATTACTTATTAAAAGGTAAAAGAAAAAATTATGAAATAAGTGATCTTCTTTAAGCACGCTTTCGTTTACTCTTTTACGTATAAATTTTTTATAATTAAAACATGATTAATGATTTAAGATTCGAATTATCTTTTAAAAATACTTTTCAATTAGAAAATAAACTAAATTTTTGTATATCCAACAATATTAATAAAATCAATATCCCATGCAAAGGGTTAATTAAAAAAGATTTCCTAAATGAGACTATAAAATATATTGGAGAGAACTATAAAAATTTAGATGTCATATATCATTATAGCCTTTATCATCAATATACAAAGAATAGAGAATATTCATATTTAGAGTTTTTAAATTTTATTAAAAAATGTAAGTTTTATAAAAATAAAGAAATTCTACTTGTTTCAGGATCTAATAAGAAAAAAAACTTTGAAGTATTAGATGTATTGAGAGATTTTAATAATGAAAAAAATTTAAATATTGATATAGGAACTGCTTATAACCCTTACTTGAAAAATCATTACAATATTTGTGGAGAAAGAGAAAGAATAAAAAAGAAATTTTCTTCTAGATTAACTAAATCAATCTGGCTTCAATTTGGAACTGATATAAAATTACTTGAAAAAGAAGTTAATTTTTTAAAAGATTCTGTTCTGAATAATTCATCTTATAGTAAAGATCAAAATGTAAAAATTTTCGGTAGCTTATTAATTCCATCAAAGGAATTCATTTCCCGATTTAAATTTCGTCCCTGGAAAGGGGTTTTTATTTCAGATAAGTATCTTAATTCTCTTGATAATTTTTACGCATTTACAAAAGATTTAATTGAAATGTATCTTGATAACAATATTTGCCCAATAATTGAAACTGAATGTTCATCCAAAAAAAAATTACAAGATATTCATTCTTTAATGAAAAGTTAAATACGTAATAATTATGATTAATGATACTTTTTATGATATCGCAATTATTGGTGGGGGAATATCTTCATGTGTATTTTCATCCTTTCATTTGAAAAATGGTTTCAAAGGTAGGATTGCGATAATAGAAAATGGTCGAAATCTTGGGGGACGTTCTAGTACAAGAAATAGTATTAGTAATAGTGGGTGGCAACTCAATCATGGTTCCCCTAATTTCAATATTTGCAATAGTAATAATAATCAGTTGTTAAAAACTTTCATTCAGGAATTATTAGATTCAAAAATTATCCAATCAGATCCTTCAGATTTAATTGAATTATATGAAGATTCTAGAGATCAAAAAAAATTAATCTGTAATTTTCATAGTGGCAAAAATTATACTTCAAGCTCTTCTATGTCTGATTTATCAAAAAATATTCTTAATCAAAATAACTTGAAAAATCAAGTTGATTTTTTCTTTCAAACTTTAATAGTCAAATTAAAATATGAAAATAATTTTTGGATTTTAACCTCAAATAATGGGTATAAATTTAAAACGAAATTTCTTGTATGTTCAAGTAATTTAATTTTACATAAAAGATCCTTAGATATTTTGAAGATAAATCAAATACCATTGAGGGAAGCTATTCCAATAAATAATGATAAAAAAATTGATACAATTTTAAATCTTCTTAATAAGCAAGAATATGTTCAAAGATTAACTTTTTTGATTTATACAAAATCCAATTATTCTTATAAAGATAACTATAAGAATAGATTTAGGTATTTCCTTTTAAATAATCTTCTAGAGGAAAAATTCAAATTTGAAAGGATTATATTTCAAAAACAAGCTAATAATAAAATAGGTATTGTCCTTCATACGAGAAATAAAGAATTTATAACTGAATATTTTCAATGCACTAATAAAAAGAAATTTAAAAGCATCTTACTAGATAAATTCAATCAAATATTTGATAAAAATTCTTATATAAATAAACTAATAGATTATCAGGATATTTCTATAATGATATGGAGAGCATCTCAACCATCTGGTTTAGGGATACCTGAAAATTTGCAAGTTTGCGATAAATATAATATAGCTTTCTGTGGGGATTGGTTTGATTTAGAGGGGTTTGGTAGGATTGAAGGTGCAATATTGAGTGCCTTAAAATTGTCTTCTAAGATTAGTTCACTATATTAATTATTTTTTTTAATAGAAGGTCAATATCACTTTTCTTCTTAATGACTATTGTGTTGAAATAATTTCTTGAATTCCATTTATTTCTATTTTCATGAAATAATTCCCATGCTTTTATAAAGTCTCTTTTTGCAAGATCTTTACTTTTACCTCTTTCTAAAAAATCTCTTTTAATTACTCTATTTAAACAAGTTTGTTTATTAGCTTTTATTTTAATTAAAAGGATATTTTCTTTTGAAAAGGTTTTTAATATTTCTTGTCCAAATATTCCCTCTATAATAAGAAATCTTATGTTTGTAGTATTTTGATATACTTTTTTTATAGATTTACTCTTGAAATTATATTTATAATAGAAATCAGAAAATCCATTTTTTAGAATAAACTCTAGATCTCTTTTAAATAATCCAAAATTGATGCTTATTTTTCTGTCAAAATACGAAGTTAATGTTCGTGATAATATTTGACTTAATATACCTGTTCTGTAGTAATTATCTGTATTTAATATTATTCCATTTTTAATATTTTTTAAAATCTTTTCGGATAATGTAGTTTTTCCGCTGCCAGATGGTCCACTAATAACGATTAATTGCATATTCAAAAATCAGTTGAATAAGATTGAAGAAATGTATCTCATAATAGTTAAGTCAAAAAAAATTAATAAGTCAATTTATTATTAAATTTTGGTATGGTTTTAGCTTAATAATATGGTTGAAATCATTTTTATCTTAGAAATTATATTTTGGATTTTACTTTTTAGTAGAGTAAGGATATGTAAAATTAATTTTAAGGATTTTCTATTAACTTAAATTATAAAAAAATACTTAATTTTCAATTAAATTTCTAAATTGAATTATTAAACTGCAAAGAAAAATAAATTTAATATTTTTTTATTGGATTATATCAATAAATAAAATATGAACTATAAAAATATTTATATAGTTCCGCATTTAATTTTTAACTTGCATCATAAATAAATATATGACTTAATATAGATGTAAATAAAAAATAAAATTTATCATTTCTTTTTAAAATTATTATTGATTGTTTTAAAAAATTAATTTATTTTTGATATTGAAATGTAGAATTTATTAAATTATCTAATTTTTGAATAAATGATTACTAAATTTTTAAGTAAGTTAAAATCAATCCTTTTTAATAGCGATACCTCTACAGAAATTCCTTTACCAAAAAAAACTGTATCAAAAACGAAGAAGAAGTCCGTAAAGTCTTCTAAGGCCTCTAAATCTAAAACAAAGAAAGATGATTCAAAAAAAATAATAGAATCTTTTAAAGCTATTCCTGGTGTAGGAGCTAAGAGTGCAGAGGCCTTTTATAAGGCTGGTTTTAAAACTCCAAAGTCAATTACTTCTGCAAAAGATGAAGATCTTCTTGCTGTTCCTGGAGTAGGAATCAATCTTGTTAAGAAACTAAAGAATAAATAAAAAACATCAACAATTCCGTTTTATAGAGATTAACTATTTTATTTTTAATATTTAATAAAGTATTTCATCAATTTAGATATTGCTCAATTATAAAATTCCCCATTTTTAAATAATAAAAAAATATTTATAATGGTATAAATTACCTTCTTCTTGCTTTTCTTCTTTGCTGTAATTTTCTCTTATATTTTTCAATAGGAGTTTCATGATGTCTTAATCTTTTTAAATCAGCAAATATCCCTGATTTTGACACTTGCCTTTTAAATCTTCTAAGGGCTGATTCTATTCCCTCATTTTCTCCAACAGTAACTTGAGTCAAAATTTATTAAATAAAAATAATTATATCATTTTAACGGTTCATTTAATGATTTTAATAACTCAATATTTAGGAATAACTTGAAAGATTCTTAATTTCTTTTTGCCCAATTAAGAAAATTCTTCTTTGGGTTAATTATATCCTCTATGGATTCAAAATAATTCTTTGACCAGCTTTCCTTAGATAGACCTACGAATAACATCAAATTTAGAGGATATTGATCACTATCTGAGCAGTTTCTGAAATCGTCTCTAAATAAAAATATTTCTTTATTAAGTGCAATTGAAATTCCTAGTTCTACCATTACTCCCTCATCTGGAGGGTTACCGTTAACAATTGCAAAAATGCAATCACATGACTTTAAATCGTTGAAATTTGTTTTTGCAAGGTCATAAGCCCAATTATTTTTGTTTGTAATTAAATGCTTTGTTCTCTCAAAAGGTTCATAGACTTCTACATTTAAATTTTGAAATATTTTAATGAATTCAGGTAATAGATTTTTAGTTTGTTTTGAAAACCCATATGGATTAGCTAAGTATAATCTTTTTTTTTTCACTTTAGCCCTCTTTTACTTTTGTATTCTTTTTGTTCTTTTAGCACAATTTCTTTATTTTCCCATGGAAATACTATCCATTCTTCTTTAAGAGATAAATTTACGGTCTTCCACCAAATAGGTTTCTTTTTACTAACTAAGACAAAGAAATGAACACCTTCAATATTTTTGAAATTACTTAATGTCATCCCAGTTTCATAAACATCATCAACTATCAGCGAACTTTTTAAGGGCTTTTCAATTAACTGAACATTTAATTTATGACTTAAAGCCACTGCGAGGCACAGGCCGCCTCTGGGGACACCATATATTCCTGATAATTTAAGTTTTTTGCATTGATTAGCAATATAATCAACACTCTTATCAAATTCACCCCATGTAAAATACTTTGTCATTCTAAAATTTTTTTTGTTCAATTATTGGAGCAAAGTTTGAGGCAATTACACTTAATAGAGCTACTACTTGTTCGTTGGGACAATTTGTCTCCTTTTTTAATTTTTCGCATTCTTTTACGATATTTGCATATATTTCTTCAACAATTCCATTCATTTGCTCTTCATTAAATGAATATGGTTTATTCATATTTTTATTTATAAATATATTTTATTTTTACTTGAATATTAAATAAGTAAACATTTTTATTTCAAAAATATGAAATTATTTCCACATTGGCTCATTTGAACCTTTATTTTTTTTCGTATTTGGCTGATATTTATGTAGATTTTCGATTTCTATGGCAAATTTTTTTGAATCCCCTTTTATGCTTTTACTTTTAATTAAATTTGATAATGATACTCTTCTTCTGATTTTCAGAAGACCAAGGCAGATTTCCCATATTTGCTTATCCTTATATTTTTCTAACCAGAAATCAAATATATTTTCTAAAAAGTTTAATGGAATATTAAATGAAATCCCTATTGGAGGTTGATCTAATGAAAAATCATTATTTTTTAAATCATTCATTAAATTATCTAAATTCAAGTTTATTGCATTAAGAATATCTTTAGCGGATTCATATCCTATTAGTTCTTTTCTATGACATTCCAAAAGAGTTTCATCATCAAGTATTTTTAAGTCACTATTTTTAACACCAATCAGCCAAAAACCCTCATCATTTACTATTCCACTAGCTAAAAACAGAAATAAATATCTATTTTCCAAAAATAATAAACTCTCTATTCAGTTTTAACATTAAAGAACAAAAAATAAAATAGCTTTACTACTAAATCATTTTAAATTTATTCTCGCGATTTAGTAAAAGTATTGATAATATTTGGTTTTACGATGTTTATCAAAGAAGAGTTAAGACTAATGTTTGATGACCCACTTGATCAGTTAGTAATCTATATAAATCTAAAGTTACTTAAAAATAAAACTCTAAGGACTATTTTTTCTTAGGAAATAATTTTCCAATTTTCTCTTGTTGAATAACTTCTCTTTCAGTCCTTATTTTTGTATCTTCTAATGATTCTTTATTAGTACTAACAGCGTAAATAATATAAAAAATCATACCACTGAAAATTAATCCTATAAATAAAATAATAATACCTATGGGTTCTGTAGGGCTAAAGATTTTGAGATCTATCCCTGAATTTAGAAAAACTTCCATCAAATATGTAACTAATTAAAATATACTTTTATTTGTATCTAGTTGACTTCTTCATAACCATAGTAAACTGTATTATTTGAATTTTTATAACCTGTAGCTGCCTCCTCGGGATTTTGAGCATCAAACTTTCTTGCTCTAGCATGTATCATGTTAAATGGAAAAATTGCAGCTCCAACAAAGAAATGGAGTATTAAAAAATCGGAAGGTAATCCGTTTGTCCAATCAGGAAAGAAAAGGAGTGTCAATAATAAATGGTCCATATAATTAAATCAAAATTTACTTATAAATACTATTACTAAGTTACATCTGTAATTGGTTTTATTTAATAAATTGAAATCTTAATTAAAACTATTTAAAAGAAATTTATTTACTATTTGTGTATTTATTTATTTAAATATTATTATTTATAATATCTATAGTAAAAGATTAAAGCGAATTGTCCAAACATTTTTTTAGCTTTGTATTTTTCGCGGTTGTTTTCTTACATCCTTTAAGTACATTTGCATCTCATACTTCTGACCCTGCAGTAAGTCTTCTTCAGAATAGGATCTCAAAAAATTTTTCAAAGAAGTTTTGTAATGCAATACAAAATGGATTATCAAAGGATGAAGCTATGACATCCTCTATAGTTAAAACCGAAAATATTGTTTCATTTTCATATAATCCTCAAAAAAAATGGATTGAAAAAGAGGATTTGGCTAATCAAATTTCTATAAAAGTCATAAACGATTGCGGATGGTCTTTTGGATTAATAGGCAAAGAGGGAATAAATTATTTTAAATCATATTTTTTAGAAATCTATGATAAGACAACTCCTGATAAGAAATTATCTAGTTAAAATCCTTAAATGAATAATATTTCGGATAAAAATGTAATATTAGTTCTTTTTGGAACTGTTATCGTAGTTTTCGTTTTAATTTTTTCTGTAAAATCACCAGAAAGAAAAGTTATTGAATCTCCTATAATGTGGAAGGAAGAATTTTCTAACATCTCTTTATTTGAAAATGATTTAGTCGATATGAAAAAATCTATTTTTTTATAATAAAAAATAATTTAATTAATTTAAAGAAAATTGAAAATAATATATTATTTTATGTAATTTAATAAAACAGAAGCCAACTTTAAATCATTATTAAACCATGCTCTAATTGCCATTGATCTTCGTGGATCATAGAATTTTTGACTCCTATACCATTTAAGTACTTCTAAATCAGATTTTTTACCGTTACAAGATAAACAGCATGGAACGCAATTTTTTGTGATGGTTTCCCCTCCTTTTGACCTTGGATATAAGTGATCAAGAGATTCAGATGGATTACCGCAATAAATGCATGTATTATTAGTTAATTTATGAAGAGATTCTCTCCAGTTTTTATTGCTAATTTTAGGGCAAAGTTGATCAAGGTAAATAGCATCTTGCTTATGCATAAGCGTCTTGATAACTTCGCCAATAATAACAGTTTTTCTTACGTTCTGAAGATACTTAAAATTTCAAACTATTTTATAAATATGTAAAGTTAATATCTAATAATTGAAGATATTTTTTTAAAGTAAAAATTATATTAAATGTTAATGACTGTTTTATATTTAACAATTGATAGCGATTTTTATTTTTATAACAAAGCTTTAATTTTTTTAATTTCTTTTTTATCAAATACATTTTCAGCCATTTCTGGAGGCGGCGCTGGATTAATTCAATTACCTGCTTTGATTTTATTTGGTTTACCTTATTATCAAGCTCTTGCTACACATAAAGTTGCCACGGTTGCTTTGGGTTTAGGTGGATCAATTAGAAATTTTAAATATATTAGAAATGATATTTTTGTTTTATGGCAAATTTTATTCTTTGGAACCCCAGGAGTTATTTTGGGTTCATATATTGTGAAATTCCTTTCTGAGCAATATCTATATTTAATATTAGGATTTATTTCAATACTCTTAGCTATATACTCTTTTTGTAAACCTAGTTTAGGTTTGTATTCCACAGATAATATTATCAATTCCCAACTAGAATTAAAGTTTATTATTCCTATTTTTTTTATTGGAGTCCTTAACGGTTCTGTCTCTTCAGGAACTGGTTTGTTAGTAACTTTCTTATTAATTAATATTTTTAAGATGGATTTTCTTAGAGCTGTTAGTTTAACTTTTTTTACAGTTGGTATTTTCTGGAATGCTATAGGGGCCTATTTTCTCAGCAAAATTGGTTATATACCTACAAATATATTAGTAATTCTTATATTGGGATCTTTTGCGGGGGGATATTTTGGTGCTCATATGTCTAATTTAAAAGGTAATAAACTCATTAAAAATACTTTTACAGTTGTATGCCTGCTTGTAGGAGTTAGTTTGTTAGTAAAGTCAATTGGTTCTTTGATATAAATTAACTTATGGCAAATGCTAGAACAGCTGTTGTAGTTAAAAAAAGTCCCACTGCTGCTGTAGCTGTTAATAGTGAAAAATTCATTTGAAGAACATTTTTAAAAAGATTAAGTATCTCTTTAGATTGAAGTTGTATTAAAAAATACTTTTATACCAAATTTATTTTTGCCCTCCCCGAATATTATTACAAAAAAAAAGCCTCACAATTGTGAGGCCGGGTGATGGGGAACCTTATTTTTAATCCAATTTAATTAAAAATGCAACCCCCCCATCGGTAGCGCGTTGTTAGTTGGTTAAAGACACTACAGATAGTGCTTTCTTAATGAAATTTTAAAGAGTCTTGCAATAGAGATAATATTTTGTAATATTATGAGCTTTATTCAATATAATAAACATTTAAATTTAGAAATTTATTAGCTTTATAAGCTTGTTAAAGCTTCCTTACAATGTATTATTCGTAAAAGTGATTAATAATTTAAAATTTAATGATTGAGTTAACTTTACTTACACTATTAAATTATGTTGGAGATAATTTCTGTGAATATAGAAATGTAGGTCATGATAATTATAAATCTTTACTTCTTTCTTATAGTGATGCAAGTGAGAAGTTTGGTCCACTAGAAGTTAAAAAAGTAATTGAGAAATCAGATAATTTTAAAGTTGCGGCAATTGCTATTGCAGCTATTAAGTGTCCTCAGCATATTATGGAATAATGAAATTCGAAGTTAAAACTCAAGATGATGACCTTTGGAATTCTTCTTTATCTTTCTTATTAATATTTGCTCTTATTTCATTTATAGTAATCCTTTCTAGTGTTTCAATTAAACTTGGAACGATTTCCAGATATTATGAAATAAATTATCTTTGTCGTTTACTTACCATTGAAAAGTCATCATTAAATTTCAAAAAACTATCAAAATTAACTAATTTAAACACTAAGCAAAAAATGTGGGATTTATGTCGAGAAATTATTAAATAAAAATTAGCTAGAAGCTGAGGTGTAATCTTTTAAGGCAAATAACCAAAATCTTCTTGAAACTAAAAAAAATATTACAGCAACAATTATTTCCAATAATATTTCCCATAGTAGTGCAATACCTAGGAAAACTTCAGAAGGAATTGTCGTTATGAATGCAACTGGAACAAAAATACTAAAGAATATCCTTAATGTGAATGAAAATGAATTTAAAGGAAATCTTCCTATATAAAGAAAAGAACGTAAGACTTCTGTCGCATTCCAAGTTTTTACAAACCAAATTGTTGTTGTTGAGATTAAAAACCATAAGCTATATAGAATTACAATAGAACAAATCAATGTTGTAAGACATAATAATAAAAAACTTAAGTTTATATTTATTTTATTAATACCTATGCAATAAAATAGTAGAGCAAAACCTAATATTATTTCTAAAAATCCAGACGGTGCTATTTTATTTAAGGAAATAAAAAATTGACTATCTAAGGGTTTAAGAAGAACAAAATCTAAGGTTCCTTCTCTTATGTGTTTTACTATTTCTGTAAGATTTGGATTGAACCATGTATTAGTAATCCCATTTAAAATTGTATATATTCCTTGAATAATTAAGGCTTGTTCAAAATTCCATCCTCCGATATTATCAGTATTTTGGAAAAATATAGTTAATAAAAATACGCTCCCTACTAAGCTTAAAATTGCAGTAATAAAGTCAATTATTACGTTAGTCTTATATTCCAATTCTGAGTCTATAGAGGTACTTAAAAATAATGAATAAATTTTTATATATTTTTTTATTTTCATGAACCCATCGCTGTATATTTTTTTGTTCCCAGAGACCAAGTCCTTTTAAATATGGGGAAAAGAACTGAAATCCAAAATATCTGCATAAAAAATCCAGAAATTATGTTTGTATTATTCCCAGATAATATATTTGCTGGAAAATCAATTAAGTAAGGGAATGGGGTTAGGTATATCCATGATTTCACATATTCTGGGAATGATATTACTGGGGCTAAAAGTCCTGAAAGGAATAAAGTTGGGATAAATAACAATCTTTCTATTGAAGAAGCCTTTTCTGTCCAAAAACAAAGGCAAGCAATAATTGATTGAATCAGAAATTGAATTAGAAAAGAAAAAAATGTAGAAAAACATGCTAATAAAAATAGACTTAAGTTTGGTATCCATATACTTTCTGGATTTATTAGAAAAAAAATTAACGCAATTATTATGGCAAAAGGGAAGCGTGTTATTTGTTCTGCTATGTGTTGAGCAAAGTATCTAAAAAATGGGTTTAAAGGTTGAATTAAATATGGGGAAATTTTACCCAAGAGAGCGTCTTCTTCAAAAGTAAAGACAACCCAAACTACGGAAAATTGCCTTACAAAGAACGCACTCAAAAAATATCTTGAGAGCATTACATTACTTAAGTTAATTGATTCATTTAAGTTATTGTTTGTCCATATATTGAGCATGAAAAAAGGTATTATTCCTGATATTGCCCATAAAGCTATTTCTACTCTATATTCCAACATATTAGAGTACTGTACTTTTAATAATGTTATTAGCTTATTTTTATTTAAATTAAACATTTATACTTTTTCCTTCACTAAAATATCTCCAATTATTTCGTCAACAGGAGGTTCATTTATAAATAGATCCTCGATCTCAAATTTGTTAAGAATATTATTTAAAGTAGATTTAATAGAATCTTTTTTAATTGTTATTGTAATTTCTTTTTGATTTTGATTTTTAATATTAAATCCTGAATTGCTTAGTTCTTTAGCATCTTTATCCGTCTTGCAAATTATTAGGATATCTTTAACAGGAGATATTTTTTTTAATAGTTTTTCCAGTTTCCCATCATATGTAAGACAACCTTCGTGAATACATAATACCCTCTTGCATAAAGATGTAATATCTTTCATGTAATGACTAGTTAGACAAATTGTTGCATCTGTTTCTTTATTATAAATTTGCAGAAATTTTCTAAGATTCCTTTGAGCATTGATATCTAGCCCTAGTGTCGGTTCATCTAAAAATAATATATTTGGTTTATGTATTAAAGATGCCAATAATTCTGATTTCATTCTTTGACCTAAAGATAATTTTCTAACAGGTATATAAAGCTCCTTTTCAATTTCAAGCATATCTGCCAGCTTTTTAATTCTTTTTTTAGCTTCAAATTTTTCTATGTCATAAATTGCGGCATTTAAGTAAAAAGATTCTATTGGAGGAAGATCCCAAATTAGCTGTTGTTTTTGTCCCATTATTAAGGTTATATTTTTCAGGAAATTAGACCTTCTTTTATAAGGCAGGTTACCTGCAACCGACAACCGACCTTGGCTTGGGTGAATTAAACCACAGAGTATTTTAAGAATGGTTGTTTTCCCAGCTCCATTAGCCCCAAGAAAACCAACTATTTCTCCTTTTTTTATTCCGAAATTTATATTTTTTATAACCTCAATACTTTTTGTTTCTCTTTTAAAAAAATGTTTAAGTGTACCTTTGAGTCCAGGTTCTTTTGATGAAATATCAAATGATTTTGATAAATTTTCAACCTGAATAATATTCTCTTCCATATTATTTTAAAAGTAAGTTTTAATTTTGGATTCTATAAATTTTAAAAATCTAAATTTATTTATTTAGTTGAATATTAAAATCAATTAAAAAACATCTTTTAATGAAACAATAAGCCAAGTTATAAAATTAATCGGGTTTAAAAGTTCACTGGATTTACACTTAGATTCGTAATTAATATTATTAACTGCATTCAATATAAAATTATTTTCTAAAATTTTATTTTTATTTGCTTCATTTTCTATTATGTTGCCTTTCTCATCAAGAATTTGAATTTCATTCTCAAAAAACCACTCATTTTTCCCATTTGATAAGTTTAAAAATACTCCAATACCCATACCATCAGTAATTTTGAAATCACTTATAGTGCATTCTGATGAAATATTTATTGCTTCAATGGTCTCTTTAGTTAATCTATCTTTTGAAAGCTCTAGATTAACCTTAACCGTGTTTCCTATTTTTACTTTATCTAAGATCGTCATTTATAAGTCATTATACTTATAATATTTTTGTAATTGTGATAATTAAATATAAATTCTTGTTATTATGTATTAGAATTTTTGAATACGGCTTCTAATATTTTTTTAATTATTATCGCTAATATTCTTAGGAAAACAAAACTTATTCCTAGCCATCCCAATAATACTGAAATTGATAATAAGCTTGAACTAAGATCTTTTTGTAAAAATTCCTGCATAGAAAATGAAATTTTATTCATCAACTTTAATTTATATATTTAGTTTATTCGTTAATTAGATATAAATGCTTATAATTTATTTTTTTTTAACTGAGTTTAAATCCAAGATTTGATGATTTAATTTAATAGGCTAATATGTATTTAATCAAAAATTATTAATTTGAATATCTCTTTAAATTCATATTTAGGAATTTTTTTAATCCTAGTTGGCTTAATAGTTCGTATTGATTTTAAATTTATTATTCAAAGGGATTTATAATAGTATCCTCTTTTAACTTAAAATTTTTTAACTTTTTAAAATTTCCGGCCATTTCAAAAATATATATTAAAAAAAAATTCTTTAGTAATATTTTGATTTTAAAATTTAATTAGCTTTTATATTTTGTATGATTAATAATTATCAAAAATATAGACTATTTTCATGAATAATGATTTGGAAACCTTTAATTATTTTATTGATGATCTACTCTCTTCAGAGGTTAATTTATTAAATAATGAGCTTGATCTTCTTTTAATGCAGTATCTTTTTAATTCGATAGATCTAGACGCATTAAAGAATATGGATAGTGATGAAGAAATTAGTGTTGCATAATTGTCCTTAATTATGAAATATTTTTATGAAAAATTTTGGGTTCCTTTCTTTGGGGGAATTTTATCAAAGTTTGTTTTCTTAATTGAAGGTAAACAAACAAAAAACAAGGAGAAAAAAACTAAACTTTAACTGAAAACTTTTAATCGTTGTTATACGTATTTGATAGTTTATATATTGAAAGCAACAAAACATATTTCTTTAATTCAATAATTTATGCATGGTTAAAGTATCTAAACAAATAGTGTTTTAACTATTTAAAATTTTATGAATAACAAGCCTTTTTTAAAACCTTATACTGTTCATTATAGAGATTTTCAAAATCTTAGACTAGAAAATTGTTTTTATGCATTAGATGCTTATGAAGCAAGAACATTAGCTATGGAGTTTAATAAATATATAAATGCACATCCTAATAGCATTGATTTAATAAGATGCGAAAAGTGATATTTAAATAGTAGATATTTGAAGGTTTAAATTCTACACACTTAAAAATTTGTCAATAACTGTTTGGCTTAATTCACTTGTCCGGCCGCTTGCAACAATCCCTCCTCTTTGCATTGCATAATATCTACTTGCTTGTCTGACAAAGTGTAAGTGTTGTTCAACTAATAAAACTCCGATACCAGTTTCTTTAATTATGAGGTTTATAGCGTTTTCAATATTTAATACTATATTTGGTTGAATCCCTTCCGTCGGTTCATCTAATAATAATAATTTTGGTTTACCTAATAGAGCTCTAGCAATTGCAAGTTGTTGTTGTTGGCCCCCACTTAGATCACCTCCTTTTCTTGGTAGAAAGTCTTTTAAAATTGGAAATAAATCATAGACACTTGAATCAATATTTTTATTTTTAGATAACCCCCCAGGAAGCGATTCCATTCCCAACATTAAGTTCTCTTCAACAGTCAGATAAGGTATTATTTCTCTTCCTTGGGGAACATATGCCATTCCTTTTCTAGCTCTTTGGTGTGGAGCCTTTCTACAAATATTTTCTCCAATAAAGTTTATTTCACCTTTCTTTGCCTTTAATAATCCTATTAATGATTTCAATAATGTAGTTTTCCCTACTCCATTTCTACCTATTAAACAGATCATTTCTCCGGATTTAAGGTTTAAATCTACATCTCTGAGGATATGGCTTTCTCCATAATAAGTATTTAATGATTTTACTTCTAGTAGATTTTTCATATTTATTCCTCCGGTCTCCCTAAATAAACATCAATTACCTTTTTATCATTTTGAATAGTATCCATTGTCCCTTCACACAATACTGTTCCTTGGTTTAAAACTGATACATTACTATCAAGTCTTCTTATGAATTCCATGTCGTGATCTATAACAACCACAGTATTTTCTCCAGATAATGATTTTAATAAATCTGCTGTCAAATCAGTTTCCTCATCTGTGAGACCTGCAACAGGTTCATCAACGAGCATCAAATCTGGTTTTTGACCTAGTAACATTGCTATTTCTAACCATTGTTTTTGACCATGTGATAAAGCACCAGCTTTTGAATTAATTTTTTTAGATAAGTTTATAACTTTCATTAAATGTTCTATTTCGTCTAATTGATCATTCTTGATTTTTTTATTAATTAGATTTAAAGGACTTTTAGGAGTGCTTACCGATATCTCAAGATTTTCTTTAACAGTAAGATTTTCAAATACTCTTGGGCTTTGAAATTTTCTTCCTACTCCTAAACGTGCAATTTTATGTTCTTTTCTTCCTATTAATGATTTTCCTTTAAAAAAAACTTCACCTTTTGTAGGTTTTACTTTACCTGTTATTACATCTAGAAATGTTGTTTTACCCGCACCATTAGGACCAATAACGGCTCTTAATTCTCCTTTTCTTAAACTTAGGTTTAGATGATTTAATGCTAGAAATCCTTCAAAACTTACAGTTATGTTTTCTAAGCTTAAAAGAGAGTTAGTATTATTATTCATTTTTTAATCCTCAGTTTCATTTTTAATTTCTAGGCTTGGGTATGTTTCAATTTTCCTTTTCAAACCAAGTCTTTGAAGAAGATTCCTTGGTCCCTCTCCTTGCATCCAACCTAAAACACCCTCTGGTAATGCTGTAACTACTAGAATAAATAATCCACCTTGAATAAACATCCAGCTTGCCGGTAAAGCTTCACTTACTAAACTTTTTGCATAATTTATTAAGACTGCTCCAAGTATTGCCCCCAATAAAGTCCCTCTTCCTCCCACTGCAACCCAAATAACCATTTCTATTGAAAATGGTACTGTCATAAATTGAGGGGATACTATTCCTGATTGGACAGTGTACAAAGCACCAGATATTCCTGCTAAACCACCTGCTATAGAAAATATTATTGTTTTAAATAAGACAGGATTGTAACCTGTGAATCTGACTCTTGGTTCGTCATCCCTGATCCCTATAAGAATATTCCCAAATCTTCCTTTTACTACCCATTTTGAAAAAAACCACGCCGCAATAACTAATAAGGCTGTAAACCAAAAAAACATTCTTTGTATTGATTCTGAACCAACCATTTGTCCAAAAAGTTGAGTTACATCAGTTTTTAACCCGTTAGTACCATTAATAAGTTTTTGTTGTCCATTAAAGAAATTAAAGAATACTAAAAGAGCAGCTTGGGTAAGTATTGAAAAATATACACCTTTTATTCTGTTTCTAAAAACAAGAAATCCAAGTATTCCTGCAACTAATGCAGGTATCACCCAAATTGCAAATAAACTAAAGATTGGCGATCTAAATGGTTCCCAGAAAAAAGGTAAATTATCTACGCCGTAAAGTCCAAAGAATTCTGGAATATTATTTGGAAATTCAGAAGAGCTTGTAATCTGTAGATACATTGCTGCACAGTAACCCCCAAGAGCAAAAAATATACCTTGTCCAAGACTCAATAAACCAGTAAATCCCCAAATTAAATCTACACCTAAAGCAACAATAGCTAATGACAAATATCTACCAAGAAGATTCAATCTGAAAACAGGAAGAATTGATGGAGCTGCGATAATAAAAGTAATAATGAGCACCCAAATAACAAAAGTTGTTTTTTTGCTTAGTTTTAAATTTCTAAATTCCATTAACTCTCAACCATCCTTCCTTTCTGGGGGAATAAACCGGTAGGTTTGAATTGTAAGAATATTACTATTAAAGCAAAAATCATAACTCTAGCCATACTGGTAGTTGCAAAGAAATTTATTGTATTAGATAGTGGTAGAGGCATATCAGGCCATATTGATAAAAGGCGACCAGCTCCAATTAAATCAGTCATTATTCCTATTCCAAAAGAGGCAAATATTGTACCCAATAGGTTCCCTACACCTCCTAAAACTACAACCATAAAACATCCAACTATATAGTTTCCTCCAACATTAGGTCCAACCGACCCCAAAAGAGATACAGCAACTCCTGCTACACCTGCCAATCCAGAACCAATTCCAAAAGTAAGAACATCAACTTTTTCTGTTGAGATTCCAAGACAGTCACTCATTTCTCTATTTTGAGTTACTGCTCTTATCCTCATACCCCAAGCACTTTGATTCAAAAATAAAGTTATTGCAATTACAGATATTAAAGTAATTATTATTATCATTAATCTTGTTTTTGGGAAAGCTGTTCCAAGAATTTCAACCTGACCCCTCATCCATGCTGGAGCAGTGACATCAACATTTCTTGCACTGGCTCGACTTAATTTGCTAACTGAAGATGAAATTAAATTACCGGAGAGAACTCCTGTTAAAGCTGCAAATATCCATGAACTAAATTTTACATATTTAAAGTTTATAGATTCTTTTAATTTTGATGAAAATATTGATGGTAGAAATAAACCTATTATGAGACTTATTACTATTCCTGTCCCATAAGCTAAAGGAACACTGCGGACAAACTGTTGAAGAATAAGGCTTACTCCCCATGTTGCAAGTAAAGTCTCTAATGGACTTCCGTATAACTTTCTAATTACAGTTTTTTCTAAAAGTATTCCTACTACTCCACTTACTATAAATGCAAAAAAGATGGAGACTATAACATATGCGTTGTAATAGGGTTTTAATAGTGGGAGTTTGAAAATTAATTGAGTTACATATGTTGTGTAAGCACCCAGCATCATTAGTTCACCATGTGCAAGATTGATTACACCCATCAAACCAAATACAATAGCTAAGCCTAATGCTGCTACTAGTAAAACTGATCCGATCGCTACACCGTTGAATAAACTATCAAGAAGCAATTCCAATTTTATAAGAAGAAAATTTAAGTGGATATAAGAAGAGGAGGCATCAAGCCTCCTCTTCTCTTTAGAAGTAAGCTTTGAAATTAAAGCTTATATCTTTCTCCTTTAGATGGGTCTGTCCAATCACATGCGTAACCTTTTGAACTAGGTTCAAATTGGTTCCATGCTTGTGGGAATACAACTCCATCAGTTTCTTCAAGAATCTCAAATCCTCCTTCTGGCTTGATTAAACCAATTCTTACTGTTTGAGCAAGGTGATGGTTAGGCATAACCTCAACTGGTCCTTGAGGAGCATCGAATGTTTGTCCTACTAGAGCTTCTCTAACAGCACTGTTCTCAAATGTGCCTGCATCTTCAACTGCTTGTTTCCATAAATAAACCATGTTGTAAGCAGATTCCTGTGGATCGGCAACTACTCTGTCACTTCCATATAGAGCTTTGAAATCAGCTGCAAATTTCTTGGATTCAGGCGTGTCGATAGACATCATGTAGTTCCAAGCACCATAATGGCCTTCTAAAAATTCAGGTCCAATAGTACTGATTTCTTCCTCTGCAATAGAATAGTTCATTACATAATATCCATTACTTGGAGTAATCCCAGCATCCTGAATCTGTTTAAAGAAAGCAACGTTTTGGTCACCATTAAGAGTGTTGATAATTACTCCACCACCAGATGGTGCTAATGCTTTTTTGATCTTGGAAATAATAGGAGCAACTTCAGTATTTCCTAGAGGTAAATAATCTTCACCTACAACCTTTCCACCAAGTGATTTAAGTTGTTCTTTGGTAATTGTATTTGATGTTCTAGGGAAAACATAGTCTGAACCAACTAGGAAAAATGGTTTTCCAGCGGCAGGAGACCTCTTATACATAAAATCAGTAGCTGGTTCTGATTGTTGGTTTGGTGAAGCACCTGTGTAGAAAATGTTGTTTGAACATTCCTGAGCTTCATACTGAATTGGGTAGTAAAGAAATGCATCTTTTGATTCATACACAGGAAGCATTGCCTTTCTACTAGCAGATGTCCATCCACCAAATACTACTGGAACTCCATCCTGGTCGATTAATTTTTTAGACTTCTCAGCAAATGTTGGCCAGTCGGAAGCACCATCTTCAACGATGTAATCGATTTTGTAGCTTTTTCCACCGACTGTTACTCCGCCGGCAGCGTTTATTTCTGCAATTGCCATTTTTTCGGTATCAACAAGAGTTGATTCAGATATGGCCATTGTTCCTGAAAGGGAATGCAAGATACCAACAGTTACAGTGTCATCGAAACTTCCGGAAGTGTCTGAACCACCTCCGCAGGAAGTAACTGAAACGGCAAGAGAGGCAGTAGCTAAACCTGCCAAAATACGCCTTGAAATTCTCATGAATTCGTTTAAATTAGGTAATTGACCCACATTGGGGGGATAAAGTAAAAGTTATAAACGAGTGGGATTTAGTTTTGTAGCATAGGTAACATTTTGTTGAATCCAATATAAAACTTCTGATTATTTTTTAGACTTTAAATGTTTGGAATTTGACCGACTAAATAATTAATAACGTCATCAACTCCACTGCCGGAACTAAGATTTGTAAAAAACCATGGTTTACCATCTCTCATCAAATCTGTATCGTTTTGCATAATATTTAAATTTGCACCAACCATATCAGCTAAATCAATTTTGTTGATTAATAACAAATCAGATCTTGTAATCCCAGGACCTCCTTTTCTAGGAATTTTATCCCCAGCTGATACATCAATCACGTAAATAGATAAATCTACAAGTTCTGGACTAAAACTTGCCGCAAGGTTATCTCCTCCACTTTCAACAAAAATAAAATCCAATGGATCGTATTTGTTTTCAAGATCTATTACTGCATTTTTATTAAGTGAACAATCTTCTCTGATTGCAGTATGAGGACAACCACCAGTTTCTACCCCGACAATTCTTCCTTCCTCTAAAATCCTTTTCTTTATGAGAAAATTAGCATCCTCCTTTGTATAGATGTCATTAGTTACAACAGCTATTTTATATTTCTTTTTAAGACCTATGCATAAAGTTTCAACTAATGCTGTTTTTCCCGAGCCTACTGGGCCCGCAACTCCTACTCTTAATTTGCTGCTCATAAATTAATTTCTAAAAAGTTTTGTATATAGATCATTATGGTTTTGTTGAGCCATAGATAAGCTTATATTCCCAACATAAAGATCATTGATATTACTGTCTACAATTTCTTGGGAAACTTCTGAGATTAAATCCAATAACTCAAGTTGAATAGTTTGTGCTTTTATTGAACCCATAGGTATAAGTCTTATTGCAGCACTAAGTTGATTCGCAGTCCATGCATATATAAAATTTTCGATCATTTCTAATTTATTTATTTGAAAAGAGAAGCAAGCCCAACTCCATGCTAAAGACCAGGAGATATTTTTATTTTTTTCATATAAATATTCAAATCCAAATTCTTTAGTTAATTCAAAAAGTGATTTAGCCATTTGAGTCTGTTGATCTCTTATCTCAACAGTATCTCTAAAAGATAATAGCCATTTATCTAAACTCAATAATCTTGTTTTGTTATCTTTAACATTATTAGCAACTTTTAATTCTACAAAAATATCAAAAAATTCTATTAAACATTTTGCTTCAATTCTAATTTGCCCAATTTTCAATTCATTTGTAATTAAATCCCTTATGTGGTCTGATTCTTCTAAATTCTTAATTTTTAAATAACTTTCCAATCCCTCAGAATAACAAAAACCTCCCACAGGTAAACTTGGACTAATTAATAAATACTTAACTAAGTGATTTTTTTTCATGATGAAAAGCTCCTATTTCTGGAAAAAACTTTTTTTCAACTTTTGAGAAAACAACATCAAAGTTCTTAAGCAATTCCTCAATTATGTAATCACTTTTAGTAAATAAGATATCTTCATTAATCTCAATTTCCACATGTCTATTTCCAAGATGATAAGCAACTTTTATAAGCTCTAAATTTGTTTTAGTAGTAATTTCTATTAAATTTTCTTTTTGCGCAATGATTTGTACAAAGAGTTTTTTGTGATTTGTTCGAAGGATATCTCCATCATTCAATTTCCCCTCTCTTGGTAATTGTAATTGAAGTTCTTGATTACAATCTGATTTTCTTTTTCCCCTTAAGACTCTTCTTTGATCAGAACTAAGTGTAAGGTTTAAAAAATTACCCTCTTGGCAATTTTGCTTAATCCAATCAGTTACAACAATTTCTTTTTTATTACTCATAACAAAATATTTTTAGTAACTTAAATAGAGTAATCAAGGAATCAATTATGGCTAAATCTTCTTGGGAAGGTAATTGTTTCTTAAATTTTTTTAATAATAAATCAAGTTCTGGGAAAAACGATAAAACAATCTTCAAATCTAAATTTACATCTCCCTATAAATTACTAAAATGTAGTTATGACAAAGAGGGCAGATGTATTTTACCTATACTTCATACGGCAGGAGGACTTGTTGGTGGTGATTTGCTTGAATTTGAAGCAAATATTGGAATCAATTCGAAAGTTTTATTAACCACCTCTTCAGCTCAGAAAGTATATGGATCAGTTGGGAGATCAAAAATTAATCCTGAAGGGACTTTTTCCTCGCAGAAAACAAAGATAAGTATTCTTAATAATTCTCATTTAGAGTACCTCCCACAAGAAACCATTGTTTTTGCAAACGGATTATATTCTCAGGAATTTAATATAAAGATTTCAGATAACTCTAGTTTTTTATTTACAGATTTAATAAGACTTGGAAGATCTTCTGCAGGCGAATCAATTGAGAGCGGCGTTTTTAGATCAAAATTAGAGATTATGAGGAATGGAAATTTATGTGATGATTGGGAATTTGTAGATCAAATTGAATTAACTAAATTTAGTTTTGAAGCTAAAAGTGGAATGGATTATAAGCCAGTTTTTGGTTCTTTAATTTGGATATGTGAAAAAGAATTTCCTAAAACAAAAATAAGTTACTTAAAAGAAAAAATAAAAATAATTTTTAAAGAAAATAATAATTATTTGTCTTTAGGAACTTTAGAAAATGGGTTATCTATAAGATTCTTAGGTACTTCATCACAAGATGCAAGAAAATGTTTTTTTTCTATTTGGACACAAATAAGAACTGTTTGTGGGTTTTGTAAGCCAGAATATCAGGGTGTATGGCCTTTGCAAGATCTTTAAATTACTAATTATGTTCATTTAGAACTTTTTTAAAGACAATTTTTAGATTAGTTTTTATTTATGCATCTTTCACCTCAAGAAAAAGATAAATTATTAATTTTTTTAGCTGCACAACTAGCTGAAAGAAGACTCAATAGGGGTCTAAAACTTAATTATCCGGAAACTGTTGCTTTCTTAAGCTTTCAAGTTTTAGAGGGTGCAAGAGATGGCAAAAGTGTTAGTCAATTAATGTCCGAAGGGACAACTTGGCTTAGTAAAAAACAAGTAATGGATGGCATCTGTGAAATGGTCGATGAGGTTCAAGTTGAGGCTGTCTTTCCAGATGGTACTAAATTGGTAACTATTCACAATCCTATTAACTAACTATGGAATATTTAATACCAGGAGAAATAATTACTGAAGATGGTGATATTGAATTAAATTCTGGTAAAAATGCGAAGACTTTAACTGTTTCTAACACTGGGGATAGACCTATTCAAGTTGGATCTCATTATCATTTTTTCGAAACTAATAAAGCTTTAATTTTTAAAAGAGAAATTACGCTTGGTATGCGTTTAGATATTCCAGCAGGAACCGCAATACGATTTGAACCTGGAGATACTACAGAAGTAAAACTGGTACCTTATTCAGGATATAGAAATGCCTTCGGTTTTAATGCTTTAATTAATGGTCCTTTAGATTCTTAAATATTATGTCCTATAAAATTAATCGAAAAACTTATGCTCAAACATATGGACCTACAAAGGGAGATAGAGTAAGACTTGCAGATACAGAATTAATAATTGAAGTAGAAAAGGATTTTACAACTTATGGAGATGAAGTTAAATTTGGAGGAGGTAAGGTTATCAGAGATGGGATGGGCCAGTCTCAAGTAACCAGAGATGATGGAGCTGTTGATACAGTAATAACAAATGCCTTAATAGTTGATTGGTGGGGAATTGTTAAAGCTGATGTCGGATTGAAGGATGGAAAAATTTATGAAATTGGTAAAGCTGGAAATCCAGATATACAAGATAATATAAATATTATTATTGGCTCTTCAACTGAAGTAATAGCAGGTGAAGGACACATTCTTACTGCAGGATCTATAGATACACATATACATTTTATTTGTCCTCAACAAATAGAAACTTCATTAGCTTCTGGTGTGACAACTATGTTAGGAGGTGGAACAGGGCCAGCTACCGGAACAAATGCTACAACCTGCACTCCAGGTGCTTTTCATATATCTCGTATGATTCAATCTGCTGAAGCATTTCCTGTCAATTTAGGTTTTTTTGGCAAGGGTAATTCATCTAATGAGACAAATCTTTTTGAACAAGTAAACGCTGGTGCTTGTGGTTTGAAATTACATGAAGACTGGGGTACAACTCCATCAACTATAAATTCATGTCTTAATGTTGCGGATAATCTAGACGTTCAAGTATGTATTCATACTGATACTTTGAATGAAGCAGGGTTTGTTGAAGATACTATAGCTGCCATTGCAGGTCGAACTATACATACTTTTCATACTGAAGGAGCAGGGGGTGGTCATGCTCCAGATATTATTAAAATTTGTGGAGAAAATAATGTCTTACCAAGTAGTACTAATCCAACGAGGCCTTACACCAAAAATACTCTAGAAGAACATCTTGACATGTTAATGGTCTGTCACCATTTAGATTCTAAAATTCCAGAAGATATTGCGTTCGCAGAGTCAAGAATAAGGAGGGAGACAATAGCTGCTGAAGATATTTTGCATGATATTGGAGCGTTTTCAATTATTGCAAGTGATTCACAGGCTATGGGACGAGTTGGAGAAGTAATAACAAGAACTTTTCAAACAGCACATAAAATGAAAGTTCAAAGGGGTCCTTTACCTGAGGATTCTGATAGAAATGATAACTATAGAGTTAAAAGATATATCTCTAAAGTCACTATTAATCCAGCTATTGCTCATGGAATTAATAGATTTGTTGGTTCTATAGAAAACGGTAAAATAGCGGATTTAGTTTTGTGGAAACCTTCCTTTTTTGGTGTTAAACCAGAATTAGTTGTCAAAGGAGGTTCTATAATTTGGTCTCAGATGGGTGATGCGAATGCTTCAATTCCAACTCCAGGACCTGTTCATGGTAGACCTATGTTTGCGAATTATGGACAATCACTTTTAAAAAGTTCTTTCACTTTTTTGAGTAAAAATGCAATAGAGCTTGATATTCCTAACAAACTTTCTTTACAAAAAAATTGTTTGGCTGTAGAAAACACAAGATCTATTAATAAATTAGATCTAAAATTGAATAATAAATTACCAAATATCACAGTTGATCCTCAAACTTATGAAGTATTCGCTGATGGAGTATTACTTTCTTGTGAACCTCTTGAAGAAGTACCGATGGCTCAAAAATATTTTTTACTTTAGTAGTTATTAATTAACTCTTTTTTAGTTGTATTTATTTCTTTAGATCCCGCATTCGCTAAATCTTCTTGCAGCTTATTCTCACATGAGAGAACTCTTGACCAACTAGGTAGTTGTTGAGTTGTTGGATTTGCTAAGTAACCTTGAGTAGCAGGTCTTAATAATTTTGCAAATTTTTGAACAGACAATTCCTCTTCATGTCTGTCATATGGAAGCTTATTAACTGCGGAATCTAGTCCAAATTGTTTAACTCTATCTTCTCCTACTCTTTTATAAAGAACTTCAAGTGTTGATAATTGAGTGCTTGTAAGAGTCTGAGCTTGATGTTCCATAAGTCCTCTTAAGACACTAGATAGAATTTCTGTGCACATCTTTTGAAGTCCCTCCTTGGATGATAATCCTATAGTTTTATGTTTATGATCAAATAATCCAAGGTCTACTTGAGCTATTTTTGAAGTTCTGACATTCCTATAAACCTCTGATAGAAGACCTATCTCTAATCCCCAATCACATGGAATTCTTAAATTCATAGCTAAATCTTTTGTAAATGCAAATTCACCAGCTAGAGGATATCTAAAGGATTGTAAATACTGCAAAAACGGTCCATTGCCAACTAACTGCTCCAAACTTGCCAATAAAGGACCTACAAATAATCTCGTTGCTCTTCCTTGTAATTGATTTGTTTCTAATGATAATCGACTATAGAAGGCTTTTACGTAGGAAATCCCATATGATTCGTCTAATAAGGGAAGAATCATTCTTGATGGATATAATGGGGTGAATGTTCTTATGTCAGCATCAAATAAAGCAACTACGTCAGACTGTCTTGTCGCAACCCCTATGCCTTGCCATACTGCCCATCCTTTCCCTGGGGTTCCAAGAAGCTCTAATCCATTTTTTTCTTGATCTTTTAATAGTTCTATTACGGATGGAGAATTTGTCCATTGAATATGAACAGGAAATGGCATTGAATCAAAAAATGACTTTGCAGAATTTACTTGATCTGCAGTTTTTGCTGATAGAGCAATAACTAATTCATTTAATCCGGTAAGATTTTTTAAAACTTCTTTAATGTCTCTTAGCGCAGGTCGTTCAAATTCTTCATAAAGACAAGGAATTAATATTGCTGTAGATCTTTTCTTAAGACTTTTATTTAATTCTTTAAGTAGATCCTTAGTGACGCCATATTCATGTATTGTTGTGATTAAACCTTGTTGAAAGTCCATTTTCTATTTGATGTGCAGAATAGTGTTAATACTTCGATGATTTTTTCAAAGTGACGCAAATTGATTCAGAGAAAAAATTTGATAGATTAAGGCTTAGTAAATTGTTGGAAACAATTTATAATGATCATACTACCGAAGAGCTTAACTTTATTTGTAATCAATTATTGCAGATTTTAGATAATTTCTCAGAGAAGTCTCGTTATGAAGAAATAAGTGAAGATAAAAAATGGGATGAATCGTATGCTGTTTTAATTACATACGCAGATGGGGTTTATAAAAAAGGAGAAGCTACACTTGTAACGCTTCAAGAATTACTTGGTAAATATTTTGGAAGTTTATCAAAAGTAGTTCATATTCTTCCATTTCTAAAATCAACTAGTGATGGTGGATTTGCGGTATCAAGTCATAAGTCTTTAGAAGAAAAATTTGGTAGTTGGGAGGATCTGAATAGAATTTCTAATAATCATTATTTAATGGCTGATTTAGTTTTAAATCATGTTTCATCATCTCATCTATGGGTTCAGCAATTTATTAAATGTCAAGAACCCGGATTGTCTAATGTCTTTTCTCCTTCACAAGATCTTGACTGGAAAAATGTTATCAGACCAAGAAGTTCATCTCTTTTCTCCCAAATAAATACAGAAGATGGACAAAAACAAGTCTGGACAACTTTTGGACCAGATCAAGTTGATTTGAATTGGCTTAATCCCAAAATGACAGTGGAGTTTCTTAACTTGATAATTACTTATTTATCAAATGGTATTAAATGGTTGAGACTTGATGCCGTAGGTTTTATTTGGAAGGAACCTGGGACAACATGTTTGCATTTACCAAAAGCACATTCAATAGTAAAAATCTTAAGAATACTACTTAATGATCTTCTGAAAGATGGGGTATTAATTACTGAAACAAACGTGCCTCAGAAGGAAAATCTTTCTTATTTAATCCCTAAAGATGAGGCGGATATGGCTTATAATTTTCCTCTGCCTCCTCTTCTTTTAGAATCAATAATCACGTCAAGAGCAGATATTTTAAATTCATGGATTTGTGATTGGCCAGAGTTACCCGAAACTACGACTTTATTTAATTTTACAGCTTCTCATGATGGCGTTGGATTAAGGGCTTTAGAGGGCCTTATGAATGAACAAAGAATTAAAGAATTGTTGATTAATTGTGAGAAAAGAGGTGGACTTGTAAGTCATAGAAGATTATCAAATGGTGAAGATAAACCATATGAATTAAATATCAGTTGGTGGAGTGCAATGGAAGATCCAGGTAGAGATTCAAATCGTTTTCAATATGAGAGGTTTTTGTTAACCCAATTACTGGTGATGTCTTTAAAAGGGGTTCCTGCTTTTTATCTACCAGCATTGCTTGCTTCAGAAAATGATATAAAAAGTTTTTCAATGACTGGTCAAAGAAGAGATTTGAATAGAGAAAAATTTAAATCAGAGAAACTAGAAGCTGTTTTTAAAAATCCTGAATCTAATGCTAATAAAAATCTTAGATATCTACGACATGCAATGGATGTTAGATCACAATTACCTCAATTCCATCCTCAGTCCCAGATGGAATGTTTATCTAAAAATAGAGCTGATATTGTTGTAATTAAAAGGGGTATTGGTTCAAAAGCTGTTTTCATAATTCATAATATGACTGAAAATAAAATTAACTACAGGTTTATTGATTATGAATTTAATAAATTGATTAAAAATGATTTAAATATGCAGGATTATTTAACATCTAATAAATATAATTCTAATAACATTGAACTTGATCCTTTTCAAGTTATTTGGCTTGGTTTTTTGATTGATGATTGAAAATTCTTCTTTATGGGTCGTTAGTGATGTTGATGGAACATTAATGGATCATTCTTATGATTTAACCCCAGCAAAAGAAACTATAAAATTACTTCAGGAAATATCTGTGCCAGTAATACTATGTACCAGTAAAACCGCCGCTGAGGTAAAGGTTATTAGAAAAGAACTTAATTTAAATGATCCATATATTGTTGAAAATGGTGCAGCAATATATGGTGAAACATTAAAGAAAGTTAATGGGGAGATTATTCTTGGAGAAAAATACGAAATACTTGAAAATATTTTAAGCAGTATTTCTAAGGAAATTATTTATGATTTACAACCACTCAATAATATTTCTGACCAAGAGGCAACAGAACTAACTGGATTAAAAGGCCACTCTCTTGATTTAATGAGAGATAGACACTGGAGTATGCCATTTTTAAATCCTCCTGAAAACAAGGAAGAAGACATTAATCTTTGTTGTAAAAGATTTGGTGTAGAAATTTTTAAAGGAAACAGGATGAGTCACATGTTGTCAATTAATTCAAACAAGGGAAAAGCGATAAAAGCGCTCAAAAAATATTCAAATAATCCGAATATACAAATTATTGGTCTAGGAGATTCTCCTAATGATTTACCTTTATTGTTGAATTCAGATTATAAAATTGTGATTCCTGGCCCTGATGGACCAAATTTGGAATTATTAGAGAAATTAAATCATCATAAATTTATCCTTGCTTCTGAACCAAATGGTTATGGTTGGAAAAGTGAAATAAATAAGTTAATAAATAATTTAGTATTAAGTAAATAATGAAAGATTTAAATATTGAATTTCCATTGGATGATTTTGAACAATTAATTAATCAAATTGGATGGAGTTCATTAGATGAATGGTTTATATTTTGGAATCTTAAGAAAGAAATACTCTCAATTGATAAGTTTTGGGATGATAATGTTAATGATGATTGGATTTGGGGATTGGCTTTACCCCTTTTATCACAAGCATATAAATTAAATAAAAAATCTTCTAAGCGTAATATTATTGGAATATCAGCTTTACCTGGTACTGGGAAAACCACTTTAGGTAAATGGTTGGAGAGTATATCTTTAAAATTAAAATTTAAGTTATCTGTTATTTCAATTGATGATTTTTATCTACCTTCTGATGAAATGGAAATTGCTATTAAGAATAATCCATGGAATGTATCCCGAGGTTTTCCCGGCAGCCACTCGATTGATTTAATGAAAGAGAAATTACTTAAATGGAAAACCGATGGACAGTTAAATGTTCCTGTTTTTGATAAATCATTAAGAAATGGTTTAGGAGATAGAGCTCATTGGAGGGACGAATCTCCAGATTTGCTGATTATTGAGGGATGGTTTTTAGGTGTTAAACCTTCATCAATAGATCCTGATAATACTGTAAAAATTTCACCTCCTTTAAGTGTTTGTGAATCTTCTTATAGAAATAAAATACAAAATAATTTAAATCAATATTTAGACGTTTGGAAAATGATTGATAAAATTTGGCATTTAAAACCTTTGAAATTTGAGTATATGAATGAATGGAAATCTAATCAAGAAAAAAATATGCAGGTTAAAAGTGGAAGTTCTCTTAAAGACGATAATTTGAGTAATTTTCTTCGTATGTTAAATGTTTCTATCCCACATAAGAGTTTTGACGATATCAACTCAGATGTTTTATTGATGGTAAATAAAGAGAGAAAGTTAATTAGTGTTGGATTAAATCAACATTTCTCTAATTAATTTTTTATTTAGTTGTTTTTTATACATTTTTAACCAATTTACTTGGTGTTAAATATTAATGATTTTTATTTTTTTTGATGATTGAGTTTTCTTATAAAAATGAAGGCTCCCGAATGGTAGTTTTGAGGTGTATTGGCCCCTCGAATTTTTTTTTGGAAAGAGTTTTATTTCCTACGGATATTCTATCTTTTATGGCTCCTGACGATTCAAGAGTTGAAATTTGGGGTAATGAACTATATGGACCTAAACTAGAAGAAAGAATAAGAATTTCTTCTGAGAATGAAGATGCAACTTTAGTTGCTTAATTGGTGTGATTATTAATTGTCTTCGAGTCAGAATTTTTTAACGACCTAAATTATTTTTATTGATATTATTAACGTATATATTTTGTTTAGTATAATGACTCATTTTGCTTCTTTTGCTATAGGAGGATTTGTTCCTTCAGCCGCTATTGCAGGTGTTCTCGTTTTGATTGGCCTTGGAGCATTTTTTTATCTGGGATTGAAAGGACCTTCAGATTATTAAAAATATAAAAAATAACAAACTTATTCAAGATGAATCTTACTGTAGTGCTTTTTATAATTAGTTTGCCTTTTGTATTACTAACAATTTATTTTGGGACCAAAAATGATTTTTACGAAAGTGAAAATTACAAAGGTGATGGATGTGCTCATGATGTTAAAAGATAATATTATTTAGAAATCCCTCCATATATACAAGTCCATTTATTATCAAATTGCCAGACAGGTATATAGATTTCTTTTGTGATTTTATTCCCTGCTTTTTCACATGTCTCGATATCTTTCATTGGAATAGTATACAGTGATGGGCTTGTTATTCCACTTACCTCAGGTCTTCCTCCAGGTCCTTGTCTATAGGTTCCAATTACTAACCAATAATCAGCTTTAGCAGCTCCAGAATATGTGAGTATACTTAGGAAAACAAATATTTTTAAAATGTATTTATTCATAAAATTTTATCTTAGTTTTTCTAATAACAATATAAATTATATTGTTTTTAATTAATATTATTATAGGAAGATATTTAAATAAAAATATTGGAATTTTTAAGATTTATTTTTTATGGAATAATCCAAGGTTTAACAGAATTTATACCTGTAAGTAGTACTGCACATTTAAAAATAATTTCTCTATTATTTGGAATTAATGATCCCGGTTCTTCTGTTTCTGCAATCATACAAATCGGAAGTGTTTTTGCAATAATTTGGTATTTTAGGAAAAGTATTTTTAATTTTAAAAGTAAAAATTCTATAAAACTAAAAAATTCATTTTTGTCTAGTAAGTTATATAAATCTATCTTTATAGGTACAATTCCAATTGTTTTTATTGGTGGAATTATAAAGCTATTTGTTCCAGGATTCTCTGATTCATTTTTACGTTCAAATTTTTCAATAGCTTTAGTATCTATATTGATGTCTTTAATAATGCTTTTTGCAGATATTTCTACTAAGAAATCAATTAATTTAGATAATCATAAATACCGTAATAGTTTTTATATAGGAATTGCTCAAGCCTTAGCAATTGTTCCGGGAGTATCTCGTTCAGGAGCCACTATTTCTATGGCTCTTTTATCTGGATGGAATAGAAAAGATGCCGCTAAATTTTCATTCCTTCTTGGTATTCCTTCAATCTCATTAGCAGCTTTTGTTGAGTTTTTTAGTTCAATAAATCAATTTTCAGCATTTCCATTCCTTTCTCTTTTTGCTGGATTAATTACAACATTCTTCTCTTCTCTATTAGCCATCAATTTTTTAATAAAGTATGTTTCCTCTCATGGACTTAAAATATTTGTTTATTATCGTTTAGTATTCGGAATCTTGATTCTTTTCAATTTATAGGAATTTAAATTAAATTAAATCAACACTTCTATGTTAGTGTTTTTTAAATATTATTTTACAGATGATTTTTTTTATATCATATCAACTAGGAGAGGTTGAAGTTTCGAATTTTACTATCATTATATGTGCAATTTTTTCTTCATTTACTTTCATCGCTGTTGGAATAAGTTCTTACAAGCTATATAAATCGTTAATAAATAAAGATGATTCTGAATCTTAATCGGAACGGCGGGATTTGAACCCACGACCCCCACTACCCCAAAGTGGTGCGCTACCAAACTGCGCTACGCCCCGTATTAATACTATAAATATAAAAGACTTTTAATTGTTAATATCGATAGGATTATTATTAGATCTCAATACACATTTATCAATGTCCCAATTGAAATTATCCCAGATTTCTTTTGGGAGTTTGTAATCACAGTTATTGAAACTTCCTAACTTTACTTTCGTAGGAGATGCCGAACAATATTGCCTACTTCCTTCTACAGCTAAATACTGCTGATGATAGTCTTCAGCGTAATAATAAGTGTCAATTTTTTTAATTTCTGTTTCTATGAGTCCTAAATTATTTTTATAAAGTTCTTTTTGGTAAGCTTCTTTGCTCGAGTAAATTTTGTCTTTATTCTTGTCATTCTTATAGTAAATTGTTGATCTATATTGAGTTCCCATATCATTCCCTTGTCTATTTTTTTGGGTTGGGTTATGACATTCCCAGAACATTTTTAATAAATCACTAATATCTATTTCATTTACATTCCAAACAACCCTTACAACTTCTGCATGACCGGTAATACCAGAGCAGACTTCGTAGTAATTAGGGTTTTTCTTCTCGCCTCCGGCATAACCTACAGATGTTGTAATAACTCCGGGAAGTTTCCAGAAACTTTTTTCTGCTCCCCAAAAACATCCACATCCAAATATTATTTCATCCGCTTGCGATTTTGGTACCTCTCTAATATCAGTATTTAATATTCTGTGGAGGGAATTTGTTTCATTTACTGAAACTGATTCATTGTCTGTCATAAGTTTTTTAAGAAATTCAAACATCTTTAGGTATGCATTTAATTAATATTCTTTTTAACTAACTATTTTATTAGTAGCTATTTCTCTTTCCCAAAGTTTTTTATATAGTCCATTGGTGGTTATCAAATCTTTATGGATCCCCTCCTGAACAATTTCACCTTTATCCATTACAAGTACCCTATCACATGTTGCTGCCACGGATAATTGATGACTAATCATCAATATTGTTTTACTTTTGTTTGCTCTCATCTCCTCGATAATTTTGGAAGCAGTTTTATTGTCTACACTAGCCAATGCATCATCTAGAACTACTACAGAAGCCTGGACTAAAAGTGCTCTTCCTAGTGCTGTTCTTTGTCTTTGCCCCCCACTCAGCGTAATACCTCTTTCACCTACGACTGTTTTAAAACCTTGTGGAAAACTATTAATATCATCTATTAATCCTGCATTTACTGCGCTTTTTTTTACAACATTTTTAGAAGCTTTTGGATCTCCAAATTTTAAATTTTCTGAAATTGTAGATGTAAATAAAAATGCTTCTTGAGGTACTATGGCAATGTGTTTTCTTAAATCTCTTAATTTAATATTCTTAACATCAATATTATCTAAAAATAATTGTCCATCGGGTATTTTAATAGTTCTACCTAATGATTTAGCTAAGGTGGTTTTTCCACATCCTACTGGACCGACTATAGCAATAAGTTCTCCTGGGTAGATCTTGAAATTTAATCTATTTAATGAGTTAAATTTTGCGCCTTCGTATCTTATTTTTAAGTTTTTTGCCTCAATAAAACCTTTAACTTTTTTCTTTAAGAATTTAGCTTTAGGTTTATCAATAATTTTTGGATTGTTTTGAAATATTTCCTCAACTCTATCTAGACTAACTTGTCCTAATTGAAAAGTATTTAATGTAAATCCCAATAGGGCTGTTGGAAATACAAGTCTTTCGACAAATAATATCAATGCAACTAGTCCACCAATCGTGATGAATCCATTTTCTAGTTGAGAGGTCCCTAGACCTAAAAGTATCAATAATGAAATTGAAGAAATACCTTGTAATAGTGGGAATAGTGTACTTGCTGTTCTTGCGAGCTTTATCGCTGAATTGCGATAAGCCTTATTGTAATTATTAAATTCTTTTTTTTCAGCCTCTTCTTGTGCATAAATTTTTATAGCGCTTATACCTGATAAATCTTCTTGAATTAAATCACTTAGTTTGGAAAGTGATTCTTGCTGAATTTTTCTTTGACTTACCATTCTTCCTCCAAATAAGCTAACTATTACTAAAATCATTGGAAAAATCATTAATGCAGCTACTGTCAATGTTTTATTAATCGATAGCATTGAAGGTATTGTTAGAGAATAAGCCAAAACGATATTGCATAAACTTAAGACTGTAAAACCTAAGAGTCTTCTGATATTTTCTACATCACTAGTAGCTCTACTAATAATATCTCCACTACCTTTTTTTTGTATCCAATCAGGGTCTTGTATTAGTAAGTGGTCAAATAATTTTTGACGAAGATTTACTTCAACTTTTCTTCCTATACCAAATACAATTTGCCTAGAAAATAATCTTATAAGGCCCATGCATGTTGCTAAAAACATTAAAAATAATGATTTTGATATAACGAAACTGGAGGAAAATCCATCTTTCAATTGATCAATTATATTTTTTACTTCTAAAGGAATTAGAATGCTTAAAATATTTACTGCTAGGAGAGCAATCCCACCATATAAAAATTCTTTTTTGTATGGTTTTAGATACTTAAATATAACTTTTAATTTAAGATTCTTCATTTAAAAATTCCCATATGATTAAGATAATGTTTCATTTTCGAATATGTGAGCTAGTTTTATAAATGATTTCTTTTTTTATTATGAGCAATGAACAAACTCATCCTCTGCATGCAACTGATAAAAAGATTATAGATTCAATTATATCTAAGGAGATACCTGAAGATTTTGACCTAATTAATTTAGCTAGATTAATTAATAGATATGATAATTTCCCTGGTGAAATTGAGATGAAAGAGGATATTGAAAAAACACTAACATTTTGGAACATAACAAAGGATAATCTTTTTTTAAAGACTAAAAACTTATGGTCAAATAATTTTAGACCTTCAAATACGAATAAAGATTTAGTCGGCTCCGGTTTTGATACTTCTAATTGAGCAGCGAACCATAAATCCACTTAAGATAAATGTCTATCACTAAAACAAATTCTGAAATTCTCAACCAATTATTATGTGGGAATGACCTTGATGCTAAGACTTCAATTACTTTGATGAAAAGATGGCTAAATAATGAAATTTTGGAGGTTCAAACAGGAGCTTTATTGAGTGCATTTAGAGCTAAAGGAACTACAGGAATCGAATTATCTTCTATGGCAGATGTACTTTTGAATGCTTGTAAATTGCCTGTCGAACGCCCCAACTTGTTTATGGTTGATACTTGTGGTACTGGGGGTGATGGGGCTAATACTTTTAATATTTCTACTGCTGTTGCATTTGTCGCCTCATCATGTGGTGTAAATATTGCAAAACATGGAAATAAAAGTGCTAGTGGAAAAGTTGGCTCGGCTGATGTTTTGTTAAATCTTGGGATTAATTTAAATTCCACTTTAGATAAGGTTATTTCTTCAATCGATCAAATTGGGATAACTTTTTTATTTGCTCCTGTTTGGCATAAATCATTAATTAAATTAGCTCCTTTGAGAAAGGCTCTTGGTATAAGAACTGTTTTTAACCAACTAGGTCCATTAGTAAATCCTTTAAGACCTAACGCTCAAGTTTTAGGAGTTGCTTCTGAAGAATTACTTAATCCAATGGCCTCTGCTTTAAGTAGAATGGAAATGGATAGAGCTATCGTTGTTCATGGCTATGGTGGTCTAGATGAGGCTTCATTAGAGGGAGATAATAAAATAATATTTGTAGATAAAGGTAAGCTTAAACATTCAAAAATAAATGTCTCTGACTTTAATTATCAAAATACTTCAAATAAAGATTTAATTGTCTCAAATGATGAGTCTTACGAAGACATATTAAAATCTGTTTTGAATGGTTCAGGTCAAAGGGCTCATATGGATGTAGTCGCTTTAAATACCGCCTTGGTACTTTGGGTCGCAGGAATTGAAGATGATATTGAAAAGGGATTTAAAAAAGCTTTGTTCTCTATGAGTAAAGCAAAACCTTGGGATAAATTTTTGCTTTTGAAAAACTATCTTGAATCATAAGAAATTTTTATTTAATGAATCATCCTTTTAAGAAAAATGCAAAACTTGTTTTGAGTAACGGGATTACTTTTACAGGTTTTTCATTTGGTGCGATGGGTTCAACTGTTGGTGAAATTGTTTTTAATACGGGCATGACTGGTTATCAGGAAGTAATTACCGACCCTAGTTATTATGGCCAGATACTTACATTTACTTATCCAGAAATTGGCAATACAGGAATCAATTTCGAGGATTCAGAATCGGATAAATATGTCAAAGGTTTAATTGTTCGTAATTATTCAAATAATAATAGTAATTGGAGATCTAAATTAAATTTTAATCAGTGGCTAATAGAAAAAAATATTATTGGACTTTATGGAGTTGATACTAGAGCACTTGTTAAAATTTTAAGATCTTATGGTTCCATGAATGGACTTATTACTACAGAAAAGAATGATCTTGATAGTTGTCTTGAAATTATTTCTAATACTCCTAATATGGAAGGTTTAAATTTAGCCAAAGAAGTTTCAACAAAGGAAAATTACATATCTAAAGAAATTACTATTGCTGATTTTGATGTTCGAGAAAATATTAATAACAATATAAATAAATTCAGAGTTGTTGCGATTGATTTTGGTATTAAAAAATCAATTCTCAATAGATTAGCTTCACATGGATGTGAAATTTTGGTTTTGCCTTCAAATTCTTCTTTTGAGGATGTTTTAAGTCATGATCCTGATGGAATATTTTTTTCAAATGGTCCAGGGGATCCTTCATCTGTACTTGATGGAATTACTTTAGCTAAATTACTAATTAATTATGGGAAAATTCCTATGTTTGGGATCTGCCTTGGTCATCAAATATTTGGTTTGGCATTAGGCGGAAAAACTTATAAATTACCTTTTGGACATCGTGGATTAAATCATCCATGCGGCAAGAATAATAATATTGAAATAACTAGTCAGAATCATGGCTTTGCTATAGATCCAAATTCTTTATCCAATAAGATAGTTGAAATAACCCACTTTAATCTTAATGATAAAACTGTTGCCGGATTGAAACTTATAAATAAGCCTATATTTAGTGTTCAATATCATCCAGAAGCAAGTCCTGGCCCTCATGACTCAGATTATTTATTTGAAAAATTTGTTTCTCTAATGTTAGAGAGATGTTGACATATCGATTCTTTTTGATTTGATAATTACAATTAGAAAATTAATTATTTTTGGAGGTATCAAATCATAGAAGATTTCCATAAGCTAACTGTTTCTTTAAGAGGCAACATTGAAATAAAGTCGAAGATTATTGTTTTTACTCTAAAAGGGCAATTAGACGCATTCTCTGAAAAACAATTTAAAACTTTTGTTACCAATACCCTTAAAAAAGAAGCTCTGTCATTAGTAGTTGATCTAAGTAAAATAGACTTCCTTGATTCATCCGGTTTGGGTGCTCTTGTTCAAACTTCCAAGGAATGCAAAAAACTTAAACTAGGGTTTTCTGTTGTCGGAAATTCTCGAGTTGCTCAAACTATAAAACTAGTAAGATTATCAGACTTTCTTAATTTGAAAGCAACCCTTCAAGAAGCTTTGCTCTATTTGAAGAATTGAATTATTGGATACAAAATCTTGCCCCTCAAGGTTCTCCTGAAGAGATAGGAGTTATTCAACTTGCCTGGCTAGGGGATTCTGTATGGGAGTTACATCAAAGATTACGCCACATTCATATCCCATTAAAATCAAGAGATCTTCATCTTTCAGTTGTAAATGAAGTAAAAGCTCAAGCTCAATCAAAATCATTAGATGAAATTGAACATTTATTAAATACATTTGAAATTAATTTAATAAGACGAGCTAGAAATAAAACAAAGAGATTTCCAAAATCTTCTGATCCTACTATCTATTCGAGAGCAACAGGTTTTGAAGCTCTTGTTGGTTGGTTATTTCTAAAAGATCCAAAAAGATTGTCTAAAATTTTTGAATACTTAGAGTGTAAATAAGCTATTAAATTTATGAAAAACTTTTCTAAAAATAATTATTCAAAAAAAAGTAATGATACCAATAAAAGGAGATCACATTCAAAAAATAATTATAAATCTAATAATTTTCAAGAAGATAGATTTAATTCCAGTAAAAATAATACTTATGAAAGAAGCAATTTTAAAAAAGGAAATGATCTAAATATAAGAGAGGAATCTTATAGAAGAGATAATTATAAAAGGAGAGACGATTTCAAAAGTAGAGATGATTCTTATAAAAAAGATAATTTTAAAAGGAGAGAAGATTTTAAAAGTAGAGATGATTCTAATAAAAGAGATAATTTTAAAAGGAGAGACAATTTTAATAGAAGAGACGATTTCAAAAGAAATGACAATATTAAAAATAATGAATACAGTTACTTGAAATCAAAAGAAAAACCAAGAAATAGTTTTAATCATCCACAAACAAGATTTTCTTCTAACGCTCATAATGCAGAAAATTATTCTAAAAACAGTTCAAAAACATTTCAATTGGGTTCAAATGAAAGAAATTTTGAAGATTGGATATGGGGTAAGCATTCTGTGTTCGCTGCTTTAAATAGCGAAAGACCAATTAATAGAATTTGGTGCACCTCCGAAATTTTCTCTTCAGAAAAATTTTACCTATTACTAAAAGACCTTAAGTCCAAAGGCGTTTTAATTGAAGAGGTCTCTTGGTCTAGACTCTCTCAACTAACATCCGGTGCCGTTCATCAAGGAGTTGCCCTGCAGCATGCTTCCACTAAGTCAATATCTTTAGAAAAATTAATTGATTTATCTAAAAGTAAATCTTCTAATCCTATTATTGTTGCATTGGATGGGGTGACAGATCCTCACAACTTTGGTGCAATTATTAGATCAGCAGAAGCTTTTGATTGCAAAGGTATTATTGTACCTCAACGAAGATCTGCAGGTTTAACTGGAACTGTTGCAAAAGTTGCCGCTGGTGCATTAGAGCATATACCTGTATCTAGAGTAGTAAATCTAAATAGAGCTATTGATGAATTAAAGAAAAGGGGGTTTATCATTATTGGGTTATCCGGAGAAGGACAAGTTCCCATTTCAGAATTCAAGGAAAAAGCACCTTTTCTTGTGATAGTTGGCGCTGAAAATAAAGGGATCTCATTGCTTGTTCAAAAAAAATGTGATTATTTGATTAAAATTCCTCTTAAAGGAAAGACTTCGAGCTTAAATGCCTCTGTAGCAGCTGCTATTTCCTTATGTTACCTATCAAATAATTAACTTAATTGTTAATTAAAATTAGTTATTTTGAATATTTATTTATCATTATTTCAATATATTTATTTAATTAATAAAGATTACTTGAATAATTAGTAAGAAATTGTATAGAATTTAACAAGAATTTATGGTCTTTAAAAGAGGGCCAAAAAATATTGATTAGAAATTTAGGCAACAAACTTGGTTTGGCTTGGTGGGCAAAAGTTGAGACAGCAAACCCTTCGGGAACTTATTGGTATGGCCCATTTCTTACAAGACGTGGTCTTAATGAAAATTTAGAAAAATTTCTTTCTGATCTTTCAGAAGAGGGTTCAACAGAAATCAAACACAATATTGTTAGATGCAATAAAGAAGAACCCTTAACTGTTTGATAACTAATTTAATCTAAATTCTCAATTTTGATATGAACTTTAATTCTTTTAGAAAAGAAATTAATAGTGGAAATGCTTCAGTCAAAGAATTAGTTAATGAATTCTTTTTAAAAATAGATTCATTAAATCCAAAAATAAATGCTTATACTTGCTTAACAAAAAACATTGCTAAGTCTCAATCTGAAAATATTGATAAATTAATAACTAATAATCAAAAACTACCTCTACTTGCAGGAATACCTATTGCGATAAAAGATAATATTTGTACTAAAGGAGTTGTTACTTCTTGTTCAAGTAAAATGCTTAAAGACTTCGTTTCTCCATACGAGTCTTCTATCTCAGGTAAATTATGGTCATCAGGGGGTATTTGCTTAGGAAAGACTAATTTAGACGAATTTGCAATGGGAAGTTCGACTGAGACTTCAGTATTTGGTACGACATCAAATCCTTGGGATGTAAATAGAGTGCCTGGTGGAAGTTCAGGTGGGAGTGCAGCTTCAGTCGCTGCTGGTCTATGCTTAGCTGCTATTGGATCAGATACAGGAGGCTCAATAAGGCAGCCAGCATCTTTTTGTGGAGTTGTGGGGCTAAAACCAACATACGGAAGAGTAAGCAGATGGGGACTAATTGCATTTGCAAGTTCTCTAGATCAAATAGGTCCAATTACAAATACTGTTTCAGATGCTGCTGAGATTCTTTATTCAATTTCTGGTAAGGATAATCTTGATTCAACATGTCTTGATAAACCAGTCCCTAATTACTTGTCAGATTTAGATAAATCTATTAAAGGTATAAAAATAGGTATTATCGAAGAATGCTTTGACCATCCTGGCCTTGATCCTGAAGTTAAGAAATCAGTTTTATCCGGTATTGAAAGATTCAGATCTTTGGGTGCTGAAATTCATGACATAAAGTGTCCAAGATTTAACGATGGTATTGCCACTTATTATGTTATCGCTCCTTGTGAGGCTTCAGCTAATTTAGCAAGATATGATGGAGTTAAATATGGATATAGATCAGAAGGCGATTCTAATTTATTAGAGATGATATCTAAGAGTAGAGCGGAAGGATTTGGTGACGAAGTACAAAGAAGAATTTTGATTGGTACCTATGCTTTGTCTGCAGGATATAGTGATGCTTACTACAAGAAAGCTCAGAGAGTAAGAACCTTAATTAGAAAGGATTTTGACACTGCTTTTAATGAAGTAGATGTTTTATTAACCCCTACATGTCCTACAACTGCATTCTTAAAAGGAGATTTCGTAAATGACCCCTTATCTATGTATTTGTCTGATCTCTTAACTGTTCCAGTAAATCTTGCTGGACTCCCAGCTATCAGTATCCCTTGTGGATTTGATAAAAAGGGTCTACCCATAGGTCTTCAATTAATCGGAAATGTTTTGGAGGAGCATCGAATACTGAATGTTGCAAATATATTTGAAAAGGATGCTGAAGTTATGAAGAGAAAACCTAATATTGAAATTTGAATTAATAATTAATTTGTATTAGCAAAATATAGAATTTTTTAAATTATTCTCTATCTTGTATATATAAATTGGTTAAACATGGGATTTGTTCCACTTCATAATCATAGTGATTACAGCCTTCTAGATGGAGCAAGTCAAGTTTCTAAAATAGTTGACAGAGCTTCTGAACTTGGAATGGATTCAATTGCCTTGACAGATCATGGAGTAATGTATGGAGTTCTTGATTTAGTAAAAAAATGTAAAAATAAAGGTATAAAACCAATTATTGGTAATGAAATGTATATTATCAATGGTTCTATTGATGATCCTCAGCCCAAAAAGGAAAAAAGATATCATTTGGTAGTATTAGCAAAAAATCATACAGGTTATAAGAATCTAGTAAAGTTAACCACAATTAGCCATCTTAACGGTATGAGGGGTCGAGGTATTTTTTCTAGACCTTGTATTGATAAATCTCTTTTAGAAAAATATAAAGATGGTCTTATTATTTTAACAGCATGTTTAGGTGGAGAGATTCCTCAAGCAATCTTAAAAGGAAGGATTGATGTAGCTGAGAATACTGCTGTTTGGTATAAGAAATTATTTGGGGATGATTTTTATCTGGAAATACAAGATCATGGTTCTATTGAAGATAGAATTGTAAATGTTGAATTAATAAGAATCGGTAAAGAGCATCAAATTAAAGTTATTGCTACGAATGATGCTCACTACATCTCAAACATGGATGTTGAAGCTCATGATGCCTTACTTTGTGTTCTTACTGGAAAATTAATAAGTGACGAAAAGAGATTGAGATATACAGGAACAGAATATATTAAAAGTGAAGATGAAATGCTTAGTCTTTTTAATGATCATATTGATAAAGAATCTATCGAAGAAGCAATTAATAATACGGTTGAGGTTTCACAAAAGATTGAAGAATTTGAGTTATTCGGTACCTATAGAATGCCTAAATTCCCTTTGAAAGATGAGAATGATTCTTTATCTTTTTTGACGAAAATAACTAAGCAGGGTCTTTTAAGTAGACTTAATAAAACTAATCTTGATGAAGTTGATGAAATTTATAAGAAAAGATTAACTTCTGAATTGAAAATAATTAATGACATGGGATTCCCAGACTATTTTTTAGTAGTGTGGGATTATATAAAATTCGCAAGAGATAATTCTATACCTGTTGGCCCTGGGAGAGGTTCTGCTGCTGGTTCATTGGTAGCATATGCTCTCCAAATTACAAATATTGATCCTGTAAAACATGGATTATTATTTGAGAGATTTTTAAACCCAGCAAGAAAATCTATGCCTGATATTGATACGGATTTTTGTATTGATAGAAGAAATGAAGTTATTGATTATGTAACCAATAGATATGGCGAAGATAAAGTTGCGCAAATAATTACCTTTAATAAGATGACATCAAAAGCTGTATTAAAGGATGTTGCCAGAGTTCTAGATATTCCTTATGGAGAATCGGATAAGTTGGCTAAATTAATACCAGTTGTAAGAGGAAAACCATATAAGCTTAATGAAATGATTGATAAGAAATCTCCTAGTCCTGAATTTAGGGATAAATATTTAAAAGATAGTAAAGTAAAAAGATGGGTTGATTTAGCATTAAGAATTGAAGGAACAAATAAAACCTATGGTGTTCACGCAGCAGGAGTTGTTATAGCATCAGAACCTTTAGATATGCTCGTACCACTTCAAAGGAACAATGAAGGTCAAATAATTACTCAATATTCAATGGATGATATTGAATCGTTAGGCTTATTAAAAATGGACTTTTTAGGCCTTAAAAATCTTACAATGATAGATAAAACCATATCTTTAATTGAAACTTCCACAGGACAAAAAATTAATATTGATGAATTACCTCCAAATGATAATAAAACTTTTGATCTTATTGGAAGAGGAGATTTAGAAGGTATTTTTCAACTAGAATCATCCGGAATGAAGCAAGTTGTTAAGGACTTTAAGCCAAATTCTCTTGAAGATATTTCCTCCATTTTGGCTTTATATAGGCCTGGTCCACTTGATGCTGGTCTCATACCAAAGTTTATAAATAGAAAAAATGGAAGTGAAAAAATAGATTTTCCTCATCCTTTTATTGAATCTATTCTCACTGAAACCTATGGAATAATGGTTTATCAAGAGCAAATTATGAAAATTGCTCAAGATTTGGCAGGATATTCTCTTGGAGATGCTGATTTATTGCGTAGAGCAATGGGAAAGAAGAAAGTTTCTGAGATGGTCAAACATCGTAATATTTTCATTGAGGGATCCTGTAAAAAAGGGGTAGATAAAAAAATTGCTAATGATCTTTTTGATCAAATGGTTTTATTCGCTGAGTATTGTTTTAATAAAAGCCATTCCACAGCTTATGGTGCAGTTACTTACCAAACTGCTTTTTTAAAAGCACATTATCCAGTAGCCTATATGGCTTCACTTCTAAGTGTTAATGCTGGTTCAAACGACAAAATGCAGCGATATATTTCTAATTGTTATTCAATGGGAATCGATGTTATTTCACCAAGTATTAACTTATCGGGTATTGACTTTACAATTAAAAAGGATCAAATTTTATTTGGATTATCTGCTATTAAAAATTTAGGAGATTCAGCCATAAGAAATATAATAGAGAATCGTAATAAACTAGGAATATTTAAATCATTTTCTGATTTATGTGATCGTTTACCATCTAATATTTTAAATAAAAGAAATATCGAATCTTTAATTCACTGTGGTGCTCTTGATGAATTTTCTGAGAATAATAATAGAGCTCAACTATTCTCTGATCTTGAATATGTAATGGAATGGGCATCGTCACGTAATCGTGATCGGATCTCTGGACAAGGAAATTTATTTGACTCAACAAGTAATAATGAAAACAAAGAATTTTCATTATCTCAAGGATCTAAAGTTGAAGATTACTCCTTAATTGAAAAGCTTAAATTAGAAAAGCAACTTTTAGGTTTCTATTTGTCAGATCATCCTTTAAAACATCTTGCAAAGCCAGCTAAACTTGTTTCTCCTATAAGTATCTCTCAATTAGAAAACTCCCATGACAGAACAAAAGTCTCTTTGGTTGGAATGATTCCTGAAATAAAGCAAATTACGACAAGAAAAGGTGACAGAATGGCTATTGTTCAACTTGAAGATCTTTCTGGAAGTTGTGAGGCAATAGTATTTCCAAAGACATATTGTAGATTATCTGAATTTCTACTTACTGATACGAGACTATTAGTTTGGGGAACTATCGATAAAAAAAGTGATAAAACACAATTAATTATTGATGATTGCAGAGAAATTGATAACTTAAAATTACTAATCATTGACCTTGATAGTTCACAAGCTTCAGATATAAGAATTCAAAATACAATAAGAGATTGCTTAGTTAAATTCAAACCAGATAGAGATAAATGTGGAATCAAAATTCCAGTATTAGCAGCTGTTAAAAATAATCAATCTATAACCTATGTTAAATTTGGAGATCAATTTTGTGTTGGAGATATTCATGGTGTATCGAAATTACTCTCTGATAAGTCTTTTCAAGTAAATTTGAAATCTATGATTGCATAATTTACTTTTTCTCATCAAAGTTTTGAGATGCTGGTTTAAATGCAGCCTTTGCTCTTTCAATATTTAAGGGGATATTTTCTATACCAAAAAAACTTCCTGGTTCTTTATCCCAACTAGCAGATAATATTCCAAAACTTAATCCCCCTAGTCCTAATAAAAAGAATAATGCTGATATTGCTATTGTTGAAGAAGGAGGAATTTCAGCAATATTTCTTGTAACGATTATATAACTTATAACAAATACTGACATACCCATAACTGTTGGTATTCCAGCCGTAAAAAAGATTCTCCTAGCCATTCTGTCAGCTACATATTTTGGTATACCGCTAGATTGTTTGCTTTTTGGGGTTAATGATGGAACTTTCTTTTCAATATTTCTAAAAGCATCTACCTCAGATATTTTTTTCTTTTTTGAAAGATTTTTCTTTTTTGCTTGTTTTTTCTTCATCAATGGAAATCATCCTCTGATTCCAATTTTTTTAATTAGATCTTGATAGTTTTGGGGATTTTTACCTTTTATGTATGATAGTAATCTTTTTCTTTTTCCTATCATTTTTAATAGGCCTTGTCTTGATGCATAATCGTGAATATTTCCTTGTAAATGGTCACTTAATTTTGAAATTCTTTCTGAAAGCATAGCAACTTGCACCTCAACAGATCCTGTATCTGTTGCATGTACTTGATGCGATTCAATTAGTTTTTGTTTTTCCGCTGTATCTAGAGTCATGAAATTTATCTACCTTTAGACATATTACTACGTTACTGGTCTAAATTACTACTTTTTATGGTCTAAATAATTCATGGCTTCTTTTAATAAATTTTCAAAAGAAATAGAATCTTTTTCTAAAGTCAACATACTATTATTTTTAATATCATGTATAAGTTTTGGAAATAAGTTTTTAATTTCTTTCTTAGGATAGTTTAAAGATTGGAGTGTTAAATCAATATCTTTAAAAATTGAATCTAAGTCTTTATTATCTTCAAGGAAATTATGTCTATTTAAATTCTCTTTTTCAATTTCTTTATTAATTACCTTACTTTTTAGTTCAAGGATTATTCGTTCAGTCATTTTTTGTCCAATACCTTGAACAGTACTAATCGATTTTTTGTCATTATTTGATATTGCCGTAATTAATTGATTTAGGGAAAATTTATTTAATAAAGACATCCCGATTTGGGATCCTATACCTTTAATATTTAAAATTTGAATAAAGAAATCTCTTTGGTCCTTGGTGTTAAAACCAAAGAGCATATCAGAATCTTCTTTTTTTATGTGTTTTATCCAGAGGATAATTTCCTTTTCAGAAATCTTATTTGAATTGATATCAAAAATAACTGATTCTAGGGTCTGAATTTCATAACCTAATCCCTGACAGTTTATTAAAATATAAAATTTATTATTAGCATTCCATGAACTTACTAATTCTCCCTTTATCCAACTAATCAATTAACCACCATCCACCTGACATCCAAGTAGAGCTCCTGCCGTACCTCCTGCTGGGACAGCCCAAAATCTATCTTTGCCTCTAGATGAAGAAAGAGCTATTCCAGCTCCAAGGAGTCCACCTATTACTGATCCCTCACTACAGTCATTGTCATCAATATTTTTAGCCTTTTCTCCTCCGCATGGAATTTCCACATCAATTTCGTAATTTCTTACATAACCAGGGCTTGATTTTGTACCGGGAATATATTCTTCCCTATATTCAGTCCTAGTGCATGTTACAGATTTAGGCGTTGATGCTTTTACTTCGAGAAATGGATAGAGACTGAAAAATGCTAATAAGAAAAATTTCATTACAAACATACTTTTTATTATTTTAAATCTTTTTTAGTTTTTTGCTAGTAGAAATAATAGTTCCTAACAAAACAAGTACTGCACCAAAAATAAAGTTAATATTTATTAATTCATTGAAGAACAAAATTCCCCATAAAGAGCCAAAAAGTACTTGTAAATAATTTATCCTAGCCGCTTCTGAGGTTGGTAATTTCTTTAATCCAATTGTTAAAAATGTTTGTCCAGCTTGGGTAAACATCCCTATACCGATTATCCAAATTAAATCATTAATATTGGGTGTTACCCAATTGAAAAATACAATTGGTGATAAAGTTATTACGGATATTAAAGGAAAGTATTTAATTATTATGAAAATATCTTCTGTAGATGATAATTTTTTAACAGTTATGTAAGCTAGGGCTGTTGATATAGAACCAAGAAATGCTATTAATACAGTAAATTTATCTAGTTCAATGTTTAAACTCGATAATTGATAGGGATTTAAGATTATTAATATTCCTAACCATCCTGTAATAGATGCAATAATCAAATTTTTAGTAATCTTTTCATTTATTAGAACTCCTGCAAAAATAGATATAAATATAGGGTATGTATATTGAATAACAGTAGAAATATTTAAAGGCATATTTTTAATAGCATAAAATATACAAACCAAAGCTATCGTCCCTAAAATGCCCCTTAAAATTAGTAATGGTTTGTTCTTTCCCCAGGGATTTAAATTTTTTTTATTTATTATCAGAGAGGTAATTAACAAGCTTAATAATGATCTAAAAAATACTAATTCATATATAGGTATTCTATTATCGATTTTTTTTACGCAAACAGTCATAAGGCTGAAGAAAAACGATGCCAATATTAAATTTAATTTTTTAAATGAATTATTCTTTTGATTAAAAAATTCTATAAGCATTACTAAAAATATTTTTATTGTGAAATTAAGTAGATTCTTTTAAAAATTTGACCTATAACAAAATGATTATTAGGAATTCTTTTTAGAAAAATAAATAAATGGGACCTTCTATACATCCAAGAACTATTCAGGAGGTTAAAGATAAAGCAGATATTGTAGATGTTATTTCTGAACATATCGTACTAAAGAAAAAGGGAAAAGAATTTGTTGGTATATGCCCTTTTCATGATGATAGTAAGCCATCTATGACAGTTTCTCCTGCAAAACAATTTTATTATTGTTTCTCTTGTGGAGCTGGCGGTAACTCTATTAAATTTTTGATGGAGTTTACACGTAATAACTTTACAGATGTTGTTCTTTCACTTGCAAAAAAGAATGATATTAATGTAATAAATGTTGATGGGCCTCAGCAAGAAATATATAAAAAACAATTATCTAGGAGAGAGGAACTATATAAGATTCTTCGCGTAACAAAGGAATGGTTTAAGTCTCAATTAAATAATTCCTTGGGTAAGGAAGCACATCATTATTTGACTTCACAACGAAATTTAAATATTAAAAATATTAATGATTTTGAATTAGGTTATGCTCCTAATTCATGGAATGATTTATTCAATTACCTTTCAAAAGTTGAGAAATTTCCTTTAAAGTTAATTTTAAGTGCAGGTCTTGTTATCTCAAAGGATAATACTGACAAGGTTTACGATCGATTTAGAAATAGATTGATAGTTCCTATTTTTGATATGCAAGGGCGAGTAGTTGCTTTTGGAGGCAGATCTCTAGATGGTCAGGAACCTAAATATTTAAATTCTCCCGAAACTGAAGTTTTTGAGAAAGGTAAAATGTTGTTTGCTTTTGATAAAGCATCCAGCAATATTAGAAAACGAGACAAGGCAGTGGTAGTGGAAGGTTATTTCGATGTTATTTCACTTCATTCAAAAGGAATTACTAATTCTGTCGCTTCTCTTGGAACTGCATTAAACAAATATCAGATTTCACAACTTTGTAGATGTACTGATAGTAAAAATATAATAATTAACTTTGATTCTGATAATGCAGGAAGATTAGCTACAAAAAGGGTTATAAACGAAGTTGAAAGTTTATCTCTTCACGATCAAATAAACTTAAAAATCCTGCAAATAAAATCATTTAAAGATCCTGACGAGTACCTTAAAAGAAATACACCAGAGGATTATTTTAATTTAATAGATAATGCTTCTTTCTGGATTGATTGGGAGATTGATCAGATTTTTGATAATAAAGATTTATCTAAATCTGATATTTTTCAGAACGTTATTTCTTCGTTAGTTAAGTTATTAAGTAAATTTCCTCAATCTGCTACAAGAACTCACTATTTGCAAAAAGTCTCTGAAAGATTAAGCATGGGTCAAGCGAGATTAGCTATTAAATTCGAAGAAGACCTAAGAAAACAAGTTAAAGGATTTCGTTGGCATGGTAGATCAAAAAAATTTGAACAACCAAGTGAAGTTAGTCAGCGTGAAAAAAATGAATCTGAGATTATTTATTACTATTTGCATTGCCCTGAACATAGACTTTTTATTCGTGAAGAATTACTTAAAAGAGAAATTAACATCTTCAATACTGAATACATTCGTCTTATTTGGGACTCTATTTCAACAATAGAAGTAAATAATTTAAGTGCAAATTATTTAGATGATTTGAAAGATCCTACTAATAAACAATTAAATAATGAATTTATTTCAATTGACTTGATTTCATTATTGCCTGATCATTTAGCTCTTAATGATTTAGAAGTCTCAAATAAAATCAATACTTTTATTAATCCAGATGAATTATTTTTAACCACTTTAAAAAACTCTAAACATAATCTTCTTGGGACTTTGTCTCTTCTTGAAAGATATAAATCATTAAAAAGATGTAGACATCTTATTGAATCCTGGGGTTCACAAAGACTTAAAACTTTGGAAAACTGTATTTCTATTTTAATCGATAATTCTTCCTTAGAACCATCAGATTCTAATAAAGAGATTGAAGATGTATTCAAAGATTTAAACTCTGATGCTATAAAATTTCAGGAATTATATTACCTAGAAAGAGAACATATCAATTTTCTTGATAAACAACGTTGTGGAAATTTTTCTTCTAACCAATAAATTTTTTTAAGAATTTATAAACAATAACTTTTTATTATCTCTTTTACTTTTCTTGGCTTGTCCTCCATAACATAAGCCTCTAACTCTTTAGAATAATTTCCAGATAATTGTACTGAGGAATTTAAAGCTTTTAATTTTCCTGAATGAATTTTATCTTCTATATTTTTTATTATCCCTGTGGGTTTATTGTTATTGCATGACTGGACTAGATGTGTCGTCTCATGCCTTAAAGCTCTCCTTATATAAAGATTTGTTTTGTGATTATCATGACGTTCTCCTTCTTTATATCCTCCTAATTTTTTAGCATTTTCAGTGCAAATAACTATTACTTTTTCTTTCCTGTTGTAAAAACCAACAAACTTTTTATCCATAGCACAAAGAGCTGTATTTTCTTCTATTGAATTATTTGATTTATTAATCAGCTCTATTATCTCCTTATCTATTTTGCTTAAAAATAATATAAATTCCATATATCATTTTTATATCATTATATTTGGGATTTTTCTAATATCTGTTGTAGATCCAGAACTTAATGAATTTCTATTCATTGCCCATTCTTGTGGTTTTTTTGCAATTGCCCATGTAATTACTGCATTATTGAATTTTTTATTCAAGGAGTCAATTGTTTTCATAAGACGGATTGATTTTTTTGATTCCTCTTGAGATTCGTAATTGATAATTGATTGCTGTAAATATTTACAATTAGTTAAATCCTGCATTAAAACCCCAGCTTTTGATAATTTATATTCCGGAGTATAAATTTCTTTAGATAATGCAAGTACTGTTTTTAAAATAGTACTTGTATTATCTGTTGCATTTATAAGTTTTTTATAAGCACTTTTTTGATAAGGATGATTTGAATAATGACTAGTTCTTACAAATATAGTAATGGCAGATGATTTTAAGCTTTGACTTCTCATTTTCTCGGACGCTTTTATTGCATAAATTGCTAATGCTTGAGTTAAATCTTCTAATTTTGTGATTGGTTTTCCAAAGCTTCTACTTACTTGAATCTCTTTTTTTGGCTTCTTAATTATTTCTATCGGAAGACATTTATTACCTTTTAATTCCATTTGTAATCTTTTCCCTATGATCCCTAATTTCTTAGTGATTTCATCTTCATCCATATCTCTGAATTCTTTTGCATTTTTAATCCCTTTGCTTTGTAACCAATTAGATGTTTGTTTACCAATACCCCATATTTTTTCTACACTAATTTTTCTTAAGTAATCATTATCATTATAGATCCTAGCTAAATCAAATATTCCTGCGGAAGAATCTATATTCTTAGCTAGATTATTAGCAATTTTTGCTCTTACTTTGTTTTCTGCTATTCCTATTGTTAAGGTTATTCCTAGATTTTGATATATAAAGCACCTTACTTTTCTTGCCCAAGGATTTAAATTCTTATCTTTAGGTCTAAGAATTGAAATAAAGGCTTCATCAATAGAATAAATCTCTATCTCTTCAGAATAGTCCTTTAATAAATTCATTAATCTCTTGCTCATATCACCATAGAGCGAGTAATTGGAACTTAGGACTGCAACTCCTAAGTTATTCAAACTTTCTTTGACTTTAAAATAAGGAATTCCCATTTTTATTTTCAAAGCACGAGCTTCAGGGCTTCTTGCGATAATACATCCGTCGTTATTAGATAAGATTACTACTGGTTTATTCCTTAAATTGGGGTTAATACTTTGTTCGCACGATGCGTAGAAATTATTGGCATCTATAAGAGCTATTGCTTCAGTACTTGAGCTTTTACTTTTCATAAGTAACTATGTATTGAATAGATTACAACTCCCCAAATTTGTATATCAATATGATTTCTAAAACTGAAGTCTGGATAGTTATGATTTTCTGCTTTTAAATATAATTCATTATTTTTTATGGATAATCTTTTTATCGTAAATTCTCCATCTATCATCGCAATAATAATATTTCCTGGTTTAGCAGTTAGACTCTTATCTACTATTATTAAATCTTTATCTTTAATTCCTGAATTGATCATTGAGTCACCTTTGACTCTAAGAAAAAAAGTACTAAAAGGATTAGATATTAAATGCTCGTTCAAATCAATATTTTCTTCAGTATAGTCATCTGCAGGAGAGGGAAAACCTGCTGAGACCGAATCACTTAATAATGGAATCTTCACCTTTTTAAAAGTTAAATCAGAAGAATACGAAATTCTTGTAATAGTACATATATACTATATATTAAAAAATTAAAATTGTGTTTGTTTTAAGAGGTTTATGTATTAATCTTAAATCTTCTGTTTATACGCGATGATAAGGCGAATTATTAGAAATAGAAACAGCTCTATAAATTTGTTCGATAAGAATTAATCTTGCAAGTTCATGAGGAAAAGTAAGAGGAGAGAGGCTTAATAGAAGATTTGATTTATCTTTAATATCTGAAGGGATTCCATCTGCGTCTCCAATAAGAAAATTAATTTTTTTATTTTTAAAATTTAAAAGTAAGGAAGTTAGTTCAATTGAATTAAAGGATTGTCCTTCTTCAGTTAGGCAAATAATAATATTATTAACTCGAATATTATCAATATTAAAACTCTTAGTTTCATTAATAATAAGATCAGGCATTCTTTTTTTGTATTGATTAATTCCTTCTCTTATCCAATTTTTTTTTATTTTACCAATAGCATTTATTGATAATCTATTAGTTTGAAGCATAGAAAAAAAGAAAAATTTCTTTATTCATCAAGAAGATAATTAAATTCGTCATATAGTTCTTCCTCTGTAGATAGATTCTCTGATGTATTAATTTTTCTAGTATTTATATTATGAAAAACGTCCTCACTTTTTTTTAATAATTGATTTGCATCTGATGTCTCATTTATATTATCGGAGTTATCAATTATAGAATAAAAAATTTTGGAAGGGTCTTCAACTTTGGAAGCATTGTGGGATTCTTGAGGTTTTTTAATTGGGTTATTTTTGCTAACTAAATTATTATTTTTAATAAAAGTATTGAGTTTACCTAAATTTTTTTTTGATAGGCCCATACTATTTAATAAAGATATAAGATGTACATTTAATTTAAACATATTATTTCTATTTTGGATGAATTTTAAGAACCATCATCAAAAAAAAAGATTTGGACAACATTGGTTGGTTAATAATCTGATATTAGAGAAAATCAAAGAGGTAGCTGAACTGGAAGAAAAAGATTTTATTCTAGAAATTGGTCCCGGAAGAGGAGCTTTAACATCGAAATTATTAGATTCGAAAATTAGTAGATTGCATGCTATCGAGTTAGATAAAGATTTAATTGACCTTTTAAATAATAAATTTAAAAATGATAAGAATTTTTCTCTTCAACAAGGAGATATTCTTTCAACAAATCTTGACTCAATAAATAAAAAAATCACAAAAGTTATCGCAAATATCCCATACAATATTACAGGTCCAATATTGGATATTTTTGTAGGAAGATTAGGAATAATTAGCAAGAATAATTACAATAAAATAATTTTCTTAATGCAAAAGGATGTTGTAGATAGGATTTTAGCTAAGGATGGAAGTACGAATGCAGGAGCTCTGAGTGTGCGATTGCAACTCATCTCTAACATAAAAAGAATATGTGATGTACCTCCATCTTCTTTTGACCCACCTCCAAAAGTGTTTTCTTCTCTGGTTGTTTTTGAACCATTGAGACCAGAGATGCGTTTAGATATTAAACTAGAGAAATATTTAGATAAACTTCTTAGGATTTCATTTAATTCAAGAAGAAAAATGATAAGAAATACACTTAATTCAATACTTTCATCAGATGAGATAGAGCAATTATCAGAATCATCTCAAATATCCTTTAATTCAAGACCTCAGGATATTTCAATTAATAAATGGATTAAGCTTGCAGAGGCTTGTATTAAAATAACAAACAAGAATCAGTAAAATGTCAAAATTATCTACAACTAAGATTTGCGTTAAATCACCTGCAAAGATAAACCTTCATCTTGAAATAATCGGAAAAAGAGAGGACGGATATCATGAATTAGCGATGATAATGCAGAATATTGATCTGTCTGATTATATAGAATTTGAGAATAATCAAATTGGCGAAATTAAGTTAAAGTCTGATAGCAAAGATCTAAGTTTAGATGAAGATAACTTAATAATAAAAGCGGCGAATTATATAAAGGACCTATCAAAAAATAAAGAATTAGGGGCTAATATATTTTTAAAAAAGAATATTCCTATCGGTGCTGGTTTAGCTGGTGGTTCTAGTAATGCAGCTGCAACATTAATTGGACTTAATAAATTATGGGATTTGGACCTTGATTACAAAACTATTTTTTTACTTTCGAAAAAACTAGGATCAGATGTACCCTTTTTTATAGAAGGAGGATGCCAATTTTGTTTCGGAAGGGGAGAAATTCTTGAGAAATACAGTTCTAATTTTGACTTTGGCGTAATTCTTTTAAAAAACCCAAATATTTCAATTTCAACTTTAGATACTTATAAAAAATATAGTAAAGAATTTTGTCCAAAACATTTTACTGAAACTGAGAAAACAAACAAAATCAGAAATGATTTAAGAGTAAACGGATTCAACGATTTCAAAATGTCAGAACAAAGGATAAATGTAAAAAATGATTTGCAGGTAATTGTTGAGAGAGAAAATAATTCTGTAAAGAAAGCATTATATCTACTTTCAAATTTGCAAAATTGTTTATCATTCTCAATGAGTGGATCTGGTCCAACATGTTTTGCTCTTTTTAAAGATATAAATATAGCTAGTGAAGTTTTTGAACAAAATCATAAAATATTTAATAATTATGGATTTGAAGCGTGGGTCTGTAAATTAATTAATAGCGGTATTACCTTTTTGTAAAAAAAAATTTTTTCTATTAAAAATGAATAATGAACAAACATCAATTAATAAAGTAAATATTGAAACTCAAAATACCCCTGAAAAAGGTCCCCTAAGTTTTTTAACTGGTTCATTAACAAGTTTCCTCCTTTGTATATTTTCTTATTTTATAAGTAATAAAATTGCAGTTTACTTTTCACTTCATAAACCATCTAACTCATCTGAAATTGTTCAAAGTATATCTTCTAGTATTAATACATTAATTATTGGATTGTCCTTCTTATTAACTTTTTCTTTTGCGTTTATAGGATTAGGTCTTTTTATTGTATTTATTCGAAGTTTTTTGATTAAAAAAAATTGAAATCCTAATATTATTAAATAATACTATTATTTTTTAATGTCTGTACATGACTTAGGCCTTTTAATACTTTTGCTTTCTCCAGGCATGATTTTGTCAATATTACTACTCATAACTTTTGCCGAAGGAGGCTAATTCAACCTTGATGGTATAAATTTATATATATGGTTAATTAGGAAATTACTCGTGGCTAGTACTTTATTATTTAATGCTTTGAAAGAAGCAATTGATGAAGAGATGTCAAATGATGTAAACGTTTGCATTATGGGAGAAGACGTAGGTCAATATGGTGGTTCTTATAAGGTCACTAAGGATCTATATGAAAAATATGGAGAATTAAGAGTTTTAGATACTCCAATTGCCGAAAATAGTTTTACTGGTATGGCTGTTGGTGCGGCTATGACAGGATTAAGACCAATAGTTGAAGGTATGAATATGGGATTTTTATTATTAGCCTTTAATCAAATTTCCAACAACATGGGTATGCTCAGGTATACAAGTGGTGGTAATTATAAGATACCCGCAGTTGTTCGCGGTCCTGGCGGTGTAGGTAGACAACTAGGTGCTGAACATAGTCAAAGATTAGAGGCTTACTTTCACGCTGTTCCTGGGATTAAGATTGTTGCTTGCAGCACTCCTACTAATGCAAAGGGATTGATGAAAGCTGCTATAAGGGACAATAACCCAGTTCTATTTTTTGAACATGTCCTTCTATATAATTTATCTGAGGAATTGCCTGATGGAGATTTTATATGTTCTTTAGATCAAGCTGATTTAGTCAAGGAGGGAAAAGATATTACTATATTAACTTATTCAAGAATGAGACATCATTGTTTAAAGGCTATTGAGGAATTAGATAAGAAAAATATTGACGTGGAATTAATTGATCTGATTAGTTTAAAACCTTTTGATATGAAAACAATTTCAAAATCAATCAAAAAAACTAATAATGTGATTATTGTTGAGGAATGTATGAAGACTGGAGGTATTGGAGCAGAATTAATTGCTTTGATTACCGAAGAGTGTTTTGATGATCTTGATACAAGACCTATAAGATTATCTAGTCAGGATATTCCTACTCCTTATAATGGAAATTTAGAAAATTTAACAATAATTCAACCACATCAAATAGTCGAAAAAGTCGAAGAAGTAATCAATGGGAGTATTTAAGAAATGAAAAGAAGGCAAGGTTGGCTTTTTTTTATTATTTTTCTACTGACTTTATCTATTTATTTATTAATTAATTTCCCACTACAATTAGGCCTTGATTTAAAAGGAGGTTCTCAACTAACTCTTCAATTGATTAAAGAAGAGGGGAAAGTTTCAAAAGAAGAATTAGATGCTGTCAATGCAGTTTTAGATAAACGTGTGAATAATTTAGGAGTAGCAGAGTCTAACTTACAAACATTAGGACGTGATCAATTAATTTTGGAGTTACCAGGGGAACAAAACCCTTTGTCTGCATCAAGGATATTAGGTAAAACTGCTTTATTAGAATTTAGAACTCAAAAAGAAAATACAAGTTCTCAATTAAAAAATCTACAATTGCAGAGATTTAAACTTAATGATTTAATTGAACAATTCAAAATTGGTGATAAACGAAACGAAGAGAAGTCTTTACTTCTTATGGACAATCTTACTAAAATTGAAAATGATATAAATTATTCTTCTAATAATCAACAATTATTTGAGAGATTGGTCGAAACTAAAAAATATATAAGTAATGAAATTTCTAATCTATTCAATAAAACTGACTTATCAGGCAAGGATTTAATAAATGCAGGTAGAAGGCAAGAGCAAACTAATAATAATTGGGAGGTCTCATTATCCTTTAGTAATGATGGTGGTGAAAAATTTGCTGAAATTACAAAATCCATTGCAGGCACGGATAAACTTTTGTCTATTGTTCTTGATGGAGAATCTATTAGTGAAGCTAGTGTTGGTAGCCAATTCATAAATACTGGTATTACCGGGGGATCAGCAACGATAAGTGGAAATTTTTCAGCTGAAAACGCCAGAGAATTAGAAGTTCAACTTAAGGGTGGTTCTTTACCTTTACCTATTGAAATTGTTGAAACTAATACTATTGGTCCTTTACTTGGTTCAAAAAATATTGTTAAGAGTCTTTATGCTGCTATTTGTGGATTGATATTTGTTGGAATATTTATGATCTTTAACTATAGAATTCTAGGTTTTGTTTCTGTTATTTCCTTGATTTTTTATGGTTTTTTTAACTTAGCTCTTTATTCTTTAATACCAGTGACATTAACTTTACCTGGAATTGCTGGATTAATTTTAAGTATTGGTATGGCTGTGGATGCAAATGTTTTAATTTTTGAGAGAATTAGAGAGGAACTTATAAATGGAAATACTCTTATAAGATCAATTGATAGTGGGTTTCAAAGAGCTAATTCGTCTATTATCGATGGACATATCACAACCTTTGTAAGTTGTTTTGTGTTGTTTTTATTAGGAACTAATTTTGTAAAGGGCTTTGCTGCAACTCTTGGTCTAGGAGTTGTTATAAGTTTATTTACCTCGTTAAATTGTTCCAAAACTATTTTAAGATTTTTAACTACTTATCAATCTTTAAGACAAAAAAATCTTTATTTAAGTAAATCTAATCCCCTCTAATTTTCATTTATTAATTATCTAGTTTATGACATCTTTTAGTTTTAATTTAATTAAAAATAAAAATAAAATATTTGGATTTTCATCTTTTCTTATATTGTTAAGTTTAATAGGAATCTTATATTCAACTTTTAACACTTCATTCAAAAAACCTATTAATCTTGGAATGGACTTTATTGGTGGTAATGAATTAAGAATTGAGAGGAGTTGTAAAGAAGAATGTGAAATTATTTCCCCTGATTTAGTTATTGATAAACTAAGAACTTTTTCAAATAATAAAAATCTTCTAAACAATATTAAATTACAAATTCAAAATAATAATAGTTTAATTTCTATTAGGACACCTTATTTAACTATTGAAGAATCAAATGATTTGATTTCTAATGTTGATAAAATTTTAGGCCCTTTAAATTATGACAGTAAAAACTCTAGAATAATAGGTCCAAAACTTGGCAAAAAACTTCTTACAAATTGTGCCACCTCCTTATTAGTTTCTTTATTTGCAATATCTTTATACATCTCTATTCGATTTGATAAGAAATATGCATTGTTTGCTTTATTAGCTTTATTCCATGATTTATTTATTGTTTTTGGAATTTTTTCTTGGTTAGGTGTCCTATTGTCTATTGAGGTAAATAGTTTGTTTGCAGTTTCTTTATTAACTATTGCTGGTTATTCAGTAAATGATACAGTCGTAATTTTCGATAGGATTAGAGAAAATTTAAAGAAAGACTCAGATAACTATAATAAAATAATCCAAATTTCTGTTAATGAATCCTTTCGAAGAACATTTTTTACTAGTATTACAACATTAATACCTCTACTAACACTAATAATTTTTGGTTCATATTCGCTATTTTGGTTTTCTGTATCTTTGACCCTAGGAATTTTAATAGGTAGTTATTCAAGTATATTACTAGCACCTTCATTTCTAATTAAAGATTAAACTAAGGGAGTAATTTAATGAAAATAAATTACTATTTAATGCTTCTATTTTCTTTAGTGTTAATTGATTTATCTACAGAATTAAGAATACTAATAGATCATTTTACATTTAATTCCTTATATTTTGCGTTCTCTAAACATCCTCTTTCCTTCTTTATACTTTTTTCTTATCCATATTTGTATAGGAAATTAACTAAATAAAAGTTTTTAATTATCATTAATTAGCTCTTTAATTAATACTTGTGTTACTACTACAATTGGCAAGGATAATACTAATCCTAAAGGACCAAAGATGAAAGTAAATCCAAATTGAGATATTAATGTTAATCCTGGAAGTAAATTTGTTTTCTTCTTCAAAATAGAGGGCATTATTATATAACTCTCTATATTTTGAATTATGATATAAGCCCCAAAAACAGCTACTGGTTTCCAAAAGTTATCTAAAAGTGCGATTGAGATAGGAAATATTCCACTTAAAACTGGCCCTATGTTGGGAATTATGTTTAAGATCATTGCTATAATTGCATTTGAAACTACATATTTAACATCTAAAATTGATAAAACTATTAAAGATAATAAACCTACTGATATTGAACTTATAACTATAGAAAAAGTCCAATTTGTTAATGCGATATTACACTTATCTAATATAATCCTGAATTTATTTCGATAAACTTTAGGAACTATAAAGAGTACTCCCTCTTTATAAGCTTTCGGTTCAATGGATATCATAAAACTTACAACTAATACAAAGATTACTCTTATAAATCCAGATCCGAGGTTTCCAGCTAAATTAATTATATTTATAAAACTTTCTTGAATTGCTTTGGCAATTGTAGCGCCATCTGGAATTGGAACTACATCATTAATAAGGTCGAAAATGTTTACTATCCTCTCAGATTCTTTACCATAAAGTAGATCGTTAAATTTATTTAGGTTAGAGTTGACCAATTCATTAACTCTTGATAATCCATTTGGAATATCTATTAATATTTCATTAAATTCTCTTATAAATGGGGGTAATACAATGATAGAAATAGCAAATATCATGAATGATATTCCTACTAGAACAATCAATAAGGAAACAAATCTTGGTAATTTTAAAATGGTTTGTATTTGATTACATAAATTACTAACTACATTCGATATTACTAATGAACAAATTATTAAAAGAATGAAATCCCTCAAGGTCCATACTATTAAAAAGCTTATTATTACAACAGAAAATTTAAAATAGAAGGAACGATTCAATTTTCATAATCTATTTACTTCTTCTCAGAGTATCCTAATCCATTTGATTTGGCATAACTATTAGCAAACCTCATAAATCTATCAAAATCAGATTTGGTTTTCCATATATAGGTTCCCTCTAAAAACATTGGTTCACCATCAACAAATTTGACTTTAACTTCTCGGGTTAAAATTTCTCCTTCGGCATCAATCATTCTCATTCCAGTAATCTCACCATCTGAAATTGAAGATAATGCTTGAGGTTTTTCAAATATAAATATTGCTTGTCCAGTAGTACCATCATTACCTCTTGTTAATCTAATTTCTGGAACAACTGGTTCATCAGTTCCTTCATAAAATTGAATTTTTGCTAAGTTATTTTCTGCCATAATAATTTAAAAGTTAATTTTATATTGTAGATAATAAAAGCATATTTCGTTAAAATTTATGATTTCATATATTCCTTTATTAATCTCAATGTTGTTTGATCGTCAAAGATGTCTGTCATATCTAATGTTTTAATATTATTTGCCCCTGTTTTTTCATAGTCATAGCACTTATCATAATATTCTAAAACAGACTTACAAACCGATTTCCAATCTCTATTTTTAATTGACTCGATTGCAATTTTTGTTCTTTGTGGACCTATTCTTTTCTTTATTCTTAAAACAGCTTCTATAAGATCTTTTTCTTCAAAAATACTATATGTTTTAATTAATTCCTCTAAACGATTTGATTCACTTTTTATTATTTCAATTCTATCTGCTGTTTTCATTTGACTAAAAAACTCATGAGGTATTTTACATTTTCCAATATTCGCACTCTCCGCTTCGACGAATATTTTCTTATTTTTTATAAAACCTTTTAATTCCTCTGCGATGGTATTTTCAAATTGTTCATTTGAAGGTTGTGCTTTCATGCCTAGTCCTCCAAAAGTACTTCCTCTATGGCTAGCTAACCCCTCTAAATCAATGATCTGATAATTATTATCACGAAGTAATTTTAATATTTTAGTTTTCCCAGTTCCAGTTTTTCCTCCCATAACAACTATTTTCCATTTTTTATTAAAGCTATCTAAAGTCCATTTTCTGTAGCTTTTATAGCCATTTTTTAAAATAACACTTTTATGATTGTATTTTTCTAAAAGCCAGCATATACTTTGAGATCTCATTCCACCCCTTGCACAGTAGATTTTTAAAGTGGGATCACTAAATTGTGAATTATGACTTGTCAATTTATGATCATTTATAGCTTCAAATAATTTATTAATAATATTTTCAATTTTTATGGCTAAAAATTCCAAACCTTTAATTACTGCTTCTTGTCTACCGTAATTTTTATATACAATTCCTACTATTGATCTCTCATCATTATCAAATAATGGAATATTTATAGAATTTGGCATATGTCCTTTATAATATTCTCCTGGACTCCTAACATCAATAAGTGGGCCGTTTAACTTCCTGAATTTCTCTAGTTCTTCTTTTCTGGAGTTCATGGATAGTTTTAAAAATTAAATGGATTTTTAGAAATGACAAACAAAGATCAAGAAGACCATTATAAGAGTACATTAAATTTAGTTAATAATTTTGTTAAATCAAATCAACGGAAAAGAATAAATTTATTATCTGATATTGAATCAGATGTCGAAAACATATTTTTAATTGGAAAGAAAATATTTGATGATTTTGATCAGAAAGGAGATGATTGGGCTGCAGGTTGGTTACTACAAGTATTAAAAAAACATAAACCAATTTTTTTTAATGATAAAAAATACAATAATTGGTTTTTTACTTCTTCAGATGAAAATATTAACTATGAAGAACTTCAGTTGAGGTTATTAGAACAAAACTTTGAGGATGCTGATAGATTAACTAGTTCATATTTAAGAAAACTAGCTGGTAAGCTTGCTGAAAATCGTGGTTATGTTTTTTATAGTGAGGTCAATAATATGTCAAGCACTGATCTTCAAACGATAGATAGATTATGGACTATTTATTCAAATGGCAGGTTTGGTTTTTCTATACAAGCTAAACTTCTTAAGTCAGTTGGAAAAAAATATGAATTGTTATGGCCAAAGATAGGATGGAAAAAAGATGGATATTGGACTAGATATCCAAGTTCATTTAGTTGGTCATTAGAGGCTCCTGAAGGACACATGCCATTAATCAATCAACTTAGGGGAGTAAGACTTATGGATTCTATTCTCAGACATCCAGCAATTTCATTGAGGCATAATAATATTCTTTGATATATAGCTATTTGGTAAGTTAAAATATTCTTAATATAGATATAAAGTTATGTCCTTTTTTCAGGGCAAAATTCTTTTAAATTTTATTATTGATTTACTTAACAGACCAGCAATTAACTGGTCTAATTTTGAATTAAATTCCTCACTTCAATTAAATGAGTTTGTTGATTTATTGTTAGAACCGTTAAATACTTCTCAATACAGCTACAAAATAAAACTAGGTTTACATGAAGCACTTATAAATGCGGTTACGCATGGAAATAAACTAGATCCTAATAAATCGATTAGAGTTCGAAGAATCATTACTCCTAACTGGTGTGTATGGCAAATTCAAGATCAAGGTAATGGTTTAGAATTAAAAAAAAGATTATATAAATTACCCGAAAAACTTACTTCTTTAAATGGGCGAGGTCTTTATATAATAAACGAGTGTTTTGATGATATTAGATGGAGTAATAAGGGTAATCGGCTCCAGTTAGCCTTAAAAAGATGAATGTTTACTTGGACATGGATTGTCTACATTAATTCCTTTTAACCATTTTATACTCTCTTCCAAATAGTTTATAGTGTCCTCCTCATTCTCTGAAATTAATAATTGGCATAATGCGGCTGATATAAGTTCTGCTGATCTATTTAATTTTTTTCCCTTTAGTTTATGCCAATCTAAGTGATCAATTTTTAACTTATTATTCAGTTTTTGGGCAAGTTGAATAGTATCTTCATCAGAGTTATTCATAATATAAATTTATTGTTTCTTCATTTTATAGCAGACCATACTTTAGTCATGAAAAATGAATTTGATTTTATTTTATTAAAACCTATATCTTTTATTTTAGAAGTTATATCTTCTTTGATGTAATCACAATAAAAGGGTTCATGGAATGATTTATAAAAATTTTCCATTATCTGAATAAAATCAGGTGAATCATTCTCTTGTATTGAATCAGCAAGAATTAATATTCCATCTGGTTCAAGTACTCTAAAGAATTCTTTTAAGACATTTTCTCTTACTGTTCTTGGTAATTCATGGAATAAATAAACACATGTAATTCCTTGAATACTATTATCTTCAAATGGTAAATTTTCAGCATTACCTTTAATTAATTCTATTAAATCACCATCTAAATTTGAAATAAATCTACTGGCTTCTTTTAAATATGATCCAGACAAATCAAGTCCTATAATTTTTTCTTTAGCAAATGCACCTCTTAACTGTTTAAGTGTTCTACCAGAACCTGTAGCAACATCAAGAATTTTTAATGAACTTTTTTTTCTATTACTAAAATTATTTAATCCTTCCTTAAGGGGTTTAATTATTCTTCTTCTCATGGCATCGGCACTTCCATTAAAAAGAATTTCTACTTGTAAATCATAAATACTCGCCGAAAAATCAGAAAGATAACCATCTGTCTGATGGTGAAAATTTCTTAAGTAATACTTTGGGTAGTTTTCATTCTCTATATTTTTAGGAAGATCTTTATAATTTTGTTTTCTTCTTCTGTCCCATGTGTTTGGCATATCCAGCCAAATTTTAGGATATTGGGTTAAATATCTTAGCCAAGGTTCATCAAATAATAATTTCTGAGGATATATATTTTTTTCCGCATCATTCCAATCTTCTTCTCTAAGACGATCCATTGAATTTTGGATATCAACCAAGAGTTTTTTATCTATTTTAAAATTACCAAGATTATTATCCGGGAGTACGAAATTCATGATTCTTGTACTTAATTCTTTATGAGCTAATCCAGCGATACTTTTTCCTTGTTGAAGTGTTTTATATGCAATTTTTGAAAATTGTTCTTTTACCATTTTTTTTATTACTTAACTATATTCCAACAAAAAAAAAATCAATTTGAGAATTATTTGTGATAATTCTCAAAAAGATCTTTTGAAATTTTTAAATTTCTTACTTTGACTTAGGCGTCATAGTACATAAAAAATTCATGAGGGTGGGGCCTCTGCCTTAATTGTTGAACCTCTTCGTACTTCATATCGATAAAGTTATCAATAAAATCTTCTGTGAATACTCCTCCAGCTAATAAATAATCTTTATCTGCTTTAAGTGCATTTAGTGAATCATTAAGAGATGACGGAACTGTATCTATTTTTGATAGCTCTTCTGCTGGTAGTTCAAATAAGTCAACATCAACTCCATCACCAGGATCAATTTGATTCTTAATCCCATCAATACCAGCTAGCATCATTACAGAAAATGCTAAATAAGGGTTAGCAAGTGCATCACCTGATCTAAATTCTAATCTTTTAGCTTTTGGATTAGGTCCAGTTAAAGGGATTCTCACAGCTGCTGATCTATTACCCTCTGAGTAAACTAGATTTACCGGAGCTTCAAAACCTGGAACTAGTCTTTTATAGCTATTAGTTGTTGGATTAGTAAATGCAAGGAATGATGGAGCGTGCTTTAAAATACCTCCGATATACCACCTTGCTGTCTGAGATAGATTTGCATATGATCCTTCGCCATAAAATAGAGGCTGACCACTTTTCCATAAACTCTGATGAACATGCATGCCTGTTCCATTATCGTTAAATACAGGTTTAGGCATAAATGTCGCTGTTTTCCCATATTTTTTGGCTACGTTTCTTACAACATATTTGTATGTCATAACACTATCAGCCGAGCTAATTAAGGAATCAAATTTAATACCAAGTTCATGTTGTCCTGCTCCAGCAACTTCATGATGATGCTTTTCAGTTGGAATTCCTAATTCAGCCATTTGCAATAACATTTCAGACCTTATGTCTTGAGCGGTGTCATTAGGAGCAACTGGGAAATAGCCCTCTTTGTATTGAATTTTATAACCTAGGTTTCCACCTTCTTCTGTTCGACCAGTATTCCAGGGAGCTTCAATAGTATCTACACTATAAAAACAACTACCTTCTTTAGAGTCATATCTAACATCATCGAACAAAAAGAATTCTGGCTCTGGTCCAAAAAATGCAGTATCAGCTATACCTGTGGAATCTAAATATTTTAATGCCTTTTGAGCTAATGATCTTGGGCACCTATCATACGGTTCTCCACTTCTTGGCTCTTGAATAGAGCAAATCATGCTTAAGGTTTTGTGTTTATAAAAAGGATCGATCCATGCTGTACTTGAATCTGGGACCATAGACATGTCAGATGCGTTAATCGCTTTCCAACCTCTTATAGAAGATCCATCAAAGGCAAGACCTTCAGAGAATGATTCTTCCTCAATCATGTCAGATGTCAAGGTTAGATGTTGCCATTTACCATGAATGTCAGTGAATTTTAGATCGATGAGTTCAATTCCTTCATCCTTGATCTGACTTAAAACGTCTTGGGGAGACTTGGCCATTTCTTTATTAATACCTCCAATAAAATTAATAACTTGACGAATCTAATTATGTATCAAAGGTAACTTTTTTCAACACTTACTAGGTTCTTTGAGTATTTCAAGTTATATGTTTACCAATTGTTAACTAAAATATTTAAATTGGATGAATTTCTTTAAACATTCTTCGCTTTAGTAGATAAATTAGTTTAATTTAAGGATAATGCTTTAAAAGGTTTTGACTGAAACAAAACTCATTTCAACTTTAAATGAAGAGAATCTACCTCATCTCGATAAAACTTATGTTCCTTCAAGACTTTTACTAGGGCCTGGTCCTTCAAATGCTCATCCCGAAGTCCTTAAGGCTTTAGCACTTAATCCAATAGGGCATTTAGATGAAGCATATATTGAGTTAATGTCTGAGGTACAAAAATTACTTAGATATACATGGCAGTGTAATAATCGAATAACTCTACCTATGAGTGGTACAGGTAGCGCAGCTATGGAAGCTTCTATTGCTAATTTTATAGAGCCTGGAGAAAAAATTCTAATCGCAAAAAAAGGGTATTTTGGGGATCGTTTGGTTGATATGGCGTCGAGATATAAAGCGGACGTATCAGTAATTGAAAAAGAATGGGGGGAAGCGTTTACTTTTGAAGAAATAAAATATGAAATAGAAACTAAAAAACCTGTAATATTTGCTATTGTCCACGCTGAGACATCAACTGGGGTACTACAACCTCTTGAAGGGATAGGTGATTTATGCAGAAAGAATAATTGTTTGTTTTTAGTTGATGCTGTCACATCATTAGGTGCTTTAGAACTTTTTATTGATGATTGGAAAATTGATCTTGCTTATAGTTGTAGCCAAAAAGGTCTAAGCTGCCCTCCTGGACTTAGTCCTTTCACTATGAACAAACGTGCAGAAGATAAGCTTAGTGCAAGAACTTCTAAAGTTCCAAATTGGTACTTAGATCTATCCTTATTGAATAGATATTGGGGATCTGATCGTGTTTACCATCATACTGCTCCAGTGAATATGAATTTTGCAATAAGAGAGGGTTTGCGCTTAATCGCTAATGAAGGCTTAGAAAATATTTGGAGAAGACACAATTCTAATGCAATCAAATTATGGAGGGGATTAGAAAATTTAGGTATGGAGTTACATGTTTCTAGTGAATTTAGATTACCTACTCTGACAACAGTTAAAATTCCTCCTGCAGTAGATGGAGAAGCATTTAGAAATCATCTTTTGAAAAATTTCGGTATTGAAATAGGAAATGGACTAGGTGCATTGTCTGGTAAGGTTTGGCGTATTGGATTAATGGGATTTAACTCTAGTGAAGAGAATGTTGATCGATTATTAAATTTATTTGATACAGAATTAAAGAAGTTTTCTATTTTTGATTCCTCATCTTTTTAAACCATAACTTAATTTTATTTTTACATTCCTGATTTAAAAGCCCTCCTATTACTTTCATTTTATGATGTGCGCTTTCATGCTTAGATAAATCAATCGTGCCTCCAAATCCGCCTCTCTTATCATCTTCTGTACCATATATCACTTGGCCCATTCTTGCTTGAACTAATGCCGCAGCACACATTGTACAAGGCTCTAAATTAACAATTATGCTGCATTCATTAAATCGCCAATCATTTTTAATCCATGAAGCTTGTCTTAGTGCTATTAATTCTGCATGTCCTAAAGGGTCATTGTTAATTTCTCTTTTATTACTTCCTCTACCAATACATCTTCCATTCTCATCTATTATTACTGCTGTAATTGGTAGTTCAACCTTACCTACTTCTTCTGATCTTCGTAAAATGAATTTCATCCATTTAAGATAATCTAAGTGATCAATTTTTTTATGCCGATTTATAGTTTTATGGTTCATTTTATCAATTGCGTTTTTTTATAAACATTATAAATAACCTAATTAATAATTATTTTAAAGAATGACTTCAGATTCAATTAATAATCAAAACAATCTATTTCCGACATCTTCTGGAAGTAACGAAAGTTTGCTTATACTTCTTAACCGAACTTCGGAAATCCTATGCAAATGGTTTTCAGATTCAGATAAATTAGGTCCCATACCCATCGAAAGTAACTTTGAATGTTCAGTTCCAGGAGAACAGGGAAAGTCTTTTGATGTTTTATTCTCTGAGATTGAAAGTCTTATTTATAGTTCTTTTAATCCAGTACATCCAGGTTCCCTAGCTCATCTAGACCCTCCACCATTAATCATTTCTATTTTAGGAGATTTAATTGCTGCTGGCTTAAATAATAATCTTCTTGCACATGAATTATCACCAAGTGTTTCTCTTCTTGAGGAATCAATTTGCAAGTGGTTTTCATTAAAACTAGGTTTTTCGGATTTAGCAGGTGGCGTTGCAGCCAGTGGCGGGACTTTAAGTAATTTAAATGCGCTGGTCACAGCAAGAAACTATGCTGGACTTGAAAGTGATCCAAAGGCAGTTTATTTAATTAGCGAAGATGCTCATTCATCATTTGAAAAATGTAATAGAATTATGGGTCTTGAAAAAAATAATTTAATTAAAGTCAAAACAGATAAAGATGGATGTATGGATATGATTGAGCTTAATAAGACTGTTGATAAATGTTCTATTGAAGGTAAAAGAATATTTGCCATTGTTGCCACTCTTGGTACAACAGTTCGTGGAGCAATAGACCCAATTGATAACATCAGTAAATTTTGTAATGAAAGAAATATTTGGCTACACATTGACGGATCTATAGGTGGCATTTTTTCAATTACTAATTTACCGATCAATGGAATTATTAATGTTCATCTCGCGAATTCAATAACTATTAATCCACAAAAAATACTTGGAATTACAAAAACTTCATCCCTTTTAATAGTTTCAAATATTGAAATTCTTAAAAATACATTTTCTACAGGATTACCTTACGTTTCTAATGAAAACAATTTATTTAATAGAGGTGAACTAGGAATACAAGGTTCTAGACCCGCTGAAATAATCAAACTATGGTTAGGGTTGAGATTTCTAGGAATGCGAGGAATAGAGGATGTATTAAATTCATCTATTAAAAGAAGAATATTCTTCGAAAATAATTTAGATAAATATAAATATGATTTATATTCTGGTCCTTTGCATATAATTTCCTTTTTACCAAAGGGTATGAATAAAAACGAATCAGATTCATGGACTTTAAAAAAAAGAATAAAACTTCTTAAAAAGAACTTTATGGTTTCTAGGCCTCTATTTAAAAAAAGATATTATTTAAGAGCAGTTTTTGGGAATTACAATACAAGTGAATCTCATATTAATGATCTTTTGAAATTACTAAATTAATCCTTATGAAAATTAGTAGATCAAAATTAATAGCAGTTATAACGGGTTTTATTTCAATATTAATTTGTATTTTATATTTATTATTAATTACTGTTTTTGACTTTAGATCTTTCTTAAACAATCAAATAACTAGTCACTCTGCAAATATGGCGGCAATTTTCTTTGAGATTTTGGATCCTCGTTAAGTCTTATATTATTTATTGCTTCTCTAATGAAATTATTTAGGATATCTTCCCTTTTATTTAACTTGTAAATATCCTCAATTACTTCTTGAATCCCCCCATCTCCCCAATTTTTCCCATTATTAAAATATTTTTTTATTGATAAACCTACTATTTTTATTAACCAACATGAGGTTATGGACTGTAATGATTTTGAAATAAATATAGTTGTGAAATTTGAGGCTAATGCGTTTGTAATAACACTAAGTCCTCCTTTCAAAATGCCAAGTTTTGCTAATGTTGTTAATAATGATTTAGATAATTCTAATGCTTCTTTTTTTGTTATCTTTGAATCATATATTTTCGAAATTTCAATGATCATTTGAACGTTTACAGATGTTGTTGTTATATAATCTATAGCCGGTAGAGGATTTACCAGTATTACTCCTCCGGTAATCAAAGTATATTTATTTATTACTTTATTAGCACTTGAATTTCTTTGCTCCGATATTATATTTTTGCTGATTAGTCCTAATTTATTGCATCTAAAAAGAATATTATCAGCTAGTAATTCTTCTCCATTCGCATCAAGTGTTTCAATTATTTCTTTAAATAGATTACTTACATCAGAAGTTATTTTTAATGAGTTTACTAAATTATTTGAGAAGACTTTAGATGAAGCAATAGTTTTTATAACTGATAGTTTAATATGTTTTGTAGATGTAATTGAGATGATGTTTTCTCTAATAATATTATTTTGTTTTTCTGATCTTAAGTCGCATTTATTTAAAACAATAATTATTTTCTTCTTCAAATTTAGTAATTCTCTAATTAGATAGAGTTCATATTTATTGATATCTTGATCAATTACAAAAAGAATCAGATCTGATTTTGATGCCTCCATTATTGTGGAATTCTCCCTTTCTTGACCTTCTCTAAAAGCTTCAAATAACCCAGGCGTATCAATTATATTTATATTTCTTTTTAGGATTGGAATTCTGATTTTATAACTTGTTATATCTTTTGTAGTTCCAATTGTTGGGGAAATCTTTCCAATTAAATTTTTCAATAGTGCTCTTGCTATGGAAGTTTTCCCAGACGATCCCGCCCCAAATAATATAACGTTATAATCTCCGTGCCTAAACTGTTTTTCAAGCTTTATTTTTTCGTATTTCAATAAATCTCCATATATTTTATTGGATATTTTTTTATTAATTTCATCTATTGCTTCAAGACTATTTTTTGCAGCTCCATATTTATTTCTAAAAGTAAAATTATTTTGTTGCTTAAAAATTATTTTATAAGCAATTTTTTTGAATAATCTTTTGTTTTTAGAATAAAAAATAAGTAAAATAATAACAATGATTAAAACAGAATAAAGATTTAAAATATTTTTAAATATTGTCAATAAAAAATAAAGAAATAATAGAATTAATAAATATCTATAGTTCTTAAAAAGAAAATGATTCATTATAATCGTTTATTTTTAATAAGTCCATATATTATAAAAATAAAACCAATATTTATAGATACATCAGCAATATTAAATACTGGAAAATCTATAAAGTTTAAATTAATAAAATCTATAACGTAACCCTTTGTAATCCTATCAATTCCGTTTCCTATCGTACCTGCCAAAATGAAGCTATAACTAAATAAATCTATATTACTTAAACTTTTTTTATATAAAATAAAATATATTAAAAACAACGTTATTATTGTACTTATTGTGGATAAAAAAATTCTACTACCATTTAAAATATTAAATGCTGCGCCATAATTTTTTACGTAATCAATACTAAAAAATAAAAGATCATTATTTATATATGATGTATGATTTATATCAATAATATGTTTTGTAAATTGATCAGATAAAATAATTAAACTAGATAATAGAATATAATAAAATCTATTATTTTTTATATTTAACATCATCTATGATATCTGTTCTTATTGAAGATTTTAAACAGTACAGTAATAGGTGTGAGTATTAATAAATGATATCCAAATTTTCCTATTGAATATTTTGAAATATTATATAAGAGTATTTCCGATTGTTTAAAATATAAAACTAGAATGCAGTTATAAATTATACCCATAACATGCATACTAGATATTCCTAATATTCCGTATTTTAAAAGGTCATTATATTTAATCATTTGCTTTCTTTTATTTAAATTATCTAATATTTTGATTAATGGATAAATTCCTAATAAGTAACCAAAATTTGGAGTTAATAGATATCCTAATGAACCTCCCCGGTCAAATACTGGAATAAAAAACAAACCAATTATTAAATAGATACTAAATGCTTTTATTACTATTTTACCGTTAAATATTAAGGTAATTATTACGATTGAAGGTAATTGCCATGTAATAGGCATCTCATATGTCCCAATAAGTTTATTAGTAAAAGGTGTCGTGAAAAAAACAGGAATAAATGTAGAAATTATAATTATTTGGAGACTTATTAATACCTCAATAAGTTTATTAACATTTAACATTTACTAATAAAGATTTACAAACTTCTTAGAGCAACAATTGGATCTAATTGTGAGGCTCTTTTTGCTGGTAACACTCCAAAGATTAATCCTATTGAACCTGAAATAATCATTGTTGACAACGTTGTTGTTATTCCTACCGAAGCTGGCAAAGGAGTTATTACACCTAGAAGAAATACCCCTGTCAAACCGGTTGTTGTTCCAACCAAACCTCCAATAGTAGATAAAATTAAAGCTTCAAATAAAAATTGTATAAGAATATCTGATTGTTTTGCACCAATTGCTTTCCTTAACCCAATCTCCTCTGTTCTTTCACTTACAGAAACAAGCATTATATTCATTATTCCTATACCTCCAACAATAAGAGAGACAGCACCTATACCTGCCAATAAAAATGTAAGACCACTTGTAATGTTTGTTACTATATTTAATGCATCTTCTTGAGATCTAACTGCAAAATCATCGTCTCTTACGACGTTATGTCTTTGACGCAATAAATTTGTAATTTGGAACTTTGCAGCACTAGTTTTGTTTTTACTAGTAGCCTCTACACTTATAAAACTTAAACTAACTCCATAGGTAGGATCTTTTCCACTTATTCTATTAACCATTGTAGTAAGAGGTATATATGCATTTTTATCTTGATTGCTTCCAAAAACAGCACCTTTAGGTTTTAAAATTCCAATTATTTCATAAGTGTGATCTTTAATTCTTATTTTTTCTCCAATCACAGTGTTACCCTTAAAAAAGTCTTCCTTTAGATCAGGTCCAATCACCACAAAACTTCTAGCTGAATTAACGTCACTTTGGGAGATGAATCTTCCTTTATCTACCTCAAAACTTCTTACGTCAAGAAACTCAGGAGTTACCCCAGCAATTGAAATATTTAAGCTTTTTGAATTTGATTGAACAATTTCATTTGCAGAGATTTGTGGTGCA
>QCGM01000006.1:0-80733 GCA_003279925.1 Prochlorococcus sp. AG-388-B05
CTGGTCTATTAGGAGCACTTTGTCTATATTGCCCGCCTTGTCTATTTGGAACACCCTGCCTATCTTGCTCCTGCCTCCCTGGTCTAGTTGGAGGAGTGCCCTCTCTGTAAGGACTGCCTAGCCTGTTTGGAGTATTTTGGCGGCTTGGCCTATTAGAATTTGCTTGTCTATTAGGAATACCACCCCTATTCGCAGAAATTGGTGTATTAGATGAGGGCTGCCTGCTATTAGTATTTGGTCTGTTTGAATTGATTTTAGGATCTTCCCTTCTAATCGGGGCGCCTACTAGTTCAGGTGTATTTTTTACATTAGGGCTATTTAAATTCTTTTTAGGAAAATTATTATTATCATTTTTATTTGATAATTGAGCTCTTTGATTAACTGAGTTATTTATTTTGTTTGTGTTTATATTCCTATTGGAATTTGCCAAATTTTTTGGTTTTTCAATTAGTTGAATAGGAGGTCTTGCAGTAGTTTTTATTGGAGATAAAGAAGAATTTTTAATAGGCTTTTTGTCTTGTATAACTTTTGAGTCTTTTCTGTCTTTTAGATTTGGAGTTGTTTTTATTGTGTTATTGGTTTTATTTTGAGTCTTTGAAAGTGCTTGAGATTTTAGGTTAGAAACAATAGTAGGGGGATTTGGATTTTTTAAATTATTTAAATTTCTTTTATTTGAGCTTACTAGTGAATTAGCTTGTTTATTAATAGGCTTAATTAAAAGAGGTTTTTTATTTAAAACGTCTTTTGATAAATTCTCTGGATGCAAGTTACTTGGTAAAGTTTTATTATTTTCATTATCATTATTTTTTGGGTTTTCGGTTTTTGCTTTAAATGTAGATTTACTTACGGAAAGAATTTTTTCCCCCGTATTTTTGTTATTTATAAGATTTTTTATTTTTTTTGCATCTTCTAAGCTTATTGAACTGCTGTGACTTTTGACTGATATTGAAAGTTTTTGAGCAGCATCCAATATATCTTTATTTTCCAGTTTTAGATCTCTGGAAAGTTCATAAACTCTGATTTTATCGCTGATAGTCATTTAATCTGAATGTTACTCTTTTTAAGAAATTTTGGAGAATATAATTTTAATTATATGCCCTTTTGGGATAGTTATTTATAGTTTGCAATTTCCCTTTCAAAAATATCAATAAATTCAGGATTTAAAATGCCTTTTAAAGCTTTTTGAAGCTTTTTTTTAAGTTTAGAATCTGTGTAACATTTTCTTGACTTACAAATGTAAGCAGAACGACCCATACCTTGGTTAAGCATTATCCCTAACTTATGATCATTAGTAATCTTCAAAAGATTATTTCTATCAAAAGTTGTCCTGCAAGAAATGCACTTACGCATAACAGGAGATTTTTGTATCACCGTGTGTTTTCCTCTTTAGACAATAGTTCCTCTTGTTTCAAGTTTTCTATTTGGTCGTTTTCTGAAAGAGTTTCTTCGTCGTATCGTTCATCTCCATATTCTTCATCATCTTCAGGCAAAGGGTAAAGTTCCCTTAGTCTTTTATCTTCTGCAGCTCTTTCTGCTTGCTCAGCCTCCAATCTCTGTTCAGCTTCTCTTTGAAGATTCTCTTCTTCCTCCCTTTGAACAATTAATTCTGCCACTGCAGAGTCTTCAGTCTCCTGATCATATTCATGGGAGTTTTTAACGTCTATTTTCCAGCCTGTTAACCTAGCAGCAAGACGAACATTTTGACCTTCTCTTCCTATGGCAAGACTTAATTGATCAGGGGGAACTAAAACATGAGCATGTTGTCCTTCTGGATCAACAAGTCTGACAAGGTCAACTTTAGCTGGACTCAAAGAATTTAGTATGTACTGAATAGGGTCAGATGACCACTTTATAACATCTATTTTTTCTCCCCTTAATTCATTAACTACTTGTTGAATTCTTGCTCCTCTTGCTCCAATGCAAGCTCCGACTGGATCAACTTCTCTTTCAATACTATCTACGGCGACTTTAGTCCTTGGCCCAACAGCTCTTGAAGGAGGATTTGCTTCTCTTGAAACAGCAACAATTTTGACTGTGCCTTCTTGAATTTCTGGGACTTCATTTTCGAATAAATAAACCACTAGACCAGCATTAGCTCTACTTACAAAAAGTTGAGGACCTTTTCTAGCTACTTCGCTTACCTCTTTAAGAAAAACTTTGAATGTAGCGTTAGCTCTATAATTGTCATTAGGTAATTGATCCCTTTTAGGAAGTTCTGCCTCTACTTCTGGTCTTCCGATTCCTGAGCTAACCCCCATAATTACTGACTGTCTCTCAAATCTTATAACTCTTGCAGTTAAAACAGGATCTTCCAAATCTGCGAATTCTTCCTGAATCATTTTCCTTTGTTGGTCTCTCAACTTTTGAGCCAATACTTGCTTCGTTGTTGAGGCAGCCATTCTACCAAAATCCTCTTTTTCGGGAGTGACATCTAAAACGACGGTATCACCTATTTGAGCATCATCAGCAACTTGTTTAACTTCTTGAAGAGATATTTGATGATCTTCACTTTCAACATTTTCAACAATAATTTTACTCGATAAAATTCGATAACCCTCTTGTTCAAGATCGAATCCTACATCAAAATTATTAAAATATTCTTCATCAAATGGATCTTCTTTCACTCCAATGTAGAAAGTTTTTCGGTATTTTTCGTAACCTTTAAGTAAAGCTTCACGTAGAGCTGATTCCACAACGTGAGGAGGTAATTTTTTTTCCTCACTTATGTCTTCAATAAGATTGTTTAAACCTGGGAGAATTACTAATGCCATCTATGATGGGTAAAATGAATAAGAGTTGATAATTAATTAGTCTTTAAAAGTGCAAAGACTAACCTTTAATACTTCATTAAAGGGAATTTTTTTAATCTTACCTTTAATGTTAATGGCTAAATAATCTTTAGACTTTTCATAAAGTAAACCGTTCAAAAATTTTATTTGAGAATTTTTTTGGTTTAACTCAACATTAACTGGAAAACCTTTAAAAGTTTTGAAGTCTCTTTCTGAGGTTAATTCATCACTGACACCTTGACTACCAATTTCTAAAACATATGAACAATTTAAAAGATTTGAATTCTCAATCACACTGATAGCCGGGTTATTGAATCTTGAACAGTCATCTAAAGTAATATCATCGTTGCTAGTTTTGCAAATAATAATTTTTATAATAATTGGATTTTGATTTGTCAGTATATCTAGACTATGTATCTTTAGGTTGAATTCTTTAGCGACTCTTTGAAGAAGACTTTCTAAGTTGTTTTTACATTCCTTATCCAATTTATTTTAAGTTTTTGTTTTAATAATTGATTATTTTCACATATCAAAAAGTTTTTTTGAAAATAAGTTTTTGATATGTGTATTTTATGGATGTTAACAAAAAAACAACACTAGGAATTTTATTCAATTAAATTCTGGTTATTCTTGATGTTTAAAAAGGTAATGAGATTCCTAAAAAATAAATTTACTTATTTACTCAAAATAAGTTTAATAATCTCTACTTTTATTATATATTTTTACCCTTTTTCTGAAGTTTTAGCTTTTGATTTTATTGATGGGCATAATTTTGTTTCAGATGCGGTCAAAAAGGTAGGTCCTGCAGTTGTAAGAATTGATACTGAAAGATTAGTAGAAAGGCAACAATTTGATCCAACTTTATTAGATCCACTATTGAGAGATTTACTTGGAGAACCTGGAATGGCTCCCGATCGAGAGAGAGGTCAAGGTTCAGGTGTAATTATTGATAAAGAGGGTTTAGTTCTAACTAATGCTCATGTGGTAGAACGAGTTGATAATGTATCTGTTACTTTGGCTGATGGAACTAATCGTGAGGGTCAAGTGTTGGGAACTGACTCAATTACCGATTTAGCCTTAGTTAAAATTGATAATCAACAGGACTCTAGTTATGCACCTTTAGGAGATTCAGAAGAACTTGAAGTTGGAGATTGGGCAATAGCTCTTGGGACTCCGTATGGCCTAGAAAAAACAGTAACTCTTGGAATAGTTAGCAGTCTTCATAGAGATATTAATGCTCTCGGTTTTTCTGATAAAAGGCTTGATCTTATACAAACAGATGCTGCAATTAATCCAGGTAATTCAGGAGGCCCACTTATTAATTCCAATGGTCAAGTAATTGGAATCAATACTCTAGTAAGAAGTGGACCTGGAGCTGGTCTTGGCTTCGCAATACCAATTAATCTGGCTAAAAATGTTTCTGACCAGTTACTAGAAAATGGCGAAGTTATTCATCCCTATTTAGGCGTACAATTAATTTCCTTAAATCCTAAAATAGCCAAAGAACACAATGAAGATCCTAATGCACTTGTTCAATTGCCAGAACGGTCAGGGGCTTTAATTCAATCTGTAATACCAAATAGTCCTGCAGAAAAAGCGGGATTAAGAAGAGGTGATCTAGTAATTGCTGCTGAAAACATCCTAATAGAAGAGCCTAAGACTCTCTTAGATGAGGTAGAAAAAGCTCAAATTGGAAAGATATTTCTTTTAAATGTTTTACGAGATAATAAAGAAATTAAAGTCAATATTAAACCTGAAGCACTTCCAGGTTTGACATAAAGCATCTGTTGAAATTTAATAATCTATAAACTCTAGGTCAAAACATTTTGGATTTACAGACTCAGATGAAACAAATAGTTGCTGATGCAGCTGTTAAAGAAGTAGAAGATGGAATGATCTTGGGTTTAGGATCTGGATCAACAGCTGCACTTATGATAAAAAGTCTTGCTGAACAAATTAGATCAGGCCAATTAAAAAATATTAAAGGAGTTCCAACTTCCTTTCAATCAGAGGTGCTTGCATTAGAACTCAATATCCCTTTAATTGATTTAGCTTCAGTTCCTCACATTGATTTAGCCATTGATGGAGCGGATGAAGTCGATCCTGACTTTCAACTCATCAAGGGTGGGGGAGCTTGTCATGTCCGAGAAAAATTGGTTGCATCTAAAGCAAATAAATTATTAATTGTTATTGATGAATCAAAGTTAGTGCAAAATTTAAACCAAGTTTTCCCTCTCCCTGTTGAGGTTATGCCTTCTGCATGGAAGCAGGTGAAGGATATAATTTCAGAAATGAGTGGTGTTTCTAATTTAAGGATGGCAACAAAAAAAGCAGGTCCAGTTGTCACAGATCAAGGTAATTTGATTTTGGATGTTTTATTTGATGCTGGTATAAAAGATCCAAAAGATTTAGAAATGCGTATTAATAATATTCCTGGAGTCTTGGAAAATGGATTATTTGTTGATTTAGCAGATAAGGTTTTGGTGGGTAGAATTGAGCATGACGTTCCAGTATTGTTTTCACCTTCTAGGAAAAGTTAATCTTCAAATCTAATTTTTACTGAATTTGCATGACTATGTAAACCCTCACTATTTGCCAAATTTATAATATCCAGGCTGTTAATTTTTAAACTTTTTTCATTAAATTCAATTATTGAAGAATTCTTCATGAAAGTTTCAACTCCTAGGGAACCACTAAACCTCGCATTCCCACATGTTGGTAAAGTATGGTTTGGCCCAGCTAAATAATCACCGACAGCCTCCGGTGTCCATTTTCCTAAAAATATCGCACCTGCATTTTCAATAGACTTAAGCGTCGTTTTTGGATCAATAGTAATTATTTCTAAATGTTCTGGGGCAAACTCATTACTTAGTTCAACACACGATTCTAAATTTTCGCAAATAGCAATTAATCCCCAATTCTTAATTGATTGAATGCAAATTTCTTTTCTGGGGTGATGCTCTATTTTCTTAAAGACTTCATCAAAAACTTCTTGAGCTTGATCATTTGATGTGGTCAACAGTATTGAGGAAGCCAATGGGTCATGCTCGGCTTGTGCTAATAAATCTGATGCTATTTGAGAACTGTTGGCTGTTCTATCGGCGATGATTAGAATTTCACTGGGACCGGCTAAGGAATCAATTCCAGTAAATCCGTAAATTAACTTTTTAGCAGTGGTTACATAAATATTTCCAGGCCCCGAAATTACATCAACTTTATTTATTTGCTTTGTGCCAAATGCTAATGCGCCAATTGCCTGAGCTCCACCAATTCTAAAAACTTTATCAACCCCTGATAAGTAAGCAGCAGCTAAAACAGTTGTATTTATTTCCCCTTTTGTGTTCCCAGGGGATACCATTGAAATTTCTTTAACTCCAGCTACTTTTGCAGGTATCGCATTCATTAAAACTGTACTTGGATATGCCGCTCTCCCTCCAGGAATATATAAACCAGCATTTTTTACAGGCATCCATTTTCTTTGGACGGAGTCACCATATTCTCCCTTTATAGTAAATGACTCAGGGATTTCTTTTTCATGGAATTTTTTTATTCTTTGATAGGCAATTTCTAATGATTGTTTTAAATGCTGATCTGTCTCTTCCCACGCAGTTTTTAAATCCCTAGAACTTACTTGCATTGGTTTAGGATGGAATCCATCAAATTTTTTTGTATATTTTTCTACAGCTATATCTCCATGAAATTTTACCTCTTGAAGAATATCTTCAACAATTGAATTTATTTTTTTATTGTCTCCAGAGGTAGTCCTTTGAGAAATTCTTCTCAACTCTTGGAGAACTTTTTGTTTACTATTTATGATCTTCATATTCTTAATATTTAATTTAAATTCAATTAATTAATTACGTAACTCACTAGTCTAAATTATATATTATTGATTAGTAGTCAATCTATTTGATATAATATAAATCTATATTTTAAACTAATTTCTGTGGCCAATAACAAATCAGCTAAAAAAAGAATTCAAGTTGCTGAGAGAAATCGTTTAGTTAATAAATCATATAAATCTACAGTAAAAACGCTAACAAAAAAAACTTTAGCTAACTGTGAGAAATATAAGCAAGAACCTAATTCAGATAACAAAGATCTAGTTCTTGTTAGTGTTAATGAAGCTTTTAGTCTTATCGATAAGGCAGTTAAAAAGAATGTTCTACATAAGAATAACGGTGCTAACAAAAAATCAAAAATCAACAAAGTAGTTAAAGATTTTCTTACAAGTAAGTAAGTAAAAATGACCAATATTGAACTCATTGATTCTCATTGTCATTTAATATTTGAAAATTTTGAAGAGGATCTTGAAGAAGTTGTTTCAAGATGGCGTTCAATAGGAGTAAAAAAATTGCTCCATGCATGTTGTGAATTATCAGAAATTCCTAAATTGAAAAATATATCTAGAAGATTTGATGAATTGTATTACTCAGTTGGTTTACATCCTCTGGAAGCTAACAAATGGGAATTAAATTCTAAATCTATAATGAAAAATGCAGCCCAAGGTGATTCAAGAGTTGTTGCTATTGGTGAATTAGGATTAGATTTTTTTAAAAGTGAAAATATAAATAAACAGATAGATGCGCTTGTTCCACAAATGCATTTAGCCTGCGAACTAGACTTGCCCGTCATTATTCATTGTAGAGAAGCTGCAAATGAGATGATAAAAATATGTCACGATTTATCTAAACAAGGTATATGTCCTAAAGGAGTTCTGCATTGTTGGAGTGGCACTCCAGATGAGATGAAGCAATTTTTAGATCTAGGGTTTTATATAAGTTTTAGTGGGATAGTTACTTTCCCAAAAGCATACGAAATTCATGAATGCGCAAGAATTGTTCCTAGTGATAGGTATTTAATAGAAACAGATGCTCCCTTTTTAGCCCCTGTCCCATATCGAGGGAAAAGAAATGAGCCAGCTTTTGTTGAAAGTGTAGCTAAGTCTATAGCCAGTTTAAGATCTTCAGACTTGAAAAATATTGCAGATGAGTCTTCTAGGAATGCTGAAGATTTGTTTAAATTTGACTTGATAAAATAACACATAACCTGTTAGTATTAAAAATTACTGGAATTTTTCTTTAATTATTAGTAAAAAGCTGATTAAAGTGTGGTTTTATTACCTTTATCTTTGATCATTTCAGCTAATAATAATCTAGATATTTGTTGAATTCAAGACTAAAATCTCGATTTCACTTTAAAAGTCTTGATTATTTCCTAAAAGTTAAGTCGAATTTATGGTAATTAGCAAATCTTACATAATGGCGGGTTTTCTTGCATGAGCAGTAGCGCTTTACAGATCGCTAAAACAGCAACTTATCTACCAGATTTGGTTGAAGTACAAAGGGCAAGTTTTAAATGGTTTCTGGAAAAAGGCTTAATTGAAGAATTAAAAAGCTTTTCTCCGATTACTGACTACACAGGTAAATTAGAACTACATTTTATTGGCGAAGAATATAGGTTGAAAAGACCTAGACATGATGTTGAAGAAGCCAAGAGAAGAGATGCAACTTTTGCTTCGCAAATGTATGTAACATGTAGGTTAATAAATAAAGAAACAGGAGAAATCAAAGAACAAGAAGTTTTTATTGGTGAACTACCTTTAATGACTGAGAGAGGGACCTTTATTATTAATGGAGCCGAAAGAGTAATAGTTAATCAAATAGTACGTAGTCCAGGGGTCTATTTCAAAGATGAAATGGATAAAAATGGTAGGAGGACTTATAATGCTAGCGTCATACCCAATCGAGGAGCTTGGCTAAAATTTGAGACAGATAAAAATAATCTACTTTATGTAAGAGTTGATAAAACGAGGAAAATTAATGCCCATGTACTTATGAGAGCTATGGGACTCTCGGATAATGATGTGGTTGATAAATTAAGACATCCTGAGTTTTATAAACAGTCAATTGATTCAGCTAATGATGAAGGAATAAATTCAGAAGATCAAGCTTTATTAGAACTCTATAAAAAATTACGACCAGGTGAACCCCCTTCTGTTTCTGGTGGGCAACAACTTTTACATAGTAGATTTTTCGATCCTAAAAGATACGATTTAGGAAGAGTAGGTAGATACAAAATTAATAAAAAATTGAGATTAACTGTTCCAAATAATGTCAGAACCCTTACACATGAGGATGTTCTTTCGACAATTGATTATCTTATCAATCTGGAACTTGATATTGGTGGAGCTAGTTTAGATGATATTGATCATTTAGGTAATAGAAGAGTTCGATCTGTTGGAGAACTTCTTCAAAACCAAGTCAGAGTTGGCCTTAACCGATTAGAGAGAATTATCAAAGAAAGGATGACTGTTGGCGAGACAGATTCTCTTACACCTGCTCAGCTAGTTAACCCAAAGCCTTTGGTAGCAGCTATTAAGGAATTTTTTGGATCCAGTCAATTAAGTCAATTTATGGATCAAACAAATCCATTAGCTGAGTTAACGCATAAAAGAAGAATATCAGCATTAGGACCAGGCGGGCTAACTCGAGAAAGAGCAGGTTTTGCTGTTAGAGATATTCATCCATCACACTACGGAAGATTATGCCCTATTGAAACTCCCGAAGGCCCTAACGCAGGTCTTATAAATTCTCTTGCAACACATGCAAGAGTTAATGAATATGGTTTTATTGAAACCCCTTTTTGGGAAGTAAAAAAAGGTAGGGTAATAAAAGAGGGGAATCCTGTTTATTTATCAGCGGACTTAGAGGATGAATGTAGGGTTGCTCCTGGTGATGTGGCGACTGATAAAAGTGGTAATATTCTTGCAGATTTAATTCCAGTAAGGTACCGGCAAGATTTTGAGAAAGTTCCGCCTCATCAAGTTGATTATGTTCAGCTTTCTCCTGTTCAAGTTATTTCAGTAGCTACTTCTCTTATTCCCTTCTTAGAGCATGATGACGCAAATAGAGCGTTAATGGGTTCAAATATGCAGCGTCAAGCGGTTCCATTATTAAGACCTGAAAGACCCCTAGTCGGTACAGGATTAGAATCCCAAGTTGCTAGAGACTCTGGGATGGTGCCAATTACAAAAGTAAATGGAATCGTTTCTTATGTTGATGCTAATGAAATAGTTGTTAAAGATGTAGATGGTAATGAGCATGTTCATTATCTTCAAAAATACCAGAGATCTAATCAAGATACTTGTTTAAACCAAAGACCAATAGTGAAAAATGGAGATCAAGTTATATCTGGTCAAGTTCTTGCTGATGGATCAGCTTGTGAAGGTGGAGAAATAGCTTTAGGACAGAATGTTTTAATTGCTTATATGCCATGGGAAGGTTACAACTATGAAGATGCAATACTTGTAAGTGAAAGGATGGTTACTGATGATCTTTATACTTCAGTACATATAGAAAAATATGAAATAGAAGCCAGACAAACTAAACTGGGCCCTGAAGAAATCACTAGAGAAATTCCTAATATTTCAGAAGAAAGTTTGAATAATCTTGATGAAATGGGAATTATCAGAACAGGTGCTTTTGTAGAAAGTGGTGATATTCTCGTAGGAAAAGTTACTCCCAAGGGAGAATCAGATCAGCCACCTGAAGAAAAACTTTTGAGAGCTATATTTGGTGAAAAAGCAAGAGACGTTAGGGATAATTCTCTTAGAGTTCCTAAAACAGAAAAAGGAAGAGTCTTAGATGTTCGTATTTATACAAGGGAGCAAGGCGATGAGCTGCCTCCAGGTGCAAATATGGTTGTAAGAGTTTATGTTGCTCAAAGGAGGAAAATTCAGGTAGGTGACAAGATGGCTGGGAGGCATGGTAACAAAGGCATAATAAGTAGAATTTTACCTAGAGAAGATATGCCTTATTTACCGGATGGTACACCAGTTGATATCGTTTTAAATCCTCTTGGTGTTCCAAGTAGAATGAATGTAGGTCAAGTTTTTGAGTTGTTAATGGGCTGGGCAGCATCAAATTTAAATTGCAGAGTTAAAGTTGTGCCTTTTGATGAAATGTATGGTGCTGAAAAATCACATCAAACTGTACAAGCGTTTTTAGAGGAAGCTTCAAAGCAAGATGGGAAGGATTGGGTTTATAACCCTAAAGATCCTGGAAAGTTGTTACTCAAAGATGGTAGAACAGGCGAGCCTTTTGACCAACCAGTAGCTGTTGGATATTCTCACTTTCTTAAACTTGTTCACTTAGTAGATGATAAGATCCATGCCAGATCAACAGGTCCATACTCTTTAGTAACTCAGCAACCTTTAGGTGGTAAAGCTCAACAAGGTGGACAGAGACTAGGAGAAATGGAGGTTTGGGCTTTAGAGGCATACGGTGCAGCTTATACTCTGCAAGAATTGTTAACTGTTAAATCAGATGATATGCAAGGAAGAAATGAAGCATTAAACGCCATAGTTAAAGGCAAACCTATCCCTAGACCAGGAACTCCTGAATCATTTAAAGTCCTAATGAGAGAATTACAGTCCCTAGGTTTAGACATTGGTGTTTACACTGATGAAGGTAAGGAGGTTGATTTAATGCAAGATGTAAATCCAAAAAGAAATACTCCTTCAAGACCTACTTATGAATCTCTAGGTACCTCTGAATATGCGGAAGATTAAATACTTTATCAACACTTTCTAATTTAAATATTCTAAAAATGACTAACAGCAACTTAAGAACAGAAAATCATTTTGATTACGTCAAGATATCTATTGCATCACCTCAAAGAATAATGGATTGGGGGCAAAGGACATTACCTAATGGGCAAGTAGTAGGAGAAGTTACTAAACCAGAGACGATTAACTATAGAACCTTAAAACCAGAAATGGATGGACTTTTTTGTGAAAAAATATTTGGCCCATCCAAAGACTGGGAATGTCACTGCGGTAAATATAAAAGAGTTAGACATCGTGGAATTGTCTGTGAAAGATGTGGTGTAGAAGTAACTGAAAGTAGAGTAAGAAGGCATAGAATGGGATATATAAAACTGGCAGCTCCAGTTTCCCATGTTTGGTATTTAAAGGGGATACCGAGTTATGTGGCAATTCTGCTAGATATTCCTCTAAGAGATGTAGAACAGATTGTTTACTTTAATTGTTATGTTGTCCTAGATGTTGGGGATCATAAAGATCTTAAATATAAGCAACTCCTTACTGAGGATGAATGGTTAGAAATAGAAGACGAAATTTATGCAGAAGACTCTACAATTGAAAATGAACCACTTGTTGGTATAGGTGCAGAAGCTCTTAAGCAATTACTTGAGGATCTTGACTTAAACCAAATTGCTGAAGAGCTTAGAGAAGAAATTACAAACAGTAAAGGTCAAAAAAGAGCAAAACTCATTAAAAGGATTAGGGTAATTGATAATTTCCTGGCAACTAACGCAAAGCCAGAATGGATGGTACTAGATGCAATCCCTGTTATTCCTCCTGATCTTAGACCAATGGTCCAACTTGATGGAGGTAGGTTTGCCACATCCGACTTAAATGATCTGTATAGAAGAGTCATAAATAGGAATAATAGGCTAGCTAGGCTTCAAGAAATCTTAGCTCCTGAGATCATTGTCAGAAATGAAAAAAGAATGTTGCAAGAAGCTGTTGATGCACTTATTGATAATGGAAGAAGAGGTAGAACAGTTGTCGGGGCAAATAATAGAGCTCTAAAATCTCTCAGCGACATTATAGAGGGTAAACAGGGGAGATTTAGACAGAATTTACTTGGTAAACGTGTTGATTATTCTGGAAGGTCTGTCATAGTTGTTGGTCCAAAGTTAAAGATGCATCAATGCGGACTCCCTAAAGAGATGGCTATTGAGCTTTTTCAACCTTTTGTGATACATAGATTAATTCGTCAAAATATCGTAAATAATATTAAAGCCGCAAAAAAATTAATACAAAAAGGAGATGATGAAGTCATGCAAGTACTCCAAGAAGTTATTGAAGGTCACCCAATACTTTTAAATAGAGCTCCAACTCTTCATAGGTTAGGAATTCAAGCTTTTGAACCTAAATTAGTTGGAGGTAGAGCGATCCAACTGCATCCACTTGTATGTCCTGCCTTTAATGCTGATTTTGATGGAGATCAAATGGCTGTCCATGTCCCTTTAGCTTTAGAAGCACAGACAGAGGCACGTATGCTTATGCTAGCCAGTAATAATATTCTCTCACCAGCTACAGGAGAACCAATTGTAACTCCCTCACAAGATATGGTTTTAGGTTCTTATTATCTAACTGCACTACAGCCAAACTTTAAAAAACCAAAATTTGGTGACAATCAAAAAACTTATGCTTCATTAGAAGATGTTATTTTTGCTTTTGAAGATAAAAGAGTTGGTTTACATGAATGGGTTTGGGTAAGGTTTAATGGTGCAGTTGATGATGATGAAGAAGCGAATAAACCAAAAGAATCTAAAGAACTGGAAGATGGTTCAAGGTTAGAAACATGGAACTTTAGAAGAGACAGATTTGATTCTCAAAATAATCTAATAAGTAGATTTATTTTAACAACAGTAGGAAGAGTGGTTATGAATCATACGATCATCGATTCTGTTTCCAAAACGTAATCCTCAAAAAAACAAACTATTCATTCATAAAATCATGACATCATCTAAACCAAAAAAAAGTTCAAGAGTACGTAAAACTACAAAAAATTCAAAAAAAAATAATATTACAATGATGCCTTTATTGGAAAAAACACCGCCATCATTCAAAAATAAAGTAGTAGATAAAAAAGCTTTAAAAAATTTAGTTTCATGGGCTTATAAAACCCATGGAACTGCCGTTACTGCTGCAATGGCTGATAATCTAAAAGATTTAGGATTTAAATATGCTACACAAGCAGCTGTTTCTATTTCAGTAAATGATTTAAAAGTTCCTGAAGCTAAGCAAGATTTAATTGGACAGGCAGAAGCTCAAATTACGGCTACTGAAGAATGTTACAGACTTGGAGAAATTACAGAAGTTGAGAGACATACCAAGGTTATTGATACGTGGACTGAAACTAATGAGAGATTAGTAGATGCAGTTAAGAATAATTTTAATCAAAATGATCCACTTAACTCAGTTTGGATGATGGCTAATTCTGGGGCTAGAGGTAACATGTCTCAGGTAAGACAACTAGTTGGGATGAGGGGATTGATGGCTAATCCTCAAGGAGAGATTATTGATTTACCCATTAGAACTAACTTTAGGGAAGGGCTTACGGTCACTGAATATGTAATTTCTTCTTATGGTGCTAGGAAAGGTTTAGTTGATACAGCATTAAGAACTGCCGACTCAGGTTATTTGACCAGAAGATTGGTTGACGTGGCGCAAGATGTAATCGTAAGAGAGGAAGATTGCGGCACTGAACGATCGATAGTTATAAATTCTGAAGATGGAAAATTTGGTTCAAGGCTTATCGGAAGACTTTCTGCTGAAGATATCTTAGATTCTGAAGGTAATTTAATTGTTCCAAAGAATACTGCGATAGACCCTTCTTTATCTAAGACTTTAGAGACATCCTTAATCTCAAAAGTAAATATTAGATCCCCATTAACTTGTGAGGCTAACCGTTCTGTTTGCAGAAAATGTTATGGATGGGCTTTGGCTCATAATCATTTAGTTGATTTAGGAGAAGCTGTAGGGATTATAGCTGCGCAATCAATTGGAGAACCCGGAACCCAATTGACTATGAGAACGTTTCATACTGGAGGCGTATCTACTGCAGAAAGTGGAGTTGTGAGATCTAAAATTAAAGGTAAAGTTGAATTCGGTTCAAAAGCAAAAATCAGAGGATATAGAACCCCGCATGGAGTGGAGGCTAAACAAGCTGAAGTAGATTTTTTATTAAAGATTATTCCAACTGGAAGTAATACTAACAAAGCCCAAAAAATCGAAGTAACAAGTGGATCTCTTTTATTTGTAGAAGATGGTCAAGATATTGACTCAGATATAACTGTTGCACAAATTACCTCAGGAGCTGTCAAGAAAAGTGTTGAAAAAGCTACTAAAGATGTTATTTGCGATTTAGCTGGAGAAGTAAGGTATGACAAAGTAATCCAACCAAAGGAAGTTACTGATAGGCAGGGTAATATCACTTTGAAAGCACAAAGATTAGGAAGGTTATGGGTCTTAGCTGGAGATGTATATAATCTACCTCCAAATGCCAAACCTGTTGTTTCTACAAAAACAAAGGTAGAACAAGGAACTGTTTTAGCAGAAGCAAGTCAATCTAGTGAGTTCGGTGGAGAAGTGCGTTTAAGGGAATCAGTGGGAGATTCTAGAGAAGTTCAGATCGTAACAACTTCAATGCTATTAAGTAATTTTAAATTACTTGAAGAATCTACTCATTCAGGTGAACTATTTCATTTAGAATCTGATGATGGAACTATTTACAGGTTAAATACTTCACCTGGAAGTAAAATTAGTAGTGGTGAAGTCATTGCTGATTTGGCAGATGAAAGATTCAGAACAAAAACTGGCGGACTGGTGAAATATGCACCTGGTTTAAGTGTTAAAAAAGCAAGGTCATCTAAAAATGGTTTTGAAGTCAGTCAAGGTGGAACATTGCTTTGGATTCCTCAAGAGACGCATGAAATAAATAAAGATATATCCTTACTCATGACTGAGGATATGGAATGGATTGAAGCAGGAACAGAAGTTGTCAAAGATATATTTAGCCAAACATCAGGAATCGTAACAGTGACTCAAAAAAATGATATCTTGCGTGAAATCACTGTTAGAAATGGTTCTTTTCATGAGTGTGAAGATGAAGAGATATTGAGTCGATTTACTGAAGAAGGAAAGTTGGTTAATCCAGGCGAAAAAATTATAGATGGAGTAGATAATGACGAAATTCTGTTTGTTCAAAAATTAGAAACATCAAAAGGCAAGGGTTTATTATTGAGAACTGTAGAAGAATACACAATACCTAATGAGGCTGAGCTACCTGAATTATCTCATGTTAAACAGGAAAAAGGACCATCATTAGCTTTGAAAGCTATTCAAAGACTTTCTTATAAAGATGGTGAATTAATAAAATCTGTGGAGGGTGTAGAACTACTTAAAACTAATTTGAGTATAGAAAGTTTTGATGCTACCCCTCAGATGACAATTGATGTAGAGACAATTCAAGATAAAAGTGATCCATCAATCAATAGATTAAATTTAGTTATTTTGGAATCTATCTTGGTTAGGAGAGATACAATTTCCGACTCAAGTCATGGTTCAACTCATACTGAACTACAAATAAACAATAAACAGCTTGTTAAAGCTGGTGATGTAATTGCTACGACTCAAATTCTTTGTAAGGAGAGAGGGGTATTGCAATTACCAGATTCAGTTGAAGGTGAACCAATTAGAAGACTTATTGTTGAAAGAAACGAAGATAAAATAAAAATTAATATTAAAGATAAAGCAGTTGTGAAAACTGGAGATCGTGTTGTAGATGGAGATTCAATTAGCAAGGGAGTAAAATCTACTTCATGTGGAGAAATAGAAGAGGTTTCTAGCGAATATGTGATCTTAAGGCTTGGAAGACCCTATATGGTATCTCCAGATTCTGTTTTGCATGTGAAAGATGGAGATTTAGTTCTTCGAGGTGATGGTTTAGCATTACTAGTTTTTGAAAGGCAGAAAACTGGGGATATTGTTCAAGGCTTGCCTCGAATTGAAGAATTATTAGAAGCAAGAAGACCAAGAGATTCTTCAACTTTATGTAAGAAATCTGGAATTGTGCAAATTAAAGAAGGGACTGATGAAGAATCAGTATCATTATCTGTTATTGAGAGAGATGATTCTATTAGTGAGTATCAACTTTTAATGGGACAGAATATTATGGTAAGTGATGGTCAGCAAGTTACCGGTGGAGAACTCTTAACTGATGGTCCTATTAATCCTCATGATTTACTAGATTGTTTATTTACCGATTTAAAAGATCAAAAACCTTTAATGGAAGCGGCGCAAGAATCCATATCAAAATTACAAAGAAAGATGGTAAGCGAGGTTCAGAATGTTTATAAGTCCCAGGGCGTAGCAATTAGTGATAAACATATTGAAGTCATAGTAAGACAAATGACAAGTAAAGTTCGGATTGAAGATGCAGGAGATACCACCCTTCTTCCTGGTGAATTAATAGAGTTAAGACAAGTAGAAGATACAAATCAAGCAATGTCTATTACGGGGGGGGCACCCGCAGAGTTTACTCCAGTATTATTAGGGATAACTAAAGCTTCACTAAATACAGATAGCTTTATTTCAGCAGCATCTTTCCAAGAAACCACAAGAGTTCTCACTGAGGCTGCTATAGAAGGAAAATCTGATTGGCTTCGAGGTTTAAAAGAGAATGTGATTATTGGAAGACTGATACCTGCTGGTACAGGTTTTAGTGGGTTTGTTGAAGAATTAGCTTCAGAAGCTGGACCTCATCCTGATATTCTTGCAGAAGAATCAGGTGGGTATAGAAGGGCTCAGAATTTAAGGCCAGACTATACAGTCGACATGCCACAAACACCGATTGTAAGTTCTACTGCTATTCTTGATGATCCAAGTGATGAAGATTTAGAAACTACTCGGAATAGACATGGAATTGATCCTACATCCAGTAATTTTGCTGCTTTTGCAAGGCCAAATGCTGAAAATCAATTTTCTGAAGATCAATTACCTGATCCTGCAGCTTTGGAAGGGTTACAAGAAGAAGGACTTCTCTCTGATGAATAAAGGCCATTTTCATTTTCAGTTACTAGAATGCTACTTTAAATTTTAATTAATGATTAAGCCTGACATTGTTCCTAAAAGAAAACTACCTCGTTACGGGTTTCATTTTTATAATGAGAGACTTAATGGAAGAATGGCCATGATTGGTTTTATAGCACTTATTCTTACTGAATTATTTTTAAAACATGGATTATTGCTATGGTGATGTATTTAGAAAAATGGTATCAAGAATAATTTGAAAAACCTTCTGGGATGTAGTGTTAAGGATTTAGAAAGTTTAGCTTTGAATTTTGGTCAAGCTGCTTTTAGAGGACGTCAAATTTATAGTTGGCTTTATAACTATAAAAACAGGTCTAAAAGTATTGATGAAATCAACGTCTTGCCATTAAAGTTTAGAGATCAATTAAAAAATGAAGCTTTTTTATTTGGAGAATTAACCTTAAATGAAAAGTATTTAGCAACTGATGGAACCTTAAAGTTGTTATTAAATACTAGAGATAATGAAAGTGTTGAGTGCGTTGGTATCCCAACTGAGAAAAGATTAACTGCATGCCTATCAAGTCAAGTAGGATGCCCAATGGATTGTAAATTCTGTGCTACTGGTAAAGAAGGATTAAAAAGATCTTTAAAAGCAAGTGAAATACTCGATCAAATTTTATTTATTGAAAATGAAATGAATCAGAAAGTATCTAATATCGTTTTTATGGGAATGGGTGAGCCCTTGTTAAATATTGATGAGTTACTTCTTTCAATTAGATCAATCAATGAGGATTTCGATATTAGTCAGAGAAAGATCACAGTAAGCACTGTCGCTATTCCAAAAATGATAAGTAAATTATCAGAACTGTCTTTTCAAGTTTTGGGTAAATGTCAGTTTACGCTTGCAATAAGTTTGCATGCTTCAAATCAAAAAATAAGAGAAGCTATCATCCCGAGTGCAAAAAATTATCACATTAAAAATATTATTGATGATTGTAGAGAATATGTAAGAGAGACTGGCAGAAGAGTGAGTTTTGAATACTTAATGCTCCATGGAGTTAATGATAAATTAGAACATGCTGATGAATTAAGTAATCTAATAAAAGGTTTCCAATGCCATGTGAATTTGATTCAATATAATCACATTGAGGAAGTTGAATTTAAGCAAACCCCTACAAAAAATGCTCAACTCTTTCAAACCAGACTTTCCAATAGTGGGATTAATGTTAGTTTTCGGAAAAGTAGAGGCTCAGATAGGAATGCAGCATGTGGTCAGTTAAGGCAAAATGAAAAGATAAAATAATCATATTTAAAAACTTTTTATTAAATTCAACTTAAACACGTTATTATTGATTTAATTCTTTTTTTTATTATTGGGATTTATTAGAACTAAGCTTTTACCTCTTGCAATTGTTAGTTTATTCGGCGTTGCTTTTTTTGCTGTTAGTGCAAGGATTTGGCTACCTGGAGATATGATGTCGCCTGCTCCGATTAATTAATCTTTATTTTTATTTGATAATGACTAAAAGAAAGGATATACAAAATGAAAGTTTGGCAGAAATAGCAATAGATCCAGATGTTTTAGCTCAAGAATTATCTGTAGAGCTTGAAATTGATCCTTTAGAACAGATTGATAAAGATGGTTTCTCAAGAGGAACTTTAGATAAAAATTTAGAATGTGATGAAGCCTTGAAATTACTTAAGGGTGACAGAGAGCAAAGAATTCAAGGCTTAAGAATATTTTGTGAATATAGAGATAAAAGATCTTTCCCTCTTTTACTTCCTTTACTTGATCAACCTTGCCCAGTAGAACGAATGAGTGCTGTATATGCATTAGGTAGGAATCCGTTCCCTAGCGCAGTAGAAAAATTGGTCAGTCTATTAGAAACAGACGACAATGCATATGTAAGAAGAGCTACCGCTTGGAGTCTAGCTAATTATGATAATGAAATTGTTTTGAAACCACTAATAAATTCATTAAAAAATGATGTGGCTTCAGTAAGATTATGGTCATCTAGTTCTCTAGCGGAAATTGGAAGTACCTCATCCTTTAACGCTCAATTAGCGGCTGAACAATTATTAATTAGCTTGAAAATAGATAATGAGCCTGTAGTAAGAAGTAATTGTATATGGTCTTTATGTAGATTGTTTGAAAAATTAAATGAAATATCGCAAGAAAGTTTTGTTGATGAATGTACCAAAATTGCTCTTTTTGATAAAGAACCTTCAGTCATGGAAGAAGCTAAAACTGCATTAGATTCAATGGGTATGAAAGGGTTTTATAAATAGAGTTTTATATTTATTAAGTAATCAGTATAAATAAATATATTTTAATTAACTTGTACCAACTGAAACAATTATTTTTCGTTATCGTATATAAAGTATTAGTACTTAGTACTTGATTTTAATGCCCCAGAGAACATTAAGATTCAAAATTCATCAAGATGGAAGAGTTGAAGAAACCGTTGAAGGCTTCAATGGTAATGCATGTAATAGTGCAACAAAAAATATTGAAGATGCTCTTGGCGAAGTGAAAGTCAAGAATAAAACTTCAGAGGGGTTTATCTCTAACCAAAGCGAAAAATTAAATCAAATTAACAACGAATCTAATGTCACATTTTAGTACTATCAAGACTCAACTTAAGGAAGTAAAACCCCTAATTAAAGCTTTAGATCAACTTGGATACGTAGTAAATCACGAAACAAAGTTTGTCAAAGGCTACAGAGGACAATTTACAGCAGTTGATATAAGCATGGATTTACCAAGCGAAACTAAAGTTGGATTCAAATGGGATAATAACTCTAACTCATATGAATTAGTTACTGATCTCGACCTTTGGAAATTTGATTTACCGGTTGAAAGGTTTATTTCAAAAGTTACTCAAATGTATGCTTACCATACAATTATTTCTAAAACAGAAGAGGACGGATACCAAATAGTTGAGCAAAAAAATAAAAATGATGGATCCATCGAATTGGTTCTAACTAAGTGGGAAAGTTAATAATTGGATAGTAATTCCTTAAGTGCAATTGATAATTATTTTGAAACTAAAGAACTAACAGGTTATGAGCCTGTCCTTGGAGGAGAATTAACTGAAAAAGCAGTTTGGGTTGATGAAAGTAGATGTATAGGTTGTAGATATTGTGCTCATGTAGCTACTAATACTTTTGTAATTAATGATGATTATGGACGGAGTAGAGCAATAAGACAAGATGGAGATAATCTTGAAACGGTGCAAGAAGCTATTGATACCTGTCCAGTGGATTGTATTCATTGGGTTGAATTTGAAAACTTAGAAGATCTAGAAAGTAGTCTTGATAGGGATATGTTTCAATCTCTGGGGAAACCACCACGAATGAATAAGCATTAATTTCTAATGGAGTTGCCTTGTCGCAGATTTGGTAGAACCAATCTAAATATGCCTGTTTTATCATTAGGAGGTATGAGATTCCAAAAAAGTTGGGATGAATTAAAATTTTCAGATATTTCACAAAAAGAACAGAATAAAGTTGAAAATATACTGAATCTTGCAAATAAACTTGGTTTCAATCACATTGAGACAGCTAAGTATTATGGGACTTCAGAAATTCAGTTAGGTATGGCTTTTAAGAGTATTAAAAAAATACCAAAAATCATTCAAACAAAAATCCCTCCTAATCGTGATCCAAAATTATTCGAAGCCGAACTTTTGAAAAGTTTTGAAAAATTGCAAGTAAAGAAAATTGATTTATTAGCAATTCATGGCATCAATACACCTGAGCATCTTCATCAATCTGTAAAAGATGGAGGCTGTATTGATATTTTAAAAAAATACCAAAAAGAAAATTTAATTGGATATATAGGATTTTCGACTCATGGAGAATTATCTCTTATAGAAAAAGCGATATCTACAAATTTCTTTGATTATATTAATTTGCACTGGTATTTCATCAATCAAACTAATTCCAAGTTAATTAAGTTGGCTCATAAATATGATCTTGGGGTTTTTATCATAAGTCCTACTGATAAAGGTGGACATCTTCACACTCCATCAACAAAAATTTTGGAACTTTGTAGCCCTTTACACCCAATAGTATTTAACGATCTTTTTTGTTTAAGGAACAAAAATGTTCATACAATTAGTATTGGGATAGCGAAAGAGCAAGACTTTAATTTACATTTAGAAGCTGTTTCATTATTGTCAAAATCTGATCAATATATTCCTAAAATACTAAATAGATTACAAGAGGAATCAATAAATTCATTAGGTATAGAGTGGTATAAAAGATGGGATAAAAATTTACCAAATTGGAAAAATACACCAGGAGGAATAAATATTCCGGTTCTTCTCTGGCTCGCGAATTTAATAGATTCCTTTGATTTAGAAGAATTTGCAAAATCTAGATACCAATTACTTGGTAATGGCAGTCATTGGTTTCCAGGCAATAACGCAAATTTATTAGATGTTGATGTATGCGAAAGTCAATTATTAAAAGTTTTAGAAAGGCATATAAAACCCAAAAAGGTTATAAAGAAATTAAGAGTTCTAAAAGATAAGTTTGGGGACAAATCTTTATCAAGATTATCAAAGAATTAACCTTTGAGGGGATATTTTTCAGCCTTGCCAATACTTCTAGGATAAATATCAGGGCAAGATGCTTTTGGCTTAATAAAAATAGCATTACGCATCCCTTTTTTTCTGGGAAGAAATTTACTTTTAATTTCTAAGATTTGCCCTTCTAATACGTTTAATGTATTTTCTAAATTTTTATTATCTTCATTAGTCCACTTCCCACAATATAAAATACCTAATCCGTTTGATTTCAACATAGGTAATATATATTCAGAAACTGTTGAAGGATTACTAACTGCTCTTGCTGTCGCAATATTAAAGCCATTTTTAAATGAAGATTGACGGCCAATGTTTTCAATACGATCATTAATTACAAATATATCGTTTTTGAATTTAATACTTTTGATAATTTCTTTTAGTGAATCTGTTTTTTTTTTAGAGGAATCCACTAGATATATTTCTGAATTAGGATGTGTTATCGCATAGGCAAATCCTGGGAAACCACAACCTGATCCAATATCAATAAATTTTTTATTATCAAAAATTTTATTTGTATTTTCTTTAAATGTCCAAAGGCTGTCATAGACTTGTGATATCCAGTAATCATCTCCTTCAATTAATCTAGTTAAGTTGGTTTTATAATTTAGTTCTTGGATTTTAATCTGTAATTCTATAAACATTATTATTTCCTCTTCAGTTAATAAATTGAGAAGTTCATTAGGGATACTTTCTTTTTTCATTGAGTTTTAAATAGTTTCTTATTCTTGATAATTAAAAATATTCAATTTTATCAAAAATGACTAGAATATTTTTAATGATAATTAAATTTTTTTGAAAGGCGAGATAACTTATTATAAGATTTTAGGCGTTAATGAAAATGCCTCAAATAACGAATTAAGAAAAGCTTTTTGTAAACTCTCGATAGAATTACATCCTGATACGACTTCCTTAGAATTAGAAGATGCAAAAAATAAATTTCAAAAAGTATTAGAGGCATATGAAAATTTAAATAATTCTAATTTGAGGAAAATTTATGATGAAAAATTACAAGTAAATTCTAAAAAACCAAATAAAACAAATTTAAATGTCTTGAATCCTTTAGTAATGGACGCTAATAATGAGCAGTTAGTAGGTAATAGGAGACCATTTTCAAATGGAGAAATTTTCTCATTATTTTTGTTGATTATTATTATTTTGATAAGTTTATTTTTAGCTATCTTAATCGCTTCTTTTGCTGGCAAAGAAATACAGTCAATTCCAACTTGGCTTTTTAGATAATAATTTAAAGAAATTCTGTGATCCCATCTGACACCCCAATTAATCAACATTCACTTCAATCATTAGAGTTATGGTTAAAAGATTTAGGAGCAACTAAAGATATTGATAATCCGTCTAAATGGTACTTGTTACTTTCTACTTGGAATGCAACTATTAGTTTTGAACAAGAAGATTTAAGTGTTGTCTGGGAGAGTGGAGGTAAATTAACTAAAAGACTATTTTCTTATTGTATTAATAGAGAAGATATAGAAAATGCTATTTTACAGGGGCCTTAATTTTGTTTTTAAAGATCGCTTAAAATTTCAAAAATAATTTTGTAACTTTTTTCTAACTGTTTGTCTGTAATACAAAGAGGGGGTAATAGATAGATAACATTACCAAGTGGCCTAATAAATAAACCTTTTTTAATTGATAATGCTTTTATCCTTTTGCCAACATTGTTAAGATAACCTTCATTTTTACCTATTTCAATATCAAATGCGGCGATAGTTCCTGTGACTCTTATGTTTTTTACAAATGGTAATTTTTTAATTTTCTTTAGATGGGAAAGGTGCTTTTCCTCAAAAGAAAGATATTTTATTGGATCTTTTTCTAATAAGTCAAGGCTCGCATTAGCTGCAGCACATCCTAAAGGGTTTGCAGTGAAGCTATGACCATGCCAAAAAGTTTTTTTAGGAGAATCGCTAATAAAAGATTGGAAAATTGTCTCTTTAGCTAATGTGATCCCCATAGGTAGGAATCCTCCCGTTAAACCCTTCGAAATAGAAATTAGATCAGGAATTATATTTGCCTTTTGAAATGCAAAGAGACTTCCACATCGTCCAAATCCAGTTAATACTTCATCAGCTATTAATAAAGAATTATTATTTTTTACTACTTTTGAAACTTGTCTGATAAATTCAGGCCTAACCATATTCATTCCTCCCGCACCCTGTACTAATGGTTCAAGAATTACAGCTACAGTTGGCTTTTTAAGAAGTTTAGTTAATATTTGTATCGCGTTATTCTCTTTTATTTCAACCTCTTCATCATTTATCCAAGTTGAAGGCCATGGGGCCCTTTTAACAGGGAACATTAGATTATCAAAATTCTCATTGAAAATATTTCGCTCCCCTAAAGCCATTGCTCCAAATGTATCACCATGATAGGCACCATCAAAAGCAATTATTTGGTTTCTTGTTTCACCTTGATTTTGCCAAGATTGATAGGCAATTTTTAAAGCTACTTCTACGGCGGTAGATCCATTATCAGAAAAAAATAGTCTTTCTAATTTTGTTAAGCCACTGAGTCTCTCTGATAAAATTTGAGCCTGTGGATGTAAGAAGTCGGCGAAAATAACTTGCTCTAGAGTTTTGGCTTGATGATAAATGGCATCTGCTATGTAATCGTTACTATGACCATGTAGAGTAACCCACCAACTACTTATTCCATCAATGAGTTCTTTTTTTGGATTTTTAGTATAAATTAAAGCATTTTTTCCATGAGTAACTTCTAATTGAGGCTTGCTATTTGTAATCTGCGTAAAAGGCGGCCATATATTAGGATGCCAATCTTGATTAGGATTTTTTAAAACTGGAGATTTCATTAATTAATTTTTTTGATTTAATAAGGTGATCAATTTATTTTTAATATTAAGCTCTTCCCAAAGTATATCTAAATTATTAGAGTCAATTTTCTGGATATATGGAAATTCAGCAATAATAGGAAGACTACTAAATTCAGTTAATGTTTTTGGATTATCTAAGTGTTTTTTTCCGTTTATAACTAGACCAAGAATTTTAATTTTTCTTTTTCTTAATGCCTCAATACTAAGAAGAGTGTGATTAAGAGTCCCAAGGCCGCTCTTGCATACAAGTATTACAGGGATATCCCATTTCTTGATTTGATCTATTTGCAAATAATTTCTTGTAATTGGGACCATTAAGCCCCCCGCTGTTTCTACAATTAATGACCCATCGATATTTGGTAAATCTAATAGCTGAAAGTTTATAACTTTTTGATCTATTTCTGACGCCCAATGAGGAGAAACAGGTTCTCTAAAGATATAAGCTTCGCTGATTATTTTCGTTTTTTTCACTTTTGCAAGTCGTGCAACAGCTTGGCTATCAGTCTCTGACTCAATGCCACTTTGAATAGGCTTCCAGTAAAAAGAATTTAATCCTCTTACAAAAAAAGAACTTATTAATGTCTTTCCGATATCAGTATCTGTCCCACAAATAACAAATTGGGATTTATTCTTTATAGCGCTCATGATTTTTTTAATATTTCAATATTAATTTCCCATGTAAGGTTAACTGAATTAGTTGCCGTCTTAGGCCAAAACTTTTGTATTGCTTTTAATTCACATACTTTATTACGTTTACACTTGGTTGATTGAGCCCCCACGTTCACTATGCTTCTGAAAAGTTTATAAACATCTGGAAAGTTTTCTATAAATGAGTATTTATTTGAGAAGAATATTTCGTCAGAGTTGAAACTTTTGACTATATTTTTTGAAACAGGGAAAGTTAAGCCACTATATTCAATATTAGTTTCTAAGCAAGTTTGCTTCCATTCCGGGAATGAATTTATTGTGGGATATGAAATTATTAAATAACCACCAGATCTTAATTTATTAAACCAGTCTCTTATTATTTTTTCGGGATTGTCTAACCAGTGTATACAAAAGTTAGATGTCATTAGAGAACAGTTTCTAATTGATGGAGGTAAACCATTATTTAAATCCCATAAAATCTTTTTACTAGAGTCCTTATTTTGAAGAAGCATTTTTTTGCTGAAATCAATCCGGCTAATATTTTTTGTAGAAAATTCTTTTTCTATTTCATCAGCTAATAAGCCAGTTCCTGAACCAAGATCTATCCATTCACCTTTTTGAATATTTAGATCTTTTAAGAAATAAACAATCTTATTAGCAAAATGCTTTTGAATATTTGAATAACTTAAATAATTTGCTGAAGCATTATTAAAGTTATTTTTAACTGTTTCATTCCAGATTTTATTTTTCATATTTATTATCCAGAGTTCTTTTGATGATTTGGTAAAAATTTAAATTAGTTAGACAATGCCCTTGATTATCTAATTCAATTAAAGTTGGCTTTTTAGTTAATGTTTTTTTTAATAATTCAATAAAGTCATCACTTGAATCTTGGTCAAGAATTAAATCGTTTTTAGAATTTATAATAATGACATTGCAATTTTTCTCAAAAGACTTTAAATAATCTTTATCTGTATAAAGTTTTTTAAGGTCACTTAATAGAAGATTATTATTTAAATTCTCTAAGTTTTTATAAAACATAGTTTGGAAATTAATGCTCATATTATTGGGCAAAAAAGATCTACGTATAAATTCTTTTAACATAACCTCTGCTTCAAATAACATTATTTTTTTTTCCATTCTCTTAAGAGATCTGTAAATTAAATTTCTTTTTTTGCTTGAAGGAAGAAAGTTATTAAATGAATTTATAAAGACAACATGAGATGCTTCTTCTAAAAGATTTTCTTGAATTAAATGAAAACCTAAAGAGTGACATAAAATCATCTTGATTTGATCGTTCAAATTGTTTTGTATCCATTTTGCTTGATTGATATTTTTTGAAAAATATCCTCTTTCATTATCTTGCCAATGCCATCCATTTCTTTGAAATTCAATTTTATAATTATCCCAGAAACTTTGATCTAACCCCCAACCATGTTGAGTAATAACTTGTTTCATTTGAAGGTTTTTAAAACAGAAATAAAATTATTAAGTATGTCTAGATTTAAATCTCTTCTAATTGTTAGCCTTATTCTTGATTCGTTCACAGGAACTGTAGGTGGTCTAATAGCAATAGCTAAAAAACCGTTTTTTTCAAGATGTTTTTGTAGAAGGATTGCCTTTTCTTCTTGTCCGACGATTATAGATAAGATTTGAGATTCTCCCTTAACTGGGTAATTTAAATTTCGAAGAATTTCTTTTTTCCATTTTTTAGAAGAGATCATTAAATTAATACCCCATTCGTGATTGGCTTTGATTTTTTGGAGCGATTTAAGTGCACCTGCAGATAAAGCTGGGGAAAGAGCAGTTGTATATCTAAAAGCCCCACTCGTTTGAATAAGGTGTTCACCAATTTTTGAGTTACAAGCTATGAAAGCCCCCCCGCTACCAAAAGATTTGCCAAAGGTTCCAGTAAGCATAGTTATTTCATCAGATAAATCAAAACTTAAACCTTTCCCCTCAGTCCCTAAAATCCCTATAGCATGAGCTTCGTCGACTAATAATTCAACATTATACCTTCTACAAATTCCAGCAATTTCTTTGAGAGGAGCAATCGAACCTTCCATACTGTAAAGGGATTCAACAATTATAAGAATGGACTTTTGCGATGAATTGAATTTAAGAATTTTTTTTTCTAAGTCTTTTAAATCATTATGTGCGAATCTTACTAGTTTTGATCCGGCAGCTTTTACTCCAACTAATAAAGAATTATGAATAAATTTATCTGCAATTACAATACTATTTCTGTTAGCTAAACCTTGCACGGCAGCAATATTAGCTTGGAAACCACTAGGAAATAAAAGCACTTTTTCCTGATTAAGCCATTCTGCAAGTTGTGTCTCTAATAATTTATGTATTGGTCTTGAGCCCGTTATGAATCTCGAACTGCCTGAACCAAGACCTTCAGATAAGCTTATTTCATAAGAAGCTTTTATTACATCGTTATCTCTACTTAATCCAAAATAATCATTACTACATAAGTCAATAAAGTTATTTTTAACTTGCTTTGGATTTACACCTTGAAGTTCATATGGCTTTTGACCTAATGTGAATGTTTTTAATTTTCGAAGTCTATTTTTTGGGATTTTTACTCTATTCATTTGTAAGTAATTTCAACTAAATATTTTTTATAAAATGATCTAGATTTACTATTAAAGTGTGCAAGGTGGCTATTGTTTATTAATATCTATATAGATCATATCTTAAGAAGTTAACTCCTCCTCTCTTCAATCACAATTATTGCTTAATTTAGAGGAATATTTCCCATTCCCACTAGATCCCTTTCAAATAGAGGCAATAAAAGCTATTAATAGTGGAAATTCTGTTGTTTTAACTGCTCCAACTGGCTCAGGTAAAACATTAATCGGCGAATTTGCTATTTATAGAGGCTTATCTCATGAAAGTAGAGTTTTTTATACAACCCCTTTAAAAGCTTTATCAAATCAAAAGTTTAGAGATTTTATTAATCAATTTGGAGAGAAGAAAGTAGGTCTCTTAACTGGAGATATTAGTATCAATAGAGATGCTCCAATCTTAGTAATGACTACTGAGATTTTTAGGAATATGCTCTATGGAGAATTTGAAGAATTTGATGACCCATTGGTAAATCTGGAATCTGTAATTCTTGATGAATGTCATTATATGAACGATCCTCAAAGGGGGACAGTTTGGGAAGAAACAATAATTCATTGTCCAAGTAGAGCACAGATAATAGCTTTATCAGCAACTATCTCTAATGCAGACCAGCTTCAAAATTGGATAGAAAAAGTTCATGGTCCTACAGTACTTGTGAACAGTAATAAAAGACCAGTCCCATTAGATTTTATTTTCTGTAGTGCCAAGGGACTTCATCCTCTTTTGAATAATAAGGGTAATGGGATTCATCCAAATTGTAAGATTTGGAGAGCACCAAAAGGTCAAAAAAAGAAAGGTAAAGTAGGAAGAATAATGCAACCAAAGGCTCCTCCGATTGCCTTTGTAGTCTCTAAACTTGCAGAGAGAAATATGTTACCAGCTATCTATTTTATTTTTAGTAGAAGAGGTTGTGACAAGGCTGTTGAGTATGTAAAAGATTTATCTTTAGTAAGTTATTCAGAAGCAAATTTGATATCTCAAAGATTAGATGTTTATTTAAAAAATAATGAAGAGGGTATAAAAGATAAATTTTATTGTGAGGCTCTTAAACGAGGTATAGCTTCACATCATGCTGGTTTGCTTCCAGCATGGAAAGAGTTAGTAGAGGAACTATTTCAGCAAGGATTGATAAAAGTTGTTTTTGCAACTGAAACTTTAGCTGCGGGTATAAATATGCCTGCAAGAACAACAGTAATTTCAACATTATCAAAAAGGACTGATGAAGGACATAGATTATTATTTAGTAGTGAATTCTTGCAGATGTCAGGAAGAGCTGGAAGAAGAGGAAAGGATTTGCAGGGATATGTTGTAACCTTACAAACTAGATTTGAGGGAGCAAAAGAAGCTAGTACCTTGGCTATTAGTGAACCAAATCTACTAGTTAGTCAGTTCACACCAAGCTATGGAATGGTTCTTAATCTTTTGCAAAATTATAGTTTGGATAAATCTCGAGAGTTAATAAAAAGAAGTTTTGGTAGCTTTTTATATTTAGGGGAATCTTCAGAAGAGACGGCTATTCTTGATAATTTAGAAAGAGATTTAAAAGAACTAAAAAAAATAACTTCCAATATTTCATGGCAAGATTTCGATTCATACGAAAAGTTGAAAAGTCGTTTAAAAGAAGAAAGAAGATTGTTGAGGATATTAGAAAAACAAGCAGCTGAAAAATTATCAGAAGAAATTACTAGTGCACTTACCTTTATTAAAGATGGAAGTTTAATTTCCATAAAAGCCCCTCAAATAAATAGAAAAGTTGTTCCAGCTTTAATTTGTAAAAAAATATATGAATCAAAAAAAATTAAAAGTTTGCTTTGTTTAACAATTGATAATTTATTTATTCTTATAAAACCATCTTACATAGTCAATATTTTTCCTGATTTAGAAGAAATTGAAATTTTGAGGCTTGAAGAACCCAAGATGAATTTCTCAGGGGAAGTTGTAAGAGGTGATAATGAATCACAAACTTTTGTAGATAGAATTTTTGATATTTCTGAAAAATATGATTTAAGAACTCCTCAATATGACCTGACAACTGAAGTTTTGGCACAAAAGAAACTAATTACAAATTTGGAAGAAACAATTACCAATCAGCCTGCGCATAAATTTGGTGACTCTAAAAAATTAAAAAGATATAGAAAAAGGATTATAGAAATTGAGCAAGAAATAGTTATGAAAAATAATCTTATGGAAGAAAAAGAAAATCATAACTGGATAAAATTTACTGATTTAATAAAAATTTTGAATCATTTTGGCTGTTTAAATGATTTAGAGCTTACCGAAGTAGGGCAATCAGTTGGTGCAATAAGAAGTGAAAATGAATTATGGGTTGGACTTGTTTTACTTAGTGGATACTTGGATGATTTGACCCCTCCTGATTTAGCCGCAATCATTCAAGCAATTTGTGTGGATGTAAGAAGACCCAATCTTTGGTGTAATTTTAAGCCTTCCATAAAAGTTATAGATGTTTTTAATGAGTTAGAGAGCCTAAGAAAATTAGTTGCCTCGAAACAAAATAAGTTTAATATTAACACTCCAATTTTTTTAGAAACGGAGTTGACTGGGATAATTTCAGAATGGGCGAGAGGTAAAAAATGGAAAGAACTAATTTTTAATACTTCTCTAGATGAGGGAGATGTTGTAAGGATCTTAAGAAGGTCTATGGATGTTTTATCACAAATTCAATACTGCGTAGGAGTAAGTAATAAACTAAAAAATAAAGCAAGGTTAGCCTTAAAAGCTATAAATAGATTTCCTGTTTCTGAATCGAATGATTTGTTAAAAGTCTCTGATAATATTAATCCAGCAACGAAAAGAATTGATAATAATTCCTAAAAGTAATTCAACTAAATCATTTTATTAGTATTTATAGCATCCTCAAAATCATTAGCAGTTAAGTAACCTAATTTTATTGTTGCTTCTTTTAAGTTGATTGATTCATTAAAAGCAAGATTCGCAATTTCTGCTGCTTTTTCATAACCTATTTTGGGAACCAATGCGGTTACAAGCATTAGTGAATTTTCAAGATTAGCTTTTATAGTTTTTGGGTTTGGTTGTATCCCTTCAACTAATTTTAGTCTGAAGTTACTTATTGCATGATTCAGTAATTGTATACTCGTGAGAATATTAAATCCAATAAGTGGCTTATATTCATTCATTTGTAAAGTGCCGCTGGCATTAGCTATTGATACTGCGTATTCAAAACCCATTACTTGAGTGCATACCATTGATAATGCTTCACATTGGGTTGGATTAACTTTCCCAGGCATGATTGAGCTCCCCGGTTCATTTTGGGGAATTATTAATTCATAGATGCCAGATCTAGGTCCTGAGGACAATATTTTAATATCATTAGAAATCTTAAACAATGCACTTGCTAGGATTTTTATTTGACCCATTACTTGGGCTAATCGATCATGAGACGCCATTAAAGAGAAATGATTCTTTGATTTATAAAAAAATAAACCAGTATATTCTGAAATTGATTTTATAGATTCTTTTGAAAAATCTTTTGGACAATTAATACCTGTACCAACTGCCGTACCACCTAGTGGCAAGAAACATAATTCATCAAGACTAATTATCAGAGCATCTTCAGCGTCCTTTAGTTGTTTTGACCATGCAGAAACTTCTTGACCAAGAGAAATTGGCACTGCATCTTGAAAATGAGTTCTACCTATTTTTATAAGATCTTTCCATTTATTACTCTTGCTATCAAGAACCTTAGTAAGTTCCTTTATTGATGGAACTAATTTCTTAATTATTTGAGTAACAACAGATATCTGAATAGCCGCAGGAAAAGTATCATTTGTAGACTGCGATTTATTAACATCATCATTTGGATGAATAGGATGATGACTTCCAAGTTCTGAATTTGTTTTTAACGCAGCAATATTAGATATGACTTCATTGATATTCATATTTGTTTGGGTACCACTACCTGTTTGCCATATTTTTAAAGGGAATTGAGAATCATGTTTCCCATCAAGTATTTCTGTACAGGCTTCAATAATGAGATCTTTTTTTAAATTATTTATTAAACCCAATTTGAAATTAGAAATTGCAGCTGCTCTTTTTATAACCGTAAGTGAATAAATTAATTCAATTGGGATTAACTCCTCACCAATAGAAAAATTTATAATTGATCTCTGCGTTTGGGCTCCCCACAAAGCCTCTGAAGGAACTTTAATCTGTCCCATACTATCTTTTTCAAATCTAAAGTTCTTGGTCATCAAAAAAACTGTGGTTAAACTTCAAATAATATTTAGGGATTTAAATACTTAACTTATCCCATATTACATTTAAATTGTTGAGGTGAATTGAGGGGTCAAAGCATACCTTTAAATCATTCTCAGAAACTAATGTCATTATCTCTTGGTCCCCCTCAATATTTTCCTTGAAATTACCATTCTCATTATTCCAAGCTTGATGAGCACTTTTTTGTACCAAGCTATAAGCCTTTTCCCTAGACATACCCTTTTCAACAAGTAAAAGTAAAACTTTCTGACTAAAAATTACTCCCCCATATATATTTAAATTTTTGAGCATATTGTCCGGATAAACTTTTAAATTATTTATAATTTCTTTCATTTCTCTAAGCATAAAATGTAGGCATATAGATACATCGGGTAACATGATACGCTCATTCGAACTATGGCTAATATCTCTCTCGTGCCAAAGTGGAACATTCTCAAGAGCTGTTACAACATAACTCCTCAAAATTCTAGATAAACCGCTAACCCTTTCACTACGAATAGGGTTTCTTTTATGAGGCATAGCTGAGCTTCCTTTTTGCCCTTTTGAAAATCCTTCTTCGACTTCTAAAACATCTGTTCTCTGAAGGTTCCTTATCTCAGTAGCAAACCTATCAAGTGAAGCTCCTATCAACGCTATTGTTTGAACATATTCAGCATGTCTATCTCTTGATATAACCTGAGTACTTGCTGTATCTGGTTTTAAACCTAGCAACTTGCAAGTAATTTTTTCTATTTCTGGGTTTGTATTAGCGTAAGTTCCCATTGCTCCACTTATTTGTCCAATGGAAATAGATTCTTTAAGGATTAATAATCTTTTTTTATCTCTTAATATTTCTGCTAACCATCCTGCCAATTTAAATCCAAACGAAATAGGTTCTCCGTGAATTGCATGGGATCTGCCAATCATTAAAGTATTTTTATGTTGTCTTGCTAATGATCTAACCTCATTTTCTAGTTTTTCAATTTCCTCTAATAACAATTCGCAGGAATCTTTTAGCTGTAATGATAGGCCTGTATCAAGCACATCGCTGCTAGTCATTCCAACATGTATGTATCTTCCGGAATCTCCAACGTATTCATTGATGTTTGTTAGAAATGCAATTACATCATGTTTTACTTCTTTCTCGATTTCTTTAATTCTTGATTCTTCAAATTTTGCATTTAAACGAATTTCTTTTAAAGCAGCTTCAGGCATTTTTCCAAGAGAACAATTTGCCTCGCATGCTGCAATTTCAACTTTAAGCCAACTCTGGAATTTTGCATTTTCAGTCCAGATTCTTCCCATTTCGGGTAATGTGTAACGTTCAATCACAATTTTTAAACATCTTCAATTTAAACTTTATAACTAAAATCTCATAATTGCTCTATACGTAAAAGTTCTACTTGCCATTGAACATATTTGTATAAGTATTATTGTCATAAATAAAAGCTTTTGGATTTGTAAATATCAATTCATTTTGTAAAATGTCTAAATCTTGCGATTGGATTATCTTTATAAATAGTAGGTATTTTGTTTTTAATAAAATTTTAAATTAGTATTATGTTTCAAAAATATAATTTGAAAATAGCCAGTAATTATTTTTTAAAGTTACCTTTTTAGAATAAATGATTAAAAAAAGTAGGCTAGATCTTTATCTTATTTACAAAGGTTTATGCGAGACTCGTCAGAAAGCACAGGGGCTAATTCTTGCAGGAAAGGTTAAAGATATCAATGGTAAGATTTTCGATAAACCTGGTCAACAAGTTTTATTAGGAACTGAATTTATTATTGAATCTGAACCTCAATTTGTATCGAGAGGAGGAGAAAAATTACTGGAGGCTTTCAAAAAACTAAATATTAATGTGAAAGATAGAGTTTGTATTGATGCAGGAATTTCTACTGGGGGATTTACTGATTGTTTGTTGCAACAAGGAGCGAAAATGGTTTATGGGATAGATGTAGGTTATGGACAAACTGCTTGGAAAATAAGGAATAATCCAAAAGTGAAACTCTTTGAGAGATCAAATATTAGAAATTTAAAGCCTTTAGATATCTATTCTGAAGAAAGTTTGTTACCCAACTTTGTTGTAGCGGATTTGTCTTTTATATCATTAAAGTTAGTTTTTGAACCTATTAATAATTTATTATCAGGAGATCTTATAGAGGGAATATTTCTTATTAAACCCCAATTTGAGGTAGGAAAAGATCGAGTAAGTAAAGGGGGTGTTGTAAGAAAGGCTGAATATCATATTGAGGCAATAGAGTCAGTTATTAATGCAGCAGAACAAAAGCAATGGAATATCCAAGGTCTACTAGCTTCGCCATTAGTTGGGCCTGCAGGAAATCATGAATATCTAGCTTGGATGTCTAAGATTAGGATGTCTAATCCAAAAATAGATATTAGCTTTATAGAAAATTTAGTACAAGAAACTCTTTAACTAAAGGGCTTCTTCATCGGTATCTCCAGTTCTAATTCTTACGACAGAATCAATAGATGATATAAATATTTTTCCATCTCCAATTTCTCCTGTTTTTGCAGCTTCGGCAATTGCATCTATTACTGAACTTACTTTTTCATTTTCTACTACAACTTCTACTTTAAGTTTCTGAAGAAATTCAACTGTAAATTCTGAACCTCTATACCTTTCTACCTGACCTTTTTGTCTTCCAAATCCCCTGACTTCACTTACAGTCATTCCAACAATTCCAGAATTTACTAATGCAATTTTTACATCTTCTAGTTTAAATGGACGTATGATTGCCTCAATTTTCTTCATGTTTTTCTCTTGAATGGTTTAATTTTAATTCTTTTTTTGAAAAACATCTAGCATTGAAACTCCAGAAAATGATTTAATCTTTAGACCAGCGCTAATTGCATCCTTAATTAGTAACTTAGAGTTTTCTTTTGAAATAATTACTTGATTATTTGATAATGCCTCCCATTGAGTATCTTCAAAATGCGTCTGGAGCCATAACATTCCAATAACACTAGTGGGGTTTAGAGATTTATTAGAATTATTGTCTATATTTAACAAACAGATGTCCATATGTTTTTTGAAACTAAATACATATAAACCCTTTTAACGATACTAGGATTGTTACCGTTGATACAAAACTAAGTTTTATATCCTTTGACTTATTGATTTGTAATACTTAAGTTTATTTTATTTTTTTGCGAATTATTAGCTTTTTATATAGTTTTAGTAAAGGTATTTTTGAATAAAAAATGAGTACAGCTAATTTACACGATTCGACTAACAAGCCTTTATACGGAGAAAGAATAATAGAAGAATCAAATATAATTTGTTTTGAAAATCCTAATAAAAAAAGAATTTATGAAATTTCAATTGAATTACCTGAATTTACTTGTAAATGCCCTTTTTCGGGTTATCCAGATTTTGCAAAATTAATTATCTACTATCAGCCTAATATGAAAGTATATGAGTTGAAATCTTTAAAACTTTATATTAATAAATTTAGAGATCTCAAAATATCACATGAAGAAGTGGTAAATAGAATTATGGATGATCTTTTAAAAGCAGCATTCCCACACTGGATTCATTTAAACGCTGATTTTAATCCTAGAGGAAACGTTTCTATGAAATTAGATATTTATAGTGGACAGAAAAGAAATTAATTATTTTTAATCTCATCTGATAATTTTAGAAATTCCTTCTTAAAACCTAAAAGATTTCTATTACTTAAACCACCAATAAATAATTTATTTGTATTTTCATTAAATAAAATCCATATTTGGTTTGTAGGAATAAGACTTAAGATTGTTCCCACAATTATTAAAGTAAAGGATAGATAAATAAACGGAATTGAAGGATCATTTTTAATAATCAAACCACTACTAGGAATTATTTTTTTTAAAGATAGTTTTGAAGAATTGATTTCTAATGGATTATTATTTAAATAAATAAAATTTTCAGAAAAATCTTCAATATTTGAAACTTTAAGTGGACCATTTTCATTATCTATAGTTAAAAGATAATTTTTTTTATTTTCTCTACCCAATTCAATTAAAAGCCCCCATATTTGATCTCCTATCTCTGGAATAGGCTTTAGTTGGAGTTGGTAAAGAACACTGTCAATTTCCATAACAATATTTGAAACAGACCAATCCGCTTGATAAATAGTTAAACCTTTGAATCTGATAGGTTGATTCACTTGAGTTGTTTTTATTTCATTCAAATTGTGCTGTTTCGAAAAAAATTCTAAATTTGAAATAAATTGCTTTGGTTTCCCATCACTTTCACGTTCAATAAAAAAGTTTTTTAATTTTATTTTTACTCTTGAATTTGTACTCTCATTTATTAAATCTAAACTTTCTCCTAATCTCAAATATTGTTCTTTAGATTGACTACTGAAATTTCCGTATGCAGAACCAATCAGTAAAATAATTAATCCTATATGGACAATTATAGGTCCAAGTTTTCCTTCTAGGCCTTTTCTTGCTGACAAGCGATTTTCAAATTTGGAAATGCTCCAACCTTTTTTTCTAAGTAAAGAATCAGCTTTTAAAATGTGATCTGTATCTTGGATTATTTCGTAATTAGTTATTAATTGGAGTTTGTAGAATTTTTTTTCATCTTTATAGTCAGTCCATTTTAAGGCTGCTTTTAAAGACGGTATTTGCCTCCTAAAGCTGCAAGCTGCAAGAGAAATACAAAGTAGTACTAATAAAAATAAAAACCAATTACTTGTATAAATATGATCTAATTGGAGTCTTATAACTTGAGATCCATTAATAAATCCAAATATTGGCGTTTCGTTGTAGAAATCAATATACTCTTGTGGATCATTTCCTTGAGGTATAAACGTTCCAACTCCACTTGAAATGGCAATGAAAATTATTAATAGTATTGCAAATCTTAAACTTGATATCTTTAGAATAAATTTCTTAAAAATAACCATTTAGATCCAATTTGAAATTAAATTTAGAATCCCTATCGAAACTAAAAATACCCCACTTAAAATAGGAATTATTTGACTATATTTTCTAAGTTCTAGAAACTGCTTTAAATTTTCAGTTGTCGCTCCTGCAAGGATTAATGGTGTTATTTGACCTAAGCCAAAAAAGAACAAAAAAATTATTGAAATTGCGGGGTTTTTTGCTTGAGACACCCATGCTAAGAGTGTAGCTAGTACTGGAGTAATGCAAGGTGAAGAGGCAAGACCAAAAGCTCCACCTATTACAAAAGGAGTAATTATAGAAGGCACCTTATCTTCCATAAATTGCAAATCGGGCCCATTAGGTAATTGAAATTTTAAAAATCCTAATAAATTTAAACCCATAATTATTGCTATTAAAGCTACTAAAGATGCGTAGTAAGAGGGCAATTGTCCATATATTTTTCCTAGGAATCCACTTAATGCACCCAATGTAATTAAGGAAAAAATTACCCCTCCAGAAAAACCAATAAGTTTAAATTTATTATTTTTAGTTCCACCAACATAAGCAATTGTGATTGGCAGTAAAGATAAAGAACATGGACCAAGACTCGTTAAAAGGCCTGCGGTAAAAACCAAAAATATGGTAAGTGGGCCTGGATTATTAAGCCCTTGCTCCATAAGTAAATTACCCTTTTGAGCTAATTCTGAAATAAATAAATTAATTGAGGCGATAACAGGAATCTAAATCCTCTAAATTCTAACTAATGAAGAGACTTTCGCGCACTAATCATGCCTATATAACCAGTTGATTCCAGTGAACACCTTAACAACATTCCGATCACAAAAAATGAGGATAATAAGGAATTTCCTCCGTAACTTACAAAAGGTAATGGTAACCCAGTTGTGGGCATTGTTCCTGTGGCCACAGCTATATGCATTATAGATTGACCTATAAGTAAAGTTACGCATCCAATAGCAACTAATTTTGCATAATTATTCCTACACTTTATTGCGATTCTTAAACTTACATAAGAAAAAAGAACTAAAAAACCTAACAATAATGTTGATCCTAATAAACCAAATTCTTCTGCAAATATAGCAAAAATGAAATCTGTGCTTTGAATTGGTAAATATTGTAATTTTTGTGTAGAGAGGCCAAATCCTTGTCCAAATAATCCTCCTGAACCTATCGCTAGTAAACTCTGAATTAATTGATAGCCATTGCCCTCTGCATCTTTCCAAGGATCTATGAATGATATGACTCTTAGCTTTTGATACTCATTACTCCAAATACTAATACAACCACTTAAAACTCCTAATGAAGCTACTGATAAGAGTGAATTGAATTTAACTCCCCCACATAAACCCATAACCCAAAAAAGAATTCCTGTTAAACCTGCGGTACTTAAATTGGGCTGCTTCATTATTAGTAAAATTAAAAAACCAAAGGTGCTTAATGAAATAATTTTTCTATTATTTTTAACTAAATTCCAATGTGCAAATAAGTTGGCTGCTTCCAAAATTGAAAAAGGTTTAATTAATTCAGACGGTTGAATTTGTAGAGGACCTAGAATTAACCATCTTGAAGAACCGTTAACTGTACTGCCAAAGAATATTGTTAAAATGATCAAGAAAATTAAGAAGTAAAAAATAATTTTTGAAATTTTTAAAAGATCTCTAATATTTGTATTTAAAACAAAATAAAAAAAAGTTAGTCCAGGAATACACCAAATAATTTGTCTTTTTAAATAATAAGCCCAATCACCCATTTCCTTGCTAGCGACCCACCAACTAGCAGAACCAAGAATAAATAAACCTAAAAGAGACCAAATACCAATCAAAATAAGTAGAAGTTTTCCTTCATAAGGCCAAATTTTCCAAGGTATAGGTAAGAAATTGTCCCTTAAATAATTGGGGTTGTTTATGGAATCAAAAGTTCTATTTCTTTTAAAATCACTCTTATATTTTGTAGCTGATTTACTTATCTCCAATTTAAAGTTTGTAGATATACTATTGAGACGTTAAATGACTACTTTGCCAAGTCTTTATGCTCTTTTTTGAGTGAATTTGAGTTTTTAGATTTTTATTAATAAAACTAAATTTATTTTTAGTTTTTAAAAAACATACAAATCAAATATCACAAATCTTAAGAATTAGGACTTTAAACAAAATAAACCTAGCTAAAAGGCACCTCCCCATGATAGATTCCGTGGGTTTATATACTTACTTAAATCTGTATAGAGGGGGTTTTCTAAATTATGTTCACATCTGTGGACTCAAATAGAAAAAAAATTGTTGAGCATCTTCCTGGTAAGAATGTTCATGATTCCCCTACCCAGGGTAATTCTTTCATTAATAAAACTAAATTTGTTTTTGCAAGTCAATTTCAAAAATTATTTTTAAATAATGATGAATACATTAAATTGCAAATAACAATTTTTGGTATTACTTTTATCGTTGCCATTTTAGTGGCATCCATAACAGGAATTATAATTGGATATACTTTTGGTTTTAGTGTTTTTATAGGTGCCATTGCAGGTATTTTTTACTTACGTTTGCTTGCTAAAAGCATCGGAAAAATAGGGAAAGAATCTAATGGGGTTTCTCAATTGCAACTATTGGTTCCAGTTTGTCTCTTTCTTTTTGCAAGCAAGCTAGGAACCTTGGATATTTTTCCAGCAATGATAGGCTTTTTTATCTATAAGCCTTCTCTTATATTTTATTTCTCACGTTCTTAAATAAATTTTGCTTTTCAAAATTTATTAATTTTTATTCAAATCAAAATGTTCTTAAACTCCTTGCCAACAAATTTTGCCGCATTAGAGGTAGGTCAACATCTTTATTGGCAAATTGGAAATATAAGACTTCACGGACAGGTTTTTCTAACTTCTTGGATCCTATTAGGTGCTTTATTAGTTTTTATCTCTTTAGGTACAAAAAAAATGGAAAATGATCCTAAGGGATTGCAGAATTTACTTGAATTTTTATGGGACTACATCAGAGATCTTGCAAGAACTCAAATTGGTGAAAAAGTATACAGAGATTGGATGCCTTTTATAGGAACTCTATTTTTATTTGTGTTTGTAAGTAATTGGGGAGGAGCGCTTATACCTTGGAGATTAATAAAATTACCAAGTGGAGAATTAGGAGCCCCAACAGCTGATATTAATACAACGATTGCATTGGCATTGTTAGTTTCTCTATCTTATTTCTATGCTGGGCTTAGTAATAAGGGTTGGAGATATTTTGAATATTATGTTCATCCAACACCGATAATGTTGCCTTTTAAAATTCTAGAAGACTTTACTAAACCTTTATCTTTATCCTTTAGGCTTTTTGGAAATATTCTTGCTGATGAACTTGTTGTTGGTGTTTTGGTTTTTCTAGTTCCCTTGGTTTTACCCATTCCCGTAATGTTTCTAGGTTTGTTCACAAGTGCAATTCAAGCATTAATCTTTGCTACACTCGCTGCTTACTACATAGGAGAAGCCGTAGAAGAACATCATTAGTTTCTCTTTAATACATTCAGACTCTTTTACAAAGGGCCTGTAATCTGGCAAAATATTTAATCGCGTAGGTCTGAAAAATTCAGACCCATTCTTTAAAAAAAAGAATGTCCAAGCGTGTTAGACAAAAAGATTTATCACAAGCATTAAGCTCTTTATTTCAAAATTATGGATTCCATTACTTCCGCTGCATCTGTTGTAGCTGCTGGCTTAGCAGTTGGCTTAGGCGCTATTGGCCCAGGCCTTGGACAAGGTAACGCAGCTCAAGGTGCTGTTGAGGGTATTGCCCGCCAACCTGAAGCTGAAGGTAAAATCAGAGGAACTCTACTTTTATCTTTCGCTTTCATGGAGTCATTAACAATCTATGGATTAGTTGTTGCTCTAGTATTACTTTTTGCGAATCCTTTTTCCTAAAAGTTAATGTTGCTTTTAATTCTTATTAGCAATATTTAAATATAATTTTTTAATTTCAACTGAAACATATGTTGGCCTTTAATTTTTTTGGTGCTACTGAAGGTGGTTTATTTGATATAAATGCCACTTTGCCTCTTATGGCAATACAAGTAGTCGCTCTTACTTACATACTAAATTCTCTTTTTTTTAAACCAGTAGGCAATGTTGTTGAAAAAAGAGAAAAATTTGTAAGTAACAATATTATGGATGCCAAAAATAAACTTTCAGAAGTTGAAAAATTAGAAGCTGATTTATTAAGTCAGCTTCAAAGCGCCCGATCTGAAGCTCAAAAAATTGTTAGCGAAGCTGAGAATGAATCTGATAAGCTTTATAAAGAAGCTCTTGAACTTGCTAATAATGAAGCAAACGCTTCTAAGGAAAAAGCAAGGTTAGAAATAGAAAATCAGACATCTTCAGCTCGTGACCAGCTTTTTAAGCAAGCTGATGACTTAAGCGAACTTATTGTTAATAGATTAATTCTAGAAAAATGAATTTACCTCTTCTAGCTACAGAAGGTTTTGGATTAAATCTTAATTTATTCGAAACTAATGTTCTTAATTGGGCTGTAGTTGTTTTTGGCCTTTATAAATTTTTACCAGGTTTTCTAGGTAAAATGCTTCAAAAAAGAAGAGAGGGAATTCTTCTTGAATTAAAAGATGCAGAAGATCGACTTCTTAAGGCTACACAAGCTTTAGAGAAAGCAAAGACTGACTTATCTTTAGCAGAAGAAAAAGCTAGTCAAATAAAAGCAGATTCTCTTAAAAGATCTGAATCAATCAGGATGGAAAGTGAGAAAAAAGCCATTGAAGAGATGGCACGAATAAAACAAAGTGCAATCTCTGATGAAAGCTCAGAAGCTTCAAGAGCGATTTCTCAACTTCGTAAAGAAGCTGTTGAATTAGCTATTAAGAAAGCTTTAGATTCTCTACCAAATAGACTTGATCAAACAACTCAAGAAAATTTGGTAACTCAATCCATAAATAATATTGAGATGAATTAATGCCACTTTTAAATTCCGTTACTACCCCATACGCAGAAGCATTACTTCAGGTTGTTAGTGAAAACGATCAAACTGAAGAAATGGTTAAGGAGGTAAAACAACTACTATCCTTAATAAATGATTCCCCTGATCTAGAAAAAACATTATCTTCTCCAGTTTTAGAGACAGATACTAAGAAAAAAATAATAATTGAAATTTTTTCAGAAAAGATTAATTCTTCTCTTCTAAATTTTTTAAAACTATTAGCTGATAGGCAAAGAATTGGAATTGTAACTTCAATTCTCGATAGATTTTTAGAAATTTACAGAGAAAATAGTAATATTGCTTTGGCAACTGTTACTTCTGCTGTTGAGCTTACTGATGATCAAAAAGGTTTAATTACCAAAAAAATTATCAATATAGCTGGAACTGAAAAATTAGAACTTGTAACTAAAATCGACCCATCCCTCATTGGTGGTTTCGTCGCGAGTGTAGGATCTAAAGTAATTGATGCTAGTCTTGCCTCTCAAATTAGAAAGCTTGGTTTGTCACTATCCAAGTAAATTCAAAATCCAACCTTAAATTCTTAAATCCATGGTATCTATACGCCCTGATGAAATCAGCTCAATCTTAAAACAACAGATAACTGATTATGACCAATCCGTAAATGTAAGCAATGTAGGAACTGTTCTACAAATTGGTGATGGCATTGCAAGAATATACGGCTTAGATCAAGTCATGGCTGGTGAATTATTAGAATTTGAGGATGGGACTGAAGGTATAGCTCTTAATCTTGAAGACGATAATGTCGGTGCAGTTTTGATGGGTGAAGCTTTGGGTGTACAAGAAGGAAGTAATGTAAAATCAACAGGAAAAATCGCATCTGTCCCAGTCGGAGAAGCTATGAAGGGGAGAGTTGTTAACCCTTTAGGGCAGCCAATAGATGGAAAAGGTGAGATTCCGACAAGTGATAATAGACTTATTGAAGAAATGGCTCCAGGAATAATTAAGAGGAGATCAGTGCATGAACCTATGCAAACTGGTATCACTTCCATAGATGCGATGATACCTGTGGGGAGAGGTCAAAGAGAATTGATTATTGGAGATAGGCAAACTGGAAAAACTGCTATCGCAATTGATACGATAATTAATCAAAAAGGCCAAGACGTAGTCTGTGTCTATGTAGCGATTGGCCAGAAATCTGCATCAGTAGCAAACGTTGTTGAAGTTTTAAGAGAAAAAGGAGCTCTTGAATATACTGTTGTGGTAAGTGCTGGAGCCTCTGAAGCGGCAGCTTTACAGTATTTAGCTCCTTACACTGGAGCTGCAATAGCTGAGCATTTCATGTACCAAGGCAAAGCTACTCTTGTTATTTATGATGATTTAACTAAGCAGGCTCAAGCTTACAGACAAATGTCTCTTCTTTTGAGAAGGCCACCAGGAAGAGAAGCTTATCCTGGAGATGTTTTTTATTGTCATAGCAGATTACTTGAAAGGGCAGCAAAATTATCAGACGATATGGGTGGTGGATCAATGACAGCTTTGCCAATTATTGAAACTCAAGCTGGAGATGTCTCTGCATATATTCCAACAAATGTCATATCAATTACTGATGGACAAATTTTCTTAAGCGCAGATTTATTTAACTCAGGCTTAAGACCTGCAATAAATGTTGGTATTTCAGTTAGTAGAGTTGGGGGAGCTGCACAAACAAAAGCAATTAAGAAGATTGCTGGAACACTAAAATTAGAATTAGCTCAATTTGATGAATTAGCAGCATTTTCTCAGTTCGCCTCTGATCTTGATGAGGCTACTCAGCAACAACTTGAAAGAGGTAAAAGATTAAGAGAATTGCTAAAACAAGCACAATTCTCACCGTTAAATCTTGCTGAACAAGTTGCAGTTGTCTATGCAGGTGTTAAGGGGCTTATTGATGAGGTACCTGTTGAAGATGTAACAAAATTTGCTGCTGAACTTAGAGAATACCTCAAGTTAAATAAAGCGGAATTTATTGAGGAGATTCTTAAAGAGAAGAAACTTAATGAAGGCTTAGAAACAACTTTAAAAGAGGTAATAAAAGAAGTTAAATCCTCAATGCTTGCCACAGTTTAAATTTATTCTAAGGAGATATCATGGCAAATCTTAAAGAAATCAGAGATCGAATTGTTTCTGTTAAAAACACTAGAAAAATAACAGAAGCTATGAGATTAGTTGCGGCTGCAAAGGTGAGGAGGGCACAAGATCAAGTACTGAAAAGTAGACCTTTCGCTGACAAACTTGCCCGTGTCCTCGAGAATATTCAATCTAGGGTTCAGTTTGAAGCTGTAGATTCTCCTCTGTTATCCAAAAGGAACGTAAAAACAATCTCCTTAGTTTGCATAACTGCCGATAGAGGTTTATGTGGGGGATACAATACGAACATAATTAAAAAGGTTGAAATTAGGTACGCAGAGTTGATCAAACAAGGTTATGAACCTAACTTGATTTTAGTTGGCAAAAAGGCTATAGGTTATTTTCAAAATAGGAAAGATAGATACGTAATAAAAAGTACATTCAAAGAGCTAGAACAAGTACCAACAGCTATAGATTCTGAAGGAATAACTAATGATGTCTTAGCCGAATTTTTATCAGAAAACTCAGATAGGGTAGAGATTATTTATACCAAATTCATCACTCTAGTAAGTTGTGCTCCAGTTGTACAAACATTGTTGCCATTAGATCCTCAAGGAATTGCTGAGGAAAATGATGAGATTTTTAGATTAACTACAAAGAATAGTAAGTTACTCGTTGAAAAATCCAATATAGAAAAGAATGATTCAGAGAAATTGCCTTCTGATATTGTTTTTGAACAAAGTCCTGATCAGTTATTAGATTCCTTATTACCTTTGTACTTACAGAATCAGATTCTTAGAGCGCTGCAAGAGTCTGCCGCTTCAGAACTTGCCTGTAGAATGACAGCTATGAATAATGCGAGTGATAATGCTAAAGAATTAGCAAGTACTTTAAACCTTACCTATAACAAAGCAAGACAAGCTGCTATAACTCAAGAAATACTTGAAGTAGTTGGAGGTTCAGCAGTCTAGCGGAATCTTTAAAAATGTCGGAATATAATATAAAAGTTGAATTAGAAAAAAAGACGTACGTTTTTTTATGTCCTGAAGATCAGGATATAATATCTGCTGCTAAAGCCAATGGGATTGATTTACCAAGTAGTTGCTGTTCGGGAGTATGTACAAGCTGCGCCTCAATGGTGATTGATGGATCAGTTGAACAAGAAGATGCAATGGGTTTAAATGATGATTTGAAGGAAAAGGGTTTTGCTCTTTTATGTGTTGCGTATCCAAAGTCTGATCTCCATATTATTGTCGGCGATGAAGTTGAGGATAATTTATATAATAATCAATTTGGTAAATATCAAAAATGATCTTAAAAAAGGTTGATTTTTATTTAGATTGGCCAGGATCAAAAAACATTATTTATTTGAGGAGATTTATTACTGAAAATTTGATGAAAAAAGGGGAAGTTATAAGATGGTCTATCGTGGATATTAAAGATTCAGTAGACTCCAGTAATATAAAAAAAATAAGAATTAAGGCTGTATTAGCAAATCCAGTAAATTCAAAAATATAATTCAATGTCAATATCCCCCACAATATTTATTATTCCAACTGGAATTGGATGTGAAATAGGAGGATTCGCTGGAGATGCCCTTCCTGCTGCAAAATTATTAGCCTCTGCGAGTGGATGTTTAATTACTCATCCAAATGTCATGAATGGGGGATCTCTTTCTGAACGGAACAAAGATATTTTTTACGTGGAAGGTTATAGCTTAGATCGATTTGCTAAAGGAGAAATTGGCCTCAAAAGTGTAAAACAGCAGAAAATTGGGATAATTTTTGATTCAAGTATTGAACATGAAATATTAATGAGACATTTACAAGCCGCAGACGCTTGTGTAGCAACTTTAGGGATTGATGTTGATTCTTATGTTTTAACAAAAGAACCACTAGGAATAGTTATTGAGTCTGAATCACAAGGTATAAGTGAAGGTTTAATTGAAAATCCCGACACTTTAATTGAAGCAGGAGAAAGGCTAATAGAAAAAGGGATAACTGCAATAGCGATAGTAGCTAAATTCCCTGATAATGAAGATTTGATTGAGACGAATTTATATAGGGAGGGTAGGGGCGTTGATCCTATTGCTGGAGTGGAGGCTGTAATAAGCCACTTGATAAGTAAGTTTCTCAAAGTCCCGTGTGCACATGCACCTGCATTAAGTCCAATTGAATTGAATGAAAAATTAGATCCTCGTGCTGCTTCAGAAGAAATAGGGTTTACTTTTTTGCCATCAGTACTGATTGGATTAAGTAATGCACCAGATCTTATAGAATTGACTGATAAAAATGAAAATATAACCTTACATCCAAGTTATATCGAATCTATTGTTGTTCCAAGTGGGGCATTAGGAGGAGAAGGAGTATTAGCTTGTATTGAGAGAGGTTTAAATATAATATCTGTAAAAAATAAAAATATACTAAATCTTGGTAATCATAATTTAAATTATCCCAAACTCATTGAAGTGGATAATTACTTCGAAGCAGCAGGCTTAATTCTTGCTATTCGACAGGGAATTAACCTAGGATCAATTAGAAGACCGCTGAATAAAGTCCAAGAATTAAATTTTAATAAATAGCTATTTTAATTAGAGATTGCGATTGGTACTCTCCAGTCAATACCGAGTGATTGACTACTTAGTTTTAATATTGGAGGAGCTTGCTTTCTTTTGAATTCTGCTTTTTTAATAAGTGTAATTATTTTTAGAATTTGTTCTTTGGTATGACCATCTTGTTCAAGAAGTTGTAAATCTTTTTTTTCTTCAATAATTCCCTTAAGAATTTTATCCAATAAAGAGTATGGAGGAAGTGAATCTGTATCAAGTTGATCAGGACCAAGTTCAGCGCTGGGAGGCTTATTGCAGATTTGATCGCCTATTATTTTGACTTTGGTATCTAATTTATATGATTTTCTATGTTCTATTGAATCTTCACTATCAAGCCATCTACACAATTTAAAAACATTAGTTTTATATAAATCACCTATTACAGATAATCCTCCATTCATATCACCATATAAAGTGCAATATCCAACCGCTAGTTCTGATTTATTACCTGTTGAAAGTAACAAATGCTTTTCTTTATTAGCTAAAGCCATTAAGAGAGTACCTCTTATCCTTGATTGAATATTTTGATTTGTTATTCCTTCTGTTTTGAAGTTTAAGCTTTCTATAAAAGATTCTTCAAAAGAGGACATAATATTCTCAATTGAGATTGTATTTAAGTTTATGTTTAATCTTGCGACTAAATCTTTTGCATCGATTTTAGAATGCTCTGAGCTCCACTTTGAAGGCATTGAAACGCAAAATATTTTTTCACTTCCTAATGCAGCAGTTGCAATGACTGAAACTAATGCTGAATCAATTCCTCCGCTTAGCCCAATTAAAGCTGATCTAAATCCGCATTTTTTAGCATAGTCTCTTACTCCTAAAACTAAAGCATCAAAAACTGAAGAAATTTCAGAAGATATGTTTTCGTCTACTAAATTTAAATTTTCATTAATATCCCAACTAGAGGTATCCTCAGAGAATGATTTTAATTGTTTAATTTTTGAGCCGTTTTTATTGATAATGAAACTATTTCCATCAAAAATTAAATCATCATTTGCCCCTACCTGATTAACGTATATTAAGGGGACTTGAAGATATTTTGCAGCAAAACTTGAAATTTTATTTCTCAACTTGAATTTTTTGAACGTATAAGGAGAGGCAGATAAATTTAATAAAAGATCAATTTTTTTGCTCTTTAAATCTATAATCGGATTCTTTTTATGAATACCTCTTCCTTCTATATTTTCATTAACCCATAAATCTTCGCATATAGTTATTCCAAGCTTATAAGTTTTGTTTTTAATTCTTTTGGAGATTACAGAGACTTTCTGCTCGGATCGAAAGTATCGTTTTTCATCAAACACTTCATAAGTTGGGAGAATAATTTTACGTGCAATTGTTTTCCATTTACCACCCTCAATAAGAACAATAGAATTATAAAGATTTGGGAAAAAAGAATCATCAATCTTTTCTGCAATCCCTACCGTAATACTTAAATTTCCATATTTTTTATGAATTGATATGGATAAATGATCCAAAATAGAATATTGTCTTTCAATTAAATTTTTTTTAAGAAGTAAATCTTTAGCAGGATAACCCCATAATGATAATTCTGGGGTGAGAACCATATCAGCAGAATTTGAATATGCTTTACCAGTTACGTTAAGTATTTTTTTTGCATTTCCCTCTAGATCGCCCACAATTGGATTCAATTGTGCAATGAAAAAATTCATTCAACTACCTAATAGATTCATATAAATTATTCTTTTTCACTATATCTATTAATGATTTAGGTAAATCAGAATAATTATTATTTAATCTAACCATCGAACTAGAAATATTGGGAATGTTTAATGAAGAAATTTCAAAGATAACTTCATTAGTTTTTAACATTTTAAGAGTCTTAGATCCAATTGGATATCCTTCCCTTTTAATGATTAGTAATTTTACTATACGAATAATTTTATCAAAATTTTTCCATGAGAAAATCTCCGTAACTAAATCACTTCCTATTACAAAATCTATTTTACTGAAGGGATAAATTTTTTTACATTCTTCAATAGATTCGATAGCCCATTGGCTACTTATTTTTTGATTAAAAATAATTTTTGGATTATTCATATCTTTTATTAGTGATTTTAATAAAAGGTTTCGAAAGAAAATATTTTCTTTATGCTTTTTTTTTGGATTATCGCTTGCATAAGTAATAACACAAGAATAAATGTTTGATAATTCTTCAAGTATTTTTTTGTGACCAATGGTTGGTGGATCCGCACTAGTCCCAAATAAGGCAATTCGGTTTTCAGTATCAAATTTCAAGGTAGAAAAATAGAAAAATTATTATCTAACTTTTTATTAGATAAATAAATCTTTGTATAATCAAAAATCTCAGGTTCTTTCATTATGATATTTTTGATTATGTAAGATGGATCTAAAAGATATCCTCTGCTTTTTCTAAATATTTCTTTAGCGGCTAATTTCCCAACTATTTTTGTTGAGCGAACAGATATAGCTGCTTGTAAAATAGCAATAGGCCCGTATGGTAATAAAGATAAACCATTTGTAAAAGGAGCAGTGGCCAAGAAAACTTTACGTAATAAATTAAAAGATGTATTTATACTAATTTGAGTGGCTCCAAGGAAGATATTATTTATAGAAATCTTTTTGATGATTTTTCGTGCTGATTCACCTTTAATATTTAACCCATAAACTTTACTCAATTCACTAACTAAAGCAGTATCTAATGCAAAACCCCCAGCAATATCTAATAAAACCAATGGATTCAATGCTACCCCTGATGCTTTGATTGTTGCAAATTTACCTATAATCGATTGAGCTTCGCGTTGTCTTTTTTTTAATCTTTGTTCTTTTATTTTTAAGAATAATTTATCAGCTAATTGAAGAGAGTTTAAAGTCAATAGATTTTCTCCATAATTATTAATTAACTCACTTAACTGGTTCCTAATATTATTTTTCGAATTTATTATTATCGGGATTTTTATATCTTGTGGAAGTTTTAATCTTATATTTTTTAAAATTTCTTTTAAATCATGCCCTTTCCACATATCAATTTTATTAAAAACAAGAATAATTTTTTTCCCATTTTTAATAAATGAATTGATTTGAGAGACCTCATTTCTGTTTATATCTCCAGCTATTGTAAATAAAATTAGTTCTGAACTATTGATTTGCGAGAATATATTTTCTGGATCTTTGATGTCACAAAAATCAAAGCCTGGGGCATCAATTAATTCGATAGTTCTTAGACTTTGATGTTTGAAATACCACTCTTCCCTTTCAATATTTTTTGTGGTCCCATTTATAATGCCTGTCTTAAAAACGTTTTTTTCTAATAGTAAATTCAAAATAGAGGATTTACCAACTCCTGCTTTGCCATATATTCCAATTCTTAATTGCTTTTCGTGAAGTCTGAAAAGTTGTTGATTTAAAGAAATAATTTCATTATTTAAATTACATTTTTCATAGTTTGTAAGATCAATACTTTCCCACCATTTTTTCAAAAGTAAATAACTTTTATCAATATTAATTTGCTTCATTTTTATTCTTTCCACCAACCTGCTAATACCGAGAGCACAGCTTCTGATCCGATTATTCCCACGAATCCTCCAAATTCATCTACTACTACTTTCACTCCTTTATGATCCTTGTCAAATCTTGTTAATAACTTGTCTACTTTTATCATTTCTGGGATGTAGTCGACAGGATCACATAATTCAGATATTAATTTTTTATTTTCTCCTTTGATAAGACTAGTTAATAAGTTCTCACGTTTTGCTATCCCTTGTATTTTGTCAACTTTATCTCCCAAAACAACCCACCATGGAGAATTATTTGAAATTATAAGTTTTGAAATTTCATCAAGATTTGAGGACCCATCAAGACTAGGTGCTGATACTCTTGGGATCATCAAATCTTTCGCTTTTAAGTCATTTAATTGAAAAACCTTAAGTATCATTTCCGCTTCATCAGCCTCTATAAATCCCTTCTGTGAGCCTATTTTCGCCATTTGTCTAATCTCTGCTTCATCAGTCGATATTTCGTTCTCCGCAGTTATAACAGGGAATAATTGTTCTATTAATAATAAAAATGGCCTCATTAAATTATTTAACATCCTCAAAATAGGAACAGAAAACATGGCTATTTGTAGGGAAAATCTTGTACCTAAGGCTTTTGGAAGTACTTCGCCAAGTAATACAACTAATACATAAAAAGCGATTGAAAAAAATGTTAAACCAAAACTACTTTTAATTATTAGGGCCCCATAGACTCCTAAAACGAGACTACCAATTATGTTAAACCCATTATTAGTTATGGTAATTACAGTTAAAGTTCTCCCAAGATGTTTTCTAAGTTTAAGTAGTTGATTTGCAGAACTCTTAGGTTTTTGTTTTGATGCTAATTCTAAAATCCTTATTGAATTGACTGCTAGAAAAGCTGCTTCTGCTCCTGAACAACATGCTGAGCCCATTAAAATTATAATTATGAGTAAAATTAGAATGTAGACATTTGGTTCCATTAAAAAGCTTAGTTTTTAAATATGTTGTAATTCATTCTTCCATTTTTTTATAAAATTCGCCAATCCAAAATTTTATGTTTAATCCTGACTGTAGAGTATTTGAAGAAAGAAGAGAAATTTTCTTCAAAAAACTAAATGGCAAAGCTGCTATTATTCCAAGTTCTAGCTTGGTTAGGCATCATGCAGATTGTGAATATCCTTTTAGACAAGACAGTAATTTTTGGTATCTGACTGGCTTTGATGAGCCTGATTCTATTGCTCTTTTCTTATCTCATAAGCCAAAAGGGGAAAGGTTTATTTTGTTTGTTGCTCCAAAGGATATTTTAAGTGAGGTATGGCATGGCTTTAGGTGGGGAATAGAAGGTGCCGAAAGAGAATTTAAGGCTGATAAAGCTCATACAATTAATGAGTTTAAGGATCTGCTTCCAGTTTATATTGGTGAATCAGAAGAGATTGTTTATTCAATTGGTAAACATACCAAAATTGAAAAAATTGTTTTGGAAATATTTTCTCAACAACAAGAAGCTAGGTCAAGGGTAGGAATAGGAGCAAATTCTATAAAATCGCCTGAAATATATCTCAATGAAATGCGCTTAATTAAAAGTGATTTTGAAATAAATAGGATGAGAGAGGCTACTCAAATTTCAGCTGAAGCCCATGAATTAGTAAGGGAATCTATTTCATCAAAGAAAAATGAAAGACAAATTCAAGGATTAATAGAGGGATTCTTTTTAGAAAAAGGTGCAAGAGGCCCTGCTTATAACTCTATCGTTGCTTCAGGTGATAATGCATGCATTTTGCATTACACATTAAATAACTCTGAATTGAATAATGGGGATTTATTATTAGTAGATGCAGGTTGTTCATTAATTGATTATTACAATGGAGATATTACAAGAACTTTTCCTATCGGAGGTAAATTTTCTAAAGAGCAGAAACTTATTTATGAAATTGTTTTAGAAGCACAAAAAAATGCAATCAAAAATGCTGTTAAAGGATCTAATTCTACTAATGTTCATAATGTTGCTTTGAGAATTCTGGTAGAGGGATTAAAAGAAATTGGACTATTAAGAGGAGATACTGATGGAATAATTGAAAACGGATCTTATAAACATTTATATATGCATAGAACTGGACATTGGCTTGGTTTAGATGTTCACGATGTTGGAGCATATAGGATGGGAGAATATGATATTCCCTTACAGAATGGGATGATACTTACTGTCGAACCAGGTATTTACATAAGTGATAGAATTCCCGTTCCAGAAGGGCAACCTAGTATTGAAGAAAAATGGAAAGGCATAGGAATAAGAATAGAAGATGATGTCCTTGTAAATGAAAAAGAGCCAGAAATTCTTAGCTTCGCCGCACTTAAAGAAATTTCTGATTTAGAATATTGAATATTTGACTTTTACAGTTAATAGATTTAATTTTTTAAGATAAATAAAAAATTTAACATGGATAAAACTAGTTCTTATGATTCTAAATTATCTCAAGCAAGAGGCTTGGCTAGTCAACTTGGAATGTTTGCAGAAGAAAATGATATTCCTAAAGATCTTTGGGATTCTTTAGAGGCAAAAATTTATGATTTTTATGAAGTATCTAAAGAAAGATAAGATAAACTTTTAACGATAATCAATAAATAAAAGAAAGAATTTTTGACCAAAATGATCAATTAGTGACCATTAACTGATAAATTATAAAAATAAATCTAATATTACTGAATGACTTCATCAGATAAGGGTAATGAGAATGCTAAGGAGCAGCAAGATCAAAAAAATGTTTCTCAAAAATCAAAAATAACCTCACCAAATGCAGGGATGATGGGAGCAAACGCCGTTTTAGCGGCTGCTAAAATTGATGAAGATGGAGTTCCCACAGGCTATACTCCAAAACCAGATGAGGGTAGATTTATTATTAAAATCTTATGGTTACCTGATAATGTAGCATTGGCAGTAGATCAAATTGTTGGAGGAGGTCCAAGTCCACTAACTGCTTACTATTTTTGGCCAAGAGATGACGCATGGGAAAAATTAAAGAGCGAATTAGAGAGTAAAAATTGGATTACAGATAATGAAAGAGTTGAAATATTGAATAAAGCTACTGAAGTAATTAATTACTGGCAAGAAGAAGGTAAAACGAAAAAATTGGAAGAAGCAAAGCTTAAATTTCCTGAAGTCGCTTTCTGTGGAACTGCTTAAAATTTAGTTTTTTGAAGCTTGAATTCTTGCCTCAGCTTTTGATATTTCATTAAGGGCTTTAATCTTTTCTGAACTTTTCTCATTTTCGGGAAATTTACTAATTGCGGATTTTGCTTTTTTAAGAGCATCTTCAGCATTTTGGATGTTAATTTCAGAACCAATTTCTGCGCTGTTAACAAGAACTATAACTTCATCTGACTCTATTTCAGCAAAGCCACCCATTAAAGCTATAGATTTCCATTTGGAATTCATTCTTAGTCTTAAGACACCAATATCGATAGCCGTAACTAAAGATATATGTCCAGGGAGTACCCCAATTTGACCAGTGGTGCTTGGAAGAATTACCTCTTCAGCGTCACCTTCGTAAACATTCTGATTTGGAGCTAAAACCTTGAGTGAAATTGCCATTAATTTAAATTTTTAGGGAGATTAAAATTATTTATGAAAGTTGATAATTTATTTTTCTTCTTTTATTTTTTCTGCCTTTGCTTTTACTTCATCGATATTACCTACCAAGTAAAAAGCTTGTTCGGGTAAATCATCCAGTTCACCGGCTAATATCATATTAAAACCAGCAATTGTATCTTCTAGTTTGACATATTTACCAGACATTCCTGTGAAGATTTCTGCTACGAAGAAAGGCTGAGATAAGAATTTTTCAATTTTTCTCGCTCTGCTTACTGTCAATCTATCTTCTTCAGATAATTCATCTAATCCAAGAATCGCGATAATATCTTGGAGCTCTTTGTATCTTTGTAAGGTTGATTGAACCGCACGAGCTGTCTTGTAATGTTCATCACCAACTACTGAGGGTTGAAGCATCGTGCTGGTTGAATCTAGAGGATCAACTGCTGGATAAATACCCTTTGCAGCAAGACCTCTAGCAAGAACGGTTGTAGCATCTAAGTGTGCGAAAGTTGTAGCGGGAGCAGGATCAGTTAAATCATCCGCTGGAACATATACTGCTTGAATCGATGTAATGGAACCCTCTAGAGTTGATGTAATTCTCTCTTGTAATGCTCCAACATCAGTTCCTAGAGTTGGTTGATACCCAACCGCAGAAGGCATTCTTCCTAACAGAGCAGAGACTTCAGATCCAGCTTGCACAAATCTAAATATATTATCTACAAAAAGAAGCACATCTTGCTTGTTTACATCTCTAAAATGTTCAGCCATAGTTAATGCCGATAAGCCAACTCTCATTCTTGCACCAGGGGGCTCATTCATTTGGCCGAAGCACAACGCAACTTTAGATTGAGATAAATCATCTGCATTAATGACACCTGACTCCTTGAATTCTTCGTATAAATCATTCCCTTCTCTGGTTCTTTCACCAACTCCTCCAAAAACTGATACGCCACCATGTTCTTTAGCAATATTATTAATTAACTCTTGTATTAGTACTGTTTTACCTACCCCAGCTCCTCCAAATAAACCAACTTTTCCACCTTGTCTATAAGGGGCCAATAAGTCAATGACTTTAATTCCAGTTTCGAAAACTTTTGGCTTAGTCTCTAAATCAGTTAATTTAGGGGCTGATCTATGAATTGGCGCGGTATCTGAAGTATTTACTGGACCTTGTTCATCTACTGGTTCTCCTAATACGTTAAATATTCTTCCTAGAGTCGCCTCTCCTACAGGAACTGATATTGGAGCACCTGTGTCAGTCGCCTCCATGCCTCTTACAAGGCCATCTGTGCCGCTCATGGCAACAGCCCTTACTCTATGATCCCCAAGTAGCTGTTGAACCTCTGCGGTGAGAGCTATGTCTTGCCCTGCTGGATTCTTGGCTTCAATTCTTAAAGCATTCAAAATTTTTGGTAATTTACCAGCTGGGAATTCTACATCCAGAACTGGACCTATTACTTGACGTACTACACCTTTTGCTGGTGCTGAAGTTGATGGAGTTGCTACCATTTTTTATTAACTTGGTGAGGATTAGCTGATTTTAGAACAGCTCATAATGCGAAATATTACCATCCCGAGGGTATATTCGTTAACTGGGTTCGGCCAACCGCACAGTTAAAGAGTGGTTTAATTGCTGCTTAACAGATTATGTTATTTACCATACGGTTTGAGTATCACTCACACCTGACTTTTTGACGCATAGCGTCGCATTTATGATCCACCATTAATCTATGGCAGCTGTTTCACTTACAGTCTCTACAGTAAAACCACTGGGAGATAGAATATTTATCAAAGTTTCCGAATCTGAGGAAAAAACTGCTGGTGGCATCCTTTTGCCCGACTCAGCTAAAGAAAAACCACAGGTAGGAGAAGTTGCTCAGGTTGGTCCTGGGAAGCTTAACGACGATGGTTCTCGACAAACTCCCGAAGTGAGTATTGGCGATAAAGTCTTATACAGCAAATATGCTGGAACTGACATCAAATTGGGAGGAGATGAGTACGTCTTACTTTCAGAAAAAGATATTTTGGCTGTAGTCGGCTAATTTATTTGTTTCAAAAATTATTAAAACTTATTATTAAATTACTTGCCTAACATGGCTAAAAGAATTATTTACAACGAGCAAGCTCGTAGAGCGCTTGAAAGAGGCATTGATATCCTTGCTGAGTCTGTAGCTGTAACGCTTGGACCAAAAGGAAGAAATGTTGTCTTAGAGAAAAAATTTGGGGCCCCTCAAATCATTAATGACGGGGTAACAATCGCAAAAGAAATTGAATTGGAGGACCATATTGAAAATACTGGTGTTGCTCTAATCAGACAAGCCGCTTCAAAGACAAATGATGCTGCAGGTGACGGTACCACCACCGCGACTGTTTTAGCTCATGCAATGGTAAAAGCTGGCTTAAGAAATGTAGCGGCTGGTGCTAACGCAATTACGCTTAAAAAAGGTATTGATAAAGCCACAGAATTCCTGGTTGGAAAAATTGAAGAGAATTCTAAGCCGATTAGCGATAGCACTGCTATAGCTCAATGTGGAACTATAGCGGCAGGTAATGATGAGGAAGTTGGCGAAATGATTGCCAACGCAATGGATAAAGTTGGTAAAGAGGGTGTTATTTCTCTCGAAGAGGGAAAATCAATGACCACTGAGTTGGAAGTTACTGAAGGAATGAGATTTGATAAAGGTTATATTTCTCCATATTTCGCTACAGATACTGAGCGTATGGAGGCAGTTCTAGATGAGCCTTACATTTTACTCACTGATAAAAAAATTGCTTTAGTACAAGATTTAGTACCAGTTCTAGAGCAAATAGCTAAAACTGGAAAGCCACTAGTAATCATCGCAGAAGATATTGAAAAAGAAGCATTAGCAACTTTAGTAGTGAACAGATTAAGAGGTGTACTTAATGTTGCTGCAGTTAAGGCTCCAGGATTTGGTGATAGAAGAAAAGCAATGCTTGAAGATATGGCTGTTTTAACTAATGGTCAGCTAATCACTGAAGATGCAGGCTTGAAATTAGAAAATGCAACTTTAGAGATGTTAGGCACCGGTAGAAGAATCACTATCAACAAAGAGACTACAACTATTGTCGCTGAGGGTAATGAAAAGGCTGTTACTGCAAGATGTGATCAAATTAAAAAGCAAATGGATGAAACAGACTCTTCCTACGATAAAGAAAAACTTCAGGAACGTTTAGCTAAGCTGGCTGGAGGTGTTGCAGTTATCAAAGTTGGAGCAGCTACTGAAACTGAAATGAAGGATAAAAAACTTCGTTTAGAAGATGCTATTAATGCAACAAAAGCAGCTGTTGAAGAGGGAATAGTTCCTGGAGGTGGTACAACTCTCGCTCACTTGGCTCCGATTCTTAAGGAATGGGCTGATAAAGCTTTATCTGGAGAGGAATTAATAGGAGCTAACATTGTTGAGGCTTCATTAACATCTCCTCTCATGAGAATTGCCGAAAATGCCGGTTCAAATGGAGCAGTAATTGCTGAAAATGTTAAATCAAAACCATTCAATGATGGATTTAATGCAGCTACTGGAGAGTATGTAGATATGTCTGCAGCTGGAATAGTTGATCCTGCAAAAGTTACTCGTTCAGGATTACAGAACGCAGCCTCCATAGCAGGAATGGTACTTACCACTGAATGCATAGTCGCTGATCTGCCAGAGAAAAAAGATGCAGCACCTGCTGGAGCTCCAGGGATGGGAGGAGATTTCGATTACTAAGTAACTAAAATCTTTAGTTTAAAAGGGATTGTTAAAACAATCCCTTTTTATTTATTTATTTTTAAAGATAGTTAAATTGGATACTTCTATATCCAACCTGCACTAAGAATGATTGCAAGAGATAAAAATACAATTAAAATGGTCCAAGTTATTTTGTTTAGTGATGCTTCAGCACTGCTGGCGCTAGTAAATATTGAGCTTCCACTAGCTGCTATTCCTCCCATACCATCTCCCTTGGGACTATGAAGTAGAACTAATAGTATTAGTAGTATTCCAGAACTAACCCATATCCAAGTAAATATTTGACTCATATTTTGTATTTGTTATATATCTAATTTAAACATGTTGAACGACTTTATTAAATCCTTTTAATTCGATTTCTTTAATAAGTGATTTGCCTGTCATCTCTTTTGGAATAGGAAGATTTAATAATTGCAATAATGTTGGAGCAATATCTGCTAATCCAGCATTTTCTCTCAAATAAATCTCATTCCCCATATTTGGAATTTTTCTTTTCTCACCTTCAATAAAAATTAAGGGGACTTTATTAATAGTGTGAGCTGTCCAGGGTTCTCCATCAGGACCTTTCATTAGTTCAGCGTTGCCATGATCTGCAGTAATAAGAATACTGCCTCCCATTTCTCCTGTAGCATTTACTATCTTACCTATACATCTATCGACGGTTTCGATGGCCTTTATAGCTGCAGCCATATTACCCGTATGTCCAACCATATCAGGATTAGCAAAATTTATAACTACAAAAGAATACTGTCCAGTTTTTATAGCATTTGAGCAACTAATAGTTAATTCTTCGGCAGACATTTCCGGTGCCATATCATAAGTTGCAACTCTTGGTGAAGGAATTAAATGTCTTTGTTCTCCTGGCGAGGGGACTTCTACTCCTCCATTAAAAAAATAAGTAACATGTGGATACTTTTCGGTCTCTGCTGTTCTGTATTGCTTAAGTCCATGTTCTGAAACTATTTGGCCAATAAAGTTGTTGAGAGACTCAGGAGGGAAAGCTATTTTAACTGGTAAATTTGCTTCGTATTGAGTGAAAGTTAATATATCTATATCAGGGATACTTTTTCTTTTAAAGTTATCAAATTCTTTTTCCGAAAGAGCTTTTATTATTTGTCTGGCCCTATCTGGACGGAAGTTAAAACAAATTAAACTATCTTCATCTTTTAAAAAGTTTTTAGATATTCTTATAGGCTCTAAAAATTCATCTGTAATATTTGCGTCATAACTTTTATTTAAATAATCTGCAGGGGAAATGTCAATGTTTTTGCCATTTGGATCAGTTAAATTTACAAAAGCTTTTTCTGTTCTTTCCCATATTAAATTTCTATCCATTATCCAATATCTTCCGCATATAGATGCTATTTCTCCTACATTAAATTTCTTTATGCAATCTTCTATTTGTCTTATGTATTTATGAGCACTTTTTGCTGGAGTATCTCTACCATCGGTAATAATGTGAATAGCTACTTTTTCTATATGTTCTTCAGAAGCCCATTTTATTAATCCTAATAAGTGATCAATGTGGCTATGAACCCCTCCATCTGAACATAGACCAGTTATGTGTAAGGTACCCTTTTTTTTCTTAATTGAATTAGCCATTTCCTTTAACTCATGTACTTGAGTTAATTGGTTATTTTTCACAACATTTGTAATTCTTACAAGTTCTTGTTGAATGATTCTCCCTGATCCAATCGTGAGATGCCCTACTTCAGAATTACCCATTTGACCATTGGGTAAACCTACATCAGCTCCGCTAGCATTAATAAGAGTATGAGGATAGGCGTGCCATAAAGAATCCATTACAGGAGTATTGGCATTTTTTATGGCATTATCTAAATTTTCTTCACGATGTCCCCATCCGTCCAGAATTGCGAGAACTACGGGACTCTCAGGAACTTTTATTTTATTTATATTCTTGCTGCTAAACTTTGACATCTCTTAATTAAAATGCATGGTTTTAAAGAAGTAATCTTTAATTTAGCCGTAAAAGCTCTTCCATACAATTTATATGTAATTTAGTTAGCTTTTGCTAATTTATTAAGGATATTGAATAAAGTTAATTTTTTGATGAATCATGCCCAAACCAGATAAAAAAATCATAATACTTACTGAAGATGAGCTAAGAAAAACTTTCTCTAGACTAACTTACGAAATTATAGAAAAGATCTCAAATTTAGAAAATATCTTATTAGTTGGTATCCCTACGAGAGGAGTTCATCTCGCTGAAGTTTTGAGAAAAGAAATGTTGGATAAAACAGGAGTTGATGTAAAGAAAGGAATAATTGACCCAACTTTTTATAGAGATGATCAAAATAGAGTTGGAACTCGTTTAATAGAGGCAACTGATTTCCCTACATCTATAGAAAAAAAAGATATTGTTTTAATTGATGATGTCATTTATACAGGAAGAACAATTCGAGCTGCAATTGAGGCCCTTCTATTATGGGGAAGACCAAAAAGTATTATGCTATTGGTAATGATTGATAGAGGTCATAGAGAACTACCAATTCAGCCTGATTTTTGCGGAAGAAAAGTTCCAACTAGCAAAAAGGAAATTGTTCATTTAAGACTAAAAGAAGTTGATGGAGAAGATGGTATCTTCTTGGATAAAATTTAAAAGATATTTCCTAAATTAAATACACCTAATTCTTTTTCATGAATGTCTAGACATCTGAGATAAAGAGATGAATCCTTTTTTATACTGAAATAAAGTTTTAAGCTATCTTCTCCAATTTTACACTCATTGTTTACATTTATTTGAAGAGGTTTTTTATTCCATTTAAATACCTCTTCTTCATTTTGAGATTCTGATAACTTTGGTAATCCATTCTCAAAAATTACATCAAAACTTCTCTTCGTTTTAGTTTCTCCAATAATTATCTCGAAAATGTTCTGACCATCTTTACTGGCTTGAAGAATTAACTCAAATGGTTTTTCTGTAGGCCATGTTTGGCCTTTATAAAAAATTGGGTGCCAGAAATGTTTTTGTTCTCTTTTATTAAATAATCTAATTGATAAGCCTTTAATTAAGATATCTTTAATCTTTACTCCAGGAGTCATAGCAAGAGCTCCTATTGCTATTGATTCAATCGGTGGCGGAGAATTGATTTGTATTCCTGAAATCTTATTAGTGATCCACTCTTTTATTAATGGAATTTGTGTTCCTCCTCCAACCAAAATCACAGAGTTTAAATCATCTAAATTAAAAAATTTTCCTCTAGCCTCATTTAATAAATCCTTAAGTAGGAAATTTAAGTGACTTAAAAGATTATTCTGCATCAAAATCTTTTCAAAAATTTCTTTACTCATAAAAAATTCTTTTTCTTCGTTCTCTGCTGTAAATAAAGAGATGAGGTATTTTCTCTCAGATTCAATTTCTGGGCCACTAAGCTTACATTTTAATTTTTCTGCTATGGAAAAATTCCTCTCATCCTGATTTGATGGTAAAAAGTAATTAACAATCCACTGATCTACATCTTTACCTCCAACTTTTGAACCCGATTTGCTTATTATTTCAGCACATCTTAATTTTTGCTTTGATATTGCACTTACATCCTTTCCTTGGAACTTCAATAGTTCTGCAATAGGTGCAGATTTACCTTCCCCACCTTGTGTTTTGATTACGCTCATATCGATAGTACTCCCGCCAATATCGATAATCATAATAATTGAACCTAATGGAACATTCATTCCTATTCCGGCTGCAGTTGGTTCATCAACAAGTGCTACCTCATCAATAGGTAAACTTTTACATAGACTTATTAACCACTTTCTGTAACCCTTATAAGTGTCAATTGGGGCAGTTAAAATCAGCCTTTTTATGTTAAATTCTATTGGAATATTTTCCCAAAGAATTTTGAAAAATTTTTCACCTGATTCGATCGGACTTAAAACTTTCTCTTTTTGCCTTTCAAAAGGATTACCAATTAATCTTTTAAAATTTGAATGAAAATATTTTTCTGAATAAGATAAATTTTTCTTTTTCATTGCAGATAATCCTATCCTTCCAACATTATCTCCACCTTCGAACCAAACTACTGATGGGATGACTCCTGGAGAAGACGTAATACCTGGTATTTCTATTAAAATAAAATCGCTATCTTTCTCATCTTGAAAAGCTAATACGGTATTAGTATTTCCCAAATCAAGAGCAAGGGTTCCTGAACAATTATTTTCCATAACAGATTTCTTATTATTTTTTTAAGTTCGTTTGAAAATTTATAATTTTAATGATGTTAATATTAATGTAAACTATATTGTATATTTAAAAATATTTTTTTATGAACGTATCAAATAATTCCAATGTTGATCACAATGATCTTGCAAAAAGAGGCGAAAGTTTAATAAGGAAATCTACTAATAGATACTTAACAACTGTAAGAATTGCTTTTAGAGCTAAACAAAGAAGGTTTGACGATTTTGATGGATTATTAGAAGAATCAGCTATTAAACCAGTTCAAAGATCAATTATTGAATTAAGCGATGAACAAGATCAACCAGATTTACTTCCAGGTTAGCTTTGTCATTTGAAGAAAATAATTGGAGATTAATTAAAGATACTAAAAAAGGTAAATTTTGTTTTTTGATTGGTGTAAATAATTGGGCTATTGAGTTACAGAAACATGAATTCGAATTGCTATATAAATTACTTATAAAACTGAATAATCAATTGTTGGAAATAAATGATGAATTAATGGATGAAGAGTTTATTAATTTAGAAATAGAACAATTACCTTGGTACGCAGAATTGGAGGGTAAAAAATATGGATGGAACTTAAGATTAATATTTGAAAGCTCAGAACAAACTCGATCATTTGAAATGTATTGGCCTATACCAATAGCTGAAAATTTATTTAATGAAATAAAAAAAATGTGGGAATCAATGGATTGAAAAATTAATTAAATTGGAAATTTTTTGAAAAAATTCCCCGATTTAAAAATCTTTTTTAACATCTTTTCCACAGCTAATTTCTAAAAAATATTTGTAGATCGACCTTGTGTGGAAAACTTATAAAGATAAGTAATTTTTATATTACTTATAAGATTTATATGGTTCAGATAAATTTCTGTAGAAACTTAGTCTACATAAGGGGTCTTATCTCTAATACTACTGAGACATGGATAAATAATAAAAAGTTGACTATTTAGTTTTTTTAGAGAAAACTGATCCCATGCCCTAATGATCTTTTCCCCTTATTTGAATTATGCAAGAATTAAATTGTGATGTTAATCAAAAAAATATCAACAATAAAGAAGAAATAATTAGCTTTAAATGTGACCTTCAAGAAAATCTTCAACAAGCTATGAATAAATTTGTTGAGGATCATCCTAATTGGGATCAATATAGAATCTTACAAGCAGCAATTGCTGGCTTTTTGATGCAAAAGGGATTTCAAAATAGGGATCTCACAAGGCTTTATATAGGTAAAATGTTTTCCATGGATTTTGATAACTAATCAAGAATTAACTTTATTTAATTTTTTCTAAGATCAATTTAGCGATTTCTTTTTTTATTGGAATAATAGATAATCTATTACCCTTCTTAACTAATAACAGTTCCTCCTCATTAAATAAAACTTTTAATTCAGTTAAACTTAAAAATTTATTTGCTTTAAATAGATATTTGACTTTCACACAATCCCATCTTGGTTTCTCTTGACTTGATTTAGGGTCATAATATTTTGATTCTTTTTGGAATTGAGTTGGGTCAACAATATTTAGATCGATAACCTCCATAAATCCAACGATTTCAGGAGGTTTGCAATTTGAATGGTAAAAAAATACTTTATCTCCAAGAGACATTCTTCTCATAAAATTGCGCGCCTGATAATTTCGGATGCCATCCCATAAAGTAACTCCATCCTTTTTTAAAGTATCAATACTGTAAGCCTCTGGTTCACTTTTCATTAGCCAAAACTTTTCTTCAGTCATGTCAAGGGATCTCAGCGAATTTTAAAGCTTTGAGTAGGTGTTACTCAAAATTTTTTTTGGTATAAATTTATTATCCATTAAATTTAATAGGAAGGAAAGGAATGGATGCATTTATTAAATCTAATAGCCCCACATTTTATTATTAATGCTGTCTACAGATTTATTTAATTTATCTAATGAGCGATTAAGTTCTTGTTGCTGTTGATAATTTTGCTGATCTCTATTGAATTGTTCAACCCATCTATTGTGATTTTCTTGAATTCGATTTCTTTCTTTACGAGATTCTTCATTTCTTCTTGAAGTCTCTTCAAGAAAATTTTGTAAATCTTGCATAGTTTGACGTTGCTGCAACTCTCTATTTCGTTGGTTAATAATTTTTTGATTTACCCAATAATCGTTATGCTCTTTTTCACTCATGCATCCAATTTCTTCAAGATTATAACCTCCCAAAAATTTAGGTACTTTTTGCCATCTCATGTTTTCTCCTTCTGGGCATATTATTGAAGCAGTATATTTTTTCCCATTGAAGGTCGTATATTCTTTTGTACGTTTTCTCCAATATGTTTCATTTTCTTTTTTAGTCATACATCCTATTTCTTTAATTGTTGTTTCCCCTCTGTAGGTTTCATTCATCCAATACATATTTTCATTTTGTGGGCATAATCTACTGGCAAGTATTTTTTTACCTTCAAAAATAGTAAAGTCTTTAAGAGATTCCAAGTACTCAGCTCTTTTCTCAGCATAATAATCATATAAGTTCTTTTTAATATTTTCTTTTATCTCTGGTAATACTATGTAGTCAACATCTCCTTCTAGTCCACTTTCAAGCCTCAAGGTTTGAGCCATATAATAATCAAATTCTTTCATTCCTTTTTTATTAAGAACTGAAAAATCTTTAAGTGTTTTTGTAAAATTTTTGCCTTTATAAATGCCAGTAAGTTTTCTACCTCCTAAATATAATTTATTCACTGTTTCAGCATCTGCTTCAGATAATTTTTGGTCGTCAATATATGTTATGAGACTGGATTCTTTTAAACCAGCTTTACCTGCTGCACCAGAAGAAAAAACTTTAATGGCATAAATACCAGAATCATCATCTGCCCATGCATAGATGTAACCTACAGAAGCTTGTTTAGAAGGATCAAAGTTTTCTTTTTTCCAATTTTCGACCTTTATTTGATCATTTGTAGTAAAAAATTTATTTTTAATTTTTTTGTTTGGTTCTTTAAATAGTAAAGATTTTGAAGTGCTATTAGCTTTTACACAACCCATATAATCATTTACTTCTTTACAGATTTTATGAACTTCAGGATCGACCCCAGCATTAACAGCAGTAGGTATTGCAAAAGCAGCTATTAGTGGGATTATAAATCTCTTCAAAATATATATTTAATTAACAGGCATGATAGTGATTGTTTCTTATAAAGACAATTTTTTATTAAATTATTTTCACTAAATCTTTGAATGCTTTAAGAGTAAAAAGGTTTGAGTAAAGTTTGAGTAAAAAATATCGATTCCTTGAGATCCCAGTAATAGCTAGTCGCGCTCACTTTTCATTTATTCCCACGTGGTCATATCAGTAGTGCCTTGAGATCTTTGCATCCAAGAATACTTCCAAGTACCATTTACATTTTTAAAAATGCAAGTATAAGTTGAAAGATCTTTATTTTGATTTCCTTTATAACTGAAGATTTCATTTAAAGTAAAAACTGCGTAAGCTATCTCACCGTAAATTTCAATTTTGTGGGTTTTGATTAGTTCTGATGATTCTGCAACTAAGTCTTTACTATCAAACATTCCCACTAATCCCTTAGCAGATATAGGATTTCCACTTGGTCTTACAGCTAAAAAATCCTCAGTTACATTTGGTATTAAAAAAGAAGAATCTTCACTGGTTGCATAACCATTAATTAAATCTTCTATGGCTTTAGTATTTGACATTAAAAAAGGAGCTAATGCCCCTTATTTTAGATCGACTGTCAATCAAGTTATTTTTACTTGTAATGAGTATGTTTCTTAGGTATAAGTGGTCTAAGGACTTGTCCTTTTAGTAAGGACTTGAACCTAGCGGTTTCAAGGTTAACTCCGCGCTCCTACACACGAGTAAAAAACCTTTTTCATTAAATGAAGATCTCTTCTAAGACACTTAGCTTGTTGCTTAATGTAGCTTTCGTGCTTTGTCTCTTTGTTATTTAAAGGACTATTCATCAAAGAGATTAATAGTTTCAGGTTTTTCTTACTTCGAACCGAACTCAATTTCGGTTAGTTATTTAGTCTGTAAAAGTTTGGATAAAGTTTGGATAAAAATTTACGAATCCTTGAGATCCTAGGTATAGCTAGACACGCTCACTTTTCATTAGCCAGTAGTTTATCTCAGTCATAACAAGGGATTAGAAGAATATTCCAAATCGTGAATGAATCGTGAATGAAATTCAATAGATTTGTATTGATAAATTTATTATCCATTAATGCTCTTATTTAGGAAAGTAAAGAAAAAATCATCATTTGTTTATATTTTGAGGAACCAATAACTAAATTTAAACTTGATATCTTATGGAATTTTTTATGCGTAAAATTACAAAATTTATTTTCATCTGAATAGTTAATTAAATCAACTGCATTAATATTTGAATCAAACCACAGGTCATATTCTATGTAATTTGGCTCTGCAAAATAAGTCATACCAAATTTATTTCAAAAAGAAAAAGCTTCTCTATTGCGTGTGAGGAGAATATAGAAGCTAATTTCAGCTTAAAAGATTTAATGAACTCTTCTTTAAGAATTAAATAAGATACGAATAAGAAAAAATAAAATATTATTTTAAATTCAAAAAATGTTTAACTTCTACTTAATAAAATTGCCTTATAAGTTAATTATGTATAAAAACTTTTGATTATGAAAAAACTTCTTTTAATTGTATTTTCTTTATCTTTTCTGTCATCATGCAGTAATGATAAGGATTTTTTTCTTACCAAAGAAAATGCATTAATTAGTTGCGGTGGGAAATCTCGTATTATCGAAAATGAAAATGAAGAGATAATCAATACAGAAGTCAAGGACTTAATAGATGGAATAGGTAAGTATGTGGAATTTACAGTTGTAGAAACTGATAAGAAAGGTGGAAAATATAGAATTATTAATTGTTTTCCAAGTGAAGAACCACAAGATTCAATAATAAAAACTATAAAAACAAATTATAAATTAAATAATTAAAAGATTTTTTGGAGTGAGGGACTTGCATTTTAAGAAAATAAAGGGAATATAAAGAAAATGATAATTCCAATGGAATCAATTAAAACCCCAAAAAGAATTATTAAGAAACAGCTTAAAAATGTTAATAAAGCAATTGTTGAAATTGCAGAGATGAAATTTGTAAATATTGAAGAAAAAGAAGAAAAATTAGACGCGCTTGTTTTTTTGAAGAATCAAATATTGAGGAAGGCGGAGAAGTTAGAAATTAAATAGATCAAAAATATATTGCAGATATCGAATCTTTACTATTTTGTATCAGCTACATTCTTAAAGAAATCACAATAAGTCATCAATTCTGATTCGGTTTTAATTTTGAGATTTAAATCATTAATTGCCTGCTTGGTATCAATTCTGTAGCCATACCAATCCAGACAAACTTCTCTCTGTCTTTGGGTGTTAGAAATCTCAGGAGTATCTAATTTATTTGATGTATTGGTACAACCCCACATCAAAGCCATAAAGGGGATAAATAAAATTAAGCGTTTCATTTTTTCCTTTTAACTAATCCATAAGTACATAATATGGGGTTCACTATTAAAACAACCCAAAAAGGAGGTGGAGGACCTCCATCAACAATTGTTCCAGCATTAAAAGTATTGAATAAGGCTACTGCTAATAAACAAGCCATTAAAGCTAGTTCACCTGATAAAACTTTTTTTAAAGATTTTTTATCTTTGATAGAGCTGCAAATAATCAATAAGAATCCTATCCCTAAATTACTAGCTGCTACAACATCTGCAGTCCCTCTTACAAGAAGCAATGTTTCACTTGAAGCGTTGCCTGCGATAGTTTCCACAGAAAAAATTAGTAGGAAAATAATTAATAATCCCAATAGGATATGAAGACTCCCAGTAGTTTTTAAAATATTTTTTAACTTCATACTAAAAAAGGAGCTAATTGCCCCTTATTTTAGATCGAATGTCAATAAGATATTATTTATTGCTGCTGGTAATTTTGCTCTGAATAAATATTTTTTTGATAGTGATTATAAAGATCAATTTCGTCTTTATCTTCACTAGCTAAACCAAGATTGAGTCTTGCTAATAGCATTATCCTTTGCTTTCTATATTGTGAAATTGCCATTATTATCAAATCTTTTCAATCAATTTTAGCTTTAAAAATCGTGAATGAATCGTGAATGAAATCTATTTGGTTTTTGAAAACCCTTGCAATAACTATTGGTACATTGTTCATTAGCCAGTAGTTAGGTTCAGTCATAGTCTATAATTTGCGGAAAATAGTGCTGCTGGTATGGTGCTGGTATGGCATTTTGTGAACTTTTTCATAGGCCAGCTAAATCCAAAGTATTTTATTTAGTTTATCGAAGATAGTTGGTCGAAGAAAGTTTAGAAAAATATAGAAACAGCTTAGTTAGCGTTTCATTTATTTTGTATTTATTTTTTTAGTAATTCTTAGATAAACATATAAACCAACACCAAGAAGAAATACATCCAGATAGATATGCCAAGGAGGAAATATTTGATGCACTAATTCCATTTAATTTTCTTTTTCCCAAACCCTAGCAAGTTCTCTTAATAAAGTTTTAACTTCCATATCTGAAGCTCCAGAGTCTTCTTGGAATTTATTACAAATTTCTTTAATTTCCTCATAAGCCTGCTCTATTAATATCGTTTTTTGATCTGGATTTGCCATTAAAAAAAAGTTTTATCCCTCCAGTTTAGATCGAATGTCAATCAAAGATATTTTAAATAAAAGGGGCTAAAACTAGCCCCTCTTGGTGAAACTCTTCCAAAGAAACACCAAAGAAATCATACTTTAAAAAATTCCGAAACTATTTTTAAAACTCTTCAAATAAGGATTTTTAATATTAAATTTTAGTTTGAAAATAGGAAAATATATAAAATAGAAAAACAAATAAACAACCTTTGTGAAAAAATCATTTTTTTCAATACTTGCACTTTTATTATTTACTCCAGCTTTAAACGCTGCACCAATAAAAAGTGAAAATAATCTGAATTTTTCAAAAATTATTTCATATAGATCAGCTTCTTGTGGTTGTTGTAAAAAAATGGGTTAACCATTTAAGGAGTAATGGTTTAGAAGTTGTCGATAATATTCTTGAAGATATCTCCTTAATTAAAGAACAATATTCAATTCCTAATAATTTTAGGTCTTGTCATACAGCAGAAATGGGAAATTACCTTTTAGAAGGTCATATCCCATTTTAATCAATTAAAAAGTTAAATTTTAAATCTCCAACCATTGCAGGTATTGCTTTACCAGGGATGCCTCATGGCTCTCTAGGAATGGAAGTGCACAATCATGGTTCACACTCTCACTATCATTACAAAAGTTATGAGGTCTATTCCTTTGGAGAGAATATAGAAGAAGAGATTTTTGATAAAGTTATCCCTTAGTACTAGTATAAAAAGGAGCTAATTTCTCCTTTTTTAGATCTACTATTAATCAATAAAAGGTTTGGGTAAAGTTTGGGTAAATAATTATAAATACTTGAGATCCCCTCTGATATCAGACTGGATCACTCTTCATTAGTCAGTAGTTTTATCGTCTAAACGGAAAACCGCAACATGGTCTGGTCTCCGTAGACTTGAAAGAAAGCTAGAATCTAAAAAAGTGATAGTTGATCTAAAGCAAAAACAAAAGCAGTAACGATGGACCTTTCTACCACATCACCCACAACGGTCTTAAATTCAAAGACAAAAAAGGCAAAATATCCTGAAGCACGAGTAATAGTTCTAGATGATAATTTTAATACTTTTGAACATGTTGCTAATTGCCTGCTAGCAATTATTCCAGGAATGAGTGAAAAAAGATCATGGAATCTTGCCATTCAAGTAGATAATGCAGGTTTGGCTGAAGTATGGAGAGGGAACCTTGAACAGGCAGAGTTGTACCACGAGCAACTGGTTATTAGGGGAATAACAATGGCACCAATTGAAGCTGCTTAAAATCCACATAATAAAAGTCAATATTCCTATTATTTAATAAATACAAAATCCCAATGAAATCTCTTCTCGCGAGCAAAAGATCAAAAGTAATATTAGGTATTGGTATTGTCGCTATAGGTATCGGTGCGATATCAAAAAAGGTCATTAGCTACCCAGCTGGAGGATGTATGAAGGGGGCTCAAGAAATGACTTTTAATAAAGAAACAAATAATTTCTTCATTTAAGGAATAATCTTTTTTTAGCTTAATGAGAGCTCTTGCTCATAATTTTATGGCGACTGTCAATTTATAAAATTTAAGAAATAAAAAAGACCCCTTTCAGGGTCTTTTTATTAGTGACGACAGAAGGAGATTTATTAGATAATCAGATTAAGAGTTTTCTTAAAAATTAGTTTTTGATAGTAAATGTGATTACTCACTTCTTCAAGTTTTACTAACGACTTTATTTTTAAGATAGTTCAGAATTAATCTCGAAAGTTTAATTTTGATTTCTTAACTTTCTTTCCTGAAAGGTAGATAGTTAATTGCCTTGGTATTGCAGACCATGGATTAGGGAAGATCTAGTTGGTCAACCTTGGTCGGTTTGGTCAACAAAACTGTCGTATTAAAAAATTAATCGGTCCCAAAAATTTTGCATGAATCCTTAAGATTGATTTAATCATGATTAATCAAATCTTTAATCCTTGTTCAAGTAGAATAAATTCATCAGAAACTCCTCACACACTAATTTCTGATAATTAAACGCCCTGATTCGTAAGAATAAGGGTGTTTTTTTTATGAAACTAAGTCCTGAAAGAGTTAATTGGTATATGTGTCGAATAAGTAACATTACCTAACACCTTTCACAAAAAAGAAATATGTGTAATAAATTATGACTGTGTGTAGGAGAGGTTTTACTGAAACAGTGGAAACAAGGAAACACTTCATTTAGTAAAACCAGAAAAAGACCTCTAGAAATAGGGGTCTTTTTTTTGTCTAAACTTTCTTTTTGTGGTTTATATACCTCTTAAAATTTTGGAAAGACTTATTATTACTTAGGTACTTAAATTTCATTATTTTGTGTCAGAAGATCAAATAAAAAAATTTTTAATTTAAATACAAAAAAACAAAAATCTTCGTGATCAAGTTTTAAGTGTTGCGAATGCTAATGAGATTGCCAAAATAGCAAATGATTCAGGATTTGAATTTAAAGGAAGTGCATTAAAAAATATTTCTAATAAAGTTTTTAATGGAGTAAAAATAAAAAGCCAAGATACATCGCCATCTTATAACTTTGGAGAAGGTGGGAATTAATATAATCTTCCTAAAAATATTGCTAAACCTTATTTATCCGACCCCCATAGCACCCATTACCAATTTTAAAAAAACCAGAAGTAGCTTTTAGTAATTCTCTTTCATCGCTAACCTTTGAAAGCTGTGAGGATAAACCTGAAAATAGAACTTTATTCACTTCATGGGATTTGATTTCTGTTTGATAAGGATGCCATATTTTATGACCCTTTAGGAGGATCGCTTCTCCACTAAATTTAACATTTGTGTTTTCAAAGCTCCAGCTTGAAGGCTTTATTTGAGTTAGTTTGTGTGTGTAAAAAATACCTCTAATATTTTTATCTTTTGAAATGATACCCTTGAGCGCATTAGATCTTCTTTCAGATAAAATTATAGAAATACTAGGGACGTCTTCTGAAACTAAAACACAATTGATAGGTTTTATTATTTCAGCTAAAAGAAAATACAAATACTTTAGAAAAATAATTTATTTACTTATGAGTTTATACCAACCTTCAATAATTTCTTAATGCCAAAGTAGCCAAAATAAACTACAACCATATACAACACCTAACAAAACTATTATTGGAAGCAGAAAACTTTTCATTTAATTGAAAATTTATCTAAACCGTTTTGTTGGAGATATATAAAAAACCAAATTGCAACGGAAAGATTTAATAGTACTGTCAGTGATATAGAAATTATTAGAAACTTTTTCCCAACCCCATTTTGGGTGGAATTATTAGCTCTAGTTGAAATTGACTCAAGTTCCATAAAAAAAGAGTTAATTGCTTATTATTTTATACCAACTTTAAATATATATTTTTAATTAAAATTCTTTATTAACAAGAGATTTAAAATTCTTTAAACACTAGTATGTATTTTACGTAACTTTAAAAAATATTTTTAATCTATAAATTCGTGATTATTAATTTTAAATAATAATTAAAGAATACATTTTGATCATTAAACTTTTATATTTAAGAATATAATTTGTCCCTTTAGTTTATAAATTTTGAACTTGAATCTTTTTAATTAAATATCTATCTTTGTAGAAGTATTTAAATTTTTAAAACATGGTAGGAGTAACTAGAGATCTAACATTATTTTTGCTTTTTGGGAGTATTGGGCTTCTACTTTTTGGTTCAATAGGCTATGGAATTTATACAACAGTTGGACCATCATCATATAAATTACGAGATACAATTAAAGAACATGCAAGATTACATGAATTAGGTATTGCGCATGGACATAATAGTCAAAACCATAATGAAGCAGATCATGTTCATTAATAAAGTATATTTAAATGTATTTATTTTTTTTAATTCTGATTTAACAACTGAATTTTTCTTTATTTCAATTTTTTCTGGAGCATTATTATCGTTCTTTATTTTCCTGATTTTTTGGTTATCTAATCAGAATGTAATTTTTAAAAAGCAATAGTTTTCATGAGATAAAATTCGAATATTGTTTTCGGTATTTTTGAAAATGAATAATTATGCTTCCAACTTAACTTTTTAATTAAGGAAGTTAGTCGGGAGTGGTTAGAAACTTTTTAACTTAACTAATACAAAGTACTGTATAAAACTTTCTTACCTTATTAAAACGACATGTAAAAGTAGTATTTAATTTTAAATATATTTATGGCATTAGTACCTTTCAAATCAACTGAGAAACAAGGTAAAGCGAGTAGTAAAAGTATTTTTAGTCTTGCCTTGTTGATGTTCTCCTTGATAGCTTGGATGTGCTTATTTAAATAGAAAAATTATGTCTAAAAAAGAAGGTAAAGAATTAGCTACAGTAAAGGTTTACCTTAATACTGGGATAATTGTAGGATTAGTAGGTGTTGGATTTGTGGCCTCAACTTTGATATTTGGAGTATTACTTTTGGTTTTAAAATAATTTTTTAAAAATAAATTCAACTCTTTTTCATTAGATTTTGAAATCTCATATGAACATATATGTTGAACATCATAATTAAATTTTTTTAAGAATTTATTTTGATCTTTAATAGAGTTCTCAGGAATTGCTGAGAAGAAATATTCATATTTCAATGTTGATTCATTATCAAGACCAGTGAAAAGATTTTTTCCTAAAGAATCGCAATATTTTTCTGCAAGTTGATTACTAGTGATATCTTCTTGTGGATATGTAATTGCATATATTGATAATGTTTTCAAAAAAATAAAATTTATTACTAAAACCAGTAAAAGAAATGAAATTAGCGAGCGACTCATTCATCCTTTTTTGAATTTAAAAAAGGTCTTAATTTGTTTTTTAATTTATCAATTGGCTTTTCGATAAAGTCAGGTTTCTTTATTACTGCAAGTACAAGCCATCCTGCGCTAATAGCTATAACCATTCCTAGATAAGCAAAACCATAAATCATTGATACTATTATTAATTTTATTCCTATACTACTTCTTTTTTGATTTCTTCTTTTAGCTCATCCTTTTGATAGGTTTTATTCTCCTCATTCAGATCTGATTTTAATTTAATTTCTTTTCTTCCAAAATCATCTTTGCCTGCGACAAAGAAGACTATAGTAACTACAAAAAATAGTACAAAAAGTAAAACTTCCATTATCCAATACTCTTGAATTAACTTTATTAAGTTAATTCAAGAGAGCTATTTTTATCAACATCAAATAATACAACTTTCAGTTAATTTAGAGCAGCTAATCAAATTGTTTCTTTTTTTTTAATCTGATATTGTAAAGCGTTTTTTAAATGTTGAACTTCTTTTTCTAAGATTTCAATTCTTTTTTCTAAATCTTCATTACTAGCCATTTTAAATTTTTGATACAGGTTGCTCAATAACCATATTAGAGCATACTGCGACATAATTGATGCATTAATGTGTAATATATCTCAAATGATACAAGTTCCTCTCAGGTTTTGTTTACAATAAGTAGTATTTTATTATTAGCTTTATTCTGAAATGAACTCAAACAAAGACATTCTCGACAGAGCCATAGGAAGACCAGCAATGATGGCTTTCATGATTTTAGTCGGAACATATGTAACAACAGGTCAACTTATTCCAGGTGTTTTTTAATGGAAAACAAAAATCAAAAAAGGAATATAGATCCTCAAAAAACAAGTGCAGAGAAATTAAATGGTAGATTTGCTCTTGTTGGTGTTATAGCTCTAGTAGGAGCATACATAACAACAGGACAAATTGTCCCTGGGATTATTTAAAAATTCATTCAATCAAGATCTTCATGAAAGTCCGCTAGTTGTGTTACGAGCTGACTTTTTCTTTCAAAAGATTTCTTATATCTGAAAATACTTTCTAAGGCTGAATAATACTAAAGAGACAGTTTTTTAATTAAAAGGAGAGGTGTTATTAGTTGGAGCTATTAATAGGATTTCAAAGATAATTCCCGTTAAGGCTATTGGTAATACCCAGATACCAATAAACCTATGATCAAAAAATCTTAAATGATCATTACCTTTAAAAATATTTTTTAAAGAAGTGTACAGAGTTTCTGGTTGTTTATAAGAAGGACCTGTTTTGGATGGTGAATAAGGTTTTATAAAAGCAGATGATGCATAGAACTTTGAAATTTTCTTTATTAAAAAAATAGGCAAAACCCAAATGGCAACAAATCTACCTCCTAACCACTGTCTTGCATTAGGTAGAGCGTACTCTTTGATAGATTTATTTTCTGGCATTCCAGATTCTAAATCCTTATAAATATTTTCTAAAGTCTTTTCTTTGCTTGAGTTACTTGTCATTTAAAGTTCTAATTGGTGAATATTTTATGAATTTAAATCTTTAATAAAAATATTCCTAACTACTAAAATAACTAAAAAGCAGTTAAGAATATTTCCTTTGGCTAGGTTCATAAAGACGGATTTTATACCGTTGCAGATTCGCCAAATATCTACATATACTTTATAGATAAAAAACAGTTTTTTTTAAAGTAAATAATATACAAACATATGAATTTTATTTAATTATCAAAGTAATTTTTTAATACATTTTTTAATAGAATATTGTTCTTAAAAATATTTTAAAAAAATTTAAACCTCATCTTCTAAGATTGCGAAAAAGAAAATGAGGTCAAAGAGAGGTTCTCATTACAAACCGAAGTTATCAAAGCTAACGGCTAGTAGATTTCTCTAATTTCTACTTTTATATTTATACATTGAGTTTCTAAATTTAGGAAGATTTATTTTATACATTTAGATGTTGTATTTATTTTAAATTAGTTTTATTGAAAATTAATTAATATATTTACAAGACTCATCGAAAGATGAAAAAAAGCATAGAGAGAAACTGCTAAAAACAAAAATTGTTCTACAGGGATCATAATAAATTATTGTAATTTTGTTTAGTAAATTAGTTTTTTGTAAGGAAGATGTTTTCTGTTATCAAATCTCCGGCTGATTGTTCATTTTTCATAGTCATTTTTTTTGGGTGATTATCAATAGATGAATCAAAAGCTCCCCATCTTTTAAGCCAAAACAAAGTGTAGAAGAATGTAATTATAAAAGGAGCTCCCACAATTAGGTATCTTATGTCCATTTAAATTCTTTAAATTAATAAGATTTAAACTGCATAGCCAAAATTGCTCCTAGGAAGAAAACTGTTGGAATTCCTAAAGCATTTACAGCCGCAGTTCTTATAGTGAAGACTGGATAACCTTCCTCAGGTCTGTTTGTATTGATAATCGATGAATCTTCCCATACTTGGTAGTTTTTAAAAGGAGCTAAACCTTGTTTAGGTAATCCGAAAGGTGTCAATCTAAATACATCCCATTTTCCTAACCAAAATACTGTAAAGATCCAGGCAAAAATAATTGGAGTAATAACTAATAAAATTCTAAAGTCCATTTGATAAATAATTAATTTGTTTCTTATTTTGATCTTTTTAATAAAATAAGAAACTAAATCTTTAACTTATGTTTAAGTAAAAACACTTAATAACATTAATTTTGAACATTAGTAACCATAGGGAATGATTTATTGGTTTCGTTAAAGTATATTTTTAAAATTTTGATATTTAAATTTAATGTAGATTTGATTAAATCTCAATAATATTATGGAGACATTTAGATTTCTACTTTTTGGTATTGCAGGGTTAAGTTTAATCTTTTGGGTTGCAGTAATAGCTTTATGGCATACATATATGTTTCCAACTTTCTTTAATGAAGATAAAGCTTTTAATTCTGTTAATTATCAGGAAAATTCTCTTACCTCAGAACCAATTCTTGGAAATTTAGTTAACAGTAATAACTTCATAAGTAGACAAAAATATTCAATGAAAAATTTTGTAATAGCTGACTTTTCATCCATTCAAAATAATTTTAAATTGAATAAGTTGTATACAACCGTAATGATCGGAGTATCATTTGCCACTTTTATATTTCTCACCTATGGATTAAGTAGTTCAATTACAACTGTTAGTTAAATGGAATCAATATATACTTTAGTTTTTTTGACTTCTTTCGTTTATTTAATATTTAATTCACTTAAAGATTTAAATATTAAATAAAAGTTAGTATTATTTTTTTGCGTCTGCCAAAAATTTTCTTCTTATAAAAAAGAATATTAATGTCGTTATTATCATTACCGGAGGGTGAAAAGAAATTGAATTTAAATAATCGTAGTAACTAAAGTTTTCCATTAATTTTTAGCATAATAAACGAAACTATAAAACAGATTCAAATTATTAATTGATTTATATAAATCACATGAAAGTATAAATTGAGAGTTAAGAATGTAGCCACATCTTGCACAGTTTGCATTTTAAAATTTCTGTTAAAAGTTTGAATGAGGTTCTACCCACTTAACTTCTAATCAATATCTGTTTCCGAATAATCAGCTTGTTGAAGAGTTGTTGCGTTTGGGATTGCTTTAGTTCTTTACTTCTTAGCTCCATCTTCTATCACTGTAATAAGAAGTTATTTTTATGGAATATTCATGCATTTAAAATAATTATCATTGGCCATATCCATATTTAAACCCCATTCTTTATCAGATTTTCCAACACCTTTTTTAGTGTCTTTTTGAAATTTAGCTGTACATCTTTCTTCTATATTTTCTGGAGAATTATAATTACTGAGGAAAATAAAAACTAAATATGATAAAGATGAAATTGCACCTATAAAAAAAGTAATTCTAGTGAATTTCTTTTCCATTTTTTTGTCTAGATATTCTATTTATAGTTATGTATTATTTTGACTACTGTAGTATTTAATCCTTTTTGGGAAACTTACATCCTAAAGCTTGCTTTTGTGGCCTAGATAAATTTCACTCAATTTAGTCACTAATTTGAATATAAACCTTGCTTAACAACTTGTTTTGAATTTATATATTTTATGCAGTAATTATAAAGATTAATCTCCTCTTGATCTTCACTAGCCAGAACAATATTTTGTCTTCCTAAAATCATTATTCTTTACTCTCTGTAGTATGAAGCTTACATTATTTTTTTACCTTTCAAAATTATTAATATTGGCAAACTTAGTAATATTAATAATCCATTAAATAATAAAAAAGTATTTAAGTACTTTTAATAAACCCTTATTCTGGTTCTCGTAATGCAGTAATAAGTAATCCACCTATTAATCCTAGATTCATAAGTACTGCTCTTTGATGGAAAGGAAATACATGAAAAATAATTGTGGTTGGGATAAGAAATAATAATAAAAATGCTGAACCAATTTTTTGATTTCCTCCAAAGATAAAAAATCCGGAACCTAAGGTAAGGCATATGATTGCTCCAACTAAAAGGATAGATGAAATTGGATCAGGGATCCCTTTTGAAGATATATATTCAACCGTTTTTTCAAAACCTGTAATTTTGCCTGGTATAGCTGATATAAATATTGATGAGATTGCAACTCTTGCAAAAAAATCAAAAAAAGTTTTGATACCCTTATTTTTAAAAATAGAACTTTTCATTCTTATATTATAAAAAAAGTTTAATTTAATAGATGAATACTTATTTAGTAACCGCAACTTTTAAAAATGTTGCTCTCATGGGTGCAGCTTATGACCTGTTTTTAAAGGTTATTGAAGACGGAACTTTGAATGATGAGTTTGAAGGATTTAAAGTTATGGGAAGATATCATGCCTCTTACTCAAATAATGTCTATATTATCGTCCAAGCTTCAACAGGCATAAAAATGACAGAACACTTCGCTCCTTGGAAAGTCAAGTTTGATATAGATTTTGATATCAAGCCAGTTATGACTGATGATGAAAAAGTTGCTGAGCACAAGTTAGTTGGTTCATTAATGGCAGCAGAACAGAAAATGGGATTTACCGGATAAAAAATCCTCACTTTGTTATCTAAATAGGGCTGGATAAAAAAGTAAAGTTTGAGTTTGATAAGCTGAGCTTATAGAGGGTATGAGAGTAAGTAATTATACTCACACTATCTATTCCTTGGTATTAGATTGATTTCAAGATTGCATCAGAAAGCATCTTAGCTAAATAACAAACGGTCAAATGAAAGAAACAAAAACAGTAGAAAAAGAGAAGGTTGTAGCTGAGAAGCTCAATGGTAGATTTGCAATGATGGGCTTTATTGCTCTTGTTGGTGCTTATCTAACAACAGGTCAAATCATTCCAGGAATTGTATAAAGTGGATTTCATTTCTAAAAGTCAGGGATACGTTCCTCTTAAAGTAGTTCCTTACATCTTCTTTTGCGCAGTAATTTTAAGTATCACAGCAACTACAAATACATTCGTTTAGATTCTAAAACTAACATCATCATAAAAGTCAGTTTTTAGCGATATAAGCTATCTTTTTTAATGAAGTAAAATAATCTTAATTAGTTTTTTATATCAGATTTAAGTCTTGACTTTGCGTTTCAAAGGATTAAATCGGACTCTTTTTATTTGATCATTTTCCCAAATCCAATAAACAGGTGCACTTCTTCTTGCTTTAATTAAAATTTCTTTATCTAATTTTTGAGGTATAAATTCTTTAGAATGATCAAAAAATTTATCTCTTTTTGGTTGATTTAAAACAATACTGCCTTCTTTCCCAGAAATTGATCTGTGATAAGTTCCAATAGGAATTTCTAATGCCCCCATTGTTCTATTTAAATAAATTACATGATGTGGCTCGTCCCACGAAGGATTTATCAAAATAAATTTTCTTTCGCCAGTAATAACTAAATTGTGATCAATTTGATGTTCGTGAACATAATATTGTTCATCTTTAAAATCATCAGGAGGAGATATAGCTTCTTTAGAGTGAATTACCACATCGCAACCATTAGATGCCACCAAGCCTGCATCAAAGAATGTAACTTTTGGAGTTTCTCTAAAAATAGTTGTTGAGTAGAATTTTAATTCCATAATTTAACCTCTAGTGTTAATAAATTTATGAATATTATTAAAATCTGTGAGCAATAAAAAAATTAATAATGGATAGTCAGTCGCAACAAACTAAACAATCTTCTTGAGTTGGATAATCAATACATTTTTTCTTTAAAGTTTCTTCTAAAATTTCTATTTCCTTGACATAATCCAGATCTCTTAACTGTTTGTGTGGAACGGTGAATTGAGTTTGTAGTTTCATTTTTTCCTCCTAATTTAATACTGTTGTTTGAAGCCATACCAAGTTTGTGAAAACCTTACTCCTAGATAAGAAATTAAAATTATCCAAAATAGAATTTCTATGCCTAAATTAGTCATTTGTTTTTCCTCCTTTTTATCTGTCTATGCTTTAGTACGGGTGATATATAAAAATCAAGCGTAGGAATACTTAAAAAGATTAACTATTAATCGCAATAAACTTTGCAATGATTATTAGAAGGATGTTTTTCGCATTCATTACTCCAATAAGCTTCTAGTTCTTTGGCATTTATATCATATGAAAATTCTTTTGTTTTCATATTGATTTCTTGGATAGTGAATTTGTCGTTTAGTGCCATAAGATTTACCTCTTGACTACAATTACGTTCTAATTCATTTAGATAGTAAATCTCAAGCTTTTTGTGTGCGGTTAGAGGAACAAAATTGTACGGATTAAGGATCAAAAAAAGACTCTTAAAATCAGGATGAGGATGATCAATATTTTTATATATTTCTTAGCTTATAAGTCTTTTTATAACCTGTAATTTATTTCGTTGTCGAAGTGAATTCTTTTATTTGAAGCTTAGGTTCATAGACAGCTCCATTACATACCGCTACAGCAAGGCTCTCTTTTGCTTCTTTATCCCACCCTTTTAAATCTTTTTCTTTTTCATTAATCCAACGTACTGTTTTATCAAGGCATCGATTCCAGTAAGAAGCTTTTCTTGAAACAGGAATTAAAGAAATAGCTATCAGAACTATCGCTGCTGTAGATGTAATTACGCAGTATTTAATAATGTTAGGACTTTTATGAGGGGACATTATTTAAATTGTTTAACTTTTCTAATATAGTTCAGCAATCAATCATATATCTTATCCTGGTCTAAAATTTCTCTTTTATATTTCTCACTAAGTTCATCATTGTATTGAAAATCCTGAATTATTTTTACTATTTCATCAAAAGCCTTTTCTCTCTTTACTTTATCTTTCATTATCTAAAAGATTTGATTTTGGATTAATTCAATTATCCCACTAATAAAATCATAT
>QCGM01000007.1:0-72830 GCA_003279925.1 Prochlorococcus sp. AG-388-B05
TCAACCATTTGTAATTAAAAACGCAGTTCTTACAAATAAGTGTTCAACTTACGTAATAGTTAAGGCCGATAATTGGGAGGATGGGGAGAGTAATTCAAAAATATTAGGTGGAAATCTCCTCACAATTAATTCTGCAAACGAATACGTATGGCTCCAAAAAAACTTGTGGAATAATAATAAACTTCTTAAGGCATCTGGAAAGAATTCAGATGCAAGTACTTATTATTTTGTCGGATTGAACGATGTACAAGAGGAAGGAAAATATGTTTGGTCCAGCGGACAAGAATCTGAATGGTCTAATAATGAAGATTTAATTCACAGGCAAAATTGGTTAGCGCAACAACATATGGCTAATAGTCATGATTACTTTGTTATTGGAGGTACAAATGATAAAGGGTTTAGTGACTATGTGCAAAAAGACTATCGACCAGATCTATATAACGGCGAAAGTGGACATCTTACCTGGGTTGATAATAATAGTTCCTGGAATAAACAAGGTAATAATCCAGCGCCGCACTACGGCATAGCTGAAATACCAATATGTAATTAGAAAAATTTATATAAAAAAATTTTTTATATAAAATTCAAAAAGAAATATAAAATTTTTTGGGAAAAGTTTAAATAGTAAATTATTTTATAAATCAAAATTTCTTTATAAAAATTGTTAAAAATTGAAAAATTTCTAATAATTTCCACTTTAAAAAATTTATGAAATTATCTAGATTTAAAATCTACAATAATAAATTAACGATTAAGAAACATTAAATCTTTTGGACAATAGCATTTGATTTTTAAGGTAAATCATCAAGAGAGTAATATTCATATACTGTTTTAGCTAATTTTTTGATTAATTTTATATTGTTGTTTTCAGTCGTTATATAAATTTATTTTATAATATTTATTTATTTTATTTCTTTTTACAGATAATTTCAAATCTCTCTATTCAAATTAAAAGAGTTAGAGATGCTGGTAAGAATTCAGTTTTAATTTTTATTAACCTAATACCTTTATTTAGCTTTATTTTTTGGATTTATTTACTAATTTTACCTTCTTCTAAAATTTTATAAAAGTAAGAATTTATAATTTTGCTTGCTTTAAATTACTTAGTTTAATGCTCAAAATCAGCATTATAATAAGAATACAAATATTCTTTAGATAATATAAATAATTATAAAAAACTATATTAGTGTTACTTTTTAAATAAAAAGTTTATTAAAAATTATTTTACTAATTCTTTTTAAGAATTTTAATTATTTAGTTTAAGAGTAAAATTTTATGTATAATCTAAAAGTAAATATTAATTTAAAGTGCAAACTAAGTTAATTAAATTAAATTCTAAATCATATATATATTTATTTTTTGTAATTGGCTTTTTATTTTCCGCTAATTTACGAACAGTTAGTGAGGAATTTAATTCAAAAGATGATAATAAAGTAGAAAATGTTAAGAAAGCAAAAGATGATTTAAAAATATTAAAGAGAAATAAATATATATGGAAAACTCATAATAATAAATTTGAATCAAAGATTAAACAAACTAATAAAGTTAATTTTGTAAAATCTGAAAAGTCTTTAAAAAAGGAATTAAAAACTATTGAGATAGAAAGAAGGGGTTATATTCTTGCTGAAGGTCCAAGAGTAACAATTAATTTTAAGAATGTTGAAGCGAAAGATGCGTTAATGGCTATTGCAAAATTGGGCAATTACAGCTTTATTTATGTACCTAGTTACAATGCTAAAAATGAAAAATCCTTAGGAAATAAAAAAGAATCAAGGCTAGTTACGGTTTCATTTGTAGATGAAAAATACCATAAAGTCCTTAATAGTATTTTAATGGCTTCTGGTTTACAAGGTAAAAAAGAAGGAAATGTTATTTTTGTTGGAAATGAAGTACTTAATAAAGGATTTAAATCTGAATTCTCTAAGATTTATAAAATGAATAATACATCTGCTGCTTCAGCTGCTGATTATTTGGCTAGTTTAGGTGCAATTATTAATAAAGTTTCTCCAGTTAATTTAGGTATCAATGATCAGGATCAGAAATCAACATCCAAAGAATTCAAGCCTGATGCCAATATTCAATCTTATGGATCAAATCTTGGGCCCCTTAAAGGTTTAATGGGAACGAGTGATTCAAGAATGGAAACTATAACTTTAATAGGTAGTTTAGATCTTATAAAAATTGCTGAGAAATATATTCAACATATTGATAAACCTCTAAAACAAGTGGCTATGTCAGTAAAAATTTTAGATGTTAATGTCGATGATGAAAAGGATCTTGCTAACAGCTTTGCTTTAAAAACGAGACTTACTAAACCAAATACTTATATTCTAAATGATGATGGAATGTTTGATATGGCAATAGGAAACATTAATTCTTGGAGACTAGGAAGAGAAAAAGGAGTAAGTACTTTAGATTTAGAGAAAGCCTCTTCTTTTGATTTTCTAAGCTGGCTTAATGCAAAAATCACATCAAAAGAGACAAAAGTTTTAGCCTCGCCAACAATCATCTTAAGTGAAAGAAAAGACAAAATAGATGGTGGCGAGGTAGTTAGTGGAGTTGAGGGAGGTTTCTCAACAGCTGCTATTGGGAGACCTTATGGCAATGAATCATTTATAACTGTTGGAACAAAAGTTATAACAAATTATAATGTTACAGCTGGTGAAAATGGAGCACCTGCTTCGTGTGAAGCAGAATTCGGAACAGCAGGGCTAACTTTTGGAGCTAAATTACATAAAATAAGCTCTAATAATTTTATCAATTTTAGTTTAAGTCCCGAATTATCATCAATTACAAGTTCAATGAATATAGGAACTTGTGGCCTTGTGAATATATTAAGTATTAGAAGATTAGATACTGGTGCAATAAGAGTAAAGAATGGAGATACACTTGTGCTTACTGGAGTCCTTTCAGATACAAATACAAATATTGAAAGCAAAATTCCTATTCTTGGAGATATTCCATTTTTAGGTAATCTTTTTAAAAGTAATAGAAATAGTAAAAAAAAGAACGAGCTCATAATTCTTGTTACGCCTAATATTATTAATGAAGAATATCAATATTTTCCTAAGGATATAGAGAAAAAAGATTTTATCAATATTAATTAAAATCAAATGAAGCAAAATAATAAGGTCATTATGGATTTATTTATTTTCAGAAGAAAAGAAAAAAATATTACATTACCTTTATTAAGGTCTAATAAAGAAATTATAAAAATAGGTTCGTCAATTGGAGGCAGTATTCTTTTATTTGTTTTTGTATTAACCTTTGTCTTAATTCTTGAAATACTTTTTAATAAAGTAAAAAGAAATAATCTAAAGCCTTTCGTAGAAGAATATGATAGTTATATTTTGAAGATTAATAATCTTAAAAACCAAGTTTCTTCTTTAGAAAAAACTAATAATGATTTGTCGCAAGCAATAGTTAATATTAGGTCAGGTTCATCAATTTTATCTGAAATAAGTAGAATAATTCCTTCAAAAATAACTTTAACAAATATCAATGTTTTAGATAATAATCTTGAAATAAAAGGAATAGCGAATCAAACAAAAGGTCTTGAAATAATTAATTTATTTATTATTGAACTTCAAAACTCTAAATTTATAAAAGAAAAAAGTGTAAAACTTATTAGTGCAAAAAGTAAAGAAAATATAGGAAAAGATCAAATCAAATTTGTCAATTTTATAATAAAATCCGAGATTGTCGATAATACCAATAATATTAATAAAAACGATTTAAAGTCTCTTGGATCTTTGGGATTAAGTAAAAGAATAGATTTAATTAAATCTAAGGGTCTTCTTAAATGATTAATAAATTTTTAAAATCAAAAATCATTAATTTATTTTTTATTGAAAAAAGGAAAACTTTTCTAAAAAAAATAGGTTTAATGAAAACTTTACATAAGTTGAAACGATTAAAATTAGTTAATAAATATAATATTGTAAATTTAGTTAGTAAAGAAAAAATTAAGAATCCACTTCCAAATTTTAATATTAGAGCAATTAAGGATTCACTTTCAACTTTTAATTTAAAAGAAATTAATCCTGAGAATGTGGTCCTAATAACTCTGATTATTTCAGGTTTTGTTTTATCTTTAATAATATACATTGCATTAAATATTCCGCTTTCTAAAAGTAACGATAATCTTAAAGAAGAAATAAAAGAATTTCAATTAAAAAAAGATAATATATCAAAGATAAAATCTAACTATAAAACTATTAAATTTAAGACTTCTAATTTGAAGTCTGATCGTCAATTTTTAATAAATCTTATAGCAGGTACAAAAAATCTTGATACATTTATGGCTGTATTAAATAAAAATGCAATTAAAAATCGTATTGAAATTATAGAATTTGAACCTCAAAATGTATCATCTTATAAAAATATAAATTTAGAGGATGAGGGTAATCTTAATTCTTATTTAACTCAAGAAAGCTCGCAAAATAAAACAGATAATGATAAGTTCTTGATAATTCCTGAGATAGAAAAACACCAAATTCAAATATCTTTGGTAGGAAACTATAACGAAATATTGAACTTTATAAGAGATATAGAACTTCTTGAAAATATAGTTTTGATTGGGGACTTTGAGATTAAAGGGTTAAATGATGTTTCTAAGAAAAAAAAGATTAAAGTAGGTTATCAAGCTAAAGTTTCAGCTTTTGGGAGGGTAGTTGACAAATGATGTTTAGCTTTAATATTTAATATGAGTTTTTTATATTCGAGTATTGGTATATTAATATTCAGTGGAATATTTCTTATCACTAAACATACCTTACTTTTTTCTGTAAAGGATTACTACTCAAATTCTTATAATTCTGATTATATTTCTTCAAAAGCTCAGCAAGTTGATAAATATCTTTTGAAAATAATAGAAAATAATAAAATTGATTTAAATTTTAATGATCAAATTTGTTACCAACTAAAATCTAAACTTTATAATTCAGGCTTAAAAGATAAGGATAAATTTAATTATTTTGTTTTTCCAAAGACAAAATCAAATCATCCCAAAATTATAAATTCCTGTATTTTGACAGATGGTCAGCATAGAATTTTAATAAAAAAAAATCCTGAAAACTATAATAAATATTTGCTTAATTCATGTATACTTTCTAATATAAGCCACTGCAAATTTGAAGAAAATAATTAACCAATGATTGAATCTTTTCTGGGATTATTAATAGCATCTTTTGCTTCAATGGCTCTTTTAATAACTGTTGGATTAAATAATAAGACTATAAGAAATGCGGCCAGATATTCTTTATCTAATAAAGAAAAAGAAATTATTATGAATGCTGGTTATTCAAAAAAAGATATTGAAGTTCTTGAAATTGATATAAAAAATATAACTTTAAAATGAAATATATAACAAGAAAAAATTCAGGTATGACAATAGCTGAGGTAAGTTTGGCTATGATGGTGATGGTTATATTTTTTAGTCTTTTTAGTTTTATTTCAAGATATCTTCAGTCTTATATTAAATTGAACTTAGATTTAGATGGAAATAAAAATAGTTTAATTCAGAATGAAAATATAATTCTTCAATCAATGGATAAATGGTCTGAAATTCTTTCACAACCTTCATACTCAAAAGAAGATATAAATTCAATAAATTGTTCATATCCTCCTAAAGATAGCTCATCATTATGGAATATACCCGGTGAATCTGGTGCAAATTTACCAAGGGATTATAAATATTGTATTGTTTCAACTTCGTTAGGAGAATCAGATTTGAATGATTTGATAAATGAAGTCAATAATGCAAAACCAGGAATTTACTTTTTATATGCAATTCCTGATACTATTACATCAACTCAAAAACCTATTAGAAGGGTTTTATGTCGTCCTATAACCTTTTGTTAATCTATGGCTAAAAATATTAATCTCAATGATGTAAGTTTAGATTCAATAAAAATTAAAATAAAAGAATTCAAGAAAAAAATATCTGGAAATTACTTATGTATTGAATTTGGTTTTGACTATATACAACTAGCTGAAGCTTATTACAAAAAAGACGGTGTTGGATATAAGAATGTAATAAGAAAAGAACTTCCACCGGAAGCTCTTGAAAAGGGCATACCATCTGAACCTGAAGCCATGGCTCAATTAATAAGTAAAATATTAGATGAAGAAAATATAAATCTTAAAAGGACAGCAATTACTTTATCTTCTGAATCTATATACACAAGATTAGTAGAAATCCCCAAAAATATATCTGAAGATAAAGTTGTCGATTTTTTATTAGATCCATCCTCATTGATACAAATCCCAATCTCTATAGAACAAACTGACTTTAATATTTTTAAAACTTCATATCAATTAGACATAAATGAAAACTCATCCACATACTTTCTTATTGCTATGCCAAAAACTAGTATTAATAATTTAATTGAAACTTGTGAAAAAGCAAAAATCGAATTGTTATACGTTGAATCTGGTTGGAAATCTATTTTAAGGTTAATAAATTTAAATAATCTTTCAAAAGATAGAAAAGGGACAGATTTCTTTATACTTCTTGATCTGCTTTCAAATTGCACACAATTGATAATAATAGATAAATTGGGTCCAATATATTCTAATAGGCTTACCGCAGTTAGAAATTATATATTATCTAATGAGACTTCTAAGGAGAAGGAATCAAAAGAACAGTATCTTCCAATATCTAAATTAGATTTAAAAGTACTCATTAATGAAATAAAAAAAGATTTAAATAATTTTTTCAAAGATATTGATATTGAATGTGATTTTAGATTTTTATTAACAGGTCCTAATAGTTCGCATAATGGTTTAACAAAAATATTTGCTGAAGCGATTAATGCTCCAACATATCTAATCGCTCCATCTGGAACAAAGAAAATCATAGATGTGAAGTTTAAAAATAATAACTTTTTAGAATCAAACTTTACAAAATTATTTGGTCTTGGTTTAGGTTTGCTTGATAAAGAAGAAAGGAATCATACAAATCAACTAAATACACCCAATAATACAAATCTTGAACTGATAGAATATTATTTACCAGAGAAATCAAAAAATATTTTAAGAAATCGTGCTATTAAAAATAAATTTGATTCCTCAAAAAATACAAATTACAAAAGTAGAGAAAAAAAAATAGATTTAAAACCTGACAAAAGTAATAAATTTTCTGATGAAGAATTACTTGATAAAGGAAATGAAACTTCTAATTCTATTTCTAAGAAAGAAAAGAAAATTGAAAAATTAGATTTTGAAAATTTAAAGAAAAATTCAGAAGAATTCTATTCTCAGGATGAAGAAAAATCTAATAATAAGAGTTCATCAGATTTTACATTAGATACAGATTTTTTAAATATAGATTAATTTGATAAACTATATTTTTTCTAATAAAGAAAACATTGGTAAATATAAAGCTACTACGATTGTTCCAACAATAGCTGAAACAACAAAAATTACTGCTGGTTCCATGGCTTTGGTAAGAACTGATACTGCTTCATCTACTTCTCTTTTATAAAAATTTGCTATTTTTTCTATCATGAAGGAGAGCTCTCCAGTTTCCTCTCCTATTTTCATCATTGAAATAAATAATCTTGGAATAAATTTAGAGTTACTAAACGAATAACTTAATAACTGACCCTCCTTAACCATACTTATACTTCTAATAATGGAGTTTTTAACCAATTGATTAGATGAGGACGCTATGCACTTTTCTAATGCTTCTGTAATAGGTAATCCTGAATTTAAGAGTGTCGAAAAAGTATCACTTAAAGAAGCCAATTCTGAACGTAAAATTAAATCTCCAAATAGAGGTAATCTTAATAAAAGAGTATCAACAAGTAACCTGCCAGAATTTGTTGAATAGTATTGCTTAAAAAAATATAGAACTAAAAAAACTACTATAGGGGTAATAATAAAGAAATTTGTTGAGGTAACAATTCTTGAAAGATCTAACATAAACTGTGTTAGAGCAGGCAACTTTGCTCCGAGTCCATCAAATAATTCTTCAAATGTTGGTACGATAAATATTAACAATCCTAAACTAACCGTTAATGCCAAAGCTAACAATATAACGGGGTATATCAAGGCACCAGTAATTTGACCTTTGAGTTTGCTCTGTTCTTCTAACAATAAAGCAATTCTTTCAAGTACTTCAGAAAGGATGCCACCTGCTTCTCCAGCTTCTATTAATCCAACAACTATAGGATCAAATATCCTTGGATAGTTTTGAAAAGAATTTGAAAGATCCTTACCTGAACCTAAATCTTTTGATATATTATCGATACATTTTGCAAATTTTTTATTGGTTATATTTTCAGATAACAAATCTAATCCTTGTGAAAGAGGCACTCCACTTTGAAGTATTACAGAAAGTTGCCTGAAGAAAATTAATTTTGTCTTTAAATTTATTTTTATTCTTTTAGTATTTGAAGAATCAAATAATGAAAAGTTTAAATTAGTCAGGGAATTTTTTTTATTCTCTTTATTTATTGGAGATATGTTTTTCAGAGAAATATTATCTAATTCACCATATTCAGCCATCAATTATTATCCTCCATTAGTAAGTGAATAGCATTTGGATTAGAGGTTTTACTAATTGCTTCATCTAGAGATATTTTCCCTGATTTAATTAATGAAAAAAGGCATTGATCAATTGTTAACATCCCATCTCTGCTACCAGTTTGTAATTGTGAATATATTTGATTAACCTTTCTTTCTCTTATCAAATTAGAAATTGCATTATTATTAATCATTAATTCATAGGCAAGTGATCTTTTTCCAAAATTATTTTTACACAAAGTTTGTGATAGTATGCCTGCAATAGAAGTGGAGGCTTGCAATCTTGCCTGCTCTTGTTGATCTCCAGGGAAAACATCAACTATCCTCTCCACTGTTTTTGATGCTGATGAAGTATGAAGAGTCCCTAGGACTAAATGACCTGTTTCGGCTGCTGTTATTGCTAATTGAATAGTTTCAAGATCACGCATTTCTCCAATATAAATAACATCTGGATCTTCTCTTAAGGCTGCTCTTAGTGCACTTGCGAAGGAAGCTGTGTCTCTTTTTACTTCTCTTTGATGAATAATAGATTTTTCTGTATGGGGGAATTTATATTCAATGGGATCCTCAATAGTTATGATGTGCCTTTTTTGAGTATGCATAATACAATTTATAAATGCGGCAAGAGAAGTAGACTTACCAGATCCGGTTGGCCCAGTGCACAATACCAACCCTTTGTGTAGCTTGGATAAATTTATAAATGCCTGAGGCAATCCAATATCCTCCCACTTAGGTAGTTCATCAGGAAGAATTCTTAAAGTTAAACATCTTTTTTCACTAGCTTTATATGCATTAATACGGATTCTTGACAGCCCTTCAATTCCAATAGAAGTATCTAAATCCCCAATATTTTTAAATTGTGCAACTTCTTGATCCGTACATATCTCTTTTAGTAATTGATCCATATCATTAACTCTAAGAATTTGAGAACTAATTTTTATATCAGAATTTATTCTGACAGCTATTGGAGATTCTTCTTCTAGGTGAATATCTGAAGCGCCAGCTTTTATTGCAGAACTAATTATTTGATTTGAAATTGACATATTAAACTAATTTTTACAAATTCTAATCACTTCACTTATTGTTGTTAATTCTCTTTTTATTAATTCTTTACCATATGAAAAAAGAGTTAACATACCTTTTTCAATAGCAATATCTTGAATTTCAAGATCTGTTTTTTTATCTTTTATAGCAATTTGAATTTCTCTTGTAATAGGAAGATATTCATATATTCCTATTCTTCCTTTATATCCACTGCCTTGGCAAGAAATACATAAGGATTTTTCTTTTTTTCTTTTTTTCTTTTCCTCACTACTTAAAATCGTTGCATATCTAATAGAGGTATTTTCACGAATATTTAATGTGGCTGCCTCATCAACTGCAATTGGTCTTTTAATGCTGCAATGAGGACAAACTTGACGAACCAATCTTTGTGCCAAAATCCCTCTGATAGATGAATTTATTTTGTAGTCAGGCACTCCCATATCAAGAAGCCTCGCTAATGAACTTGCTGCAGTATTAGCATGCAAAGTAGTGAAAACTAAATGACCTGTTTCCGCAGCATCCATCGAAGATTCAGCAGTTTCAGGATCCCTCGTTTCACCAATTAAAATTACATCAGGATCTTGTCTAAGGAAAGTTCTTAAAAATACAGAAAAAGTTTGCTTTTTAGCTCTATTAATTTGATGTTGCACAATATCTCCGCCAAGATCATACTCTATAGGGTCTTCGGCAGTTACAATTTTCTTTTCGCCATTATCTATTTCCCTAAGTGCAGATGCTAAGGTGGTTGATTTGCCTGAGCCAGTTGGCCCTGAAACTATAACAATTCCATTTGAGGAAGAAATTATTTTTCTAAATTCCTCCTTTACTTTTTCTACATGTACGAGTCTATCAAGATCTAAAATTGATGAGTCACTATTAAGAATTCTGAGTACCATGCCTTCTCCATGTTTTGCTGGAGCTGTTGAACATCTGAATTCAATTTTTTTACCATCAAATTTTCTTAAAATCTTACCGTCTTGAGATGCTCTTCTTTCTGCAATATCCATTTCAGCCATATTTTTTAAACAAGCTAATAACTGCCTTCCTGCTACAGTTGGAATTGAAAGGAATTGTTGTAAAACTCCATCTCTTCTAACTCTGATTTTATAGTTACCTTCATTAGGTTCAACATGAATATCTGATACGCCTGAAGTACATGCATTTATCAATATAATACCAACGGCTCTTTGAGTTTTACTATTAAACATTTCATCATTAATATCAATAATTTCTTGCACAGATTCTTCTTCATCGAAATCATCAAATTCAAGTGAAAATTCATTATCTAATGCTTCTTCCGAACTTTCTTGTAAAGCTGCCAAAACAGCTTCTTCTGAAAATTCATTAATATCAATTTGATCACCACTTATAAATCTCTCTTCAACAGCTAAATCTAGAACTGATTCTATTTCTTCAGAACTTAATTCTATATATTTGCATTTGTAGCCACTGCTGCTTAATCTTTCTTTAATAGTCTTACCAACTGTACCCAAGAAGATAATATTTGCGACTGCAATAGTAATCAATCCACCATCAGGAGGTAATGCCGGTTCGATATTTACAGGAACTACTAAATTATCACGACACCATTGCAGAGAGAAATACTTATCAATTATTGATCTAACAGATTTTGTTTTTAAATTATTAATATCCATAATTATTTAGGGAACATAGCAATCAGATTCTTTCCATTGGTCTAAAGAAGTAAGAATTTTTTTATTGCAAATCCAGTAATAATTTCCACATTTACCTGATGACACTTCTCCTGCATACTTGCCATTTGCAACAGTTGTTCTTTTCTTCTCTCTTTTAACTGCACAATTTATCTCATTGTCTTCAATAATTTCCATTTGCATACGGTCTTCAGTAACCATATCTACACCCTCATGAAAATAAAAGGTTTTTTGACATTCAGGTATATATTTTGCGCCGCTATAAGAAGAATAACTCCTCTTTGCTGTTGAACATGATTCGCTCGATTTTATCTCTTGATATTCTGATTCTGATTCAGCAATAAATGTTTTATGAACCCATGTTTTTTTCGTACAAGTATTGGATGAATCATCCCATCTATTTTTACTTCCTGATGGTTGAGTATTCCTCCAATTGAAAAAATTAGATTCACAATCAGCCTTATTTTTCTCTGTCGCGAATTGATTGTCCCAATTTGTTTTTAAACTTTGATTAGATGTACACAAGTCTCCTCCCCATAATTCACAAGAATTAAGGCTGTTCGTATCAGAGGGAGGTGTAGCTGTTTTTATTAAAGTGCCGGATTCTGCACCTATTCTAAAATCAAATTGGAACAATAATCCATCTTGAGAGTCAATAGGATTTAAACTAAACTTCTCACAATTTGATGAATCACTTTTTTTAAAACCAAGAACTTTTAGTTTCTTTTCTGAGTAGGTATTAGGAGATGTGTTTGATAAGTCATTTCCTAACCTAAATTCCTGAAGACATTCTGCAGCATATGAATCCATTAATATTTTGGCTTCATCTAATTTGCTTAATTTTATTGATCTTAATATTACTGGAACTGAAATTGCTGAAAGAGTTGTTAGCACAGAAAGAACAATAACAATTTCAATTAAGGAAAATCCCTTTTCTAAATAAATATTATTATCAAATTTACTCAAACTACTGCTCATAACAATATTTATTGCAGTTATATTATATTTAAATTCTACAATAAAAAGTATTCAATATACAACTTATTAAGTTAATCAATAGGTGTTATTTAAATAAATATGTTTTTTAAGATATAAATATCAATCTAATTTTATTTGATATTCTTTATCGTTTAATTCAAGAATAATAGAAGAATATTTGATATTTATATCCTTTACTAATACTTTTTCTGGCAACAATATAGTATTTTCTCCACCTATATCTCCCACTTCTATTTGCCCTGTTTCGTTATTATATTTTATTAATGCATAATTTTTTTTAGAGGTAGAAAAAACTCCAAGAAGTTTAAGGACGTTAAATTGATTTATTATTTCATCCTTTCTGTTGAATGAGAAAGGATCAATTTTACCTAATTCTTCTTTTTCAATTAAATCTTTAGTTTCTGGTAAAGATTTAAAATCTAAATTATTGGAATTGTTTTTTTGAGATGTATTTTTTAGTTTTGAATAGAAATTATCATTCTCGAAATATTTATTACTAATAGTCAAACTAACTGTATGTGGACTAAAAAATAAACTAATTATAAATAGCAGAAAGATAGTTTTACTTTTACTTCTAAACAAAATTTTATGCTTTCTTATAAATATAAATTAAAATTACCACTCACCAGATGTACATCCAATTGAGTAATTTGCATCACAAGTTTTAGATGAAATACCTGTAGTCTCGTCATATTCAAGCCTAAACCAGCCAAAAGATGATCCAGCTGCAGGTGTTGCTTCAACCTGATAACAAGTATTTTTATTAGCCCTTTTCCCGATAGTAAAACCAGTATAATTTCCTTTAAAAGCTTGTGACTTATCGTAGGTAGTTCCTAAATCAAGTCCGTCACTAACTATACATTCTTTAATACCATTCACTAATCCATTCTTCATCGCAGAAACTTTCGCTCTTGATTGAACACCTTGGAAAGCAGGAATAGCAACTGCAGAAAGTATGGCTAGTACTGCAATAACAACAACAAGTTCAACCAAAGAGAAACCTTTATCCCAAGGTTTTGTGTTCAAAACTTTTTTTACCTTTTCTTTATTTAAGGTTTTTATCAAAAGATCCATCAGAAAAACTAATAATATAAATAAATTTTATTAAAAATTTAATTTTAAGTCAAGCATTAGTAAAATATAGTATTTATATATTACACAAAGTAAGTGGGATTAATTAATTTTTATTTATAAGGAAAGACGCTTTAAAATTTTATTCTTTTACCAAATTCAGATATTAAATTATGGAAAGTATTATATTATTTTTTATCTTCTCTCTAGGCTCATCAATAGGTAGTTTTATAAATGTAGTTATTTGGAGATTACCCAGGGAAGAATCAATTGTTCTACCTGGTAGTTATTGCCCTAAATGTAAGACAAAAATAAAATGGTTTGATAATATTCCGTTAATAAGTTTTTTAATATTAAATAAAAAATGTAGAAGATGTAATAAAGAAATAAGTATTAATTATTTTTATACTGAATTTTTAACAGCTTTAATTTTTGTTGCTGTTTATTTTTCGAATAGTTCAATTTTTTTAAAAATTGATCATTTCTATTATCTCGTTATAAGCTTTATTTTTTTTACTATATTAATAATTCAATTTCTGTTCGATATTAAATATTACTGGCTTCCAGATTCTGTTAATATAATTGGCTTTATATGTGGTTTTTTAATTATATTTGCTTATTCATTATTATTTGGGTACCAAACACTCTTCAATCATCTTTTTGCAGCACTAATAGGACTAATTATTTTTTCTTTAATATATATTTTCGGTAAATTTATATATAAAAAAGAAGTTATTGGAATTGGAGATTTAAAATTAATATCTATGATAGGAATATGGGTTGGTTTCGAAGCTATATTATTAATCATTTATCTATCATTTTTGAGTGCTGGCTTGTTATCTTCGATATTAATTATTTTCAAAAAAATAACAAGAAAAAGTATACTCCCCTTTGGAACATTTATAATTACATCCACAATTTTAGTATGGCTAGGTGGAATAAATCTATTTAAAAATCTTTATTTTAATCTTATAAATTTAATGTATTCAAATTAGAAACAAATTTCAAATAATTTTATAAAAGATAGTAAAATAAAAATTATAGATATAGGAATGTGAATTATTAATGGAATTATCAATATTCTTAGAAAAATAGATTTATTTGGCATTCTTATAAGTGAATTTATTAGAAGAATTAATAAACTTATATTCGATATTATAAAAAATAAATAACTCCCAATAAGTTCAGTCTTTTGAAAACCAAAATTAGGACTAACAGCATATTTAAATACTAGAAGAAAGTAAGCACTAAAGATTGATTCTTTTGAGTTTAAAATTTTGAACCCGAAAATACTTTTATCAGGTATTATCTTAATAAAAACATTTTGAAATAATTTTTTATTTAATGAACTTAAAAATTTAAAAGCATTTTTCATTCTCTTTATTAAAAGTTGGTAGGATTAACTTTACCTAATAATTAGTATAAAATTAACTAAAAATTAATTTTGATAAATTTAAGAATTTTTTTTAGGAATCTATATTTTAATAATCTAAATACTTAAAGAAAAATGTCTATAGATTAAGTAGTTTCTTGCAACATATAATTACTTATTTGATATTGTTTTAAGTTTAATTTTATTTCATTTATTAATTTTATTTAATAAAATTGTATGCAGATATTCTTAATTAAAATTATAAAACATAAAGAATACTGTTTATAAAAATTTAACTAAAATTTTTGAACTTTAAATTTTTATATTTGACTGAATATCTCCCTTATAAAAAAATTTGTAACAATAAGATATTTGTGTCTTTTTTTACTAATTTACTTTTTTTGCTTATATATACGCGTTAACTTGAATTATTCAGTCTTCAAAAACTGTCTTATACCTAATTAAACAAGTTGTGGGGAAATTTTTCGACAAAAACCTAACTATATTACTTTTAGCTACTACAGGTTATTTCTTATTCTCTATATCAATCAGTATGAAAGAATCAGCAAAATATCATTCAGATATCAGAGCTTGTGCAAAAATGAGAGCTTTCTCAAATAATAAAGAGTCTTCCGATTTATATAAACAAGAAGCTGCAGCAACTGCTGGAGTAGAAATTGGTTTTATTAGTGAATACTGTAAAAAATTAACTCAACAAAATATATTTTGATGTGAGAAAGAAAGATTTCTATAAAGTTTTTTATTTTAAAATAATACCAATTCTTTTTATTGGTTTTTCTCTAGGAGTAATGGTAATATGGCCAGGCATTATTTCTGGGAGTAGCAGAAAATGTTTTTTCAAAATTATCAAAGATGGGAGCGATGGCAATATTCAATTAAATACTATACTCTCAATAAATCATAATTATTTATTAAAAATTCAAAATACCAAAAATAAATATTTAAAGGTTTTGTTGGTTGGAGATTCTTGTTTTCGGAAATTTTAGATGAAATGCTTATTTCTTACATGTTCGCGAATGATTAACAGTCTTTCCAAAACAAACGGTAATAATATATTCAGCTAGATTTTAATACCAAGCTTAGAAATACATTTTTAATATTCCGCTAGATTTGCAACTAAGAATATAGACAAAATATTCGATTTGGCAGAGTTAAAATAAGAAAGATTGAATGCACTATGAGCACTTATCTATGAAGAAAGTATTCAGTGGTATGATGAAAATTATGGTAATGGTAATACTTTAATTTCTAAGACCCAGTTCGATCAATTAGAAAATAATTTAAAAGGAGTTTATCCTAAAGATGATTAATCTTAGGAATAATAATTTTTATAAGATTAAAAAATAATTTTTATCGAATTTTAAATAAGGATGATCTCAAAGAAAAGAAAAAAATTTACAATCATTTTCACAATATCGATTTTACCATTTTTAGGTATTTTGAATTTTTTATTTAATAATCCAGTTCTGGTTAAATCCTTTATGAGGAAGATTTTACCCCCATCAATTATGGATGATGTAAGTAAATATGTTCTTCCCTATAGGGAAATTAATTTACTAGAGAAAAGTAATAGAATTTTAAGTAAACTTGAAGACTACGGTGTAGAAAATGATATTGAAATAAAAAATTCTCTTGTTGATCTTAATTACAGAAAAAATGAGGAAAAAAAACTAAAAAGTACAAGATTATTATTAGAAAAGTTTTATCCAGAAGAAGTGACTATAATGCGGGGTATTTATGATAAGATCCCAGGCAGCGCTTATTTAGAAGGCTATAAAGATAATTTATACATAATTTCTTCAACAGGAATACTTGGTTATTCAAAAATAGAAAAAAATACTATTAACTTCAAACAAATAAAAAATAATATTCAAGATTTTATAGGATATAAGCAATTCAAAAAATCACCAAAATTTTCAATTAAGGATCTTTTTATAAGAGATGAAAAAATATATTTATCCTTTACTAACGAAATTAAAAAAGATTGTTGGAATACCAGTATTATTTACGGTGAATTAAATCCAAAAGCTATAAAGTTTAAATCTTTTTTTGTTCCTGATGAATGTGTTAGTTCAATAAATAATGAAGATAGAGTATTTGAAGCGTTGCAATCAGGTGGAAGAATTCATGACATTAGCAAAAACGAGATAATTTTTAGTACTGGTGAATTTAGAAGTAGATCACGTGCTCAAGATAACGAGAGTGTAATGGGAAAAATTTTAAAAATTAACATCCAGACAAAAAAATATGAAGTTTTAGCTAAAGGTAGTAGAAACTCTCAAGGATTATATTTTGATAAAGAAAATAAAATTATTATCTCTACAGAGCATGGCCCAAAGGGAGGTGATGAGATAAATATTTTTAAAGTTAACGATAATAAAAATATTTTTAATTTAGGTTGGCCAATCGCATCTTATGGGGAACATTACTTGGAGGAAAAAGAAAGGTTAGATGGTTGGAATTTAGAAGAGAATAATCCATATCTGAAATATCCGCTTTATAAATCTCATCAGAGATATGGATTTAAAGAGCCAGTAAAAGTTTATATTCCAAGTATCGGTATTTCACAAATAGTGGGTATTAATGAATCAAAAAAAGTTTATTGTCATGTTTCCTTAGTTGATAATTCTATATATTTTTTTGAGTTAGATAAAAATAATCAGATAATAAATAATTTACGATTACACATAAAAGAACGAATAAGAGATATTATTAAATTTGATAAAAAACTTATAATGTTTTTGGAAACTTCATCTTCAATAGGAGTAATTGATTTAGAAGAGTCATTTGAAAATATTGAAAATATTTTTTGATTTAGTTTTTTATTCAAATGGCTATATAGGTAAAAGGAACAATAATTTGTACAACGCTAATAATTACAAAAATAATAATTAATATAAGAAAAGCGGTAATTAAGGCTGCCTGAAGAGGACTTGCATTTCTCCAAACTGATATCAATAGGTGTTTAAGTAGATTTAAAAATCTCATTTAATTGCTTTTAAGACTCCGAAGTCGGTGATTATATATTCAAGAGGACTCCTTGAACTGATCATAAGTGTATCAATTAAATCAAATGAAGTTGGATCTCCACTTAGATTTAATGAAGAATTAGCAAGGATATCAATATCGTATTTTTTAAGTTCATTTAAAAGTTTATCGAGAAATTGGCCTTCTTCAACAATCTGTATTCTTGCAGTTTTGTCAACATGTGTTGTTGGAAAATCATCAGCATTACTTTGTTCTTTACATTTACAAGTGGCACTCATAGTTTTATAGCACTCCATTAATTCATCTCGAATAATATAATATTTTTTTGCTATTTCTTTTTGCATGCAAGGGGCAGTTGGTCTAAAAGGGCTTCTTTTCTTAATATTTGTATTCAAAAATTTTACAGCAACTTTATTTTTTCCGTCACATATTAATGATCTATTTCCAAGCGCCCTTGGTCCAGTTTCAGAGTTATCAAGAATTGTCCCGATAACTTTTCCGTCCTTGATTAATTCAGCAGCAATATTTATGCTTTCAGTTGGATTTGATGAAATTATTTGAAATTTAGACTTTATGATTTTCCCAGCAAGTTTCTTTTGATTACCTGAGTCATATTTTGATGGGAAAAGTGAAGGTTTTGGTAATAAATTTATTTTATTATCATTATTTTTTAAATATGAATAATACGCCGCACCAATGGCTGAACCTGAATCTCCTGGACTAGGAGGAACAGTGATTTTTTTTACAAAATCTAAAGATGCTAATTTATCTAATGAAGCCGAGTTCATGGCAACTCCACCAGAGAATAGAAATTCTCGGCATCCACTTAAAGAAAAAGCATATTTGAAAATTTTGCATAAAATATTTGTGACTGCTAATTGAGCACCTTTTGCAATGTTTGCATAATATTGGAATTCATTATCTTCTGGAAGCAATGGTTTAAAAGGATTTCTTGGATTTCCTAATAATGAGACTAATTTAGAACTAAAAGAAACTTCAGGAGAAACATGATATTTGAAGTAACTCATATCTTGAATGATATTATTATTTTTTTCATCCCATTCAATTAAGCTTAAAATTTTTTTAGATTCAGCACTTTCTTCATTTCCAAAAGAAGAAAGGCCCATAACTTTATACTCGCCCTCATTAACCTGAAAACCCAGAAAATCAGTAATTGCTGAATAAAAAAGTCCTAACGAAATTGGATAGACACTTGACCAAAGTTCATTGATTTGATGGTGGTTATTAACAATTGAAATTGAAGAAGTACTTCTATCACCAAAACCATCCACTACTATTGAACAAATATTTTTTTGGTTATTGGAATAAGCCAAAGAAGTAAGAGTATGAGATAAATGATGGTCAGAATAAACTAATTTTTTTTCTAAGCCTGGATACAATTTCCCAATATCTGAATAACAAGCTACTGAGCTTTTGTTAAAGTTCCTGCACTGATGAGAAATTAAAGATAAGCTTTCAGGTAAATGCAGTCCTGCAGTTTTTAGGATTGTAATAAATGCACTTAATGGTCTTTCATAAAAAGTTATATTAACAATTTCATCAAGATTTATATGATTATGCTTGATAATTCTTTCAAGTGATCTTTTGGGGAATGACTTATCACCTTTGATTCGACTTAAGGATTCTTCTCTATAAAAATCAATTAAAAATCCATTTGAATCAACTAAGGCTGCAGAAGATTCATGATTATATCCTGTTAATCCGATGTACACATTAAATTACCGATTTAGGATTTATGTCCATAAGATTTTTACCTTTTCGATTAAATTGCTTTGAGTCTATAAGAGTTAATATTTTACCAACAAGAAACGCTATAAAGTAATAAAGAGGTTTGAGAACTCTATCCAAAAACTTGAGATTCTTATCGTAGAACTTTCTACCTTTATTTTTTAATGTCTCTCTAAGTCTGTAAAATCTAAGTTGCCATGGCTGGAGTTTAGGATAATGCTTAAGAAAATGTTTTTCTGCTAAACCATGATGCCTCAACTCATCCTCCATTATTTGCGAAATTAGTGAAGCTTCATTAGGGTGTCGTTTGAGAAGTTTTGAAATTCCATCGAATGATTCTTTAGCAAGAAGTTCATTAGTATAGACATATGCAATAAAATCTTTTAATTTCATTTTTTCTATTAAATAACCATCTCTAGCAACATAACCTTTAGTCAGAACAGAGTTAGTACTAAATCTATATTTTCTTGATGTATTAGAGTTAGTTAATTTTCCAAATTTAGAGAGTATGGATAAGAAAGTTTTGGTATGATTATATTCATCTTTAGAATGTTCAAAATATCCATAAGCCATATTTTCTTTGTTTGAGTCTTTACATGCTTTTAACATTTCTAGAGCAGAACCAAATTCAGCGCAAGCAGTCTCAAGAATGACATTTAAATATTTTGTATTATCTTTATTTTGTATTTTATTTGACACTTCCATAACTGATTTTTAAAAAGTTTTCAAAAACGGGTTGCAATAGATTTGTAATTTCTTTATGGCCTTTTAATGAAAAATGGCTTTCATCTATAAACCAATCATATTGACCCTTATCACCCATATTAATGATTTGGATATTGTTTAGCGTTGATAATTTAGAAAAAAGTGTATTTCTGTAGTCTTTTTCAATTATATGAAGATCTTTAATGTTTAAATTACTAAAATTATATCTATCTTTTATATTATATTGATCTTTAACTGTGATACGAGTGGGTAAATATATAAACATAAAATTATTATTAGGTATAACTTTCGCCATAGATTTTATATTTCTTTCTGTTGAGGAAATTACATAATTCTTTTTATTTACATATTCTTCGGGAGAAATTTTAATTTTATTTTTTATGATTTTGTATAAGTCTTTTTTATAATTTACTATCTCATTGAAATTTTCAAATTCTGGATAACTTGAAGTTATACTATTGAATTTTCTGTCTTTAAATCTTCTTAAAATTTCTACAGTATTGCTATTTTCCTTTATAAAAGCCAGTATAGAATCCACAAATATCCTAAAACCAGAGACAAAATTTCCTTGAGAAGCTTTATAAGATTCCTTATAAAAATCATCAAAATATTGATGTCTGTTTTTCCATGTCATAAGACCGCCAGCTTTATAGTACTCATCATTTAGGTTGTTCTTATTATGTAGTGCTTCAATAAATCCCCAATAATCCTGTATTCCGCCTATGCTTGCAACTAAATTTAATTTTGGCAAGTCACTATGATTATTTTGAGAAACAATATATCGATTTAATTCAACTTTTTCCTCCCAAGAATTTAAATTATAAAAAGATAGGTTTATTACATCAATTGGTATATTATTTTCTCTAAAGTTCTTCTCAATTAAATTTATAAATGTATTTTTATAATTTCCTTTTTCAATTAGAGGATTACCAAGTGCAACACTATTACCTGTAATAATTATACCTTTATTAGAATTTTTATTACTAGAATTGTCTTTATAAAAGGTTTTGGCTAACCCATGTTTCTCAATATAATGATTACCTCTACCTTTATGTATAAATTCTGGTTCTTTAAATCGTATTCCGTTAATAAGATCCGAAGTTAAATGGGAATATTTTATATAAGACCTTTCAGGTAAGATTGATTTGCCAAACTTTTTCAACCCCAAAGAAATAAACTCTATAAAAATAACCATTAATGGTAAAGATAATAAAGTAAGTTTGATAAATAATTTTTTATCTTTTTTAAAATCCATTAAGTTTTTTATGATGTAAAAATAATAACAAAGAAACGAAATTTTATTAAAAAAGTCTTTGAATATATATATATATTATTTGAGTAAAAGTTTAAACTATATTTATAAGTTAAGTGATATCTTACTTAATCTTGAGTTCTTAATTTTTAAATAAAGAATGTTTGTCCAATTTAATCTTAGGAAATATTTATTATATTTTTTAATAATATTTTTTTCTTCAGAGTTATATCTTCGCATTATTAAAAGTGGATTTAATGTTCAGCCAATAAATCCAAGCTCTTTTATTCATCACGAACATCCAAAAAATTTTCAATTTAGAGCTTATCATCCCTTAAATGAGTGGGGTGATTTTTTAATTAGTTTTGATGAATTTGGGAATAGGGAAATAGAAGGAATTTGTAAAAAGGATACTATTTTTAAGTCAAATATTATTTTTTTAGGTGATTCCTTTACTGAGGCTATTCAGGTTTCGAATAATAATAGCTTTGCTGGTTTGGTCCAAAAAGAATTTTGTAATAGGAAAATAAAAATAAATAATTTGGGAGTAACCAGTTATTCCCCTGTTCTATCTTATTTACAATTAAAAGATCAATTAGTAAAAAATAAAAAAATAAATTTCAACGGCTCAATTTTAATACATATGCTTTCTGAAAATGATGCAAAAGATGATAAAAAATATTTTAAACAAATTAAATTTATAGCAGTCAAAAATAATTCATCAGGAATACCCTTTATAGATTCAAAAAAAAGAATTTCTGTTCTCAAATTACTTTCTAGAAAATTTTATACGATCAGATTAATGAGAAGAATTGTGTTAACCATAAAAGTAAATATCATTGAAAAAAGAAAAAAAATTCCTTTACCAGGTGAAGACAGGATATTTTCAGCTACTGATAAATGCTATTTAGAAAATAAAGATATAAAAATAACAAGTGAATTTATCAATAAAATAGGTTCTTTGGCTAAAACTTATGGAGTAAGATATGTACTTACAGCAGTACCTGACAATCCAAAAAATACTAAAATAACTAATTACGCTTGTTACAAAAGGGTTGCTTTGAATTCAAATATTGAATTTATTGAAGCTCCAGAAGAACTTTTTGAAAATCCTGCAAGATATTATTTTAAAAAAGATTTACATTTAAATATACTAGGCAATAAAATATTTTCAAAAAAAATTATTAAATTTATTAATTCAGAAGAATTCAACCAAATTTAAAGTTATTCCAAATTAAACGCTTACTACTTAGAAAGCTTAATAACATTATTTCTTTTATATGAAATATTTACTGAAATTTTTTCCTTTTAAATTGGAAGATTCGGTGCAGTTCTGCGTTTTTTCAGTATATTTAAAAAAGTTCAAAGGTGATAAATCCAAGTAGTACTACTTTCGACTTTTGAGACTGCAGTTAGTTGAATCGCCATCAGTTTAATGGATTGGACTAACGCAACAACTGTTAACTTTATTATTGACCAAATCCGAAAGTACTTAACTAAAAGCTTTACATATACCTGCAAACTTCCGTGGATTTTTTATAACTATTTAAACAGAATCCTCGATAAATACTACGGAAAAAATGAGACTAGTTTTTGATATTACTAAGATCAATCGCTGTGACTATCGTGGCGATAGGACTCTAATCTGTGACTTAGTGCTCCCAAAACACCTACAAGAATAAGGCTATAATTGAGACTTATAGCTATATCAGGAAATTTAGTGAATTAAGTATGGACTACTTTGGACTAAGAAAGTTTTATTTGAGGGAAAATTGAGGGAAAAGTTAAAAACATATTCCTGAAGTATTCTTAATAAAAAGTTAATTTAATTGTTCTTCTTGAATTTTATGCATGACAAAAAAAAACGGTTTTAGTGGTGTAGAACTAGCAATCGTAATTGCAGTTTTATCAATATTTAGTGCAGTAGCAATACCAGCTTTTAATTCTGTTAATAAAAGAGCAATATCTACAGCAGCTAAAGAAACAATTAAACAAATTAAAAAGGAATGTGAAACAAATTACATATATGGAATCGAAGAATTTACAAATTCAGGTATTAATGGGTACGAATTGGAAATTAAAGATTTAAAAAATTGTGAAGGTGATCCTAATCATGGATTTGTTAATTTAATTCCTACCAAAGAAAACGACAACCCCACTCTTAGCTACAATTTTAAAAGCGGATTATTAACTTGTTTTATTCCAAATACCGAATTAACGCCTTTCCCTGATTGTAAAAAAATTACTAAATCCAAAAAAAAGTATAGATGTAATGATATTGGAGATTGGAATCTCGCTCAAGAATTATTAAATAAAGGTCATTCATATCTTGATAGAGATAAAGATGGAGAAGCTTGTGAAGCTCTTAGTAGAAATAGTGATAAACCTGAAAATGGGAAAGTATTTATTGAGAGCTGTTATGACGGAGATACTTGTACGACAACTAATGGCGAAAAAATAAGACTAGCTTGCATTGACACCCCTGAACTAAGAGGTCGGAATGCAGATCCTATTGAAGCAAAAAAATCAAGAGACTTTCTGAATAATTTAATTTCTGGTAAAGAAGTTGATATTAGAAGAATAACTGAAGATCGATATGGCAGAACTGTAGCGGAATTATCTTTTTCTGGTTTGAACTACCAACAAGAATTAGTCAGTAATGGATATGCAACGATTTATGAAAAATATTCTGATCCTTGTCCTTGGGCAAAAGATATTTAGGAATGAAATTCTCTGAAAAAAATATAGTTAAAAACGGCTTTGGATTAGTAGAAGCTGCAATAGTAATTGCAGTTTTATCAATATTTAGTGCAGTAGCAATACCAGCTTTTAATTGTGTAAGAAGAAGAGCAATATCTACTGCAGCGCAAGAAACTATTAGACAGATAAAAGAAGAATGCGAAACAAACTATATATATGGAATAGATAAATTCACTTCTTCTAATCCAGATAAATATCAAATCTCATCAAGTGGATCTAATAGTTGTTCTGGAGGAAGAGTCACTTTAACTCCAGAAAATACAAATTTATATCCAACATATTTATATAAGTTTGCAGATAGCGAATTAAGTTACAACTTTAAAGGTCAAACAGGAACATCATTTGTCGCATGCAATAAGTTAATTTGTGAAAGTAAAATCTCAAATCCTAAATCTGATCCATTAGTCGTATCAAACCTAATACCAAAAACAACTCCTCCTGAGTTCTCTGGTCATGATATAGCCTCAGTAGAAACACCAACTTCTGTTGAGCTTGGAGACATGGATGGAGATGGTGATTTGGATTTTGTTGTTATAGGTTTTTCAGGAGGGACTACTTGGTACAAAAATGATGGTTCGGGAAACTTTGATGCTTATAAAATACCCAACTCGCCGAGTGGCTATGGTGTTTCTTTGGCAGATATGGATGGAGATGGTGATATGGATATTGTTACGTCAGGAAATGGATTAAGTTGGTTGAGAAATGATGGAGGATCTAGTCCAAGTTATACAAAGGTAGATATCCCTACTGGTTGGAAACATAGTTGGGGCAGTGGTAGAGAAGTTTTCTTGAAAGATTTTGACGGAGATGGTGATATGGATATTATTGGAACTAAAAACGGGGCTAATCGTAATGATGATGGTTCTTTAACAAGCAAATCACAAGTTACTTGGTATGAGAATGATGGAGGTTCAAATCCTTCATTTAAGGCAACTATTATTGATACTGAGGCAACTGGTGCTCAAGATGTTCATGTTGCGGACATGGACGGGGATGGAGATTTTGATGTAGTTGTTGCGACTCAAGATGATGATTCTGTTGATTGGTATGAGAATATTGGGGGCTTAAATCAGAATTGGGAGAAAAACCATATAACAGACAAAGTTAATACTACTAATGGAATCTTTGTTGGTGATATGGATGGGGATGGAGATATGGATATTTTGTCAGCCTCTCAAGATGATGGAAGAATTGCTTGGTATGACAATAGTGGTGATGATAGTCCATCATTTAAACAAAAAAATATAGCAAAAGATAAGTGCTGTGGACTAACAGATGATCGAGATCCTAAATCAGTAGGTCAAGCAATGGATGTACGTGCTGCAGATATGGACGGTGACGGTGATCTGGATGTGATTACAACTAATTACAACGGCTACTATCACTTATATGACAACAATGGAGCTTCTAATCCCAGCTTTACTCAAGATGTGTTCGCTGAGAGAAGAGGATATATGGTTCAACCATTTGAAATGGATCATGGAGATATAGATGGAGATGGCGATCTTGATGTCATAAGTATCTCTAGGTATGAAAATAAAGTTTTTTGGTATGAGAACTACTAATTCTCTAAATTTGAATATTGATTGAGTAAATTTTGAAGGAAATATGAGGGAAATATGAGGGAAATATGAGGGAAATATGAGGGAACGCTTTATTGAGGGGGAAATATTATTAGCTGAGACTTACTGCTATAACTGATCGGGGCGACAGGATTCGAACCTGCGACCTAGTGCTCCCAAAGCACCCGCGCTACCAAGCTGCGCCACGCCCCGTTAATAAGATCTTAGTTCATAAGAGTCATCTATAAAAGACTAAGTTGCTAAATATTTTATAAAAAATTAATTTTGATTTAAAAAACTAAGTTTTTCGTTTTTGTTTACTGTGTGAACTTAAAAATTTTTACATAGCTAGAATCTTGTTATTAACAAAAAGTTAATTTACTGAAAGTTATTTTTATTTCTGATTCTAAGGTATGGAAAAACTGAAAAAATTGATATCAACCTATGAAAATTATCCAAAAACTGGAGTAAATTTTAAAGATGTACTTGAGATTGTTCACTACCCCAAAATTTTTAAAGAGTTAATACTAAAAATGTCTTCTAGTGAATTAATTAGAAATGCTGAAGCATTAATTTCTATTGATGCGAGAGGATTTGTTTTTGGATCTGCAATAGCTTTGCAAACTTCAAAGCCTATGATAGTTGCAAGGAAACCGGGAAAATTACCAGGTGAGATAATTAAAAAAAAATATAATCTGGAATATGGAGAAAATGTATTAACAATTCAGAAGGATGCAATCAAAAAATTTAATTCATTCGCAATTATTGATGACTTGATTGCTACTGGAGGAACCGCTGAATGTGTTTCAAAAATTCTTGATGATAACAACAAAACAGTTACAGGTCTCTTGGCAGTCGTTGAATTACAAGAACTGGGAGGTTCTTTAAGATTAAATTATCCTGTAGAGTCTATTTTGAAATATTGATTTTCCGAAAAGAAGATGGTTTTATATCAATCCTATTGAACCAGCTGTGAAACCAACAATAAGAAAGAAGGAAAATTCTAAGAGATCTCTAGGCAGAGAATTGATTATCAAATTAAATTGAGTCATTTAACCTTGTGCTCCTCAGGTATTATTTATAGAAATGAATTTAACCAATAAAAATAAATACCGAGGGATATTTATTTTTTCTTTTGTTTTTCTAAAGAAAGTATGAGTCGATCTTAAAAAGATTATCTTGTTTAAAACTACTTCGTTAAAAAATTTAAAAATAGTGATTTATTTGCTATGGTTTTAGAAAAAGTTACTTTTTAAATGGATTATTTAAAGAAATCAATAAAGAAGATAAATTTAAAGCATGATTACGAAGAAATTGATACTAGACTAGCTTCAGGTTGGTATGTTGATGAAATTAATAAAGACCAGAAAAAAAGTTATAAAACAAAAAAAATATCATATCGTATTTCAAAAAAAATTGTTCAAGATTAAATTCTTTAAATTTTCCGTAATTAGAAATTAATAGTATTTTGAAACTTAATAATTAAAATAATCCATCCATTTATCAAGATAAATGTGAGAATCATCAAAATACTTTTCATAATTACGCCATTTCTCAATAGAGGTTTTATAGAGTGGCTGAATAACTTGAGAAGATGAAGGCGTGTTTATCTTGCCTCTACTTAAGGCAGTATCCCTATAATTTTTAATGTTTTCGTCCCAGTCAAGATTTAAAAAATCAAGAACATTTGAAATATGGCTATCAAAGTTATCTATTAGTGTTTCGTATTTAGACATGACATGCTTCAAATCCAACTTATTTTTATAAGAAACCCACGTATCCATTGTGAGATCGTAGATTCTTGCAGAAGAATTAATGGAACGAAAATTTGACATCGCATTATTTGGTTCAAATGCCTGTTGAAAACAAGATAAAACTGTATCGTATGGATTTCTGTGGGTAAAAATTATTTTTGCATTTGGAAACAACAAATTAATTAGTGGTAGGCAAACAGTTTGAAAAGGAAATTTATCAATTAGTATTTTGGCGTTTTTCTTTTTATTAGAATTATTTTTTAAACTTTTTAAATAATGATCTCGAAGAATTTTTAATTCTTCTTTATTGAGTCTGTGAATTTCATTTAAAGAATATTTATAGTTTGTTTTTATGATTTTCTCGACGGATTGAAGTATTGGTTTTTCTTCTAGAACATCAATTTCAGGGTGACTTCTTAGAATTGTATCCAATAATGTAGTTCCTGATCTTGGAAATCCAATTAAAAAAACAGGCTCGATATTATCATCATATTTATAGTTATCACTTCTGAAAAATTCAATATTATCTAAATTTTTTCTGTAGTTTTTTATATAATTTTCAAAAATATATGGATTACATTTTTCGTACTTTAAGTTAAGTTGACTTTTTTTAAAACATTCATGAGCTTCATCATAGTTTTCTACTTTTTCTTCGATGAATGCCTTAAAAGACCAATAAAGAATTCTTGTATTCTGATCAGTATTATCAACCCATGTAATGGGTATTTTATTAATTAAATTTTTTGCATTTTTAAAATCTTTTTCTCTATAGAGAAGTCTTGCTTTAAACATCAAAACTTCGTTTGATATGTATTTTTTGTCCTCGAATGATATTAATACTTTTTTTAATTTTTTTAAATTATTTGTCTTTTCATAAAATCTTAAAAGATTACTATATGCATATTGATATTCATTTTTGATTTCAATAGCTTTTAGATATAATTTTTCTGACTCTTCTAATTTATCTAAGTCAAGCTTAATTGAGCCTAGATTTACATATGCTAATTCAAAGTTGGGATTAAAATCAATAGCTTTCTGAGTATATTTTTCAGCTTCGTTGATATCTCCATTATTTGAAAAAAGAGATCCTAAGTTATTAAAGGCTAAAGCAAAATCTGGTTTTAATTTAATAGCTTTTCTATAACTTACTTCTGCTTCCTTTGGTTTATTTTGATTAACTAAAATATTACCTAAATTATTAAATGCCATTGAAGAATTAGGATTAATTTCTGTAGCTCGATTTAATAATGTTTCTGCTTCGTCTTTTTTACCTAATTCATTTAAAGTAGCGCCTAAATTAATTAAGGCTAAATCAAACTCAGGTCTTAATTTCAAAGATTTTCTCAAAAACAGTTCTGCTTCTTCATTTTTTCCTTGCTCCTTTAGTACGCAACCCAAATTTAAATATGAATTTGCATCATTTGGATTATTATCTATGTTTTTTCTTAGGTAAATTTCAGCTTTTTCTAAATTGCCATTCTTGACGAAAACATTAACTAAATTTGAATATGCCATTAGGTAATCTGGCTTTAATTCAATAGCCTTTTTAAGATATAGTTCCGCTAATTTGGTTTCATTTTTTTTTATTAAAATGCTTCCTAAATTTGAATATGCTTCAGGATTATTGGGAAACTTCTTTATTGATTCTTTATACAAAATTATTGCGTTTTCAAAGTCATTAGCCTGTTGGTAAATTGTTCCTAGATTAGTGAGGACTCTTGGATCATAATCTCCATTCCTAATCAGATATTTATATATATCTGATGCCTCTTTAAACTTTCCTTTTGAGTGGTATTGAAATGCATTTGAAATTAATTGATCTCTATTAGGAATTAATTTTTCTTTGGAGGTTTTTTTTCTGATATTTTTTTTCTTATTACCAAAACCTTGCATAAATCTTACCTGAGGCGGAATGCTTTTTATACAGGATAACTGTGTTATTTTGAATTGAGCAATTTAATTAAATAAAAATTATATCTATGTTTTGGACAGAAATTTTACCGTCACATAAGGGGATTTGGACTACAACTTTAAAATCTTAGGAACTTAAAACCCCCTAATGACAATTGTTTTGAGGGTTTAGATAAATTATTAATCCAAAAAAAAATATTTTTCAATGAATCATTCAAAAAAAAGTATCGGTTGTTACTTGAAATTAACCTTATTTATACGTTATTTTAAGGTGTACAAAATTTTATGTGTGAGGCACTTAAATGAAGCTTTTTAAAAGCTTGCTTGTAGCTCCTGCAACATTAGGTCTTTTAGCACCTATGACTGCAACAGCTAATGAGCTCAACTTAAATGATGTTTCTGGCTATTCTTCTTCAGAAGAAATTCAGAACATAAGCGAATTCAATCCTGCTGAAGAACTTGCAGTTACAAACAGCCGTGTTGATGGATTAGAAGCTAGATTCAACAACTTTGAAGCTGGTGGATTCTCAGAAACAACTACAGCATCTTTCGGTGTTGACTTCCTTCTTTCAGCAGTTGATGAAGGAAAGACATATAAAGCTGATGGTACTGCTGAAACTGGAAAATTTGAAAAACTAGGTTTCGATTACCAGATGGGTATCGGCTTAGAAACAAGTTTTACTGGTGAAGATTCACTTAGCGCAACTATTGACATAGGTAATGGTTCCACAGCTGGTGCTAGTGCTGACGGTTTGAATTTTGATTCAACTGGCGACGCGCTAACACTTGATGGACTTACATACACATTCCCAGTTGGTGGTGCAACTGTTATGGTTGGTGACAACACTGATATCAGTGGTGTTTACTCAGGTGCTTGTTCATACAGTGCATTTACTGACTACATGGGTAACTGTGGTACAGGAAATTCAGTTGGTGTTGGTGGTAAAGGTGCTACTGCAGCAGTTTCCTACGCTTTTGATGGCGGATTTACATTAGCTGGTGGAATTTCTTCTGAGCCTGCTTCTATTATGACTGAAGAAGGTTCTGATCTATTCGGTATTGAAGCAGCTTATGCTGGAGATTCATACGCAGTTTCAGTTGCTTATACAGATGCAGAAGATACAACATACTGGGGAATTAACGGTTCTTACGCCTTTGATTTCGCAACATTAAGTGCAGGTGTTGAATCAGCTGATAAAACAGGTGAAGCAGAAGCAACTGGTTTCATGGTTGGTCTAAGCTTTGCTGAAGTTGGCCCTGGATCACTTGACATAGGTATGGGAACAACTGGAAACTTCAAAGATGCCGATACTGAGTACTACATTTACGAAGCATCATATGCTTATCCAGTAAATGATGGTATGACAATTACACCTGGTGTATATGTTAGAGAACAGGCCGGCGACGACCAAACTGGAATAGCAGTTAAAACATCATTTAGCTTCTAATTAATTTAATTAGAAATTAAAATCTACACACACTTAAAGACCTGCCGTAATGGCAGGTCTTTTTTATGTCGCCTTAATTACAAATAAATGGGAAATCTTTTTGTATAAATATAGATAGTTAGATTTCATCTTATTAAAAGATCAATTATTATCTACAAAAAAAGTTATTTTAATAATTTTATTAATCGATGATATTTTATCCAAATTTGTTTTTTTTCTTGAAGAAACTGATCAAACCATTTTTATTTACCTTTTGCAAATATTATTACATATCTTAAGAATTTTATGTCTCCTATATTCAAGTGTTTGATTTGTAGAAATGATATTGAAAGGTCCACTAAAACTTTTTGGGTCAAAAAAGGGCATCTTTTATGCTCTTCATGTTTAGATGAATTAGAAAAAAATCCAAAAAAAAATCTGCAATAAGATTTGCAGATTGATAAAAATTATTGTTTATTAAAAATGTCTAGTAGAAAAAAATAATAAAATTGCAGTTTATAACTACATCAAAAATTTATAAAATGGTAAATTATTCATTGGTTTATTTTTTAGAAATACCAATTTTTTAGATTAAAAAATTCCTGGAATGATCTGACCTGTTGTAACGTAAGATCCAAGTAATGCAATGAAACCTACCATAGCCCATCTACCGTTTACCTTTTCAGCGTTTTGAGGGTAACCTTCATATGAAGAATTTTCATCAATATAAGGGCGGGGTTCAACACTATAAATGTTTTGGCGTCCGCCACTTTCTGTGACTTGTGTCATTGAGGTTTAGAACCAACCTGGAATAATTTGACCAGTAGTTACGTAGGCGCCAACTGCTGCAACGAATCCCAACATTGCTGCCCAACCATTAAAACGTTCTGCTTCAGGAGTCATGATAATTTTGTAATTTATGTAAATGATTGTAACAGCATGTATGAAGCTTTGTAAAGTATTTCTGTTTATATAATTCTAAAATCAATTAAAATCATACAAAATTCAATAAACTTCACAGAATTGATACAATAATGTATAGTATTTGGCTATTTTTACAAGTGATCTTTTGTAGTGTGAGAATAATTCTTCGTTTATTAGAGTTGGTGAAAAATTAAATGAGTTATTAAATTTTTCTCTTCGCATTTTTTAAATTCTTAATATCACAGATACTTTTTATCATTTGGAAATAACTATTCCAGAACCTCTTTTCTGTGGATTATGAGCAAAAACATTTCAACCTAACCCTTGTTAATTGCCTCGTTTAAATTTCCTATATTTATAAGCCGATACGATTAATTAGTAGTTAATAGCTGATCTTCATTGTTGTGAAATGATCAATCATTTACGAATAATTACATCAACTAGAAATAAATTCTTTTTAATTAATTTTAAAATTTTAATCTTTAGTTTCTTATTTATGTATTAAGTGGACTCACTTTTAAAAATGTGGGTCGCCTGAGATTCGAACTCAGGACCAGCCGGTTAAAAGCCGGATGCTCTACCGCTGAGCTAGCGACCCATATGTAAAATTGAGTACATATGAAATTATCCCTTTTTAAGGTGAAAAAAACAACTTTATATCCTAAGTTGAACAATTGAAATACAATTTTTTACGTAATAACATCAAAACTTTAAATTTCTCTCTTTATTAACAGTTGATAGGTAAAATACTATATAAATAACTGATTATTTAAAATGTTAAGAGCAATTGTAGTTTTCGCACCAATTATTGCAGCTTTAGCTTGGGTTGTATTTAATATCCAAAAACCTGCAAGAGAACAATTTAATAGAGACTTTTTGGGAAAGGATTAATTTGATTTGATACATAAAGAAGTAATAGTAATAGGTGCAGGACTAGCTGGTTGTGAAGCAGCTTGGCAGATAGCTAATTCAGGTATATCAGTAAAACTTGTTGAGATGAGACCCCTTCATTCAACTCCAGCCCACCATACGAGTGAATTCGCAGAATTAGTTTGCAGTAATAGTTTTGGGGCTCTAAGCCCTGATAGAGCAGCAGGTTTACTTCAAGAAGAATTGAGGACTTTTAATTCTTTGATAATACAAACAGCTGATAAATTTTCTGTTCCCGCTGGGGGGGCTTTAGCTGTGGATAGATCCAAATTTAGTAAATCATTAACACAAACATTATCTAATCATCCTCTTGTAGAAATAAGCAGTATTGAACAACTTGATCTGCCAGATAAAAATAATATCACTGTAATTTCAACAGGACCACTAACTTCAAATGCATTAGCTAATAAAATAAAAAAATTTACTGGTTTAGATTCTTGTCATTTTTTTGATGCAGCTAGTCCTATTATTTTTGGTGACACTATTGATTACGAAATTGCTTTTAAGGCAAGTAGATACGATAAAGGAGATCCTGCATATTTAAATTGTCCAATGAATAAAATGGAGTATATCAATTTTAGAAATGCATTGATAAATGGGGAACAAGCTACTTTAAAAGATTTCGATAAAGAATCTGCAAATTTTTTTGAAGCTTGTTTACCAATAGAGGAAATAGCTAGAAGGGGCATTGAAACGATGAGATATGGACCTTTGAAATCTATTGGCTTATGGAATCCAGATTGGGGGGATTTATTTGATAGGGAAAATAGATTAAAAAAAAGACCTCATGCAATTGTTCAATTAAGAAAGGAAGATCTTGAAGGTAAATTACTTAATATGGTTGGTTTTCAAACTAATCTCAAATGGTCAGAGCAAAAAAGAATATTTAGGATGATACCGGGCCTAGAAAAAGCTGAGTTTGTACGTTTTGGAGTTATGCATAGAAATACATTTTTAGAATCTCCAAAATTACTTCTGCCAACACTTCAATTTTTGAAAAGAGAAACTCTTTTTGCCGCTGGTCAAATAACAGGTACAGAGGGATATGCCGCTGCTGCTGCTGGAGGTTTGTTGGCTGGAATAAACGCTTCCTTATTAGCCAAAAATAAAAGTCTTGTGACTTTTCCTAACGAATCAATGATTGGGTCTTTAATGAACTTCATTAGTAATAGAAATGAAATCATGTCTAATCAGAAAAAAAATAAATTTCAACCAATGCCTGCTTCATTTGGCTTGGTCCCAGAATTAACTAATAAAATAAAAGATAAAAAACTAAGATATAAGGCATATCAAGAAAGGTCACTAAAGGAATTGCAAGTATTTAAAAAAATATTAGAAGCATCTTTTAAAAACGATCAATTACTTGTTGAGATTAATTAAAATGTATTATTAATGAAATCAAAAATGAAATCAAATAAAGAAAATTTCGATGCAATTATTGTTGGTTCAGGGATAGGAGGTTTAGTTACAGCATCACAATTAGCTGCTAAGGGAGCCAAAGTCCTCGTGCTTGAAAAATATATTATTCCAGGGGGGAGTGGAGGTTCATTTAAAAGAAAGGGTTATACTTTCGATGTTGGTGCTTCAATGATTTTTGGTTTTGGAGAGAAAGGTTATACAAATTTGTTAACTCGTGCCCTGAAAGATGTAAATGAGAAATGTGAAACTATCCCTGATCCCGTTCAACTTGAATATCACCTCCCAAATAAACTTAGTATTTCAGTAGATAAAAGTTATCAAAAATTTATTAGTAAATTATCAGCACGTTTTCCTCATGAGAAGGAGGGCATAAACAAATTTTATGGAACTTGTAAAAAGGTTTTTAATTGTTTAGATTCTATGCCTCTTTTATCTATAGAGGATCCTAGTTATCTTTTTAAAGTATTCTTTAAGGCTCCATTATCCTGCTTAGGCTTGGCTAGATGGCTTCCAATAAATGCAGGAGATGTTGCAAGAAAGTTTATAAAGGATCCTGAACTTTTAAAATTTATTGATATTGAGTGTTTTTGTTGGTCAGTAATGCCAGCCCTTAAAACTCCTATGATTAATGCAGGAATGGTTTTTACTGATAGACATGCTGGAGGAATTAATTATCCAAAAGGTGGAGTTGGCAAGATTGCAGAAAAATTAGTTTCTGGGTTGGAAAGACTTGGAAGTAAAATACGTTATAGAGCTAATGTGACTGAAATACTATTAAAAAATGGAAAGGCAGTTGGAGTAAAGCTATTAAATGGAGAAGAAATTTACTCGAATATTGTTGTATCCAATTCCACAAGATGGGATACTTTTGGGCTTAATAATCTTAAAAAAGGATTAATTAAACATGATCAAGTCCCAAAAAGTGAAAATAAGTGGTCTGAAACTTATAAGCCTTCTCCATCTTTCGTCTCAATACATCTTGGAGTTACAAAAGATTTAATAAACAAAGACTTTAATTGTCATCATATAATAGTTGAGAATTGGGATGAATTAGAAAATGAAAAAGGGGTAATTTTTATCTCTATACCTACATTACTAGATCCTTCCTTGGCTCCAGAAGGTAAACATATTGTCCATGCATTTACTCCTTCATCAATCGAAGAATGGGAGAACCTCTCACGAGAAGATTATCTTAAAAAGAAGCAAGTTTATTATTCATTACTTATAGAAAAGATTTCTAAAATAATTCCTAATTTAGATCAAAACATTGATCATAAAGAGATAGGTACTCCAAGAACTCATAGAAAATTTCTTGGGAGGTTCGAAGGCAGTTATGGACCAATTCCTAATAAAAAATTGCTTGGATTACTACCTATGCCATTCAATACTACAAAAATTAAAAACCTTTATTGTGTTGGAGATTCATGTTTTCCAGGACAAGGTCTAAATGCAGTTGCTTTTAGTGGTTATGCTTGCGCTCATAAAATTGGATCAAAATTAAATATAAATAGTTTTAATTTGCCAGACTAAAAAGATAAATCAGATGGTAGAAAAGTTCAAAACTCTTTTTTATGTTAAAAGTTCTTTGATTTCATTATATTTAGCACTTACATTTCCTATCCCGTTTATTTCAAGTGAAAAATTTAAAATATTCTCAATAATTACTTTTGTCTTTGGGTTCTTTTTGATTATCAATATTACCAATGATTATGTGGATATCTGTGAAAAAAAAATTTCTTATAAAACAAGCTTTATTTCTAAAATATTTGGAAAAAAAAATTGGGAAATTTTTTGGAAAGATATTAAATTAATTAAATCTTTGCAAACCAGCCAAGGAAGTAATGTACATTATTTCATTAGTAATAAAAATGAAAGTTTTCTTGTTCCGCAAAGGGTTGAAAATTTCGAAAGGTTTGTATCTATAATTAAGGAAAAGACAAAATTAGATATCGATAAATTATCATACATTTCACCCTTATGGACATATAAACTACTAACTTACTTGTCTATATTTATGATTATGGGTGAAATAATAGCTTTTACAATTTAAATATTATCAATACTAAATCTATATCCTTGCTGTCGAACTGTGGTAATGCCTCCTCCTTCTCCTAATCCTGCTTGCTCTAATTTTCTACGCAATGTCAAAACTTGAGTATCTACAGATCTTGGCCCTCCGCTAAATGGCGGCCATGCCAATCTTAGAAGCTCTTGTCGGCTTCTAACCATGCCAGGGGGCATCAGTAAAGCACAAAGCAACGCAAACTCTCTGGGGCTCAATTCTACAGGCTTCTCGCTTAGAGTTACTTGCCTTAAAAGTAAATGAACTTCTAAAGGACCTACCGCAACTTTCTCCTGTAAACCTATACGACCCCTCTTTAGTAGAGTTCTGCATCTTGCGGCTAACTCCTCTAATCCAAAAGGTTTTCTTAAAACATCATCAGCCCCTTCATCTAATAAGCTGACTAATGGTTCTACCCCAGATCTCGCTGTTAGAACTATAACTGAGCAACCCAATTGTTGAGCTAACCTCATTGCAGTATTTTGTTCAAGTATCTCAGCACTGACAAGCAAGTCAGGAGATTGCTCTCTGCATAAGTCAACAGCTTCAATAGCTGATCCTACGGCGGCGGCTAAATGACCGTCTTGACGAAGTCTTTGTACTAAGACGGTTCTTAGTGTGGGGTGAGGTTCAACAACAAGAACTCTCGAAGGTGTTTGAGAGGTCGAAGGCAATTGGGAGCTGCCAGGAGCTGAAGCTAAGATTTGCTCAGTTGATTGCATTCTTAATTACTGTTTGGCCGGGCAATTTTTAATCATCCTTAATAAGGTATAACAAATGCTAAATAAAAATCAGAATCTATCAAATTATGACATCATTTGAAAATCCACTAGCAATTCGCCATTTTCAATCAATTTGCGATAGTTGCCAAGACCTAGTTACTAGATTTCATACTCCTTCAGACTTGAAAATATATAGTGATGGTTATCTCCAAGCCTTAAGGAATTGCAATAGTTTAGAGCTAAAAGATCAAGAGAAATTAGAAAGATTAATTGAAAGATGGATATTAGATCCATCCAGTTTTATAAATCCAGATGGTGATGAAAATAAGGGTTTTTTTGATAAAAAAAAGATTTAAAATATTAATTTTTATTAACTAAAATTAGTATTTATACTTAGTAAATATTTCAAGAAGCTAATGCAATCTCGATCTTTTCTTTCAATGTACCTGAGTTGTACATCTCGATAAGAATATCTGAACCACCTAAGAATTCTCCTTTTAAATAAACTTGAGGTATTGTTGGCCATTCAGAAAACTCTTTAATACCTTCTCTTATTTCAAAATCACTTAAGACATCAAATGTATTAAATGCCACTCCAAGTGAATTAAGAATTTGGACTACATTATTAGAAAATCCACATTGAGGCATTAATTTAGTTCCTTTCATAAAAACCATAACTGGATTAGAGTCGATAAGATTTTGAATTTTATTTTTAGTAGGGTTTTCCATAATTTAATTGGGAGTTTCTGTTTTTAGTGCTAACGCATGGATAGCCTCTGAAGCTAATTCTTCTTTTAGTGCAGAATAGACTAGCTGATGTTGCTTAACTAATGATAATCCATTAAATTCAGAAGAAATTACAGTTACTTGCAAATGATCATCTCCTTTTAGATTCTCAACATAAACTTCTGAATCAACTATTTTTTGCTTTATTAGGTTAATTACTTCGCTTTTAGTAGCCATTATTGTTTCCTATAATCCTCTGTAGGGTGTTTCAACAAAACCAAGTTGAACTAAATCATTATAAGCTTCTTTACCTTCTGAGCTTGTAGGCGACATTAACCTGATAATTTCTACAAGCAAAGGTACCGCGACTTCGGGTTGATTTTTACTTTTATATACCGCAGCTAATCTTCCATTTGATTCTGCCCAAATTTGTAAGATCTTCTTACCTTTTTCTGCCATTTCCTTAGGGATCCTTGCATCTAACCCTTTAAACGATCCATTTAAATCCCCGTAAAATCCTGCTAGTTTTTTTGCTAAATTTCTTGCTTTGTCAAAGGAATCTTTAGCTTTATCTACCTCACCAGATTTTATTAGCTTGTCGCCTTCTCTTAAGAAGACTTGTACGTTTGCAATGGAAAGCTTTTTATTTGTACTTGAAAGGACTTTATAATTATTTGGATCATCACTACCTGCATAAACAGTATTAGCAGGGGAAAATATACCTAGTGATATAAAAATAATTGGAATTAACTTTAAGACTTTCATGTTGTCGTATTTGTTAGTTTCAATAGTAGCTGATAATGGATTCATCGACCGAGTATTTTTAATGCTTCGTTTTCAGCGGCTGTCATTTTTTTGTGCAATATTTCATTAAATTCATTTATAGAAAAACTTATATTGTCACTAATGATTAAAGGCTCCCCAAAACATAGAGAAAAATCACTTCTAAACGTTGGATTTACCTCACTGTAAGCTATACCGATAGGAATTATAGTTATAAGGGTTGCTTTTTTTTTTGCTAATCGGGCTAATCTAAAGAGTCCTTCTTTTAGGACAATTTTTTTTCCATATTTATTAATCTTTCCTTCTGGGAAAACAACCAACTGCCTTTTTTTGACGATTAGATCAACAGCATATCGCAAGACAGCAAGAGAAGGAGATAATTGATTTATTGAAAAACAACCAAGTCTTTTTAAAAACCAACCCTGAATTCCATGCATCTCAGATTTTGTGACCATAAATCTACAATCCTTTTTGGTGACTCTCCTACCCATTGCCATAGTAAGAATTAATCCATCCCACCTCGATCTATGAGTTGGGGCTAAAATAACGGAACTGTTATGAGGGATTAGAAACTTATTATTAATTATTTTCTTTTTTTTAAAAAATATTTTCATAACTATATCTTGGGTTATAAACATCGCAATAAGGCCCAAAAAAGGGTTAATTTCATGGCAAATATTAATGGTCTTATTTTTCAAATTCAATTTACTTTATATTAATAAATTATAGGATTGTAATTTTTTATTAGCTAGAATTAGGCGGTTAGTAAATTGTCTAAATCAAAGAGTTATCAATTTATGGCAACATTAGGCGTAAATATAGATCATATTGCAAATGTCAGGCAGGCTAGGAAGACTGTAGAACCAGATCCTGTTCAATTTGCTTTTTTAGCAGAATTAGGAGGAGCTGATTCTATAACAGTTCACTTAAGAGAAGATAGAAGGCATATACAAGATCGAGATATATATCTTTTGAAAGATACTATTAAAACGAAACTCAATCTAGAGATGGCAGCGACTGAAGAAATGTTGAGAATTTCACAAAAGTTACTTCCAGATTACGTAACACTTGTACCAGAGAAAAGAAAGGAAATCACCACAGAGGGGGGATTAGATGTCAAAAATAATGAGAAATACCTTAAAGACTATGTTAAAAGTTTAAAAAGTTCCAATATTGAAGTAAGCGCATTTATAGATCCTGCCAATGATCAGATTAATTCTTCAGGAGAGATAGGATTTGATTTTATAGAATTACATACTGGCAAATATGCTGATTTAAAAGGACAAGATCAATATGTAGAGCTTCAAAAAATTATTGAATCTTCTTATTATGCTGTAGATATTGGATTAGTAGTTAATGCAGGGCATGGGCTGAATTATCAGAATGTAAAAAAGATTGCATCAGTTAACAATATGAATGAGTTAAACATTGGACATAGTATTGTTGCAAGGGCTTTAGCGGTAGGTCTAGAAAGAGCTGTACGCGAAATGAAGACTCTAATTTCAATAAATTAATTATTTAAAATGACAACTTATTTTTTCGTTGCAGCAAGTGAGAAATTTTTAACAGTTGAAGAACCTCTTGAAGAGATTTTAAAAGAAAGAATTCGAAACTACAAAGAAAACAAAAAGGAAATAGATTTTTGGCTTTTAAAGAATCCATCTTTTTTGAAATCTTCGGCATTTTTAGATTTATCTAAAAAAATCCCTAATACCCCAGCAGCTGTTATCTCTACAGATAAAAAATTTATTACCTTTTTAAAGCTTCGCTTAGAATTTGTTGCTGTAGGAGAATTTGAATGCCCTAATAGCGAAATTAATGATCCTCTTAAAGTTGAATAAAAAATTATTAAAGAAAATTGCTTAATATTTATAAATCAAACAAAATTGAAGTTATTACTGAGCTATTAGCAAAAGAATTAATAATTAACCCCCCTTTCATAACAGAAAAACTAGATGTAGCAGTTCCTAATTATTTTTTAGGGAAGTGGTTATGGGACCAAATAACAATAAGTAATCAAATAAGTGCACTTTATGAATTTAAGACCATATCAAGTTATACCGAAGCATTATTGACAAAAATTTTCCCGACAATTGATATGGGAGTATGGAATTTTGATTCAATAAAATGGGGAATTATAGATTCATTTGAAGAATTAAACAGCTATAAAGAATCATTACCGCTAAGTAATTGGATTAATAAATACTTAAATAATAAAAAGCTAATTGATGGGGATATTCACAACTTATCAAAAAAGATTGCAAATAATTTTATTGAGTATCTTATTTTCAGGCCTGAGATGATAGCTAATTGGCATAGATATGATTTGAGTTCAGGAAATCTTTTTAATAATTTAGATTCAAATGAATATTGGCAACCCATTTTATATAAATTACTTGAAAAAAAAATGCCAGTGAACCCCCCATGTTTATTCATGATTGAAATAATCAATAATATTAAAAAATTACAAAATAAAAAAAATAAAATACCTAGACAAATATATATTATTTCTGATAACAATTTATCAAGATTACATGTTAGCTTTTATTCTAAATTAGCAGAATTTACTAAGGTTAATTTATACTTACTCTCTGCTGGAGATAATTTGTGGAATAGAATAAATTCTCTTGAGGGAGAGGTTGATTTTAGTTCTATTGAGAGCAAATTTAATTTAAATAGTTCAAATATCGAAAAAATTTTTGGCAAATTTGGAGCTAATTACCAAAAATTAATTGACGAAACTTCTAATATTGAAAATGTAAAAATAATCAATAATTCAATATATATTGATCCAACATTTAGTTTTGTAAGTAAGAAGGATATTCCTTTAATAAATCAAATACAGAAAAGACTAATTGATAATAATCAAGATGATTTTATAATAGATGAAAAGGATGAGTCGATTATTTTCAGGGAGCATTTTAATCAATTAAGTCAATTAGAATATGTAAGGAATAAAGTCATAGAAATATTAGAAAATTGCAATGATGTTGAATATAGTGATATCGCTATAGTATCTCCTCAAACTAGTTTAATCAAACCTTATCTTAGGTATATCTTTAATAATGAATTAATAAACGGACAAAAGCTACCTTATTTATTTCTTGAAGAGAATTGTGAAGATTCTTCAAATGTATTTAATTTCTTACTTGATATTATTGAATTAGCAAATGAGAAAATTACCCTTGAAAAAATAGAATATTTTCTCTCAAAAAAAGTTAATCAGAATATTTTTGATTTTGATATTGCTGAGAAAAATGAAATTATTTTAATACTAAATGAAGTTGGTTTTCATTGGGGATTAGATACAAATGAAAGGTTAGGTGATGAAAAAAATACTTTGGAGTGGTGTATAAATAGAATTACGTTAGGTCTTGTTTATGATAAAGAATTTTGCTTAGATGGTTCTAATCTTCAATCATTTAGCCCTAAGAATACAAGCTTGGATTTGAATAAATGGGTTAAAATATTAATTCAATTAAAACAATATATTAATTTACTAAGAGGATCTTTTAATTATAAAGGCTGGGTTGAAAGGATTAAATTTATAATTAATAACATCAAAAATTATAATGAGAATTTCAATTTAGATATATGTGAAATAAATAGAATACTAGATAATTATTTAATATCTTCAATATCTGATCAAGCAATTGTTTTGAATGTTTTTAGAGAAATATTAATTACATGTATAAATAATTTTAAGTATAGAAATCAATCCTATATCAATAAGATATTAGTAAGTGATATTGAGAAGGTTAGGCTAATACCTCGTAAGATTATCTTCTTGATTAATATGAATAGTATTTATTATCCAAGATTATCAAGTAATGAAAATATAAATTTGTTAAATAAAAAATACCTTCTTGGGGACCCATCTGTTTTTGATAGAGAAAAATATTTTTTCCTAGAGTTATTAATTTCTTGTAGAAAACAACTTATAGTTTCTTGGGTTAATAATGATAAAGATAATAAAATTTTAGATATTTCCTTCCCTATTAAAGAACTAATAAACTATTTTGAGGGTTTTTTATCTGTAAAGCAAAGAAAGTCCATAATCAAATACTTCAATTATAAGAAACAAGAAGTTGTTAATCCTATCAATAGTAATTCTTTAAAAAGTAATTATTCTTTAATAAAAAAATTAGATTGGGAAGAAAGATCTTTTGATAATACAGACTTTAAATTATCTGCATTACTTTATTGGTTTAAATCTCCTCAGCTATATTGGCTAAATAAAAAAAATATTTCCCCTAAAGGAATATTTATGCATCATCCAGATGAAGAGTATGTAAGTAATTTACAGAAATTTCAATTAGTTACTAAAGTCATTCAGAAATTAGAAATTGATAATTATGACATTTTTGATAAATTAAAGAATTTGAATATAAACGAACAATTTCTTGAAAATGGTATTATTGCGCCTAGAAATAGTATTTTTATAAAAGAAAAAGAGATAAAAAATCTGTTAGGAAGTTTAGCTGAAAATTTGAGTAGAGAAAAAAAAATTAATAGAGTTTACGTTAAATCAAATTCAAATAAAGAAGAATATTTCATTTCTGATAACTTGGTAATTGAATTGATTCATTCGAAACTTAGTTTAAAATGTTTATCAGAAGCTTGGATTAAATTACTCTTTATTTCTTCTTTAGAAAAGAGGATAACAAAGACTAAATTAATTTTTAGAAAAGAAAATCAATATAAAACAGTAATTCTCCAATCGCCGGGACAACCCCAATCAAAGAAATTATTAGAGGAATATATACATATCTTTAAGAATTACTCTGATAAATGTTTACCTCTTCCTCCAGAAAGTACATATAAATATGTAGAAGCAAAAATGCAACTGAAAAATGAGAAGAAAGCTTTTTCAGACAGATGGAACGGAAATAAAACTTTTACTAAAGGTGAAAGAGATAATAGTGTAATTCAAATGTGTTTTGGAAATAAAAAAGAAGGAGACTACTTTTTTGGAAATGATGAATTTGATGATTTATCATTCAGATTATATGCCCCCTTATTTAAAGCATTAAAAAATAAATAATGTTTAAATTTCAGTTGAATAGATTTCTTAAGACTTCTTTTGAATTTTTCCTTGTTATTTTACAGTTCTTTATCATCATTCTTCATTTTATTCAATTGGAATTTATTCCTAAGAAAGAAATAATGCAAGTTAATTTTATTTTTAGTTTATTTGGCTTCTTACTTATCATAATCTCATCAATTGTTATGTTAATTGCAATTAAAGACTTAGGTAGTAATTTATCCCCTTTCCCAAAACCTATAGTCAATGGCAATCTAATTACTTCAGGTATTTATAGTTTCATTAGACATCCAATGTATTATTCTTTAATACTTATTTCTTTTGGTTTCTTTTTAACTAAATTATCTTTTTATCATTTAGTTTTAACAATAAGTCTTGCTTTAATAATCAAATTTAAGATTATTTTAGAAGAGAAATATCTAAATAATAAATTTAAAAATTATTTTCTTTATACCGATAAGGTGAAATATTAACTTAAAGAATATATGGATATAAATAAAATTAAATTAGATAATAATTTCAAATTAATAGAAGCAAGTGCAGGAACAGGAAAAAGCTTTACTTTGGCTCACTTAGTTTTAAGAAATGTATTGGAAAATAAATTAATACCAGAAGAAATACTTTTATTAAGTTTCACAAAAAATACATGCTCAGAATTAAGAGATAAAATTTATTCAAGATTTTGTAAACTCAAATTATTTTTACAGAATCCCGAAGGAACTGAGTTAGATAACACTCTTTTAGAATGGTATAAAAACTATCAAAAGGAGGAAACGAATCCGAAAAAAATAATATTAGATATTGATAATTTTATTAATGCTATATATAAATTAAAAGTAACTACGTTTCACGCTTTTTGTAAAAACATTTTAGAGGAATTTAGTATAGATATTGGTTCTACTCAAGATCCATATATTGAAAACAACATAGATAATTTATACCAAGATATAATCGATGATTTATGGATTGATAAATTTCTAAATCTTGATCCAGAAATAATTTCTGCAGTTAATCAAAAAAAAATAAGTTCTAAATATGGGAGTAAAATTAACAAATCATTTTTTGTTGATATTTTAAAAAATATTGATCAAGAAAATATTTGTAAATTCGAAATAATGAATAAATATAAGAATATTGATATATCAAATTATTTAAAAGAATTTTTACATATAAATTGGAAAGAGTTTTGTCTTGAATGGAATAATAATGGCGAAGAATTATATCTTCAACTTATTTTATTAGGTAAATTAATAAAGGAAAATGGAGGAAAAAGCCAGATATATTCTTCCAAACCAAGAAACAATAAGTTTATTCAAATAATTAAATGGATCGAAGAGATTAATAATAGGCTTAATTCAGAGGATATAAGTCAACTTTTATATGATATTTCAAATGAAGATCTTTTATTTAAATATTTCTACAACAAAAATATAGATAAAGAAATTAATAAATTTGATCTAAGTTTAGATCTTAGTAGATTTAAATTACTCCAAGATAAAATTTATAAAATAAAGGAAGGCTTTTTTACTGAATTTGTAAGAATATTTATCCAATTAGCTTACATAAAACTAAATACCTTAAAAAAAAGTTTATCTATTTTTAATTTTAATGATCTTATAAAGACTGTTGAGAATAAATATTTATTATCAGATCTTACCAATGATAAAAGTCTTTCAGATATTCAAAATAGATTTAAATGTGTTTTAGTAGATGAGTTTCAAGATACAGATAATATTCAGTGGAGCATAATAAAAAAATTCTTTTTTACAAAAAATCACTTTTTACTTTGCGTTGGAGATCCAAAGCAGGCGATTTATAAATTTAGAGGTGGAGATATTGAAACCTATTTACAGGCTAAATCTGATGCAATTGAAGTTTTTAGTCTTACTAATAACTTTAGATCTTCAGATAAATTACTTGATGTTTTTAATAAACTATATAAAAATGGACTTAAAGAATCAAAACTAGAATATAAGAATTTAAACTCTAGACTTAAAAAAAGTTTTAACCATAAATTTGCTTTTAAGAAGGTATTTGAAATTCTTGAATTTTCAAGCAAAGAAGTTGATGTTGAAGATCTTGTCACTCAATATATAGTTAGTTTTCTTTTAGATAATAAAGAAATTGATATTAATGAAATTTCAATTCTTGCCTTGTATAATTCTCAATGTTTGGAATTAAAAAATAAATTAATACAGCTAAATATACCATGCCAGATTAAAAATAAAAAAAATATTTTTGATACTGAAGCTAGTGATTTATTAGTATTTTTTATTGATTCTTTATTATATCCAAGGCTTTATAGGAATATAAGTTTGTTGGCCTCTTCTAAATTTATAGAAATAGATGTAGCAGAATTAATTAATCATCAAAATAGTAAAAAATTTAAAATTTTAACTAATCAATGTATTTCATGGTCTTTGGAATTAAGAGAGAAAGGGTTTTTAACCCTTGTTAATGAACTCATCATTAATTACAAGTCATCCTCAATTATTTGTGATGCAGATCTATACTCGAATCTATTTCAATTGGCAGAGATAATTGAAATAGAATTAATAAATAATGACTTTAATTTAAATAAAGTATTTAAGTGGTATCAAAACCAATTAGATGATTCTTTAAGGAGTTGTAATGGAGAAGATTATTTTACGAAAGATTATAATCTTCAAAATGGAATTAATCTTTCGACAATTCATAATAGTAAGGGACTTGAATATGAAATAGTTTTATGTCCCTACTTATCAATTATTTCTAATAAATCCAATAAAACAAAAGGACCAATCTGGAAATCAAATTTGGATAGGTCTATATATATCAATATTTCTAATAACTACGGTAAGGTAGAAGAATTTAGATTAATAGAAGAAAGAGATTTATTTAAAGAAAGTGAAAGATTGATTTATGTAGCTCTAACCAGGAGTAAATATAAGCTTATTATTTTTAACGATATTAATAATACAAATAATATTATTAATAATGATTTATTCCCAAACCTAGAAAATATTAATGTTCATAAATCTAAAATTGAAAATAAAATAGATGAAAAAAATATTAGAGAAATTTCTAATAAATTTAATATTTATGGTTTAAATAATAATCTTTGGAAAATAAATAAAGTTAATACAAAAAAACCTAAAAAAATTCTCTCTGATGAAGTTATTTCTTTCTCGAGTTATTCCTCATGGATCCGTAAAGATAAAAAATCAGACTCTGCTTCTAATCAATACAAGGATTATGAAGATAATATCTCAATTCTTAATAATCTCAGAGAGACTAATTTAGATAAATCAAAAAATTATCCCAAATACTTAACTCTCGCCAATCCCTTAAGTGATTTTCCTAAAGGCACTATTGCTGGGACATGTTTGCATAAAATTATAGAGAGATTTGATTTTCAAAATGATAACGAGGATAAATTACTTGATTTAATTATTGAAGAATTAAATTTCTTTAAAATTGATGCTTCTTTGGCAGTAAAAGTAAGAGAAGGGATACTTCGAATCATAAACGTTTCGCTTGGGAGAAAATTATTAAATAAAAAATTAATTGATATCTCCTCAAATTTTATTTTAAAAGAGTTTAAGTACAATTTAACACTTTCTTACAGTGGAAAAAATATTAATTCAAATGATATTTCCAAATGCTTTCTTTTAGATCAAGAATTGGAATTTGGTGAAAGCTATTCAAACAAAATAAATGATCTAGAAATTCTAAATAAAGGTTTTCACTCAGGCTGTATTGACTGTGTAGTCCCTATAGGTAATAAGTTAGAGGATAGTAAATGGTGGGTAATCGATTGGAAAAGTAATTTTATTTCTGGAAAGGGAAATAATGATTGTTTACCTGAAAACTATAACTATGAAAATATGAAAGAAGAAATGATTAAACATCATTACCCATTGCAATCTCACCTTTATCTATTGGCATTACATAGATTATTAAAGTGGAGATTAAAAAATTATGAACCTAATCTTCATCTTGGAGGATATGTATATTTATTCTTAAAGGGATTGCCTGACATAAAGTTATTTGAAAAATCTGTTGAGAAAGATATTTCTCCAGGTGTTTTTATTGGTCAGGCCCCTATAAATAGAATTAATTATTTAGATAAACTTTTTTAGAATGAACCATACTAATTTGGATACTGAAGAATTTCAATATAATCATATATTTAATCTTCTCCGGGATATTTTTGGATTTAATGAAATAAAAGATGGAGATTTCGTAAAAGATACTTTAAAAATTTTATTAGAATTTGAGAAAAATGGGGAAACTATTGTAGAAGTTGATAAAAGGATAATATTATTTGATTTAATAAATGATGGATGGCCTAATGAACATATAAAAGTTCTCAAAGATTTAGGATTGCTAAACTCTTTTAATTCACCATTCGTATTTAAAAATAGAAAATTATTATTAGCCAAATGGTCGGTAAAGATAAATAGAGTTGTAAATATCTTCTTGAAAAAAATAGATAAAATTCCAATAAAAATAAATGATGATAATAAACTGAATCAAATGAAAAATATTTTTAAAAGTTCAAATTTATTATTTCTGCAAGGAGGACCAGGAACAGGCAAAACAACTTTAATTATAAATTTTATATTACATTCTTTGAACAGTGATTCTTGTTTAAATATAGGACTCGCAGCACCTACTGGGAAAGCTACCTCTAGACTCAAAGAATCTCTTAATGAACAAAAAGATATTTTTTTTAGTGAAAGTCTAGATCAAATAGAGTGTCAAACTTTACATAAATGGATTTTTAATTCTAGACATAAAGCTTTTAAATTAAAATTTAAATTAAAAGAATTAGATATTTTTATTATTGATGAAATGTCAATGGTAAGTATTGATATTATAGAATTAATATTAGATTTATTAGCTAAAGATTGTAAAATAATCCTCGTTGGCGATAGAAATCAATTACCTCCAGTAAAAAATTCTTCTATTTGGAATTATTTATTCGAATTTTCTGATAACAAGTTAATTAAATCTTGTATAGTTAATCTCAATAAAACTTATAGAAATAGTGGGGATATCGAATTACTTAGTAATCTTATTTTTAATAATAGAAATTCCTTATTTCAGAAAAAGATCAAAGAATTAGAAAATGATAAAGAATCAAAAGAAGTTAATATCTTAAAAAGCGTTAATAAGAATATTCCTCAAAGTTTATTAAATGTAATTGAAGATAATCTTATTAAATTACGAACTTCAACATCAAACTTAAGTAAAAAAAAATATATCTTTAAAAATTCAATTGGAGATTTAATGAGCCATGAAAAAGACTTAATAAATAATATTTTTACAGATTTACAAAGTCACCTTATTCTTTGTGAGAAGAATACTGGAATATGGAGTGTTGAGGATATCAATGATATAGTTTTAGGCCAAAGAAAACCCTATGATTTTATTAGCCTTGAAGAAGGGGTCCCCATAATGTGTACTGAAAATAATAACGAACTCGGAATTTCAAATGGAGATATTGGAGTCTTAATAGGAAAAAATGAAAACAGAAAATTTTTGTTTAGGAAATTTAATGACAATAATGATCTTGTCGTTGAATTTATTGAGCCATCAACTCTAGAGAACGTCGTGCCAGCAATAGCTATTACAATTCATAAATCTCAAGGAAGCGAATCTGAAAAAGTAAGTATTTTGTGGACTCAAAAAACTCAAATTACTAAGTACAAGAAAGATTTAAAAGATGATAGTAAATTAATTTTTTTTAGAGATAATTATGAGAAGAGATTATTCTATACTGCAGTTACAAGAGCAAGAAATTTTTTGGATATTTATTTTTTGAATTAAGTTTTAATTTCGAGAAATCAGAGTTATCTTTACCTCCAGATGTTAGATTAGTAATTCGGCTCTGAAAGGCTAGTCAACAATTTAAGATTTTTTAGATAAATGTTGAATGCCTGATCAGTAGATAATCAGGCATTTTAATGACTTCAAATAAAGACAATCAATTAGTAGAGAAAAATGACGATAATTTGGGGGTAGAAAATATCTCTAATGATCACTCAATTGAATCAGAAAATAAATCAGTAGTTTCAAAAGATGAAAGTTCTCATAAAGAAGAAGATATTGATAATGGATTTGCTTGCTTTGGGTTTAATAAATTAATATTAAATTCATTAGAAAGTAAAGGATACAAAACACCTACACCTATACAAAAAGCAGCAATTCCAGAATTAATGCTTGGAAGAGATTTGTTAGGACAAGCTCAAACTGGTACAGGTAAAACTGCAGCTTTTGCTCTCCCATTAATAGAAAAGCTCGAAAATAACAAAGAATCAAACGCTAAAGTTTTGGTTATGACCCCAACAAGAGAGTTGGCTACTCAAGTAGCAGATTCTTTTAAAAGTTATAGTACTGAATCCACTAATTTAAGGACATTAGCAATATATGGAGGAACTGATTTTAGGAATCAAATCTCATCACTTAAAAGAAAAACAGACATTGTTGTCGGAACTCCTGGGAGAATAATGGACCATATAAGACAAGGTACTTTTAAGATAAATAATATAAGTTGTCTTGTTCTTGATGAAGCAGATGAAATGTTAAAAATGGGATTCCTTGAAGATATTGAATGGATAATAGACAAACTTCCAGAAAACAAACAAATGGTTTTGTTCTCTGCAACAATGCCAAATGAGATAAGAAATATAGCAAAAAAATATCTAAATGATCCAGCCGAAATACTTATTAAAAGCGTTAAGAAAGAAACTCAATTAATTACTCAAAGATATATTAATGTTCAAAGGCATCATAAGTTAGATGCTCTAAAAAGAATATTAGAAATTACAAATGAAGGAGTAATAATATTTGTTAGGACTAAATTACTTACTACCTCAATTGCGGAAGCTCTAGAAAACTCAGGACATAGTGTGGCGGTTCTTAATGGTGACATTCCTCAAAATCAAAGAGAAAATACAGTAGATAGATTAAAAAAAGGATATATTAATATTCTTGTTGCCACTGATGTCGCGGCGAGAGGGCTAGATGTTGAAAGGATTAAACTTGTTATTAATTACGATTTTCCTTTTGATAAGGAAACGTACACTCATAGAATCGGTAGAACAGGTAGAGCAGGTAGGTCTGGTGAAGCAATTTTATTTGTAAATCAAAGGGAAAAACATTTTCTTAGGAACTTGGAAAATTCAACAAGAAATAAAATTGAAGAAATTGAGATACCAAATAATAAAATAATTAATGAAAAAAGAATGGGCAAATTAATAACAAATTTAAATGAAAGCTCTTTAGATCAAGATAATAATGAAGAAAAAAAAGCTTTGATGATCGATATTCTAGATACCTTAAGAGAAAAGTATTCTATGGAAGATTCAAATATAGCAATGGCAGCTATTAATTTAGCAATAGGTAATAAATCCTTTTTTATTAACGAAGATGAGTCTTGGCTTTATAGACAAAATAATTTTGATCGTAATAGATCAAATAGAAATGGAAATGGAAATAATCGTATGAGAAATACAAATAGAAGAAATAATTATCAAAATGATTCTTTTGAAACCTATAAATTTAATTTTGGCAAAATGGATAGAGTTAGAGTGGCAAATATTATTTCTTCTATCTGTACCTCTACAAATATTAATGGAAGATCAATTGGAAAGATACAAATATTTAATGACTACAGCTTGGTAGATTTGCCAAGAGATTTGCATGGGGAAGTGAGGAATAAATTAAAAAATTTAAGAATAAGGAATTAACTTTTGGTTATGGGGTCTATTACAAAAAAAAATTTTGTTCTAGTAAGTTTTTTTCTTTTGTGGGGATTTATAAATTCTGAATATCTAGCTGAAACACCAAAAGATTCAATTATAAATTTATTTTGTATTGAAAGTTTTAAGGTGGAAATGTCAAAAGCTAATTTAAACTATGACGAAAAAATTGCTAAGGATTCTTGTGAATGCTATCTAAGGGAATTTTCAAATAGTAAGAGCCATCAAAATTCAATAGTTAAATGTAAGTTAGAAACCAAGAAAAAATTTAATTTATAGTAAAAATATAATGAGATCTACAAATAATCAAAATCCTATAGTTAGGCTTTATCTGAATTTAAGAGATGAGAGGGGTCTACTTTTTGTTGCTTTTTTAAGTTCGATAATTAATAAAATCTTAGATTTAGCTCCTCCAGTTATTATTGGAATTGCTGTGGATATTGTAGTTAAAGAACAGAATTCTTGGATTGCTAATTTCGGGATAAAAGAAGTTCCAAATCAATTAATAATACTTGCATTTGCTTCTGGGATAGTATGGTCAGCTGAATCTTTATTTGAATATTTATATTCAGTGTTATGGCGAAATTTAGCCCAGATATCACAACATAAATTAAGAATAAAGGCTTATAAGCATATACAAGAACTAGATATGGCTTTCTTTGAAAACGATAATACCGGAAGACTTCTATCGATTTTAAATGATGATGTAAATCAATTAGAGAGGTTCCTTGATCAAGGAGCTAATCAACTCATTCAATTATTTATTACGGTTTTAATTATTGGTGGAACAATGATTTTTGTTGCACCAAAGATCGCATTATTTGCTTTTTTACCTATCCCTTTAATATTTCTTGGATCAATAAGATTTCAAAGAAAGCTCTCTCCAAAATATAAAGATGTCAGAATTAAAGCAGGTCTTTTGGCTTCAAGATTAAATAATAATTTAAGTGGAATACTTACGATAAAGAGCTTTACTAAAGAGAATTGGGAGCTTAATAGACTAAATAAAGAAAGCCTTGCATATCAAAGAAGTAATAAAGCAGCAATAAAATTATCATCTGCTTTTATTCCACTAATAAGATTTGCTATTTTATTTGCTTTTATAGCAATTTTACTTATTGGAGGTTTTCAAACTTGGAATAAGGTACTTAATGTTGGAACATATAGTTTTTTAGTTTTTATTACTCAAAGGTTGTTATGGCCTTTAACTACTCTAGGTCATGTTTTAGATGATTTTCAACGCTCAATGGCATCAATTAATAGAGTAATAGATCTTATAGATACCCCTATAAAAATAAAAGATGGCAAAATAAGAATTGTCTCTAAAGAGATAAAAGGTAATGTTAGTTTTGAAAATGTAAATTTTAATTATCCAGGTAGAGCATCAACATTAAAGAACATAACTTTCGAAATTCAGAATAACTCTACATTAGGAATTGTTGGATTAACTGGTTCTGGCAAAAGTACAATTATTAAACTTCTTCTTAGAATTTATGATAGTAATAAGGGTTTAATATCTTTGGATAACATACCAATAAAAGATATTAATTTAAAAGACTTAAGAAAATGCATTTCTCTAGTAAGTCAAGAAACTTATTTATTTCATGGAACTGTTGAGGAAAATATTGCCTACGGGGCAACTAGTCCAAAAATTAAAGATATTGTAAAAGCATCTAAAATTGCTGAAGCTCATAAATTTATTGAACAATTACCGGATGGTTATAAAACAATCGTTGGGGAAAGGGGACAAAGGCTTTCTGGAGGACAACGCCAGAGAATAGCTCTAGCAAGAGCAGTACTAAAAGACGCTCCTATATTGATCTTAGATGAGGCTACTGCTTCAGTTGATAACGAGACAGAAGTTTTAATTCAGAAATCATTATCTAAAATAACTAAAGAAAGAACAACCATAGTCATAGCTCATAGATTAAGTACAATTAAAAACGCTGATAATATTATTGTTATAGATAAAGGCAAAATTATTGAAAGCGGAAAACATGATCTTTTGCTAAACAATAAAAATGTATATTCAGATTTATGGAATGTTCAAGTAGGTATTTAGAAAATATCTTTTCAAAAACTAAATTAAGAAGTTAAAAGACTCGATAACATTAGTAAACATACCATCAACTTTATTCCATCTCTCTTGATTTGTTCCGACTGCAAAAGTATATAAAGTTCCTCTGTCGATTACGACAGTAGCAAGTTCATGCCTATCTTGATCATTCAGATTTAATTCATACTCTAGATCATAAAAAATATGATTAGATGCTTCTCTCTTGTTTGCATCAATAAGTTTTACTGATCTTCCTGAACCCTCAGGCGCAATGACCTTAGTTATTAATGTTTGTCCAACTTCTTTTGGATCCCCTAATTGCTCTAATTCGACTTCTTTATTTACATCTGATATCACCAAACTTAAAGTCTCATTACTATTAATTAGATCGTGGTAAATAATTTCAGGACCCCCATCTACTTTTACTCTTGTCCAACCTGTTGGATATAAAAACGCATATCTCCCATCGGGACTCTGATAAGCCTCCAATCCTGCATTTATTCCTCCACTGCATGCACTTAATGCAAAACATAAAATTATTAATAATAAATTTTTAAAAGGGTTAATTTTCATATTTTTCATTGTTGTTAGAAATTATTAACTAAAAATATAATAAGACATTAAAAGCAAACAAATATATCCAATTTCAAAATATACGTCTAAATTGTTTCTAGAAGAAATTTAATCTTGATAACTTTTACCAAACCACTTTCAAAATTAATTGGTCATTTTGAGAAATTTCCCGGAATAGGTCCAAGAACAGCTCAAAGATTGGCATTATTTATTTTAAAACAACCTGAAAGTAGTATTAGAGATTTTTCTAAAGCATTATTAGAGGCACATAGTAATGTTGGTCATTGTAAAAAATGTTTTAATTTAACTTCAGAAGAAGAATGTGAAATATGTAGAAATACTGAGAGGAATCAAAAGATAATTTGCGTAGTAGCAGAAACTAAAGATTTACTGGCTTTAGAGCGATCAAGGGAGTTTAAAGGCACATACCATGTTATTGGGGGGTTGATTTCTCCTATGGATTCAATTAGTCCAGAATTATTAGAGATAAGAAGTCTAGTAGAGAGAGTTAGCAAATCAGATATTGATGAAATAATACTGGCACTTACTCCAAGTGTTGAAGGAGATACTACAAGTCTGTACATTGGAAAATTACTAACTCCTTTTACTAAGGTTACTAGAATTGCATATGGTCTTCCTATGGGAAGTGAACTTGAATATGTTGATGAAGTTACTTTAGCAAGAGCCTTAGAAGGAAGAACAAATTTAATTTAAAAATGGAAAATAAAAATCAGATGAAAGTAGAAAAAATTTTAAGACTTCCTTCTTGGATAAAGTTTCCTATTAGTAAAGCTTCACAATTTGAGAAAATGCAAAGACTTATTAGAAAGTCAAATATACATACAATTTGTGAAGAAGGGAGATGTCCTAATAGGGCCGAATGTTATGCCTCAGGGACTGCGACTTTTTTACTTGGAGGATCAATTTGTTCTCGTGCCTGTGCTTTCTGCCAGGTAAGCAAAGGTAAACCTAGTGAAATAAATAAATATGAAAGTATTCAAGTCGCAGAAGCAGTAAAAATTCTAAACTTAAAATATGTTGTACTTACATCAGTAGCAAGAGATGACCTCCCCGATCATGGAGCTAATTTATTTGTATCAACGATTAATCAGATTAGAAAAATTGACCCAAAAATTCAAATAGAAGTTCTTACCCCTGATTTATGGGGAGGTGGAAAATCTTTTGAAGATAAAGATAAACTTCAAAAAGATAGACTTAAAAAAATTCTAGAACAAAGGCCAATTTGTTTTAATCATAATCTTGAGACAGTTGAAAGGCTTCAAAAAGAAGTTCGAAGAGGTGCTAACTATAAAAATTCAATTGGCTTATTAGAAAAAGCAAAGGATATTGCTCCTAATATTCAAACAAAATCAGGAATAATGTTGGGTTTAGGAGAAACGTTAGAAGAAATAGAAACTACGATTCTCGATCTAAAAAAAGTGAATTGTGATCAAATTACAATTGGACAATATCTAAGACCTTCATTAAAGCATTTATCCGTTAAGAAATATTGGGCACCAAATGAGTTTGAATACCTAAAAAGTTTTTGTGGGAAATTAGGGTTTAAAAAAGTATCTTGTGGCCCTTTAGTTAGAAGCAGTTATCACGCTGGTTAAACTTTTTCAATTAAAGGAAGTTTTTCTTTCATATTGTTTAATACAAAAGAACAGTCGCCCCTCATTAGTGTTCCCGCACCGCCCCAAATTAATCTTAAGAAAAGGTCTATTGGACTAGAGCCAACTTCTTTTACAACTTTAAATCCAATAATCTTAAAGTATCTGACAAGTTTTTTACTATATCCTTCGGTATCATAAATAGCTAATAATCTTGCTTTTTTACTAACTTTCATTTCGATTGACCAAGCCATGGTAGATGCCCATATTAATTCCGAAACAAAAGGTGGAGAGTTACTCAGGATCCTTAATGTATCAAGTTGAATACTCTCCTGATTAAAGTAAGTCCAACCTTTCATCTCTCCCCAAATCTTTACGATATTATCTGTTTGTTCCGCGATAACAATTTTAAAAAAACATAATCCAAGAGTTTCTCTTACTTGTATTTTTATAATTAGGCCTAAGGATGATGCAATAGTTTGTAGTTCTACAACTTTCATAATTATTATCAATTAATCCTTATAAATTTTTTGATTTTTCTCTTTTAATTTATTTATTTGCTTTTGCCTTTCTTCAAATCTTTTTCTATCATTATCACTGAATTTGTTTACACAAAAATGACATTGAACACCTTCTCGGTATTCCTCCTTTTTTTGCTCTTCTATAGAAATTGGCATCCCACATGCATGACAAATTGAGTAAGAACCTTGTTTTAATTCGTGATCTAGAGCTACTCTTTTATCAAAAACAAAACATTCTCCTTCAAACATGCTTTCTTCCTTTGACATGTCTTCGAGGTATTTTAGTATCCCGCCTTGTAGATGGAAGATGTTTTTGTAACCTTTCTTTTTTAATAAGCTAGTAGCTTTTTCACATCTAATACCTCCAGTACAAAACATAGCTATATTTTTAGAATCTTCGTCGCCTAAATATTTTCCTAAATTATCATCCACCCACTCTGGAAACTCGCTAAAGTTTTCCGTATTTGGATTTATTGACTTTTTAAAACTTCCTATAGATACTTCATAATTATTTCTAGTATCAATGACGATTGTATTTTGATCTTTAATTAATTCATTCCAAGAAAATGAGTCGATATAAGTTCCTGCATCTTTTGATGGATTTATTTCAGGGACACCCATAGTTACTATTTCATCTTTAATTTTTATTTTTAATTTTTTGAAAATCTTCTTTTTTGAATAACTAACTTTTATATTTAATTTGTTAATCCCAACTATGTTTTTGATTAACTTTAGGATATTTTCAATAATACTCTCTTCAGCGCAAATGGTTCCGTTTAGTCCCTCTTTCGCAATTATTAATAGGCCTGAAAGATCATTATTTTTCTCAATACTAAATAAGTTTTCTTTGAGTTCAATTATTGAATTTTCTTGAAATGAGAAGAAAGAATAGAGAGAAACTATCTTATAAATATTATTAGTCATACTGTAGAAACAGTTTTATCACAATATTCAAAATCTTTATTAAATAAAACCCCTACATCCTCAAGAAGTTTTCTGTCATCTTGAAAAGATGGATTTGAGGTTGTCAATAATTCATCTCCGTAAAAAATAGAGTTTGCTCCGCATTGAAAACAAAGAATCTGAGCTTCTTTAGTTAAGTTTTCCCTTCCAGCACTTAATCTTATTTTGCTTTTTGGCATAAGAATTCGAGCAGTAGCGATCATTCTTATCATTTCAATAGAATCAATTTCTTTTTTTTTCTCCAAACCTGTTCCTTCTATAGCTACCAGTGAATTAATTGGGACACTTTCAGGGTGAGGATTCATGTTTGAGAGGACTTCTAAAAGAGATGCTCTATCTCCATTATTTTCTCCTAAACCTATAATTCCTCCGCAACATACATTTATACCTGCATTTCTTACTCTTTTAATAGTGTCTAATCTATCCTGATAAGTTCTTGTCGTAATAATATTTTTATAGTATTCAGGACTTGTATCGAGATTATGGTTGTATGCGGTGAGCCCGGCATCGGCAAGTTTCAAGGCCTGCTCATCTGTGAGCATCCCGGCAGTTACACATGCCTCCATTCCAAGTTCTTTTACACCTTTAACCATTTCTATCATTGAGTTGAAAGGTTTGCCATCTCTAATTTCTCTCCAAGCCCAACCCATACAAAATCTATCAGCACCTTCTTTTTTTGCTATTTTAGCTCTATTTAAAACAGCTTCAACTTCAAATTGAGGGTGACTCTTAATTTGACTAGAGCTATAAATTGATTGACTACAGTAAGAACAGTTCTCTTCACACCCGCCAGTTTTTACACTGAAAAGAGAAGCTAGTTGGACTTTATATTGATTAAATCTTCTATGGATAATTTGAGCTTCCCACATTAAATCTATTAATGGGTAATTTAAAATATCCAAAATCTCGTCTCTTTCCCAATCAAATCTTATTTCGCTAAATTTTTGATTATCTGAATTAATCATTTTTACTTAGGGAAGAATAGCAAGAATCTTCAAAAGATTCATTTGATAATGATTCTATACCTCCAAAACGCCTATTCCTCGATTGATAATCTATTATTGCTTTTAAAAATTCACTCTCAGTAAAATCTGGCCATAATACATCAGTAATATAAATTTCAGAATAAGCTAATTGCCATAAAAGAAAATTACTAATCCTTTTTTCACCACTTGTTCGTATTAGTAGTTCAGGATCCTTAATCCCCTTAGTTAGAAGTTCTGAATTAAATAATTGTTCATCGATATCACTGGCTTTTATTTTACCTGAGGAAGATTTGATGGCTATTTCTTTAGCAGCGTTTACTATTTCTTGCCTACCTCCGTAATTTACGCAAATATTCAATGTAAATTTTTTATTGTTATGAGTAAGAGCTTCTGAACTCTTTATCAGTAATTTTAATGAATTAGGAAGAGGTGATAAATCTCCAATAAACTTAATTTTTATTGATTCTTGATGTATCTCAGAAATTTCTTTTTTCAAAACTTTTTCAAACAGATTTATTAGAAAATCAACCTCTTTAGAGGGTCTAGTCCAATTCTCAGTTGAAAAGGCATAAACAGTAAGAACTTTACAATCTATGTTCTTAGATGCCTTAATAATTTCCTTTAGAACACCAACACCCTTATTATGCCCAAATGATCTAGGTAACCCTTTTTTTGTAGCCCATCTCCCATTGCCATCCATAATTATTGCAATGTGTTCTGGAATTCTCTCCTTATCTAATTCATTCGATAAATTAAGATTATTTTTTTTTAATTGTAAGTTATTAAATCTCATAAACTAATCTTGAATGGTATTTTGTTTGTCTAACTTCTTTTCAACTGTAATAGTATCATTAGTATTTGTTTTTTGGTACGAATTGGTTTTGTTCGTAGATGTTTTTGGAGTACCCGATGTATTTTGATTTCCTACTAACTTTATGAGAAGTTCTTGTAATCTACTGCTCGTAATAGGTCTCTCGAGTTTTCCTTGATTAGCTAATGATAAAGTGCCTGTTTCTTCAGAGACAACAATACAAATACATCTGTCAAACCTTTCTGTAATGCCCAACGCGGCAAGATGTCTTGTACCGTATCTACTAATACCTTGCCTTGATAGAGGTAATATTACTCCCGCTGAAATTATTTTATTACCTTTAACTAAGACTGCCCCATCATGTAAGGGGGTATCTGTTGCAAACAAATTTATTAAAAGATCTGTAGACAATTTTGCTTCAATCTTTATACCTGAATATAAAAAATCTTCTGGTCTTAAATCGCTCCCTAAATCTACAACTATCAGAGCTCCTTTTCTATTTTGTGATAGTTTTCCTGCGGCATCAACTAATTGGTTTACTGTCGTAGATGTTGCTCTGAATTCTTTAGGTGGGTTGCCTAGTAATACAGCTAGCCTTCCCGTCCCAAGTAATTCCATTAATCGTCGAAGTTCACCCTGCCATAGGATTGCTAAAGATAGAGAGCAAGCAAGTACTACTGCATCAATTAATTTTGAAGTTAGAGGAAGATAAGCATATCTTTGAATAAACCAAGCAAAAGAAACTAATAATAAATACCCTCTTAGTAACCACAGCGTTCGCTGTTCTTTGACTCTTGAAAATAATAAAAGACCAAATCCTAGAGCAAATAGTACATCTAGTAAAAATTTTAAGTTTATAAACCCCCAAAAATTCACATCGAAATTTAAATTATATTAAATGTACCTAACTTTGTTTGATAAAGCGATCTGGAAGGACATCATATTTTAGAAGATCATGTGGACTTTCTCTTTTCTGAATAATCTCTGCTTCTCCATTACAAACTAAAATAGCAGCAGGTTTGGGAATTCTATTATAGTTTGAACTCATAGAATTATTATATGCACCAGTGCCAAAAACACATATCAAGTCTCCTGTTTTGCAATCACCAAGTTCAAGTTCTTTAAATAATACATCTCCAGATTCACAATGTTTTCCTGCCACTGTATATTTATTTTTGGAATTCCTATTTAAAGGGTTATTTACCAAACAAGCTGAATAATTTGATTGATATGTAATTGGTCTGGGATTATCACTCATACCGCCATCTACTGATAAGTATGTCCTTATCCCAGGGACTTCTTTAAATGAGCCAATTTTGTATATAGTTACTCCTGCTGTTGAAACTATAGATCTACCCGGCTCACACATAAGAATTGGTAAGTTTAAATTATTTTTATCACAGGCTTTTGCAACAGATAATGATACTGTTTTAATCCACTCATCAATAGAAGGAGGATCATCCTCCTCAGTATATTTAATTCCTAGACCACCACCTACATTAAGTTCTTTTATATTGTGACCAAAATCTTTAGCTTGTAAAATGACATCTACCATTATTTTTCCGAGGTCATTATGAGGATCTAGTTCAAAAATCTGAGAACCAATATGAGCATGTAATCCTGTTAATTTAATGTATTTAATTTTACTTATAACTTCGAATAGCCTACCTAGTGATTCGATTCCAAATCCAAATTTACTATCAAAAGAACCTGTTCTGATGTATTCATGTGTATGGCATTCTATCCCAGGTGTAAATCTAACCATTATCTCTATATCGTGATTGAAGGAATTAGATATCTCTTCAAGTCTTTTTAAATCATGGTCGTTATCTACAATAACTTTGATATTATTTTTTATCGCAAATTCAATTTCCTTATCAGATTTATTATTTCCATGAAAAACAATTTTTTCATTAGGAACTCCACCTTTTAGAGCTGTCAATAATTCTCCTTCTGAAACTGCATCGAGCCCAAAACCCTCTGATGCAATTAAATTACTCATGAATATTGAACTATTTGCCTTGGATGCATATATCGGTAGTGATGGACCTGGATAATATTTTTCTAGTGCTTTTTTATATGCTCTACAGGAATTTCTTAAGGTAATCTCATCCAAAACATAAAGGGGTGAATCGTATTTTCTTACTAAATCTTCCAAAGAACATTCACCGATAAATAACTTATTTTCACTGTTAATGGTCGTTGTGACAGGAACTATGTTTTTATTTGGACTATCTTCATTAATTTTATTTTTTAAGAATGATGTTTTTACATTCATGGGAAACTCTCTCGCAAGTTTATTCTACAACTTTCAGAACATTTATAATGAAATAACTCTCAAAAAAATATTTAGAGAAAATATTTATTTCGATGATCTCAATTAAAGAAATTGATCAAAAAGAATCTGAATTATGTTACGAATTAGATTCAGCTACAATTTGTTTATGGACTAAAAAACAATGGCAAAATGAGTTTAATAAAAGTGGTACCAAAGTAGTTGCAATATTATTAAAAAAGAAAATAATTGGAATTTATGTAGTTCAAACAATAATTGATGAAGCTCAAATAAGTTATTTTTCAATAAAACAAAAATTTCGTCGAAAAGGTTATGGAACTCAACTAATGACCTATTTGATAAAAGATTGTGAAAAACTAAATATAAAAAAATTACTGTTGGAAGTTTCGGAAACTAATTCAATTGCTGAGATCTTTTATTGCAAATTTAATTTTTTAACTGTTGGAAGAAGAAAAAACTATTATAAAAGTGGTGCTGATGCTGTTTTGAAAGAAAAAAAATTCACATAATAATTATTTAAAAATCTTTTGTGCGGATAACCAGAATCCCTGAAATCACTTTAATAAGCTGCTATATCATCAATAATATTAATTAATAGTGATTAATTTATACTTTTGGGTATTCACAAAAGCTCATTCTGAACACAAAATTGACTTAATACTGGTAGGTTATAAATAGGAAATTAAACAAAGTGATGTTTGAAAGATTTACAGAAAAAGCAATCAAAGTCATTATGCTTGCGCAAGAAGAGGCTAGGAGGCTTGGACATAATTTTGTTGGAACAGAACAAATACTTTTAGGTTTAATTGGAGAAGGAACAGGTGTAGCTGCAAAGGTGCTGAAATCACTAGGTGTAAATCTAAAAGATTCAAGAATAGAAGTTGAGAAAATAATAGGAAGGGGTTCAGGATTTGTAGCAGTTGAAATACCTTTTACACCGAGAGCGAAAAGAGTTTTAGAATTATCTCTTGAAGAAGCACGCCAATTGGGTCACAATTATATAGGTACGGAACATTTACTTTTAGGTTTAATTAGAGAAGGAGAAGGGGTAGCAGCAAGAGTTTTAGAAAATCTTGGAATCGACTTAACGAAAGTCAGAACTCAAGTTATAAGAATGCTAGGAGAGACTGCTGAGGTTGGTTCAGGTGGTTCTTCAAATAAGGGTAATTTAAAAACAGCTACTCTTGACGAGTTTGGTACAAATTTAACAAAACTAGCAAGCGAATCAAAACTCGATCCAGTTGTTGGTCGCTATGCAGAAATTGATAGAGTTATTCAAATTTTAGGTAGAAGAACTAAAAATAATCCCGTTCTTATAGGTGAACCTGGAGTAGGAAAAACTGCAATTGCTGAAGGATTAGCACAAAGAATTCAACTTGGAGAAATTCCAGATATCCTTGAGGATAAAAGAGTTCTAACTCTTGATATTGGCCTCCTTGTCGCAGGAACAAAATATAGAGGTGAATTTGAAGAAAGACTAAAAAAAATAATGGAAGAAATTAAATCTGCTGGCAACGTTATATTAGTTATCGATGAGGTTCATACTTTAATAGGTGCAGGAGCTGCTGAAGGAGCAATTGATGCTGCCAACATATTAAAACCTGCATTAGCTAGAGGTGAACTCCAGTGTATAGGTGCTACAACCCTTGATGAATATAGAAAACATATTGAAAGAGATGCTGCTCTCGAAAGAAGATTTCAACCTGTAATGGTTGGAGAGCCATCTATTGCTGATACTATTGAAATTTTAAAAGGTTTAAGAGAACGTTACGAGCAACATCATCGTTTAAAAATTACAGATGATGCATTAGAAGCAGCAGCTCATTTAGGTGATCGCTATATTTCTGATAGATTTTTACCAGACAAAGCTATAGATCTTATAGATGAAGCTGGTAGTAGAGTAAGGTTGATTAATTCTAAACTTCCTCCCGAAGCGAAACAAATTGATAAAGAATTAAGACAAGTCCAGAAACAAAAAGAAGAATCAGTAAGAGATCAGAACTTTGACCAGGCAGGTGTTTTAAGAGAAAAAGAGATTGAATTATCTGCAAAAATAAAAGAGCTTTTGGAAAATAAAAAAGAAAGTTCAGAAAAAAATAATATAAGTAATGATAAAGAAACTACGGAAAATAACTCAACTATTATTCATGATCCTCTTGTAAGTGAAGAAGATGTAGCTCATATAGTTGCTTCTTGGACCGGAGTTCCTGTTCAGAAATTAACAGAAACCGAATCAGTCAAACTTCTTAATATGGAAGAGACTTTGCATCAAAGGTTAATAGGTCAAGATGAGGCTGTTAAAGCAGTATCAAAAGCTATTAGAAGAGCTAGAGTCGGTTTGAAAAATCCTAATAGGCCAATTGCAAGTTTTATCTTTTCAGGTCCTACTGGGGTTGGAAAAACTGAATTAACCAAATCCTTGGCTTCGTATTTCTTTGGTAGTGAAGAAGCCATGATCAGATTAGATATGTCTGAATTTATGGAAAGACATACTGTCAGCAAATTAATTGGTTCACCTCCAGGGTATGTTGGCTTTAATGAGGGAGGCCAACTTACAGAGGCAGTAAGAAGAAGGCCGTACACTGTCGTACTCTTTGATGAAGTTGAGAAAGCTCATCCAGACGTATTTAATTTATTATTACAATTATTGGAAGATGGAAGACTAACAGACTCAAAAGGTAGAACGGTCGATTTTAAAAATACACTTTTAATAATGACTTCTAATATTGGTTCTAAAGTAATCGAAAAAGGTGGTGGAGGTTTAGGCTTTGAATTTTCAGGAGATTCAGTTGAAGATAGTCAATACAATAGGATAAAATCTTTGGTAAATGAGGAATTAAAACAATATTTTAGACCAGAATTTTTAAATAGGCTCGATGAAATAATTGTCTTTAGACAATTATCTAAAAATGAAGTTAAAGATATTGCAGAAATAATGTTAAAAGAAGTTTTTTCTAGATTAAACGAGAAGGGCATAAAACTTGATGTTACTGATGCTTTTAAAGAAAGGCTTGTCGAGGAAGGATATAATCCAGCTTACGGAGCAAGGCCTTTAAGAAGAGCAGTCATGCGCTTATTAGAAGATAGCTTAGCTGAAGAGGTGTTATCAGGTAGAATTAAAGATGGAGACAAAGCTTTAGTTGATATTGATGAAAATAAGAAAGTTATAGTAAATATTTCTACAGAAGAATCTTCTCAAGAATTGGCAGGGGCTAATTTCTAGAAAGTTTCTCTGATATGCAATTAATATCTCCAGAAAAAATATTTAGGGGAAATAACGCTTGGGTAGAATCTCTGACACATATAAAAAAAATTTCTAAGCGTCCCTTGGTTTTAGGTAGAAGTTTATCAACAAACGACATAAGGCATCAAATTTATAAAGACTTACAAGATCATCATTTCCATATAATTACATCAAACTTACAATTTGATTGTTGTTATGAAGATCTTGAAAGAATAGAAAGAATCATACTTAAAAATAATTGCGATTCAATTATTGCTATAGGTGGAGGCAAAGTTTTAGACGCAGGAAAATTTCTAGCAGACTTTCTATCGATTCCAGCTATTACTATCCCTTTAAGTGCATCTACTTGTGCAGGTTGGACTGCATTATCAAATATTTATTCAAAAGATGGACAATTTATCAAGGATATTGAGTTGAAATCTTGTCCTGAAATACTAGTACTTGATCACGGATTTATTAAAACAGCTCCTAAGCGTACACTTGCTAGTGGAATAGCTGATGCATTAGCTAAATGGTACGAATCTTCTTTGACTAGTTCAAAAGTGGAAGATGGACTCGTTCAGCAAGCAATTCAAATATCAAGAGTATTAAGAGACCAATTACTTATTAATGGAGAAAGTGCTTACAAGAGTCAGTCATTACAAAATGTTGCTTGGTGTAATGTTGTAGAGGGATGTTCACTTACTGCAGGATTGATTGGTGGAATTGGTGGAGAAAAGTGTAGAACTGCAGCTGCTCATGCTATACATAATGCTATTACTCAGATAATTTCAAGTCATAAGCCTTTACATGGTGAAATTGTTGGAGTTGGAATCTTATTGCAACTGAGATTAGAAGAAACTAAAAATAACAATAAATTAGCTAATCAATCTATTAAACAGTTAATGGAATTAATGAGAAAATTGGATTTACCAACTACTATTGCCGACTTAGGAATAAATGTTTTTGAAAATAATAATTTACACAAAATTGCTGAATTTACATGCAGGGATAAATCAGAGATTCATTTTTTGCCTTTTGAAATCAATCAGCAAGATATAATAGAAACTATTACAAAATTTGAAAAACAAAAAATTAAAATAGCATAAATACTTTGAATAAGAATATTTATAATGATCCTAATAGGTTGAATATTGATTATTTTGAAAAAGTCAAAAACTCTATTCAGGATCCATTAGGATTGAATATATCTAATGACGTTCATTGGATAAAGCTTAACGAAAAATGGAATTCTTCTGAATTTCCAGTCGTAATGGGAGGAACTGGTCAACCAATCCTTTTCTTACATGGATTTGATAGTAGTTTTCTTGAATTTAGGAGAATTTATCCATTATTAAAAAAAAAATTCCAATTAATAATTCCTGATTTATTAGGATTTGGATTTACTCCGAGGAATGCTTCCAATCAATATAATCCTCGTAAAATAATTTCTAATCTTCTTGATATTATTAATACCCTTAAATTAAAAAATAAGTTAATGGTTGTAGGAGCTTCAATGGGAGGATCCGTAGCGATAAACTTGTCGAAGGAAATCCCAGAGCTCATTGATAAGATGATTCTGTTATCTCCAGCGGGTTTGTTTGGAGAATCCAAAATTATTCCCTTCCCACTAAACCAGATTGGAGCCTCTTTTTTAGGATTATCTCAAGTAAGAAAGGGTCTTTGTAGACAAGCTTTTGCATATCCAGATAAAAGTGTTGGTTCAATGGAAGAACAAATTGCCTCAATTCATTTAGGATGCTCTGGTTGGAGAAATTCGTTAGCTTCTTTTGCAAAAAGTGGTGGATTTGCTGGGACATATAAATACATGCAAAATATTTCAATTAAAACTATTTGTGGAGAGAATGATCGCATTCTCGGTAAAAAAGAAATTAATAAAATAAAGCAAATAGATCAATTAAATTTTATTGGGTTGAAAAATTGTGGTCATCTTCCACATGTAGATTTGCCATCATTATCTAGCAAGATTATTTATGATTATTTTTGTACCTTGTAAAAGTATTATTAAAAATTTTATTTGTAATGGAATTTAAACTTGATATTTAAAGGATACATAAACAAAATATTTCTACCTTTAAAAAAAATTAATTAGTAAATATAGATTTATCTGTAAAGTTAATACTTAGGAATTAATTAAAAAACTTCAAAATTATAATTATATAGAAAATAACTGAAGGGGTAAATATATAGCTGTCAATTCTATCAAGTATTCCACCATGACCAGGTAAAAAAGTTCCAGAATCTTTAATTTTCGCATCTCTTTTCATCATTGATTCAATTAAATCTCCTACTAATGCCATAAGAGAAACTAATATTCCATATAAAATCCCAATTAAGAATGGATTCTGCCAACTAAGTAAAAACGCAAAAAAGGTTGCAACTGAAATTGAGCATATTATTCCTCCGATCAAACCTTCGATAGTTTTACTTGGAGATAATGGAGAAAGAGCCCTTTTCCCATAGGACTTTCCAATAAAATAAGAACCTATATCACTTGCCACAATTAATAAACAAGAAATTAATGTTAAATAAAGACCTGTTGAATTTGAGATATTTCCAAAGGATAATATTCCATCGGAAGAATTATTTATAGTCGATTGTATCGCTCTTAATTTAATCCAATAACTAGGTAAAAAACCTAAATAAAATAATCCGAAAATTGATGCTGCAATATCTGAAATAGTGCCTGACTTTGGCTGCAGCAATAACCAAGTGCATATTCCTACTGAACATATTGGCAATATTGAATTGTATATCTCTCTATCAAGGAATCCAATAACTTCTAGATATGTAGCAATTGTAATTATGAAGCAAGAAAATAACGTAGTTTTGGTGGCTGGTTTAATTCCTGTGAATTCTGCCATTCTAAAAAATTCGAGAAGTGCAATATAGGTAAGTAATGCAATTGCTATTGTGAAATACCATCCGCCTAATAAAACAACAACCAACCCAAACAATCCGATTAATAAGCCACTTCGCAATCTCATATTTGATTTTTAGTTATTTAAGACCCTTATATAAGAATTTAACAGATCTTCGTTGTACAAACTTTGAGCTTCTATCCAATCTATTCTTTCCTTATCTATTCTCTCTCCAGGTACAATTAAAGGTATTCCAGGAGGATAAGGACAAATAATATCTCCAGAAATTTTTCCCAAAGATTCAACTAGAGGAATGCTAATAGTCTTACTTTTCCAAGCAACTCCTATTGGTATTTCTGGTGATTGAACTATTCTAAAAGGAGGTTTTATAGCTTTCAAACCATAAGATTTATTAGTATGAAATAGTAACTTTTTCCATAATTTTTGAAACAAAAAAGTAAAATCCTTTTGATTTGAAAATCCAAGACAAAAAGTAAGCGTCATCATTTCAGGTAATTCAGCAATTAATCCGTTTTTATAGAAAAATCTATCTGCAGTAAAGCCATCAATACCAACTTTAGAAGTATTTAGTACTATTTTTAAAGGATCTTGAGTTTCAATAAGAGGTATCTTTTTTTTTATTAACTTATTGTAGATTGATTTTGCTTCTAAAATTCTTTTTTTGTATTTATTAAGATTATCCTTATTAAGCCAGTCTTTAATAGACTCCTCACAAGAAGAAAGCAAGAGAGAATTAGGACTAGTAGTTTGCAGTAAATTTATGCTTTTGATTAATTTGTTTTCTTCTATTAGATTCCCATTATGCCAAATTATCGCTGTTTGAGTTAGTCCATTAAGTGACTTATGTAATGAATGGACTACTAAATCAGCTTTAGATCTTAAGGCTGATTTCGGTAAATTAAAGTTTTCACAAAAAAGAAAATACGAACCATGGGCTTCATCAACTAAAACAGGCAAATTATGTAGATGACAAATTTTAATTAAAGGTTCAAGATCCGTTGCATATCCTTGATAGTAAGGACTAACTAATATGACTCCTGCAATTTTAGAATTGTCAAAATCTATATTATTGAATACATTTGTAAACCATTTTTTCGTGATGGGCATATAATGTCCAGTTACACTAGAAAACTCTATGTCAAAGAATATTGGAATAATATTCTGCAAAGCACAAGCTTTAATAACACTTATATGAACATTCCTTGGCATAAGAATATATTCTCCAGGATTAGCCATAGCGATTATTCCTGATTGAATTAAACCAGATGCTCCATTTACTCCAAAAAAACATTTTTTTGTATTAACTTTTTTTGAAATTGATATTTGCGCATCATGTATTAATCCACTATTAGATAATGGAGAACCTATTTCAGGAAGTTCTGGCAAATCCCAAAAACCTGGTTGTTTTTTTAATAATCTAATCAACCCTTTTGGTAAAGCTTTCCCTCTATTGTGCGCAGGGAAAAAAAGTGATTTTAAAAACTTTTTAGTCAGAAAAGAAGAAATACTCATAAAGTATTATTGGCACATATAGAATAGGTTGAAAACGAATTCTTCTTTAATATTTTAAATGTAAATGGCAACTTCTTATTCAAAATATTCACCCAAAGGAGATATGATTTGGTTGATCCTAAGACCATGGATATTATTACCAAGAGTTTTATATATACTTTTAACTTTAATTTTTCTTTTAGTAAGAATACTATTTCAAGGTAACAGTAATAGTAAGAATGTACAGAAAAATCTTTCAAAATACCTTTTTGATGTTATTACCGATTTGGGTCCATGTTTTATTAAATTAGGACAAGCACTTTCAACTAGACCAGATCTTGTAAGGCAAGATTGGCTAACAGAACTTACAAATCTACAGGATAATCTCCCACCTTTTAAACATAAAATAGCCCTAAAAATAATTGAAGATGAACTTGGACTTCCTGCTAATGAATTATTTGATTATTTTCCAGACGAACCTATTGCATCAGCAAGCCTAGGAATAGTTTATAAAGCAAAGAAAAAAAATAATAATTTTTGTGCTGTAAAAGTACAAAGACCTAATTTATATTTTCTTATTAGAAGAGACATTGTAATTTTAAAAATCTTAGCGACTACTTTCGGATCATTTTTACCACTTAATATAGGTGTTGGTATTGGAGAAATAATAGATGAGTTTGGTAAAGCCCTTTTTGATGAAATTGATTACGAGCAAGAAGGGAAAAATGCATTGAAGTTTGCCGATCTTTTTAAATCTAATCCCAATGTATTTATACCAAAATTAGAAAAAGATTTTTCTTCAAAAAAGGTTATTACAACATCTTGGATTGATGGAGTTAAATTAAGGGACAGAGAAATTTTAGAGCAAAATAATTTAATACCTTCCTCTTATATTAGAACTTGCGTGATAAGTGGACTGCAGCAATTATTCGAATATGGTTATTTTCATGCAGATCCTCATCCTGGAAATATGTTTGCTCTTAAAGGAGGAACTTCAGATAATGGTCACTTAGCATACGTTGATTTCGGGATGATGGATACTATTACAAATTCAGATAGGCTCACACTTATTAAGGCAATTGTACATTTAATTAACCAAGAATATTTACTTATGGCTAAAGATTTTCAGAAATTAGGTTTCTTAACCAAAGAACAAGATCTTGAACAACTTGTAGAACCACTTAAAGAGGTACTTGGAGGGTCATTTGGGGCCGAGGTTGGAAATTTTAATTTAAAAAATGTAACTGATAAATTCTCAAAACTTATGTATTCTTATCCGTTTAGAGTTCCAAGTAGGTTCGCACTAATAATTAGAGCTGTTGTAAGTCAAGAAGGGTTAGCTTTGAGACTTGATCCGGAATTTAAGATCTTAAAAATTGCATATCCATATATTGCAAAAAAACTTTTAACAGATAATTCAGATGAAATTGTAAATATTCTTCTTGAAGTTGTATTTGATAATGAAGGAAGGATTCAGATAGATAAGCTTGAAAGTTTATTAAATACATTATTTAAGGATACCGAAAATATTAATGCAGATCTCATTCCAGTAGCTAATGCAGGTTTGAAACTAATTGTAAGTGACAAAGGATCAGAAGTTAGAAAAAACCTTTTATTAAGCCTTGTTAAGGATGATAGATTGGAATTTAAAGATACAGAAAAACTTTTAATTTTGCTTAGAGATACTTTTAGTCCTTTAAAATTGGCTAAAAGTGCTGTTCAAAATATTATATCTCCAGCTTAGTTTTTGCTTTTATATCATCTCATTAAATTATAGTTTTTGATTTATGAATCGATTAAAATTAAATAACCTTTAGATGCATAATTTAAATATTCAAATCAAAAAACTCTAATGAGATTATTCAATATTAATTTTCTAAAAAATAAAAAAATAACATTGGAGGAACAAAATAATAGTAAAAAATATGATCAATATGTTGAACTTGGTAAATTAGTAAAAGAAGCAAGGACTCAAAATAATCTTTCTGTTAAAGAATTATCAAATATCTCTAAAATTCCAGAATCTTCTATAAATTCAATTGAGAATAATATTGAAAACCTTAGACCAAGAGATCCTTTTCTAAGGTCAATATTATTAAAGTTGGAAAAATGTTTATCTCTGAAAAATAATACATTGCTAGGGTTAGAAATTAGAGAAACAAATACTTTCGAAAAAAACAAAAATAAAATCATTTTAAGAAAGCTTGATTTTCTAAATTCCTGGCAGGGAAGTTTTTTTTATTTTTTATTTTTAATTTTGATACTATTTTTTCTTAATCGATACGCTATTTCAAATATTAATATTATTGAGATACAAATTATTGAAGAAAAAGGAAAATAAATATATCAGATGATCTAATTGCTTAATCTCCCATAATTATTTCCAAGGTCACTATATTTTTTTAAATTCATATCTATCTCGTCAAGAGTTTGATTTAATTTCCATCTCCAATTATTAGTAATTGTTCCGGGAGTATTTAATCTACTTGAGTCGTCCAAAGATAAGATATCCTGAATTGGAGAGATAAAAAGGTTTGCTTTTGTACTCATGCCAATTTCCATTAAATTCCAAGAGGGATCATTTGAGTATTTATATTTATCTTTAATATAGTTTTTAATTGTAATATCTAAATAGTTCCACCACGATGTGGAAGTAGCGTTATCGTGAGTTCCTGTATAAACAACCCAGTTCTCTTGTTCGATATTTTTAGGTAGATAGGGGTTATTTTCATTCCCATCGAATGCGAATTGTAAAATCTTCATACCAGGTAATTCATAATTATCTCTTAAAATCTCTACATCTTTAGTTATTACTCCTAAATCTTCAGCAATGATAGGTAGATAATCAGATTTTAAATCTTTTTTTAAAATGTTTAATAGCTCTTTCCCAGGTGAATTAATCCATGTCCCATTAATAGCATTTTGGGCATTCCCATCAACTCTCCAATATGCAGCCAACGCTCTAAAATGATCCAGTCTTAATATGTCAACAAGTTCAAATTGTCTCTTAAATCTTTTTCTCCACCATCTAAATGCTGTACTTTTGTGCTTAGCCCAATAGTAGGTGGGAGTACCCCATAGTTGTCCCGTAGATGAGAAATAATCAGGAGGAACTCCACTTTGAAAAAGTAAATCTCCATTTTGAGATATTGAAAATAGTGATTTATTACTCCATACATCTGCACTGTCTCTTGAGACATAAAAAGGTAAATCACCTATGAGTGTAATTCCGTTAGTTTTGGCAAAGACTTTGATTTCCTTCCACTGTTTATCAAGATGCCATTGTATTAATTTTGTTTTAAGTATTTCATTTTTTTTGTCTTTTATCCATGTTTTTATAAATTCATTTTCCTTTTGTTTAAACTCCAATGGCCACTCCCACCATGGCAACATATTGAATTTCTCTCTTAAAACCATAAAGATTGAATAATCTTCAACCCAAGTATTTTTTTTATTCCATAAATAAAAATCACTTTTCCTCATTTCAGATTGAGACTCCCAATCAAATAAAAGATATTCTCCTAATTTTTTTGATAAATTATTTGCAAAATCAAAATCAAAATGATCTACGTTCTGATTAATTGATTGTAAATCTTTCCTATTTAATGAAATGATAAAGTTTTCTTCAATTAATTTATTGATATCAAGAAACCAAGGATTTAACGCAAAACTGGATGGCGAACTATAAGGAGATCCAGTTGAATCTGTTGGAGTAAGAGGTAGGAATTGCCAGTGATTAATCTTATACTTACAAAGCTTCTTAATCCAATCTTTAGCGCCTTCTCCAAAGGTACCGCAGTAACTACCTCCGGGGAGACTTGAAGGATGAAAAAGTATACCTAACGATTTTTTTTTAAGAACTGATTTTAAACTCATTAATATAAGGTGATTTTTTTAATTCTTTTATCAATTATTATCTAAGATTAAGAATAATTAAATATATATCATTTAACAAATAAATTTAGATTTTTCTTATATGTGCCGATACCTTTTAAAATTACATATTTCGAAATATTTAATATTCAAACTTAATACTTATAACTATGAAAGATAAATAAGTTAATTAATTTTTGCGAAATTAATATTAGGTACTACGATATTAGTAGATTTTTAAAGCTAATTTCGTGACAAGTTTTATCACGGCAGTAGATAATGAAGAACCAACTTTTAATCTGACTAATAGTAGACTAAGGTTAGT